>NZ_JAGSYF010000003.1 GCF_025685645.1 Edaphobacter bradus
GAAACGCGTTCTTCGGGTTGTGCTTCGACAGAACCTTCGTGATCGCCGCCGTCAGCGTCGTCTTGCCGTGATCGATGTGTCCGATCGTCCCGATGTTCACGTGCGGCTTAGACCGGTCAAACTTTTCCTTCGCCATGACTCTCTCCGTGTTTCCTTGACTTCTAGAAATTCAACTTCACAACTTGCTGCGCCTTACGGTGCAGGTTACTTGTCCTTGCCCTGCACCTTGGCGATGATCTCTTCGGAGACCGACCGCGGCGCCTCTTCGTACTGCTTGAACTGCATCGAGTAGTTCGCGCGGCCCTGTGTCGACGAGCGCATGTGCGTCGCATATCCGAACATCGTGCTCAGCGGCACTGTCGCCTTGATGGCCTGCGTTCCGCCAACCATCTCCATGCCCTCGATGCGGCCACGCCGCGAGTTCAGGTCGCCGATGATCGTTCCCATGAACTCCTCGGGAACCGTCACTTCGACGTCCATCATGGGCTCAAGCAGAACCGGCTTCGCCTTCCTGGCAGCCTCCTTGAAGGCCATTGAACCGGCGATCTTGAACGCCATTTCGTTCGAGTCGACGTCGTGATAGCTGCCGTCGTAGAGCGAAACCTTGATGTCGACCATCTCGTAGCCGGCCAGAACGCCGCGCGTCATCGCGTCCTGAATGCCCTGGTCGATCGGCTTGATGTACTCCTTCGGAATCACGCCGCCCTTGATGTCGTTCGAGAACTCGTATCCCTTGCCCGGCTCGTTTGGCGCGATGCGGATCTTCGCGTGGCCGTAGTTACCCGAACCACCCGTCTGACGGATGTATTTGCCCTCTGCCTCGGCGTTGGCGCGGATCGTCTCGCGGTACGCCACCTGCGGCTTGCCAACGTTCGCCTCGACCTTGTACTCGCGCATCATACGGTCGACGATGATCTCAAGGTGCAGCTCGCCCATGCCGGCGATGATCGTCTGACCCGAGTCAGGATCGGTGTGCACGCGGAAGGTAGGATCTTCCTGTGCCAGCTTTGCCAGCGCCATCGACATCTTCTCCTGGTCAGCCTTCGTCTTCGGCTCGACTGCGAGCTCGATAACGGGTGCCGGGAAGTCGATCGACTCAAGCACAATCGGAGCCTTGTCCGTGCAGATCGTGTCGCCGGTGATCAGGTTCTTGAGACCTACAGCCGCGCAGATATCACCGGCCAGAATCTCCGTGATCTCCTCGCGCTTGTTGGCGTGCATCTTCAGCAGACGCCCAATGCGCTCCGTCTTGCCCGTGCGCGGATTCAGGACCGAATCGCCGGTCTTCAGCGTGCCCGAGTAGACGCGGATGAAGATCAGCTGGCCGACAAAGGGGTCGGTCATGATCTTGAAGCCCAGCGCCGCAAATGGCTCGTTGTCGTCCGTCTTGCGGATGATCTTCTCTTCAGAGTTGTCAGGGTTCGCGCCCTGCACGGGAGGAATGTCGATCGGGCTGGGAAGGTAATCGACCACCGCATCCAGCAGCGTCTGCACGCCCTTGTTCTTGAACGCCGAACCGCACAGCACCGGAAAGATCTTCATCCCGATCGTCGCCTTGCGGATGCCGGCCTTCAACTGCTCGACGGTCGGCTCCTGACCCTCAAGATAGAGGTGCATCAGCTCGTCGTCATTCTCGGCGACAGCTTCGACCAGAGCGTGGCGAGCCTCGTTGGCCTTCTCCACCAGATCAGCCGGAATCTCTTCCACCGAGTACTGGGCGCCCATCGTCTCGTCATGCCACAGGATCGCCTTCATCGTGACCAGATCGACAACGCCGGCAAACTTCGCCTCTGCACCGATCGCGATGTTCAGCGGAATCGCGCGCGCGCCCAACCGGTCAACGATCGTCGAGGTCGCATAGACTGCGTCCGCGCCGGCACGATCCATCTTGTTGATGAAGCAGATACGGGGGACCTTGTACTTGTCAGCCTGGCGCCACACCGTCTCAGACTGCGGCTGCACACCGGCGACCGCATCGAAGCAGGCTACCGCGCCGTCCAGCACGCGCAGCGAACGCTCCACCTCAGCCGTGAAGTCCACGTGGCCGGGAGTATCAATGATATTGATACGGGTGTTCTTCCACGTGCAGGTCGTCGCAGCCGAGGTAATCGTGATGCCGCGCTCCTGCTCCTGCTCCATCCAGTCCATGGTCGCAGTGCCCTCGTGCACTTCGCCGATACGGTGCGTGATGCCCGTATAGAAGAGAATGCGCTCGGTCGTCGTCGTCTTGCCGGCGTCAATGTGCGCCATGATCCCGATATTCCGGCAACGATTCAGAGGTGTAGTGCGTGCCACGATCCGTCTCTCATCTGCGGGCCCAGACCCGCGGTAATAACTACGTTGAAACTAAAAACAAACTCTGCAGAGAATCTCTTTCTTTACCACCGATAGTGCGCAAAGGCCTTGTTCGCTTCAGCCATGCGGTGAACGTCTTCCTTCTTCTTCATCGCCGCGCCACGGCCGTTGGCCGCATCAAGCAGTTCTGCAGTCAGCTTCTCGACCATGCCCTTCTCGCCTCGCGCGCGGCCGTAAGTCACCAGCCAGCGAATCGCCAGGGAGGTGCGACGCTCGGGATTGACCTCAATCGGCACCTGGTAGTTCGCACCGCCCACGCGGCGGCTCTTGACCTCAAGAAGCGGCTTCACGTTCTCGACAGCCTTCTTGAAGAGCTTCAGGGCCTCGTCGCCACCCTTCTGCTCCAGATTCGTCATGGCCTCGTAGAAAATATTCTGCGCGGTCGATTTCTTGCCGCCCCACATCATCGAGTTCACGAACTTCGTCACCAGGGTCGAGTTGTAGACCGGGTCGGCCGCAACCTCACGCTTCGCAATGTAACCTTTTCTCGGCATTCTCTCTTCTCTTCTTCCTCCAGGACCGTAGACCTCTCAAGCCCTGGACCTGTTATCAGACTTCAAATCTCTTGCGGCAAAGCCGCGGCTTACTTGGCAGCAGCCTTCGGACGCTTCGCTCCATACTTCGAGCGGCCCTGCTTCCGGTTGGCCACGCCGACCGAGTCGAGCGTGCCACGCACAACGTGGTACCGAACACCCGGCAGGTCCTTCACACGGCCGCCGCGGATCAGCACAATCGAGTGCTCCTGCAGGTTGTGGCCGATGCCAGGGATGTACGTCGTCACCTCAATCCCGTTCGTCAGGCGGACACGAGCCACCTTACGCAGAGCCGAGTTCGGCTTCTTCGGGGTCTGGGTGTAGACGCGGGTGCAGACGCCGCGGCGCTGAGGCGAACCCTGCAGCGCGGGGCTGGCCGTCTTATAACGAGTGGGCGTGCGGCCCTGCTTGACGAGTTGATGAAACGTAGGCACTCGAACTCCTTGATGTTACAAACCTGATCTTTTGTCAGGCGCGCAGAAAGGGCCGGACTTCGCTTTTGCATCACACGCAAAAATCGAGGACGCACAATGCGCCTCTAGCGAAGAACTCCCCTGCTTCGCGTCTGTTGAACCCTGTACAGCCAGACGAAAACAGTCGACGGTGGCCGGGTCTGCTGGCTATCTCCGGCTTTCTCGCCCTCTTAGCCCGCCCAACTCCGTTTCGCTGTTCCGGCCCACATAGCCCATCCAAGGTGGAGGGTGTCGCAGGCACGTTTCGATGGGCCGCAGATTTCGGCTCTCAACCATCCTGAGAACCCTGCGGTATCTTTCTTATATCCAGTATAGCGCAAGTTTACGTTCTCCGCTCATTGAGAAGAGAACTGAAGACTGCCTGGGCATTTCTCTACCCCCACTTCCTGGTTTCCCTACGAAGTGGTCCGGATACTCGCGGAACCCTCTAACAATAGCAATTCCCTGGCCTAGAGTCAATAAATGGTGCGTCAAATCGTCGTCTTTCGCTCATGCCTGCGCGATATCCGACGCCACCTCACCCAAAATCCACGTGCTACGCTTTCGAAATGATCCTGGCCCGCCGCACGCTCTGCCTGCTGACTCTCTTCTCTGCCTTGGCCATCGCCCCCGCGCCGGCCCAGACTACCTCGTCCGCCTCCGGCTCGCGCATCAGCTCCCTCCTCCAGATGCTCGGAAGCACGCGCACCCCCTTCGAGGCCGCCATCTCCCCCGACGGCGCCACCGTCGCCTGGTCCATGCGAGATCACAAGGACTCGCAGATTCACCTCACCAGCGTCGCCGACCCCACCAAGGACCATCTCCTCACGCCGTCGACCGCGGCCGCCAACTGCAGCAATTCCTCTCCCACCTGGTCGCCTGACGGCAACTCGCTCGCCTACTTCTCTACCTGCACCACCGACATCGATAGGCCGGAGCAGCAGCAGGTCTTCGTCTGGTCGAAGAAGACGGGCCAATCCCGCCAGCTCACCCACCTCACCGGTGAGCTCAGCTCACACGCATGGTCGCCCGATGGCAAGACCATCGCCTTCCTCTTCGTCGAAAACGCCACCCGCTCCGCCGGAGCCCTCGCCGCCATGAAGCCTTGGAGCGGAGTCATCGGCGAAGACGGCGTCGAAGTGCAGCGTGTAGGAGCTGTTGATGTAGCCAGCGGACGTTTTTCTGAGATCACTCCCCAGAAACTCCACGTCTACGAGTTCACATGGTCCCTTGACTCCAAACAACTTGCCTACGTCGCCGCCAATCCTCCAGGAGAGAACAACTGGTGGGTTGCCAAGCTATACACATCCAGCGTCGAACATGAAACGACAACTACGAACGACGTAACAATTCACAATGTGAAGTTGGATGTACATGCCATCCTCGACACTCAAAAAATCTCTGGCCCCCTCCACGGCCTCCAGATCGCCCTGCCCCGCTTCTCCGACGACGGCAAGCAAATCGCCTTCATCGGTGGCCTCATGAGCGACCAGGGCTCGACCGGCGGCGACATCTGGGTCATCCCGTCCACCGGCGGCGAACCGAAGAACCTCACCCCCAACCGCACCTCCACCCCCGCCTTCTTCGGCTGGATCGATGACAAGACCCTCGGCATCTCCGAGCACGTCGGCGGCAGCTCGCGCATCGTCGTCCACCACATCGACACCGGCAAGGACGATCCCGCCCAGGCCGTCACCTTCCCTGAGTCCATCGGCTCCGGAGCCTCCGTGATGAGCGTGTCAGTAGCCGACAATGGGGACATCGCCATCATCCGCAGCTCTTTCGAGCGCGCTCCTGAGGTCTGGGCTGGCCCCCTCACCAACCTCAAGCAGATCACGCACCTCAACGACGCACTCAAGCCGACATGGGGCAAGTCTGAGAACATCGAGTGGACCAACGATGGTTTCCACGTCCAAGGCTGGCTCCTCTATCCCGCCAACTACGACCCTAATAAAAAGTACCCGCTCATTGTCAGCGTCCACGGCGGGCCTTCCTCAGCCGCCACACCGCACTGGCCCGGAGTCGGCTACGGCGGAGTCCCTTTTTCCGCACTGGGCTACTTCGTCTTCATGCCCAATCCACGCGGCTCCTATGGTCAAGGTGAAAAATTCACGCAGGCCAATGTCAAGGACTTCGGCTACGGTGATCTCCGCGACATCCTCGCCGGCATGGACACGCTCGAGCAGCGCCTCCCCATCGACAAGACTCGCGAAGGCCTCACCGGCTGGAGCTACGGCGGCTTCATGACCATGTTCACCGTCACCCAGACGCACCGCTTCCGCGCCGCCGTCGCCGGAGCCGGCATCAGCGACTGGAAGAGCTACTACGGCGAGAACTCCATCGACCAGTGGATGCTCCCCTTCTTCGGTGCCAGCGTCTACGACGACGCCCCCGTCTATGCGAAGAGCTCCGCCATCGAATACATCAAGAACGTGAAGACTCCTACGCTGGTCGTCGTAGGCGACCGCGACGGCGAGTGCCCCGCGCCGCAGAGCTTCGAGTTCTGGCACGCCCTCCGCGACGAAGGCGTCAAAACGCAGCTCGTCATCTACCCCAACGAAGGCCACGCCTTCCGCGATCTGGCACATCGACGCGATGTCCTCGAACGAGCCTTCAACTGGTTCGAGACAGAGATGCCGAAGAACTAGAGGGCTCAGGGCTCAGCGAAGCTACTTCGTCATTTTCGTCGCATACTACCGTTGCGCACTTTGCATTCACCTTTGCGCCCTGTGCGTTTGCATTTCTTGTTGTCGTTCCGTAGCGCAGCGAAGGAATCTGCTGCGCGCGCGTACGTCCACTTCGCTACGTCATCTTCTCGCACATTCCATCCAAACCGTCGCCACTGGAGCCATCTCATTTGCCTCTCCTCAAGTCACCTTTTACACTGATTGCTCGGGTTACACTGATTGCTCGGGAGTTCAGCGTTTGCGGTACAAACCGTCTAACTTGTGTCCCGGTTGGACGGGGAGGTTCAATGCGTCGGTTCGTCACTCTGGCAGTTCTGTTTCTCTTCACAATTCCGTTTGGCATCTCCATCTCAGGCTGTGCAAAGAAAAGCTCCATCACCTATTGCACCGGAGACACGGGCCCCATCGTGGGACAGGCCACAACCCTTACTCTGACGCCTAAGCTCTTCGGCATCTCGCTGAACTTCGCCCAGATCGGTCAGGTTGCATCGCCGACCGCCACCGACTGTAAAGGAACTTCCGTCTCCATCGGAACCTTTACCTATGGAGTCTTCGACGCCAACGGCAACGCCACCATGGACGTCGCCGACGTCGTTCCCACCACAGGCCGCCTCTGCGCCGGGACCTGGAACCGCAATACCGGCGGCGGCATCGCAGACTACACCACCTGCAACCCGACCAATAAGACCGGAACCGTCTACGTCGTAGCTAGCGCCGCCGGCGTCAACAGCAACTCCATTCCCATCTTTGTACATCCGAAGGTCACCAGCGTCGTCCTCGGCAACGCGACCCCCCCGGCCAACTGCTCTACCGACCCCAATCCCTCGTCCAACTGCTGCGCGCTCGCGTCTACCCAGACTGTCACCGCGCCCCCGTATTCCGCCAACTCCTGTCTCTCGCAGGGATCCACCGGCCAGATTGTCGCTCGCGCCTTCGATACCAACGGGAATAACATTACCTGCGCTGTCGGCCATCTCAGCTACATGCCGCAAACCTCCTCCATCGTCACCGTCGACGAGAACGGCGTAGCCACAGCTCAGCAGCCCGGCTCGACCGTCATCACGGCCAACATCGCCAACGCCAGCAGCTCGGCCGGTTTCTTCTCCACCTGCCCACCAGTCTCCATCGCGCTCACCGTGGCCAACTCCGGCGGCCAGACGAGTGCCGTCGTCGACCAGAACACCAACCAGCCGCTCTCGGCCACGGTCCTCGACAAGAATGGGACCAAACTCACCGGCCTGAGCCTCGTCTACAACTCGACCCAGCCCACTACAATCCCCGCCGCCGCCGCCGGAAGCATTACCCCCATCTTCCCGGGAGCCGCGGCCATCACAGCCATCTGCCAGCCGCCTTCCTGCAATCCGTCTCCAATTAATGAGATCGGCCTGCTCGGCAACGGAACCCCGGTCGCCTCCGACTCTGTCTCCATCACCTCGCCGGGAACGAGCAGCACCCTGCTCTACATCGCCAGCACCAAGTCCCTCTATCTCGTGCCGGTCGACTTCACCACTACAACCCTCGGCGCTCCCGTCCGGCTGCCCTACGTACCAAATTCGATGGTCATCGCCAACGACGGCTCCTCCATCTACATGGGGAGCGACACCGAGCTGATGACCTTCAACGCCATCACCAACGCGCTCTCCAAGGAAGACAACACCGTCAAGGGCAAGGTCCTTGCCATCTCGCCTGATGGCACAACAATTGTCATCACCGACCTGGTCCGTCAGCTCGTCTACCTCTACGCCTCGAGCGGCGTCGTCGTCTCTACCGCCGGCGGAGTCGGCACTCACGCTGAATTCACCCCCGACAGTGAGACCGTCTACATCACCACCGGCACGCCGAACTCCGACGGAAGCGTCACCCCCGGAAACACGCTCCTTGTCCACTCCCAGTTCACAGGCTGGTCCAGCATCACGCTCGGCTCGCCCGCCGCTGACATCGCAGTCACCGTCCCCAGCGTGGGAGCCTACCTCGCAGGATCGACAACGACCGCGCGCAGCTACTGCCCCAGCACCACGCTCTCGGCCGACGGCAGCAGCGTTGTCAGCAATGAGTACTACCCGCTCTCCGACAGCGCCACTGTTCCCACAGACATCGTCAGCGCCACCAACGACGGACAACACATTATCGGAGCCACCGTCTCAGGCAGCCCATCCGTTGTCGATCTGGCCTTCAAGTCTTCGACGCCCGGCCTGCCCATCGGCGCCTGCCCCACCGTGGTGCCCAATACCTACTTCACGAACAGCCGGACCGCCGCCACAACCGTTCCCCTCAGCGGTGTCACAGCAACCTCCATCAACGACGTCATCCCGTCCTCTGATTCGAAGATCGCCTTCGTAACCTACAACGGCACTGGATCGCTCCCCGCATACGCTCCCTCAAGCGGAGCCGTCACCAACGTGACTCTCACCGGAGGCGCGACCTCTCCCGTTGCCGCTGCCATCAGCTCGGACAATTCCACGCTCTACGTTGGAACGACCGGCGACAACAAGGTCCACCTCGTCAGCATCAAGACCCTCACCGACGACTCGACCAAGACGATCGCGCCCAACCTGCCCGACGTCAACAACAACATCGTCACGCCGAACCTCATCGTTCAGCACCCGAAGAAGGCCACCTCGTAGCCTTCGGGAACCCACAACGAGCAACACAAAAGCCCTCTCCACCGAGAGGGCTTTCCTTTGCCTGCTCTACTTCCTCAAGCCAGCCGCTGCTTCAGCAGGTCCCGCGCAATGGCATCCAGCACACCGTTCAGAAAATGGATTGACTCCGGCGCGGCATACCGCCGCCCCACCTCCAGCGACTCGTTGATAATGATCGCCGCTGGAGTACTCGGATACCCCAGCATCTCAGCCACCGCCGCGCGCATCAGGTTGCGATCCACCACAGCCATCCGCTCGATCCTCCAGTTCTGCGCGTGCGCCTCGATGAGCTTGTCGATCTCATCCTGCCGCGATGTCGCAATCCGGTAGATGTCCTCGGCGAACCCTCGCGTCTCTTCATCCACAGCCTCGCGCGACGGCCAGAACAGCTTCGCGACCTGCTCCGGCGACTGCTTCCCCAGGTCGCCCTGAAAGAGCATCTGCATCGCCAGCTCACGCGACTTCCTTCGAGTCCCCATCAGCGGCCACCCTCTGCGATCTGAGGCTGGCCAATCTTTTTCTGTATCGACACCATCTCGATCGCCGCAGTCGCCGCCTCAAATCCCTTGTTCCCTGCCTTGAGGCCCGCGCGATCCAGCGCCTGCTCCAGCGTCTCGCACGTCAGCACCCCGAACGCATGCGGCACACCAGTCTCCTGCTGCGATTGCCCGATTCCCCGCGCCACCTCGTTGTAGATAGCCTCATAGTGCGCAGTCTCTCCGCGCAGCAGACACCCCAGCGTCACAATCGCGTCGAACCTCTTCGACTCCGCCAGTGTCCGCGCCGCCGAAGGAATCTCCCACGCGCCCGGAACCCGCACGATCTCGACATCCTTCCGCGCTGCGCCGCTCCGGTACAACCCATCTAGCGCTCCCTGCAGCAGCCGGTCTGTAATCACCGTGTTCCAACGCGTCGTAATCACGGCGAACCGCATCCCCGCTGCCGAAAGATCACCCTCAATCGCCACTGGCCTGCCGTGCAGCACGTTCTCCGACTGCCAGAACCCCAGCGTCAGCTCCTCGCTCGCGCCCGTCGTCAGCTTCACCGTAAACAACCGGCTGTTCCAATGCGTCGGCTCGGGCTTCGTCAGCAGCGACGCAATCTCTTCCGTCCGGTAGCTCCCCAGCATCCACTTCTCAACCGCCATGTGAATCGCATCAAGCTCCGTGACCTCAATCAGCAGGCGAGGCGTCGCCGGCTGCTTCCCTGTCACAAACTCCAGATTCCCCAGCGGAGCCAGCATCGCCGCGCCGCGGCCCGTGCCATCGTCCCATCCCCTGCCTTGCTCAAAACCCAGTGCCAGAAACAGGCTCTGCAACTTGTCGAACATCTCCGGCGACGCAACCGCGTTTACCACCGTCATTCCCTTGATCATGCTTTCGATTGTATCGTTTGAATCGCGCCCCACTCGCGCATATCAGCACCCGGAGATCGCATGCCCGACCTCAACACCTTCCAGACCCTCCTCTGCGAGGTCACCGACAACATCGCCACCGTCACCCTCAACCGCCCCAAGGTTCTCCACGCCCTCGACACCCAGGTCTTCGACGAGCTCGAAGCCGTCTTCACCGCCCTCGCTGCTGACCCCGCCGTCCGAGTCATCCTTCTCACCGGCTCCGGAGAAAAGGCCTTCGCCGCCGGTGCCGACATCAACGAGCTAGTCGCCAGCGACCGCACGACCGGCGAGGCCAAGTCCCTGCGTGGCCAGTCCGTCTTCCGCCTCATCGAGACCTGCGGCAAACCCGTCCTCGCCCTCATCAACGGCTTCGCTCTCGGCGGAGGCTGCGAGCTCGCCCTCGCCTGCACCCTCCGCATCGCCAGCGACAAGGCCCGCCTCGGTCAGCCCGAGGTCAAGCTGGGCCTCCTGCCCGGCTACGGCGGCTCTCAGCGCCTCCCCCGCCTCACCGGCCTCTCCGCCGCGCTCAAGCTCCTCATCACCGGCGAGATCATCGACGCCGCTGAGGCCTTCCGCATCGGCCTCGTCGACGAGGTCGTCCCCGCCGACTGGCTCCTCGCCCGAGGCCATGAACTCGCCCGCTCCATCGCCGCCCAGGCCCCGCTCGCCGTCTCCGCCTGCCTCGACGCCGTCCGCCGCGGCGCCGACCTGCCCCTCGACTCCGCCCTCAAGCTCGAAGCCGAGCTCTTCGGCCAGCTCTGCGCCACCGCCGACAAAGCCGAAGGCACCCGCGCCTTCCTCGAAAAGCGCCCCGCCGCCTGGACCGGCAAATAGTCCTAACGACTTACAGCGGTCAGCTTCTAAAAGACCACGGCAGTCCTATGCTGAGACAAAATCGGGTGCGCCAGGTCTCGATTCTGAGGCCTGGGTTTCGCAGAATGCCCGGGGCCCATGTAAATCGCCCCACAACTGACTCGCTAACTCGCTGGGTCCCCGCCCCTTGCCTTTACCGTCTCCGTTGTTATGCTGATAATCGTGCCAAAGCTCCGCTCCACATTCGCTCTAACTCTCTCCGCAGCCCTCCTCGCGCCTGTCGCCCTCACCGGCTGCTCTCGCCCCGCTGCGCAGAGCGCCTCCCCGACGCTCGCCTCCTCGCAGCAGGCCGCGCTCAACGCCGCCCGTCAGCAGCTGGAGCTCATCCCGCCGCCCGCCAAGTCGCGCTACATGGCCGTCCACAGCCTCGACACTTGGGAGAACCCCTACCTCACCGTTCAGGGCTCCATGGTCACCCTGCACGTCCTGCTCGCTGACGCCAACGCCAGCTCGCTCGGCCAGGGCAGCATCCTCCGCCCCGTCGGAGCCCGGCGCCGCAACCTCGACGTCCGCCTCAGCGACCTCCCCACTGCGCTCAACGCCATCCCTGAGAGCTCCTGGCCCTACGGCCGCGTCATCGCCATCGAAGAGGCCCACGAGACTCCCGCCTCCGCCCGCCCTGTCGTCCGCCGCAACATGGAGGCCGTCATCAAGACCCTCAACGACCTCGGCGTCGTCGTCTACGACTGGTCCACCGCCAACGGCACGCAAGGCTGAATCAAGTTCCTCGATACAGCATGAACTTCCTCCCCTCATGCGCTACTGTGCTCCTTCCCTCGGGTGAGCGATTGCATACGACGGCCCTTATTGTCTTCTGTCTCTTTTTTCTGTTCGTGACCCTCGCCGGATTCTGGGCCGCACGCTGGCGCCGCCCCCCCGGCGGCATTGCCACCCTCGAAGAATGGGGACTCGCCGGCCGCACCTTCGGAACCTGGATCACCTGGTTTCTCATCGGTGGCGACCTCTACACCGCCTACACCGTCATCGCCGTCCCCGCCGCGCTCTACGGCACCGGAGCCATGGGCTTCTTCGCCGTTCCCTACGCCGTCATCGCCTATCCCTACATGATGCTCGTCCTCCCGCGCCTCTGGTCCGTCTGCCACCGTCATGGCTACGTCACCTTCGCCGACTTCGTAGCCGGCCGCTACGGCAACCGTTGGCTCACCGTCGCCGTCGCGCTCACCGGAGTCCTCGCGCTGATGCCCTACATCGCGCTCCAGCTAGTCGGGATCCGCGTCGTCATCGCAGCCATGGGGATCCACGGCGAGTGGCCCCTCGCCGCCGCCTTCATCATCCTCGCCGCCTATACCTACTCGAGCGGCCTCCGCGCCCCTGCTGTCATCGCCATCGTCAAGGACCTCATGCTGTACATCATGGTCCTCGCCGCCATCATCATCCTCCCGCTCAAACTCGGCGGATATGCGCATATCTTCGAGGTCGCCAACCAGGCCCTCGCCACCCACACTCCCGCCGCCACCACATCGCTCCGGCAGGGACAGTTCCTCGGCTACTCTACGCTCGCCATCGGATCGGCCATCGCACTGATGCTCTATCCCCACACCGCAACCGCAGTCCTAAGTGCAAGCAGCGCGAACGTCGTCCGCCGCAATGCAGCGATGCTCCCCGCCTACAGCTTCCTCCTCGGCCTGATCGCGCTCCTCGGCTACGTCGCTCTCGCCGCCGGAATCTCCATCAAAGACACCAGCTCCGCCATCCCGCTTCTCTTCCTCAAGATGTTCCCCGAGTGGTTCAGCGGCTTCTGCCTCGCCGCCATCGCCATCGGAGCCCTCGTTCCCGCGGCCATCATGTCCATCGCCGCCTCCAACCTCTTCACCCGCAATCTCTACGGTGCCATCGCCCGCCGCAAGATGCAGCCGCACGAAGAGTCCAACATGGCGAAGATCGTCTCGCTCGTCGTCAAATTCGGCGCGCTTGCCTTCATCCTCTTCCTTCCCACGCCATACGCCATCCAGATGCAGCTCCTCGGTGGCATCTGGATGGCCCAGCTCTTCCCCGCAGTCGTTATCGGAGTCTTCTCCCGCTGGTTTCACCCCTGGGCGCTCCTTGCCGGTTGGGCCGCAGGTATGGCCAGTGGAAGCGCAATGGCGGCCTCCCTCAGCCTCAAGAGCTCTGTCTACCCGCTCCATCTCCCCGCGTGGCTCGGAGGAACCTGGGCCATGTACGCCGCCATCCCCGCGCTACTGCTGAACCTCGCCGTCTCCGCGCTCCTCACGCTTGTCCTTCGCGCTGCCGGAGCCGCCGAAGGAATCGACACCACCGACGCCGCGGCCTACGTCGGATAAACTCCACGACACAGCCCACCGCGCACCTGGCGCATCATACAATTTGGTGCAAACCAAAAACGGAAGCGGACACATGATGAGACAAAGGCGCCTGGAGATCGTTCGAGACAACACAGTAACCAAAGCAGAACAGAAGCAGCACGGCCGCTCTCTGGCCAAGGGCATCGCAGCCGGGCTCGTCGGCGGACTCGTCGCCACCGCTGCCCGCTCGCTGTCCCATAAGGTCTATCCGCCGCGCCGTAACGGCGAGCCTGAGAGGCCTGAGCTCCCCTCGGGCCAACCCACCGGCTATGCTCTCGCCCTGAGAAGGGTCGCTGCCTCTCCCGCCATGCACTGGGGCCTCGGAGCAGCCGCCGGAGCCGCGTACGGCGCCGTCGCAGAATACTACCCCCAAGCCACATCAAGGGATGGAGCCAGCTTCGGCATGACCCTCGCCGCCGCCTCGCAGGATGGCGCCCTCGCCGCCCTCGGCCTCGCCGCCGCCCCAGCGGTGGAACACAGCACTCGCGAAAAATCCAGCGACATGGCCTCCTTCATCGTCTTCGGCATCGTCACCGAAACCGTCCGGAGAGTCGTTCGAAGGCTCATCTAGCCGAAACGGACCGTGCGTTCCACGAGAGGGGCTAATCCGTCGGCAGTATGTGTGTATAGTCTGGCCTCCTGGAGGGATGCCAAAAATGGAAATCCGCGGTGAATTCCAATTGCGGGGCGCATGAACTCGATGGAATAGCCGCACCCCTTCTCGCGGCGTCTCTCCCATGACTTCTATCCCGGCGGACGCCACGAGATGCTAAATGAGATCAACCGGAATGAAGTCGAGTCGAATTTGCTTCGCAGGCTCTCTGCCACTCTTCACTGGTAGGCGACATCTGTAACAGCAAGGGTTTTTACCGCGAGCGCGGGATATCATCCCGCGTCTGGCCCCAGTTCGCCACCAGTGAGTCCACCACGACGTGCCCGACCCGGTAAGCCGCCTCCAGGGACGGGAGGTAAGCACTGTAGTGCGCGACCTTCGTCTCCGCCAGGCTCTCGGCAGCGGTGATACCGGTTCGCTGCTGGTCGTAGTTCGAAGCCGCGCGCAGCACCAGTACGCGGTGAATATCGACCTTCCCCGCCCGCCCCAGCCAAGTCAGCGACTGCAGCGTGCCGGTGTCTTCCATTCCGCACACTGCGTACGTGCCCTTGCCGTCGGTTTGGTACTTCACCCAATCCCGAGCCCACTGGTTCATCAGCTTGCCGTGCCAGAACGTGGAAGCTGAAAGATTGTCGCCGCGCAGCACAAAGGGCGGACGATGCGCCATCGCGCCCTCATACTGCATCCGCCGCTCCTTGATGTCCTTCGTATCAACCAGTTCGATGTTCTTTGTCAGGTTGAAGGCCCAGTCCACCAGCGCCGTATTCAAATGGTAGACGTTACCGTCGTCGCCAAACCGGGCGGTCCGCGGCTCCTCATAGGGAGTCGACTTTCCCAGCGGGACATAGCCCGTCTTCCAGTCCTTGGGGATCTCCCGCGCATCGATCTCATGCGACAGGTCCCCATCCACAACATAGTCGGACCAAACCGCGGACCCCAGCGAGCCCATCGCCGGATCGATCCCAGCGATGCCGGCGACAAGAAAATAAGCATGAGTCAGATCAAACCGGGGATCGTTGCCGAGCGCCATGATCGTCGCCGCTGCCCGCGCCGTGCCCACGCCCGTCACGACGCCCAGCACGCCGTCCTTGTTCATCCGCAGGTCGTGATATCCCTGCGGAAACGGCAACACTGTATCAAGATGTTCGCGTTCCACCCATAACTGATACTCACCCGGAACATCACCCGTATCGGCGCCGACCTCAAACATGCTGACGACAACAACTTTGATCTCGGTCGGCTTCTGCGGAGCCTGTGCGAAGGCGCAGCTAGCCGTTACCAGAAGGAGAAGGCTTGAAAGGAGACGCATAACTGATGGTAACGCACTCCATACAACACGCTATCGGCTCTTATCCGGCAGTTACGCCCCCAACCTCCAACCCGAAGCGCGATTCGCTCGCGCTTCTGCAGGTTGTCTTTGGAGTCAAACTACAGAAACTGCGCGATTAGACGCCCTTCTTCTGCGGCTCCCAGATGAACTTGTGGATCTGCAGCGACAGCCGTGCCGGCAATCCATCCTCCAGCATCCACTCCACCAGCTTCCGCGGATCAAGCGCCATATTGTCCGCCGTCCGCTGCGGGCTCGGTATCTTCTGGAACGCCGGAGAGAGCAGGATCTGCCCTGCCTTCAGCTCAAGCGAGTGTGCTCTGATGAACTCGCGCGTGAACTCATAATCCGCGCGATCGCTGATGACGAACTTCACCTCGTCATTCGGCGTCAGCGCGTCAAGGTTCTCCATCCGGAAGCTGTTCGCCGCCGAGCCAGCGCCCGGACACTTCACATCGACGATCTTATGCACAGCCTTCGGAACCTCAGCGAGAGGCCGCTCTCCGGAGGTCTCGATCATCAGCGTAAAGCCTTGCGCAAGCAGCCGCTCCATCAACGGGAGCAGCTCGCGTGCCTGCAGCATCGGCTCGCCGCCCGTGAACTCGACGAGTCTGCAAGGCGCAAGCGCTTCGATCTGAGCAACGATCTCGTCCTCGGTAAACGGCTTGCCGCCCGTAAAGGTGTACTCGGAGTCGCACCACGAGCAGCGGAGGTTGCAGCCGGCAAGACGCACAAAGATGCACGGCAGACCGGCGAAGGAAGACTCGCCCTGAACGGACTTGTAAAGCTCAATGAGATACATAGGAAGGTTGCTACTCGTAGTACCGCGCGAAGCTCGTGTCGGTCTCGTAAAGCGTGCAGTCTTTGATCTTCACGCGGCCTGCGGTCATTTCGTCGAGCTGCTTCGCGGTCTCCTGGTAGAAGTAGCGCGCCAGATTCTCAGCCGAAGGATTCACCGTCGTAAAGGGCTCAAGATCATTGATCATCTGGTGATCCAGACGATCCACCAAAGGGCGCATCACCTGCTTCAGCAGCTTGAAGTCGAGCAGAAGTCCAGCCTCATCAAGCTCTTTGCCCACCAGTGTGACAAAGACCTTGTAATTGTGGCCGTGCGGATTCTCGCACTTGCCTCGGTAATTGCGCAGGTAGTGGCCGGAGGAGAATCCGGCTTCTACAGTAACTTCAAACATGACTCTTCGTTCCCTTCAACCGGCCGCGCTGGAGGAATTGTGGTTAGGAGGGCGCGACTCGCAGCGGCCTCTTTTATTGTACCGGTTTTGCCCAGACGTCAGCGTTTGCGCCTCTCGCGACGGGCCTCTTCCGCGCGCCGTTCCGCCTGCTCAAACAGTGAGGACAGAACGCCCGCGAGCGCAACGACCAGCGCCAACACAAACAGCGCAAGCCCGGTCGTGCGCCAGAGGCTCACGTCGCCAGGCGAACCTGGCTGCTGTGCGATGTTCGTATACGCCAGTGCGCACGAGATGAGCGAGAAGACAAACAGCGTCCCGGCAAGAATGTAGAGGTTGCGTCCCATGATGCTGAATCTATTCTATGGGCGCGCAACCTCCCTTGCCCTGAGCTTTCTCAGGCAAAGAGAATGCAGGATGCATTTGCGGACAGCGTTCCAGCTGTCTCGTTCCAATGCGCGACGCGAATCCCGGCTCCCTCGGCGCTCTCCGTAGAGCCGACGTAGACAAGTTGATCTGAGCTGCTTTGCGCCGGAAGCTTCGTTGCGGCGAGGGTGGCGGCTGTGGCAGAGACGAAGGAACGGCGGGTCCAGATGGTCAAAGTTCTCCGCTGTCCATCCTAGCCGATCAACAAGTTACGTCTTGGGATGGAAGAAGTTCTCCACGTCTGTGATCTCCTGCGTGAGCCGGTACGGTGGAAGACTCTCAAAGAAGATGCGGCCGTAGCGCTGCCGCTGAATGCGCGGATCGAGCAGCATGAGCACGCCGCGATCGTGCAGCGAGCGAATCAGACGGCCGAATCCCTGCTTCAGCGTGATGACGGCGCTGGGAATCTGGTAGTCGAAGAACGGCTTTCCTCCGTTCTCCTCAATGGCATGCATACGCGCTTTGACCACCGGATCGGTTGGGACGGCGAAGGGCAGGCGATCGATGATGACGCAGCTCAACTGCTCGCCCTGCACATCGACTCCCTGCCAGAAGCTCGAAGTGCCGAAGAGGACGGCGTTGGGAGTGTTGCGGAACTGCTCAATGAGCACATGGCGCGGGGCAGTGCCATGAAGCAGCAACGGATAGGGCAACTCGGCCAGCATGCGTTCGTAGATCTCTCGCATCTGGTTGTAACTGGTGAAGAGGCAGAAGGCGCGTCCTCTGCTAAGTTCGAGCACACGGCGTATTCGCTCCGCAGCCTTCGCGGTGAACTCCGCATCGCGCGGATCGGGCATGTTCGGCGGAAGGTAGAGCAGCGCCTGCTTCTCGTAGTTGAAGTGCGACGGCACGACTAATTCCCGCGCTGTCGTGAGACCGAGGCGCTTGCGGACGTGCTCGAATCCGCCGGAGACGGTCAGCGTCGCTGACGTAAGGATGACGCTGGGATAGATGTTGAACAGCGACGTTTCGAGCAGCTCCGAGACGTCGATTGGCGTGGCCTGCAGGTGCGTGTTGAAGGCGGCGTTTGCATGCCCACGCGCAAGGTTGCGGACTCCTCCAACAGCGCGGCGCTCGATCCAGAAGACGGTGTTGCGGTCGCTCGATTCGAGCAGGAACGCGAGATGCGCGCGGATGTCGGCGGCCCGCTTGCGCAGTCCAGGCGCCTCGTCGACGTTCTTGACACGCTCCAGTTCTCCTTCGAGGCGTGTAAGCGCGTTCAGCGTCGCCGTGTACATATCTCCGCTCTCTTCGAGGAACTCCTCACGATGCTCGAACGGCATGCGTCCCACGGTCTGGTTCGGCTCCGTGGGCAGCGCGGAGAAGAAGAGGCGCGCGCGGTTGTGCAGTGTGCCGCAGGCGCTCTCGATGGCTGCCGTGGAGGCCTGCTTCGCCTTCAGCATCATCTCGACGTCGCGCGTGAGTTCGTCGAAGCGCTGCGTGCTGAGGCCGATGCCGAAGTAGTTGGAGGCGACCTCCTCGAGTTCGTGCGCCTCGTCGAAGATCACCGCGCCGGCTTCGGGAAGAATGCCCGCGTCGGGAGCGTTCGCCGCCTGCTGCTTGATGCCGAGGTCGGCGAAGAAGAGGTGATGGTTGACGATGACGATGTCTGACTCAAGCGCCTTGCGGCGCATGGCAGTGATGAAGCAGCGTTCCCAGTCGGGGCAGCTCTGGCCGAGACAGGCTTCGGTGCGCGCGTCGAGCTTGTGCCAGAGTGCGGAGGTCTCGGGCAGGGCGTCGATCTCGGCGCGGTCCCCGGTCTCGGTTGTGCGCTCCCACGCTGCGATGTGGTGGAACTGGTCGATCTCTTCCAAGCCACTCAAAATCGGGTTGTCGCGCAGCGCGTAGAGCTTGTGGCGGCAGAGGTAGTTGCCGCGGCCCTTCATGTAGCAGACCTTGAGCGGCCCGAGCAGCGATTCCAGAAACGGAACGTCCTTGAAGTAGAGTTGTTCCTGTAAGTTCTTCGTTCCGGTTGAGATGATGACCCGCTGCTGTCGCTCGCGTGCGAGGCGCAGCGCGGGCAGCAGATAGGCGAGCGTTTTGCCGGTCCCGGTTCCGGCTTCGACGATGAGGTGACGCTTCTCCTCGAAGGCCTTCTCGATGGCTCGCGCCATGTCGTACTGGCCGCGGCGATACTCAAACGACAGGGACGAGCGCGAGAGGATTCCGCCCTGCGCGAAGAAGTCGTGCAGCGACGGAAGGCGCGCTCCTGGTTCAAGCGGCGCGGCCGGAAGAATCGAGATTGGAGTAGTTGAGGACAAGGCGAAGAAGTGGCAAAGCTCTCTCGTTTCTATAATAGACAGGGTTGCAGTCGCTTTTGCTAAGTGGCGATTTTGGAATAACCTTGCCGCCAAGCGTGCGCAGGGAGAAAGCTGGACCTTTCGGTGGCAAAGAACGATAAAAAACGGCTCGGCAAGAAACACCGGCAGGCAAGCACACGGCCTAAGAAGGGCCGAGCGCCCAAGGTCGCTCCCACAACGGGAGCTGTTGACCCGCGCAAGCGCAAGCTGCTGGCCGCGAAGAAGGCAGAGGCCGAGAAGGCGAAGCGGCTGCCAAAGCGCTCGCCCGAGTACGAGGCTCGTAAGACGCTGCGGGCCGATGAACCTTCGCGGCCATCACGGGCGAGCCTCGCGAGCGGTGGCGAGGACTGGCGCGAGGTTGAGCTTGCTGCCTCGCAGCTTTCGGTTGCGACCGATAGCTCGCGCGACGAGATGCCGCTGATTGCAATCTGCGGGCGGCCGAACGTGGGCAAATCGACACTGTTCAACCGACTGACTGGTTCGCGACGCTCGATCGTCGGCGACGAGCCGGGCATTACTCGCGACCGCATCTACGGTGAGATCGAGTGGGCCGGACGCGACGTTCGGCTTGTCGATACTGGCGGCGTGATTCCGGATGACGAAGCGTTGATTCCGAGCGAGATCTTCCGGCAGGCGCAGGTGGCGCTCGATGAGGCCGACGTCATCGTGATGGTCGTCGACGGGCGCACGGAGCTGGCTTCGCCCGATATGGAGCTGGCGCGGCTGCTGCTTCGCGGTGGCAAGCCGGTATTTCTTGCCGTGAACAAAATGGACGCGGCGGAGCTGCTCGCAGGCGCGGAGAACTTTCGGCGGCTGGGTTTCCGGCACGTCCTGCCGGTCTCGGCGGAGCATGGCACGGGCGTCGGCGACCTGCTCGATGAGGTCTTCGCAGCGCTGCCTCCTGAAACGGTCGCCGAGGAGCCGACCGAGGTGATGCTGACCACGGAGGATGAGATCGCCGAGGACGAGGGTGGCCCTCAGGCTCCGGTGCGGCGTCTGAGATCGCACGGCGAGTTCGAGCAGATCGAGACGAAGATTGCTATCATCGGGCGGCCGAATGTGGGCAAGTCAACGCTCCTGAATGCGTTCACGGGAACGCAGCGCGCGATCGTGTCGCCGATTGCGGGCACGACGCGCGATGCAGTGGATGAGGTTGTCGAGCGCGGCGGACACAGATTCCGGTTCGTCGATACGGCGGGAATCCGCCGCAAGGGCAAGACGAAGCTGATGGCCGAGAAGCTCTCGGTGGTGATGGCTCGCAAGCACCTTGAGGCAGCGGACGTGAGTCTGCTGGTGATCGACGCGACCGAGGGTGTGACGGCGCTCGATGCCAACATCGGCGGTTATGCGCATGAGAGCGGGCGCAGCGTTGTGATTGTCGTCAACAAGTGGGATGCCGTGACGACGAATCGGAACGATGGCAAGGCTCCTGCGGACAAGAAGGTTTATGAGGGCCAGGTTCGCGATGCCCTCAAGTATCTGAGTTATGCTCCGCTGTTGTTTATCTCGGCGGCGGAGGGGCAAGGCATCGAGCAGGTCTTCAAGAAGGTGGAGCTTGTGGCCCGCGAGCGGCGCAAGCGCGTTTCAACGGGGCAGATGAACCGGTTTCTCGAGCGCGTCGACTTCCAGAAGGCTTCCGTGCCGATGTCGAAGCGGGTCAAGATTTATTACATGACGCAGGCTGCTGTGGCTCCGCCGACATTTGTGCTGTTCACGGACAAGGACGTGAAGCTGCACTTCAGCTTCGAGCGATTTTTGGAAAACCAGATTCGGGAGGCGTTCGGTTTCATCGGCTCGCCGATCTGGTTCAAGGTTCGGGCCCGGAATAAGAAGAGGGCGGAGTAGGGTACCCTCCCCCTCCCCTCTTTTTTCGTAAACATCATTATTCAATGATTTGCTGTTTTTCCACAGCGAGCCAACTGTCCCATGCTACGAGGGCGCGTTCGCACTGGATGCGGTGGCGTTCTTTTTTGTCGCGGATCTTCTTGCGGAGATCTTCCTCGAGCGGGGGAAGGAGGTCGAAGGTGATGTTGGCCGGGTCGAAGCGTTTGGCCTTCTCCACGCCAGCTGCGTGGGTGATGTAGTGGGTGAGCGAGCCGTTCGCCGCGATGCGGGGGGCGGGGGTGGGGGTGCTGCCCTGGGCGAGGGCGGCGGCGTAGCGTCCGGCGAGTAGGCCGGAGGCGATGGATTCGGTGTAGCCTTCGACTCCGCTGAGCTGGCCGGCGATGAGGATATTGGGGTGCTGCTTGAGTTGGAGGGTTTCGGTGAGGACCGCGGGGGCGTTGATGTAGGTGTTGCGGTGGATCTGGCCGTAGCGGAGGAACTTTGCGTTTTCGAGGCCGGGGATGAGGCGGAGGACGCGGGCCTGCTCGCCGTACTTGAGGTGGTTCTGGAAGCCGACGAGGTTGTAGGAGTCGGCGCGGAGATTCTCCTGGCGGAGCTGGACGACGGCGTAGGGCCACCTGCCGGTCTTCGGGCTGGTGAGGCCGGCGGGTTTCATGGGGCCGAAGCGGAGGGTATCACGGCCGCGGCGGGCGATCTCTTCGATGGGGAGACAGCCTTCGAAGTACTTCAGTTGTTGGTTGCTGGTTGTTAGTTGTTGGTTGTTGCTTGGTTGATTTGGGATTTGTTCCCACTCTTTTGCT
This sequence comes from Edaphobacter bradus, assembly GCF_025685645.1. Taxonomy (NCBI): domain Bacteria; kingdom Pseudomonadati; phylum Acidobacteriota; class Terriglobia; order Terriglobales; family Acidobacteriaceae; genus Edaphobacter; species Edaphobacter bradus. The sequence goes on from NZ_JAGSYF010000003.1 coordinate 21,761, forward strand.
GGGACGGCTTCGGCGGTGGCGAGAGCTTCGATGAAGCGGTCGTACTCCTCTTTGGTGAAGGGGCAGTTGATGTAGTCGGCGGTGCCTTTGTCCCAGCGGGCGGCGAAGTAGACCTTGTCCATGTCGATGGTGCTGGCGTCGACGATGGGAGAGATGGAGTCGTAGAAGGCGAGGTGGTCGGAGCCGGTGAGGCGCTGGAGTTCTGAGGTGAGCGCGGGCGAGGTGAGCGGGCCGGAGGCGAGGATGGTGATGGTGTCGGCGGCGTTCTCGTCGAGGCGGGTGATCTCTTCGCGGACTACGGTGATGCGGGGGTGCTGGTCGATGAGGGCTGCTACTTTGGCGGAAAATTCGGTCCGGTCGACGGCGAGTGCGTGGCCGGCGGGGACGGCGGAGGCGTCGGCTGCGGCGAGGAGGAAGGAGTGGGCTCGGCGCATCTCCTGCTTGAGGAGCCAGGGGGCGGAGTTTTCAGACTCAGACTTGAGGGAGTTGGAGCAGACGAGCTCGGCGAAGTCGGAGGTCTGGTGGGCCTCGGTGGAGCGATGCGGGCGCATCTCGTAGAGGGTGACTTCGCAGCCTGCCTCGGCCGCTTGAAGAGCGGCTTCGGGGCCGGCTAATCCGCCTCCGATGACTTTTATCTTCTTCGCCGCCAATGTGTTCTCCCCTCCCCTGCTGTTTTGCGTCAAAGTCTTCGAATCATTGGACTTAGCTTTGGACTTATACCGCAAAGTCTTGACTCTAAAGGGGACAGGCTGCAAAGTATTCCAAGCAAGGGACTTAGCTGCGACTTGGCGCAGCGGGTTTGCCTGGATTTTGGTCTTGCCCCCTCTTTTTATTATATCGGGGGCGTCAAGAGATTGGATAAAACAGGCGACGGCAAAGCCAAGAACAAAGACAAAAAACGGCGATAGATCAGTAGATCACTCGTTCCGGCTACGCCTCCACTCCGGCCTTCGGCAGATAGGAAGTTGGTTTTGGTGTGCGCTCGTAGGTCCGGGCTGAAGCCCGGACCTACCCTGGAGACAACGGAGCAAATCGGCTGATTCGGAGACCTTTGGCTGTTCAAGCATCCCATCCACGTTTCAAAAAGCGAGACGTGGGCTCCCGGCAAAAGCAAGAACAAGAGCTGGCTGGGAGGACTGGATTCATCCCACCCTTGTCGCGATGAAACCGCGACAAGGGTGGGGCACCCGCGCACCCTGACCTCCCGCCACAAATAGAAAAGGCACGGCTTTCGCCGTGCCTCGCTCAAACCAGTGTTCAGATTCTTCAGGTAGTTGGCGCAAACGACACCAGGATTGAGACGAAGATCACACCATACAGGATCACCAGTAGCGGCCACCACCGATCGATCCACAACGATTCACTCGACGAGCTCATTTCAACATTCTCCTTTTCCACTTCAGATCGTAACCGAGGACTAAGGCAACTCTCAATCTGCCTTTGTTGGAAGGCAGATTGTGGCGATCAGGAGTGGGACTTCTCGGCGAGGGCTTTGAGGGATTCGCCGTCTACGCGCATGATGCGCCACTCGTGGAGCATGTGGGCTCCCATCTCTTTGTAGAAGTCGATGGCCATCCGGTTCCAGTCGAGGACGTGCCACTGGAGGCGGTCGCCGCGCTCGAGCGCAATGGCGGCGAGGCGGGCGAAGAGGGCGTTGGCGATGCCCTTGCGCCGGAACTGCGGCCGGACGAAGAGGTCTTCGAGGTGGATGCCGGCGTTGCCGCGCCAGGTGGAGTAGAAGGGGATGTAGAGTGCGAAGCCTGCGGGCTGGGCGACACCGGCTTCGGTCCACTCGGCGATGAGGCAGGAGAAGACGGGGCGCGGGCCGAAGCCGTCGCGGAGAAGGTCGGCCTCGGTGGCGAGGACGGCGTGAGGCTCGCGCTCGTACTCGGCGAGTTCGCGGATGAAGGCGAGCATCTCGGGGACGTCGGCGGGCGTGGCGGGGCGGATGGTAAGGGCTGCGGTGGTTTGGGTTTCGGGCATCGTCAGTCTTGGGAGATCAGTTTTTGACAGAGGCTTTCTGCAAGTTGGCGGCGTTGGCGGCGAGCCACTTTTCGAAGGGGATGGTGAAGGCGAAGAGCTGCTGGTTGCCTTCGAGGGTATGGATCTCCTTCAGGTAGAGCTGCGCGCCTTTGAGGGGCAGGCCGTCCAGTTCGCTGACGTCGTAGAAGAGGTAGCCGGCGAGGGTGGAGTGAGCCTTGACGGTGGTTCCCTGGAAGCCGAAGTCGCTGTCGTCGTTGGTGATCTTTTTGTCGACGGGGGCGTGGTGGATCCTCCAGGGGACGAGAGGGACTTTGGTTCCCATGGCGCTGCTGGTGGAGAAGAGGCGGCGGTTGATGTCGTCGAGCGTTGCAGCGGCGATGACATCGTGGTTGGCGGAGATGAACTGGATGCGTGCGTCGTCGAGCGAGAGGCCGGTGTCGCCGTCGTTGGTAATGATGACGCGGATGGGGATGAAGCCGTGCTGGATGTAGGGTACGCGGAAGAAGCTGCAGTCGGAGGGCGAGGTGCAGGGGTCGGCAGCGATGGTGACGTGCTCCTGCGGGTGGGCGTCGAAGGCGAGGTATTGGTCTGCGGGTTTGGCGGGCGGGGCCTTTTTGTCGGCGGCGAGGGACGAGGCCGTGAGCGCGTAGAAGGAGACGGTGCAGAGGAGCACTTTCGGCAGGATTGTGGGGGTCCGGTGGGACTTCATGAGCAAGTTGATTATCATCTTCGCTGGCGCACCAGGTAAAGCGAGGGCAAGATTCGTGATGATTGTGTATAGCACGCTGCTGGTGGCGGTTCTCGTAGTGGGAGCGCCGTACTGGCTGCTGCGCATGGCGACCAGCGGGCGCTACAGGGCGGGACTGGCCGGGCGGCTGGGACGCGTGCCGGTGGGGCTGCGCGCCGCGGCCGCGGGCAAGCGGGTAGTGTGGGTCCATGCGGTCTCGGTGGGCGAGGTGATGGCGGCGACGCGGTTGATTGCGGAGCTGCGGGAGAAGCTGCCGGGTTGGGTGATCGCGGTCTCCACTACCACTCAGACGGGGCAATTGCTGGCGCGTGAGCGGCTGAAGGACTCTCCGGTGTTCTATATGCCGCTGGATCTTGCGTTTGCCGTGCGGCGGTATCTGCGGGTGATGCGGCCGGAGATGGTCGTGCTGATGGAGAGCGAGCTGTGGCCGCGGCTGATGCGGGAGTGTGCGCGCACAGGCGTGACGATGGCGGTGGTGAATGCCCGGGTGTCGGACCGGTCACTGCCTCGGTATCTGTGGCTGAAGGCGCTTTGGCGGCCGCTGCTGGGTCATGTTGCCCTGTTTTTGGCGCAGAGCGAGGAGAATGCTGAGCGGCTTCGGAAGATTGGGGCTCCGGCGGAGCGCGTGCGGGTGAGCGGAAATTTGAAGTATGACGTGAGGACGGTGGGCGAGAGCGCGATGACAGCGCTGCTGCGCGGACAACTGCCGATGGGGGCTCCGGTGGTGGTGTGCGGGTCGACGCTGGAGGGTGAGGAGCGGATGCTTCTGGAGGCCTGGCCGGCGGTTCTGAAGGCGACGCCGGGAGCAGTGATGGTGCTGGCTCCGCGGCATCCCGACCGGTTCAAAGTTGCGGCTGCGCTGGCGGAGGCGACCGGGTTTGCACTGACGCGAGCAACGGAGCTTCGTGAGAGGCCAGCGCCGATCGCTGCGGGGAGTGTTTTCCTGCTGGATACCATCGGCGATCTGGCTTCGGTTTATTCGCTGGCGACGGTAGCATTCGTGGGAGGAAGCCTGGTCGCTTCGGGCGGACACAATCCGCTGGAGCCGGCGCAGTTCGGGATTCCGGTGGTGATGGGCCCTTCGTTTGAGAATTTCCGGGAGATTGTAGAGGCTATGCGGGCGAACGACGCGATCCGCATAGTCGGGCCGGAAGAACTGGCGGGGGTCTTATGCTCGATGCTCCAGCAACGAACAGAGGCACGTACGCTGGGAGACCGGGGCCGGAGGGTCTTCGAGACGCAGGCCGGCGCGACGCGGCGAACGGTGGACGCCCTGGTGGAGTTGGTGGACGAGAGGGTGGTGAGTGCCCGATGAGCGCGCGCAGGCCTCTGCTACTGCCTCTGGCGCCGCTGTATCGTAGTGTGCTCGCGATCAAGAGGCTGATGCTGCGGCTCGGCTGGCTGAAACAGGGCCGCCTGCCGAGTCCGGTGATCAGCGTGGGCAGCATCTCGGCGGGAGGCGCGGGCAAGACGCCGCTGGTAATTCTGCTGGCGGGGATTCTGAGCCGGCGCGGATATGCAGTGAGCATTCTGACGCGGGGATACAGGCGGGCCTCGAAGCTGACGGGGCGGGTTGAGCCGTACGACGATCCGCGATGGCAGGGAGATGAGCCGGTGCTGCTGGCACAGCGGGCGGGTGTTCCGGTGTTTGCAGGCAGCGACCGATATCAGGCGGGGCTACTAGCCGAGAAGGACACAACCGACGCGAAGACGGCCGTGCATCTGCTTGACGATGGATTTCAGCATCGCAGGCTGGCGCGGGACGTGGATATCGTCCTGCTGACGAAGGAGGACGTAGACGATCACTTGCTGCCGGCGGGGAATCTTCGCGAGCCCCTCTCGGCGCTGCGCGGAGCCGATGTGATTGTTCTGCGCGAGGAGGAGGCGGAGGAGTTGAAGCAGGTCCTCGCGGGAATGCCGGAGTTCGCGGAGTATCCGGAGTCCGCTCCGCGAATGTGGGTGATCCGGCGGAGGCTAAGGCTTGAGGAGAATGGGGAGCCGCTGCCGACGATGCCGCTTGCCTTCTGCGGGATTGCGCGTCCTGAGAGCTTCACGCAGATGCTGAGCGCGGTAGGGTATGAGCCGATGGAGACGATGGCGTTTGAGGACCATCATTCCTATGGAGATGAGGACGTTACGCGGCTGCTGGAGCGCGCCCGCCAGCTGGGGGCGAATGGCTTTGTGACGACGGAGAAGGACGCCGTGAAGATTACGCCGGAGATGCACGGCCACCTGGCGGCAGTAGGGCCGCTGATTGTGTCGAGGCTGATTGTGGAGCTGGTGGACGAGAAGGAGGCGCTGTTTCAGCTGATCACGATGGTGGGCGAGCTGGACCGCCGCAAGCGCTGACCTCCATGCGCTGCGTGAGAGAATGACGGTTTGGGGAACGAAGACCAACTCAGGAACTTCGCTGAAGAGAAGCGACGCGTGCTGATTGTGAGGATCGGCGCGATGGGGGATGTGCTGCACGCGATGCCTGCGGTTGCGGCGCTGCGGCAGAGGCATCCGGAGTGGGAGATTGGGTGGGCGATTGAGCCGGTGTGGAGTCCGCTGTTGCAGACTCATACCGGAGAGGCTGCGGGGAGTGTGGAGATGCCTCTGGTCGACCGGGTTCACATGGTTCCTACACGAGCGTGGAAGAAAAGGCCGCTGGCGGCGCAGACGGGGGCGGAGGTCTTGCGGCTGCGGCGCGAGCTGCGCGGGGAGCAGTATGACCTGTGCGTGGATCTGCAGGGGGCGATACGGTCGTCTGTGATCGGACGGATGGCTGGGGCGCGTGAGTTTGCCGGGCCGAGGGAGCCGAGGGAGGGGCCGGCACTGTGGCTTTATAAGAAGCGGATTGCGACTCGCGCCGCACATGTGACCGAGCAGGGGTGTGAGGTCCTGGGAGGCGCGATTGGTGAGCGGCTCGCTCCTGTTGCCGCGCCGCTTCCTGTGGATGCCGAGGCGGAGGCGTGGTGCGATGAGGTGCTGGAGCGACTTGAGCGGGAGAGGTTTGCGCTCGTCGCTCCATCTGCGGGATGGGGAGCGAAGCAGTGGCCCGCGGAGCGATATGGCGCGGTAGCCAGGGAGTTGGCCGCAGGATATGGGGTGCTGGTCAATGCGGCCTCGACCGATGATCCGCTGGCACGGATGGTTGTGGAGGCGAGCGGCGGATGGGCCACCTCCCTGCCCTGTACGATCGCCCAATTGATCGCGCTGGTTCGAAGAGCGGGGGTGGTGATCGCAGGCGATACGGGGCCTTTGCATCTGGCGGCGGCGCTGCAACGTCCTGTAGTGGCGATCTTCGGGCCGACCGATCCGGCGCGCAATGGGCCGTATGGAACGGTGTCGCGGGTGCTCCGCAGCGCTTCGAGCCTGACCGATCACAGCCGGCATGCGACTGCTGAACAGGGGATGCTTGAGATCGGGGTTGACGAGGTCGTCGCAGCGGCACTTGATCTGCTGCGCACTGAAGAAGGTAAGGTAGTCAGGTGAGTGAACGTACAAGGTGGCAGCGTGTGGCCCGGCGCATCCGCGTGCCGCTTGGATTTGTCTTTGCGGCGGTGTTTCTGTGGCTGGCGCGGCCGACGTGGCATACGATGTTGGCGAGCCTGGTGCTTGTGGTTCCGGGGCTGTGGCTGCGCGGCTATGCCGCCGGGTACGTGCGCAAGAATGCGGAGCTGACGCGGACGGGGCCGTATGCCCATACCCGCAATCCGCTGTACCTGGGGTCAATGATGATTGCGTTCGGGTTCGCGGCGGCGGCGGGGAGCTGGATCATCTTTGTGGCACTGGCGGCGCTGTTTCTTGCGATCTATCTGCCGACGATCCGCTCGGAGGAGGAGTTTCTGCGGGGACGCTTTGCGGGGTTTGACGAATACGCCGCAAAGGTTCCGAGGCTGCTGCCCCGTCTGACGGCCGCGCCGACGACCGAGGCCGCGGGGAGATTTTCGCGGGAGCTATATCTGCACCACCGCGAGTACAATGCTTTTATGGGCGCCATCGCCATCTATGGGGCGTTGGCAGCGCGCCTGCTGTTCTTTTCGCGGTAGCCGCCCATGCGAATCCAAACCCTGCGAGCTGCCTCTGTCGAAGCTTAAATCGGCCCCTTTCTTTTCGGTTGCGGTTCTGCTGGCATCGATAGCCTGCGGAGCGCAGACGCCTGCGCTGGCGGCAGGCGGAGGCTCAACCATCCCAACGCTGCAGGCACCACAGCCAGGCTACGTGGTTCCTGCCCATCAGACACTGACGTATACGGTTGACTGGCGGGTGTTTACGGCAGGGCTGGCCGTCTTCCAGCTGGACCAGCAGGGCGCTATGCAAAAGGTTACCGCGACGGGAGACTCGGTGGGCGGAGTGACGCTGCTGTTTCCGGTAGTCGATCGGTTTCAGTCGACCTGGGACACGAAGACAGGATGCTCCACCGGTTTCAGCAAGCAAACGCAGGAGGGGCGCAGGAAGATCTCGAGCAACCTGACCTTCAATGCGGCGCAGGGGAAGCAGACGCTGGTGGAGCGGAACCTGGTGAAAGGGACGACGAAGGAGCAGACGGCCTCGATCCCGGCTTGCGTGACGGATTCCATGTCAGCGATCTTTTACGCGGCAACCCAGCCGCTGGTGGTCGGGCAGGAGATCCGGTTTCCCCTCGCGGACTCGATGCGTACCGTGACGGTGACGATGAAGGTGGAGGCCAGGGAAGAGATCAAAACGCCGGCCGGGGTCTTTCAGACGATCCGCGTGCAGCCGACAGCGGATGAGGGTATTGTGAAGAATCGCGGCAGGATCTGGGTCTGGTATACGGACGACGCCCGCCATATCCCGGTCCAGATGCGGGCGAGCCTGTTCTGGGGGACCATCACGGCGCATCTCCAGTCATACGAAGTGAAGTGACGCAGATGACAGATACGAATCTGACAAAGACAGGCATGGCTCCGGATTTCGATCCGGAGAACTTTGTGTCGATCGGCAAGTACACGGAGCCGGTGGAGGCACAGATGGCTAAGGGCGTGCTGGAGTCGGCCGGGTTTGAGTGCTTTCTGCAGGGCGAGAATGCGAACAATCTGCTTGGGGCGGCGTTTCGCGCGCGGCTGATGGTTCATAAGAAGGACGAAGAGGCCGCGCGGCAGGTTCTAGAGACGCCGGACGAGGACACGGCCGGCCCGGAGGCCGAGGCAGAGGGAGACGGGCTCGGTACGAGAGATGACGATGAACACTAATCCGCCGCGGCCGCGTGCCGTGTTGTGCCTTTCGGGTGGGATGGACTCCTGCGTGTGCGCGGCGCTGGCAGCGCGCGACTATGACGTGTATGCCTTGCACTTCAGCTATGGCCAGCGTACGGAGGCGCGTGAGCTGAGATCGGCGACCGAGATCGCCCGGCTGACCGGTGCGCGCGAGTTTTTTCCGCTGAAGATGGACCTGTTTCGACGCATCGGAGGGTCGGCGCTGACCGATCCGGAGATCGAGGTTCCGGCGGCACCGGCGGAGGAGGCAGCGATTGGCAGCGAGATTCCGGTGACGTATGTGCCGTTCCGAAATGCCCACTTTCTGTCGGCAGCGGTGAGCTGGGCCGAGGTTCTTGGGGCAAAGACGATCTTTATCGGAGCGGTGGAGCAGGACAGTTCGGGGTATCCGGACTGCCGGCCGGCGTACTACGACGCCTTCAACGAGCTGATCCGTCGGGGGACGAAGGCGGGCGATATTCGCGTGGTGACGCCGCTGATCCATATGCGCAAGAGCGAGATCGTGCGGTTAGGAGTTGAACTGGGCGCGCCGTTCCATGTAAGTTGGTCATGCTATTCCGGCGAGGATGAGGCTTGCGGAGCGTGTGAGAGCTGTGTGTTGCGGCTGAGGGCATTTCGCGAGGCCGGCGCTCAAGACCCTATCCCCTATGCCGCTGTCTCGCACAGGAGCGGCTAAGCATCCAACGATTTGCAGGAGCTGGGTTTAGAGATCTGACAGCACGGGCGCAAAGCAGCGCGGCCACAAAGAGACCAGGAGAAGAAGTGATGAAACGTATCGGATGGAAGTGGAGCAGCGTAGGGGCATTGCTGGTAACAGTTGCTCTGGTTGCATACCCGGCGGCACTGCGGGCGCAGCAGACGGCGAGCGTGCATGGTCACGTCACCAACCCCGTTGGGATGGCGGTGACCAAAGGCGAGGTCAGGCTGACCCAGGACCGGAGCGCGGAAGAGAAGAACCGTAAGTATCCCTACACCTTTGCGCTGGACGCGAACGGCGACTACAAGGGCACGGGAATCACACCGGGCAACTACCTGATCATCGTGTTCCTGGAGGGCCATAGCGTCGACTTTTACGACAACGTGAACCTTGCGGCCAACGATGACAAGGTGCAGAACTTCGACATGTCGCGAAAGGAGTACATCGACAAGATGACTCCCGAAGAGCGAAAGCAGTTTGAGGAGTACAAGAAGAAGAATGCGGACGTGGCGGCCGCGAACGCGAAGATCTCCAACCTGAACACCATGCTGACGCAGGCGCGTGCCGATACCAAGGCGGGCAACTACGACGCGGCCATCACGTCGATGCAGCAGGCGACGACGGCGAAGCCGGATGAGGCGATTCTGTGGGTCGCGCTGGGCGATGCGCAGCTCGGCTCTGCCGATGCGGCGGCCAAGGCGGCGAAGGCAGCAGGCAAGCCGGTAGCGAGCGATCCTGAGATTACGCAGAAGTACAACGACGCGATCGCTTCGTACAAGAAGGCTACGGATGCCAATGCGGCTTCGAAGAAGCCCCTCCCGGAGACAGCTGCGGTGTCCTATAACCAGCTCGGGCAGGCCTATGCGAAGCTGGGCAACGGCAAAGACGCCTCTGACGCCTATGAACAGGCTGCGAAGGCCCAGCCGGCGAACGCAGGAATGTATTACTTCAACGAAGCCGCCACGCTGTACAACGCAGGCAAGGTGGATGAAGCGGGAGCAGCGGCCGACAAGGCGATCGCCGCCGATCCGAAGCGCGCTGACGCTTACTACATCAAGGCGCAGTCTCTGATCCCGAAGGCGACGGTGGACCCGAAGACGCAGAAGATCGTGGCTCCTCCGGGATGCGTCGAGGCCTATCAGGAATATCTGGAGCTTGCTCCCGATGGACCGCGCGCCGAAGAGGTCAAGGGCATCCTGAACGGCATTGGAGCCGAGGTGAAGTCGAGCTACAAGGCCGGAAAGAAGAAGTAGGCTGGTCACAACCGCATAGGGCCTCGGGCGATGGAGCCTGGGGCCCTTTTGCTTTGTGCGCAGTTTGACGGGAGGGTTGGGTGAATCAGGTTTTGGAGTTCGATGAAGCGCTGGCAGTTGTGCTGCGGGAGGCCACTGCGCTACGTCACAGCGATGCGGTCGAGAGGCATCCGCTGCTGGAATGCCTGGGCCGGGTGCTGGCGGAGCCTGTGGTCGCGGACCGGGACCAGCCTGGATTCGATCGCTCGACGAGGGATGGCTTTGCAGTGCGCGCCGCCGATGCCAGCGCGGGCAGGGCGATGCGGGTTCAGGGACTGGTCCGCGCGGGGGAGCAGTGGGAGGGGCTGCTCGAGGCTGGGGCGGCGATTGAGATTATGACCGGGGCTCCGTTGCCGAAGGGCGCCGATGCCGTGCTGATGGTGGAGCATGTCGAGCGTGGAGACGGCTCGATTCGGCTGGCTGAGGGCCGCGGGATTTGCGCTGGAGAGAATATTGTTCCTAAAGGCAGTGAAGCGCAGGCAGGAGATGTTCTGCTGCCTGTAGGGACGGAGCTAGGCGCTGCGGAGATTGCCCTGGCGGCGGCTTGCGGGTGGGCCGAGCCGAAGGTGTTTGCGAGGCCGAAGGTCGCGATTGTGGCGACGGGAGACGAGCTGGTGGAGATCGGTCAGGCGCCCGCTGCGCACCAGATCCGGAACTCGAACAGCTATGGGATCGCGGCGCTGGTGACGCAGGCGGGTGGATGGCCCGGAAGACTTCAGGTTGCGCGGGACCGGCGTGAGGAGCTGTGGGAGCGAGTGGCGCAGGGCAGGATGTGGGACCTGCTGGTCTTCTCCGGCGGCGTGTCGATGGGAAAGTACGACCTGGTGGACGAGGTTCTGGCGGAGTCTGGCGCGGAGTTTTTCTTTACCGGGGTGAAGATGCAGCCGGGCAAGCCCGTGGTCTTCGGACGGCTGCCGGAACGGGACGGTGTGAGGGAGTGCTATTTCTTTGGGCTGCCGGGGAATCCGGTCTCGACGCAGGTGACGTTTCAATGCTTTGTGGGGCCGATGGTGCGGGCTCTGGCTGGAGCGGCGGTGGAAGGGCCGCGGTTTGTGCAGGCGACTTTGGGCGAGGATGTCGCGGGGAAGGCTGGACTGACGCGGCTTCTGCCTGCGCGGCTGACGGGGCACCGAGTGCGTCCGGAGGTAAAGCTGGTGGGGTGGCAGGGGTCGGGTGACCTGGCGGCGAATGCCCGGGCGAACTGCTATGCAGTGCTTCCGGCAGAGGGCAGGAATCTCGGAAAAGGTGAAATGATCTCGGTTCTGCTGCAGTAGGTCGAGCGGTCTGTGATGCTGGTCTGGCATGCTTAAGGATGAGGTGGTTATGACGAAGCTTTCGCACTTTGATGCGGAGGGGCAGGCGCGGATGGTAGACGTGAGCGCCAAGGTGGAAACGCGGCGAGAGGCAGTTGCCTCGGCGTTTGTGGAGCTTTCGGAGGCGGTGCTGAAGGCTTTGCCGGAGAATCCAAAGGGGAATCCGCTGGAGGTGGCGCGATTCGCTGGGATTCAGGCTGCGAAGCAGACGTCGGCGCTGATCCCGATGTGCCATCCGCTGCCATTGAGTTTTGTCGATGTGCAGGCGCGGGTCGTGGAGGGTGGTGTTGCGATTGAGGCGACCGCTGCGACCGTTGCCGGGACGGGAGTCGAGATGGAGGCAATGACGGCTGCCTCAGTAGCTGCGCTGACGGTGTACGACATGACGAAGGCGCTGGATAAAGGGATTCGCATCCGCGAAGTGGTCCTGCTGCGGAAGAGTGGCGGGAAGAGCGGCGAGTATCGGCGGTAGTGTCAGATGGCCGTGGCGAGGTTGACGGCGAAGAGGTTGCCGACGTCGTGCCAGGTGTGGGTGAGGCGGAAGCCGGTGGAAGCGAGAAGCTCCTCCACTGCTGCATGGGTGAATTTGCAGCTGTTCTCCGTGTGAATGGTCTCGCCGGTGGCAAAGTTGAGCGTGAGGGCCGCGCCCGCTGAGTTGGCGGGGATGTGGACGCGCTGGGCGGCGAGAGAGACGAGGTGCATCTCGATGCGGGACTCGGCGGCGTTCCAGATGGCGCGGTGAGTGAAGGCGTCGAGGTTGAAGTCTGCGCCAAGCTCGCGATTGAGACGGACGAGGATGTTGCGATTGAAGGCGGCGGTGACTCCAGCGGCGTCGTTGTAGGCAGCCAGCAGCTTGGCGACGGTCTTCTGCGGGCCGGGGCCGAGGTCGGTGCCGAGGAGGAGCTTGTCGCCGGGGAGAAGCTGGGCGCGCAGGTTACGCAGCAGGCCATTGGCGTCCTCGGGCGAGAAGTTGCCGATGCTGGAACCGATGTAAAGGGCGAGCGTGCGGGTGTTGGGAAGACGGTTGAGAGGAAGCGGCTGCGAGGTGTAGTCGGCGACCTGACAGCGGACGGAGACTCCGGGGATGTTGGCGCGGATGTTCTCCGTGGCCGCAGCGAGCGCGGTAATGGAGACGTCGACAGGCTGGTAGACGACGCTTCCCTGCCGGCGAACGGCAGCGCGGAGGAGGATTCCAGTCTTCGTGGCGGTTCCGGCGCCGAGCTCGATGAGGGTGAGGATGGGCGCGGGATCGTTGCCGCTGGGACGCGAGGCCTCGGCGATGATCTCGTCGGCGCGGGCAGTAAAGATGGCGCGCTCGGTGCGGGTGAGGTAGTACTCGGGGAGCTCGGTGATCTGCTCGAAGAGATGAGAGCCGGCCTCGTCGTAGAAGAGCCAGGGGCGGAGAGTTTTGGGCGTGGCCGTGAGATCGGCACGCGCCTCGGAGGCTACGGCTTCGGCCGCGCTGTGACCGACGAGTACCTCGGACGCTGCTGCGGGTGCTTCAGAGACCGCGGAGATAAGTGGCACCTTGGGGACTCCCCTTCCTCTTATGTGCGCGGTCTGAACCGCATTCCGGTATTGGATGCAATTTGCAGAAGGTCGGTGGCAAGAGAATTGTAACTTGCTGACAGGACGGTGTCAGCAAGTGTGCCGAAGGCGAGATGGAAGCCTGCCAAATGGTCTCAAGAGTGGATGCCTTGGTCTGCCATAAATACGGCTTTTTATGTTGTACTGTTCGGAATCCCTTACGGCCAGTGTCTTCTGCTACCGGTTACGGGCCATTGCTTCGTACGCAGTCGTGCTGACTGTGGAGATTGGCAAGCGCATGGAGGCTCTTATGCTAGCTGAGATCGGCGGCTCTGTGGCAGGGATCGTCACCTTCGCTCGGAGCGAGACGGCCAAGTCGGAAGTTACGGTCCAGAAAATCCGCGGAAATATCAACGTTCTGATGGGCTCGGGCGGCAATATTGCGGTGCTTACCGGGAAAGACGGCAAGGTAATGGTGGACGCGGGGATGACGGAGAACCGCGAGAAGCTGGAGGCGGCACTATCCAGCGTCGGACCCGGGCCGGTGGCTCATCTGATCAACACGCACTGGCACTTTGACCATACTGAGGGGAATGAGTGGCTGCACGCAGCCGGAGCCACCATCATCGCGCATACCAACACGAAGAAGCACCTCTCAACGACGACGCGAGTGGAGGACTGGGACTTCACCTTTCCTCCTGCGGCGGCAGGGGCGATTCCGGCGATGACCTTCGACACTGAGCACACGGCCCACCTGAACGGGATGACGCTGGCGATGAAGTACTACGGGCCAGCCCATACCGACTGCGACATCTCGGTGCACTTTACCGAGGCCGACGTGCTGCATGCGGGTGATACGTGGTGGAACGGGGTTTATCCGTTTATTGACTATTCGACGGGCGGGAGCCTCGACGAGACCATACGGGCGCTTGAGGAGAACATTTCGCAGGTGAGTGCGACGACGGTAGTGATTCCCGGACACGGCCCCGTGGGCGGAAGGGCCGAGATGATGGAGACGAGAGAGGTACTCACCGCGGTGCGGGCAAAGGTGGCCGGGATGAAGAAGAAGGGGATGAGCCTGGAGGAGGTCGTGGCTGCAAAGCCGACAGCAGCTTACGACGCGAAGTTGGGAGGATACCTGATCAACCCGGCGAAGTTCGTGTTGCTGGTCTACAAAGGCGTTTGAGGTTCGAGATCAGCTCCAATTCACCTCGGCGCGTCCTGTGCGAGGCGGAGGCCTGAGAACTGCCAGCGCGTGGCGGGCGAGAAGAAGTTGCGGTAGGTGGCGCGGATGTGGGTGGCCGGGGTGACGCAGGAGCCTCCCCGGAGGACCATCTGCGAGGACATGAACTTGCCGTTGTACTCGCCGAGAGCTCCGGGGAGGGGTTTGTAGCCCGGATAGCCGGTGTAGGCGCTGGCAGTCCATTCCCACACGTCGCCGTAGATCTGCTGCAGGCCGGAGAGTGCGTGCGCGGGTGTGGGGTGGAGGGCACCGGTTTCAAGCATGTTGGCCTTCGTGGGCGGAGCGGTGGTGGCGGCGTGCTCCCACTCAAACTCGCTGGCGAGGCGGAAGCCGGCCCAGCGCGCGTAGGCGTCGGCTTCGAAGAAGCTGAGGTGGCAGACGGGCGTCTCGCTGAGGTCGTCGAGGGACTGGAAGCCGTGGAGGGTGAAGATGCTCCATCCGGAGTTCGTGGCCTCGTCGCGGCGCCAGTAGAGCGGGGCCTGCCAACTTTCAGAGCGGATGATGCTCCAGCCCTCGGCGAGCCAGAGTTCGGGGCGGTTGTAACCGTTCTGGTCGATGAAGGCGAGGTACTCGGCGCAGGTGACGAGGCGCGTGGCGAGACGGAAGGGCTCGAGGTAGACGCGATGGCGCGGGGTTTCGTTGTCGAAGGCGAAGGCGTCGATTGAATTGGGGCTGGGTGTGACGCCGATCTCTACGAGGCCAGCGGAGAAGTCGACCCACTCGAGCGGCGGAGCGATGAGGGCTTCAGGCTTTGCGAAGGCGGGCCCGCGGTAGGCCGGATGGAGCGGATTGGTGAAGAAGGCGTGCTTGATGTCGGTGGCGATGAGCTCCTGGTGCTGCTGCTCGTGCTCGAGGCCGAGGACGATGCGGCGGGCAGCCTCGTCTCCGGCAGGATGCTGAAGGAGGCTCTCAATGGCGCCGTCGACGTGGGCGCGATAGGCGAAGATGGCCTCGAGCGGAGGGCGGGAGAACGAAGAACGGAGCTTCTTTTCGGGCATCTCGCCGAGGGAGTTGTAGTAGCTGTTGAAGAGCCAGCGGAAGTCGGGGTGAAACGGCCTGTATCCGGCGAGGAACTCAGAGAGGACGAAGGTCTCAAAGAACCAGCTCGTATGCGCGAGGTGCCATTTGACGGGGCTGGCCTCAGGACATGATTGCACCATGAGGTCTTCCGGCGAGAGGGGGCTCACAAGCTGCATGGTGGCCTGGCGAACAGCGCGGTAGCGGGTATAAAGCGCGGCTGCAGTGGTCGTCGAGGGAGTTGGAAGGGCCATGGCTTTGTCTCGTTTGGGTGAAGCAGGGTGAACGGAGATTGGACGCTCGCGACGTTTTTTCGTATTGGATGCGCGAGGGTGGCTCATCGTTACAGAGAGTGTGAGTGGTTGTTGAGGAGACTGGCGAGCAGATAAGCGACGGTCGCGGCAGCTCCGCCGATGAGGACGGTCTGAAGGGCGCTGCGCAGCCCTCCGGTGCCGACAAGGCGCCCCTTGAGCGCGCCGAAGATGGCGAGCGCGAGCAGGGTGATGATGACGGAGAGTTTGAGGGCCATGAAGTTGCTCTGGACGAGCATGTAGGGGAGCAACGGAATGAGGCCTCCGGCGATGTAGGAGGCGGCGATGGTGAGGGCGGAGCGATGGGCGCGGTTGCTCGCGGGCTCTTCGAGGCCGAGCTCGAAGCGCATCATGAAGTCGACCCAGGCGGTGGGATTCTGCTTGAGAGCCTCAAGGACAGGCGCAGCGTTGGCACGCGGGACGGAGTACTGCTCGAATATCTCGTAGATCTCTTGCTCTTCGTCGTGCGTGCGGTCGATGATCTCGCGCTCTTCGCGCTGTTTTTCAGAGACGTAGTGCTCGGCGTCGCCGCGTGCGGCGAGGTAGCCTCCGAGCCCCATGGCGATGGAGCCCGCTGCGATCTCGGCGAGTCCGGCGAGGACGACGATGCGGGAGGAGGCGACGGCTCCAGAGAGGCCTGCGGCGAGGGCAAAGGGGACGGTGAGGCCGTCGGAGAGGCCGATGACGATGTCGCGAACGATCTCACTGGACTCGAAGTGGCCTTCTATGTGCGGGGTGTGACTGCCGTGTGTGCGGTGTTCGTGGTGCGTGTGGACGGCTTCGGTCATGGCGGTAGTGTAATTCGGGGCTTGCGCGGATCGTCCGGCGAAAGTGAAGATTTTCTTCAGGGGAAGCGTCTTTCGCCGGGGGGCAACGTCTGTAAGGGCAAAGGTTTCAGGGCGCAACCGGACGCCCGGAAGGCGCGTATGCGAGATCGAAGGGTTAGGCTGGGGACAGGTTTCCTTTGTGCGGCGATGGCGCTGGCCGGGCCGGTGGCGATGCATGCGCAGGAAGGACAGGACGTCGGCTTCGGAAGCGGTCAGGGACGCGGCGAGGGCAGAGGTCAATTTGCCGGCGGCCAGATGGTGCGAGGAACGGTGACGGCAACGGCGGCCGATCACCTGACAGTCAAGACGGACGCAGGCGATGTGTATCAAGTAACTATCTCCGCGAACACGCGGCTGAACAAGGACAGGCAGCCCGTCAAGGTGACCGACATCAAGGTGGGCGATGGCGTGGGCGCGATGGGAGTCTTGGATGCTCCGACGAAGACAGTGCATGCGCTGTTTATCGGAGTGGTGGATGCCGAGCAGGTGAAGAAGATGCGCGAGAACCTGGGCAAGACGTACATCGCGGGCAAGGTGACGGCGATTGACGCCGACAACCTGAAGCTGACGATTGCGCGCTCCGATGGCGTGAGCCAGGTAATTGCGGTGGATGATGGAACGTCCTTCAAGCGCAGAGGACGCGCGATGGTGTCGATGATGAACGGCAGCGGGCCGGTGGAGGACGGAACGGCTGGAGCAGGTTCAGGTGCGGGTTCGTCGGGCGGCGAGAGCATTACCCTGGCCGACATCAAAGTGGGGGACGTGGTCGCCGGGCCGGGCGCGGTGAAGAACGGCGTGTTCGTGCCGACGGAGCTGGGTGTCTCCGACCCGACGCAGCAGCGGCGACGCAGAGCGGCCGAAGGAGGCGGGCCTTCCGGAGCGGCGGCTCCGCAGACTCCTCCCGCGCCGCAGTAGAGCTGAGGGAATCATGATTTGCCTGAGGGCGATTCGGCAAGGCGGCTGACGGATCGGATCGGACCGGTGTCTTTGGATGCACAGACTGAGACGAGGGTGACGTGAGGCGATTGATCGTATTGGTGGCTTTGGGAGCGGCGGCGATGAGCGCGGTCGCGCAGGATGCGACTCCTGCCGCGGCTCCTCCCGTTGCGCCTGCGGCCGCAACTCCCGCGCCAGCGGCTTCGGCTCCGGCTCCCGCGGGAGCCGTGATGGATGGCGGGACGATTCGCGGGACGGTGAAGTCGGGAACGGCGCCTCTGCCCGGAGTGGCCGTGACGGCGACCAATACCCTGACGGGCAAGAAGTATGCGACGACGACGGACATCAGCGGCGGGTTCGCGATGTCGATTCCGCGCAAGGGGCGGTATGTCGTGAAGGCGGAGCTGGCGGCGTTCACTGCGACGACGCAGGAGGTGTTGCTGAATGCTGCCGGCGAGAATGGCGGAAAGCCGGAGCAGGTGGCCGACTTCGCGATGCAACTGACTTCGCGTGTGGAACAGCAAGAAGAACAGCAGCAGCTGCAGCAGAGGGCCGCGGCGAGCGCGGTTGCAGGAGGGTTGGCGCGCGGGGTGCAGTCGCTGAGCCTCACCTCGGGCGGAGACAATCTGGCGGATGCCAGCGCAGGTTCGGGCAATACGGGCACGCAGATGCCTTCGCTGGCCTCGCTGGGAGGATCGGATTCGGCTGCTACGGAATCGGTGACGGTGAGCGGGCAGATGGGCCAGACGAACGGCCTGGCAAACTTCAACGAGGACGAGATCAGGCAGAGGATTCAGGATGCGATGGCGCAGGCACAGCGGCAGGGCGGCGCCATGGGCGATATGGCGAACGCTGTGGTCGGGATGCTCGGCGGAATGATGGTCGGCGGACCAGGCGGCTTTGGCGGACCCGGCGGCTTCGGCGGAGGGGGATTCGGTGGCGGGCGTGGTGGACGCGGCGGTGGTGGTGGTGGCGGCGGGTTTCGGAGTTTCAATCCGACGCAGCCGCACGGAAGCGTGTTCTACCAGGGAGGCTATGGAGCGCTGAACGCCACGAACTACTCGCTGACGGGTGCTCCTGTGGTGAATCCTTCCAATAGCCAGAACCGGTTTGGGGTGAGCCTGACGGGATCGCCCTACATTCCTGGCCGCACCAAGCCGAGCACGAAGCAGTTTGTGTTTTTGAATGTGACAGGACAGAGGAACATTACTCCGCAAAATTATTACGGCACGGTGCCGACACTGGCGGAGCGCAGCGGAGACTTCTCCGGGCTGTCTCATACGATCTACGACCCGGCGACGGGGCAGCCGTTCAACTGCAGTGGAGCGGCCAACGTCATCTGCGCGAACCGTATCTCGCCGCAGTCGACTTCCCTGCTGGGCTATTATCCGGCTCCGAACATTGCCACGACCGGCGCGCAGGGATACAACTACCAGACGATTACGACGGCGGGCTCGAACGCACTGACGGCGGCGGCGCGGTTTGTGCGGAACTTCGGGCAGAATGCGGGCACCTTCGGGCCATGGGGCGGTGGCAGGCGGCAGGCGGCGAACGCTCCCAAAGTGCTGCGGCAGAACATCAACTTCAACGGAAGCTACAGCCACACGGCCTCGGACAACCGCAACGTCTTTCTTCCGCTGGGGGGGTCGACCCAGACGGACGGATACGGTATCACGGCGGGATACACCATCGGGTACGGGCGGTTCACAAACAATGCTTCGCTGAACTGGAACCGGTCGCATGCAACGGCGACGAACTACTTCACGAACGGGCCGACGAATCCGACGGTGACTGCGGGAATCATCGTGGGCAATGACACGATCGTCGGAAACCCTTTCTATTACGGCGTGCCTTCACTCACGTTCTCAGGGTTCACCGGTATGAGCGAGGCGCGGCCGAGCGATGCAATCAACCAGACGATCTCGTTCTCGGACTCAGTGAGCTTTGGGTACAAGAAGCACAATATGCGCTTCGGCGTGGACATTCGCAGAGTCCACGCGGACAGCCTGGGCGGAACGAATGTGGGTGGCACGTTCACTTTCACCGGATATGCGACGCAGAATCCGAACGCAAGCAAGGGAACGCTGACGGGAGGCAACAGCTTCGCGGACTTTCTGCTGGGTATGCCGCAGCAGGCGGCGGTGCAGGCAGGCCTCGCCAAGACATACTTGCGGGCGAATGTATGGGACTGGTACGCGCAGGATGACTGGCGCGTGCTCTCCAACCTGACGCTGAACTACGGGCTGCGATACGAGTACTTCTCGCCCTATGTGCAGAAGTACGACCGGTTGGTCAATCTGGACCACAACGCAGATTTTACCGAGGTCGCTGCGGTGACTCCGGGGCAGCAGGGCCCGTACAGCGGCAGGTTTCCACGCTCGCTGGTGAATCCTGACCTGACGATGTTCTCACCGCGGCTCGCGTTTGCCTACCGGCCGAAGCCGAAGATCTTCAAAGAAACGGTGATACGCGGCGGCTACGGGATCAACTACAACACCGTACAGTATGCGAGCTTTGCCAAGCAGCTGGCGTTCCAGCCGCCGTTTGCTGTGACCCAGACGAACACAGCAAACGGCCAGGGGTGCGGGGCGCTGCAACTGGCGAACGCCTTCAATTGTTCGACGGCGACGGTGCTGAATAACTACGGCGTGAACCTGAACTACAGGCTCGGGCGGGTGCAGGTGTGGAACCTCGATATTCAGCGGACGCTGCCGATGGGCGTCGTGATGAACGTCGGGTATAACGGGGCCAAGGGCGGCGATTTGGACATTGTGCGGGCGCCGAACCGCACGTTCGCCGAGGTGCTGAACCCAACGGCTCAGCCATTCAATTTTGAGGATTCGCTGGGCTTCTCGCGGTTCAACGCGCTGGTTGTCAATGTGCGGAAGCGCATGCAGAAGGGGATCGCGCTGCAAACGACGTACACGTATGGACACTCGATCGATGATGCATCGTCGATTGGCGGGACGACAGCGGTTCCGGCACAGAACGACAAGGACCTGGCCGCGGAAGAGGGCAACAGCTCCTTTGACGTGCGCCACAAGGTGACAGGGGCGTGGGTGGCGGAGCTTCCGTTCGGGCCGAACCGCGCGTTTCTTTCGAAGGGCGGGTTCTGGTCGAAGGCGCTCGATGGCTTCTCGCTCTCGGGCGGCTTCACCTTCGCGACGGGAACGTACTACACGCCGCACTACTTAGCGACTGCGGCGGAGACCGCCTCGGGAACGACGAATACGCTGCGGCCGGATCGCGTCTTCTCGCAGCCGATTGGCGGATCGCAGAATGTCCTGAACTGGTTCAACAAGGCGGCGTTTACGACTCCGGCGAACGGATATGGAACGGCGTCACGCGGCTCGATTGAGGGGCCGGGGACGGTTTCGGTGGACGCTTCGCTGGCGCGGACCGTGCCGCTGGGCGAGACTCGGTCGTTTGAGGCGCGGGTGACGGCGTCGAATGTCTTCAACACTGTGCAGTACTCAGGGATCGACACGACGCTGAACTCGGCGACGTTCGGACAGGTGACCTCGACCGCGCCGATGCGGAAGCTCACGTTTGTTGCACGGTACCGGTTTTAGCGAGGAGTTATGCGGCGAATCACATCAGCGGTGCTGGCAGGAGTGATGGCAGGCGCGCCGGGCCTCGGTACAGGCTCGGCCATCGCGCAGCAGGCGGCGGGCGACGGCACATTCACCCTGAAGGTGCAGAGCGACATCGTGCTGACGAACGTCGTCGTGCGCGACAAGAAGACCGGCGAGGTGGTGAAGGGTCTGAAGGCAAGTGACTTCACTATCTTTGAGAACGGCAAGCCGCAGAGGATTGAAACCTTCGACTACCAGAACGTAGATGAGGCGGCAGTGCTGCAAGAGAAGTCGACCGTGTCAGGCAAGGCGACGATCGCGGACCTCGTCAACCGGAACTTCGCTACCGACCCTACTCAGCTGAAGGACCACAGGCTGATCGTGATGTTCTTTGACCTGAGCAGCATGCAGCCGGAGGACACGGACAGAGCCGTCGAAGCAGCGCAGAATTACATCAACAAGAAGATGCAGCCTGCCGACCTGGTCGCGCTGGTGAGCATGTCGACCGGGCTGACCATGGACCAGGACTTCACTTCAGACAAGACCACGCTGCTGAAGGGCGTAGGAAAGTACAACGGGAGCGAGGGCACGGGGTTTGTGAACGGAAGCGAGGGCGGCGACTCGAGTGGCACGTCGGATGACGCCTCGAGTTATACGGCCGATGACAGCGAGTACAACGCGCTGAATACAGACCGGGAGTTGTATGCAATTCGTGCGATTGCGAAGAGTCTGGAGCGGGTCGATCAGCGCAAGAGCCTGCTGTACTTTTCGGGCGGGCTGACGCGGCAAGGCATCGAGAACCAGGCGAGCCTGCGCGCGGCGACGAACGAAGCGGTGAAGGCGAACATGGCGATCTACAGTGTGGACTCGCGCGGACTGCAGGCGCTGAATCCGGTGGGCGATGCCTCGAAGGGAAGCCTGCGCGGGACGGCTGCGTATAGCGGGGCGGCGATGCAGAGCCAGCTTGACTCGAACTTCGGCTCACAGGAACTGCTGGCGACGCTTTCCAGCGACACCGGAGGAAAGGCATTCTTTGATTCGAACGACTTTGCTCCCGCATTCCAGCAGATCCAGCATGATACCGAGGCTTACTACATCGTCGGGTTCCGCTCGACGAACACGGCGCGGGATGGAAGTTTCCGGCGATTAACGGTGAAGCTGAACCGCAACGACGTGAAGCTGGAGTACAGGCCGGGATACTATGCGGCAGCCGACTTCCAGCACCAGAAGAACGAAGACCGCGAACAGGTGCTCAACGACGAGCTGAGGAGCGACCTCCCAGCCACCGATGTGGCGGTCTACTTGCAGGCGCTTTACTTCAGGATCGAGGACAACCGCTTCTTTGTGCCGGTGTCGCTGATCGTGCCGGGCTCGCAGATTCCCTTCCTCAAGAATGGCGACCGTGACAAGGCAAACATCGACATCCTCGGTGAGGTGAAGAATGCGCAGGGCATCATCGTCGGCAACGTGCGCGATACGGTGAAGCTGGCGCTGGACCAGTCGCAACAAGTACAGCGAAAGAACATCCAGTACTCGACAGGCTTTACACTGGCGCCGGGACGGTACCACGTGAAGTTTGTGGTGCGCGAAAACCAGACGGGGCGGCTGGGAAGCTTCGAGACCGACCTGCAGGTTCCGGATATGAAGAAGACTCCGCTGAAGCTGAGCTCGATTGTGCTGGCAAGCCAGCGAACTCCGAACACGACGAAGAAGACGGTAAATCCGCTGGTGCGCGATGGCGTGGAGTGGATTCCGAATGTTGCGCATGTCTTCCGTCAGGACCAGCATCTCTACTTCCTGTATGAGGTTTACGATCCGGCACGGCAGAAGACAGATGCCGCGACGCCGGCTCCGTCGCCTGGGCTGACGCGGCGGCCGGGCGGCGCGGTGCGAGTGTTGACGAGCATTGAGTTCATGACCGGCGGCGTGAAAGTGTACGAGACTCCGTTGGTGGAGGCCGATGCAATCAATACTCCTGAGCGGGGGGCGGTGGCGTTCCAATTCGATGTGCCTCTGGCGCAACTGAAGCCGGGGACGTACGTTTGCCAGGTGAACGTGATCGACGACGCGGGCGGGAGCTTCAGCTTCCCCAGGCTCGCGTTGCGCGTGCAGGGGCCGGCAACTCAAGCCCCTGCAACAACTGCAACGGCCTTGGTGGAGGCACCTGCGCAGTGACGAATCCCTGCTTTCGAGTGACGAGGGACTGTTGACAGTGGGGTGACGGAGGCGGATGATGATGGCGTACTTTGTCGGAGGTATGCCATGATTCGGCTCTTCCGCTCGTCGCTTCCCTACATCTTCTTTGGAATCCTGCTTTTATGTGCCCCGTTGTGTGCGCAGAAGCCTCTCAGCCACGAAGAGGCGCGTGCTCTGGACCATGAGAATCCGACGTGGGGGTTGGTGGTTCATCACCTTCCCGATCCGACCACGGCAACGGCTGCGCAGTTGGAGACGGCTTCAGATGTGTTGCGCGCGAGGCGATTCCTCGAGGACGCCCTGGATTACCTCGGTTATGCGATGCAACGCGGCGGCAATCAGACAAGACTACTGAACAAGATGGGCATTACGGAACTGGAGCTGCGACGCCCAGAGCAGGCAAGGTTGTACTTCCAGCGCGTGGTGAAGATTAATAAGAAGGACTCCGAGGGATGGAACAACCTGGGTGCGATCGAATATCTCGAAGGCCGCTACAACTATGCCATCTCGAACTACAAGCGTGCGATCAAGCTGGACAAGAACGCGGCATCGTACCACTCCAATCTGGCCACAGCGTACTTCGACAAGAAAGACTTCAACAGCGGCCGGAAGGAGTACGAGATTGCGCTTAAGATCGATCCCGGGATGCTGCAACACCATGGAACCGCTGGCACTACGACTCGGATGCTCTCGCCGGAGGACCACGCGCGATTCTGCTATGAACTGGCGCGGCTCTACGCGGGGCTCGGCGACGAGCAGAATATGCTGCACTACCTGACCATGTCGAGCGAGTCGGGGTTCGACGTGCTGCACGAGATGGGCTCGGACGGAGTGATGGGGAAGTATCGCAAGGACCCGCGAGTGCTGTTGCTGGTGAAGAATGCCACCGACCTGCGCAGCCGGACCTCGCTTGCCGATGCAGCGCCTCTTCCACCTCTGGCTCCGGATAAGAAGTAGGTCAGGCTCAACGATAAGGACAGTGGCGGCAACCGGAGTTGCAGCAGTAGCCTCGCTTGAGGTGATAGGCCGCCGTGAAGACGAGGTAGGGGCCTTCATAGTAGAAGTCCTCGGGCGTGAGAGGTTGCGCTGCGTCGCGCGAGGTTTCTCCTGCCGGAGATGAGGGGTCGGTCGCGGGCTCAGTGGGGTCAGGCATCGCTAGAACAAGGGTAGTTCTGTTGGTGGGGTCGTGGGAAGAATTGAAGAGGTGATGGCTGGTGCGAGCGGCCCGGTTGCGGGTTCGTAGGCTTGCGTCTCGTCGGAGTGGAGCGAGCCGTTGCGGTAGAGGACCTGGCGCCCGGAGATCGCAGGAACGCGCTCGCCCGGAAGGATGATGCCGGCGAGGTTGGCAGGGTCGGCGGCCGAGACGGTGATGATGGCGGAGCAGTCGCGGGAGCGCGCGGCCCGGAGGGAGTCGACGGCCTCGGGGAGTGTGTATTGTTCGCCTCCGAAGGCGGTGACGAAGCGACCGCCGCGGAGTTCGCCACGGGCTTCGAGCCGGCGGAGGATGCCCAGAAGGTCGCGCCACTTGGGAGCATTGGATTCGCGGGTGAGCAGATCGCGGAAAAGGATGCCGTAGCGGGCGAGGAGCATGCGAGCGTAGGACTCGAGCGCGGATTCGGTGCGGCGGGCTTGCTCGATGGCGGTGGGTGCGGCGTGGGCCTCTTCGGTGAGGAGCGACCAGCGGCCTGCAGTGCTTCGCGATGGGCGCTTGCCCTGGGGGCCATTGGTCACTGCGGACTTGCGGCGGGGGTCCATGATGGCGCGAAGCTGGTCGTAGCCGTCGGCGGCGGCGAGGCCTGCTGTAGCAAGCTCCCAGAGGGCGCGCTGGGTCTGCTGTTTCGAGAGACTGAGGATGCGCTGGATGTCGTTGGCGAAGCATGCTCCGCGATCGAGGAGGAGCGAGCGGACCTGGAGGGCTTCTGGGCTGAGCGACTGCTGGAGGCGTGGCTCTTCGACGCGCTCACGGGCCAGTGCGTGGGGCAGCCAGTCGGCGGTTTCGCGGATGTAGAAGGTGATGGGCGCGGCGTTGGTGGGGATGACGCGGCGCGGCGCGCCTCCGTCGGCGGCGGACCAGGCCGGATGCGGCGAGATGCGACCCCAGCCAACTGCTCCGGAGAGGCAGAGTGCGTCGAGCCAGCGGGGGTCGTAGTTGGCGACTCGCGCGGGGAGCAGCGTGCGTTCCCACTCGATGGCGGGGGCCTCGAAGCCTTCGAGCTGGTGCAGAGCTTCGAGTACGCCCTCTTCGCCTGAGAGCTGCGTCTGTGGCGCGAGGTGTTGCCAGCCGAGCAGCCAGCGCATGTAGACGGCAGGCGTGACGGGCTCGATCTGCTTGCGCAGCGTGTGGAGCGTGCGGCGATGAATGCGCTGCAGGATGCGGCGCTCGCACCACTCGATGTCGTGATCGTGCGTGGGCTTGTGCCGCTCGAAGACGCCGCGCATGAGCAGGCCTTGCATCTCCATCGCGAGGAAGGCCTGGAAGATTTCGGAGGGATTGAGCGCAAGGTGTTCCGCGAAGGTATTGGCAGTGGTCGGGCCGAGGATCTGAACCCATCCCTGAACGCATTGCTTGATGGCCTGTTCTTTGGCGACTCCATTAGTTATTTTTTCCTGAAGCATTTGTGGCGCTTCGGACAAAATGCGGGGGTTCTTCGCTTCGCTCAGAATGACGGCATCTAGGGTAGTGATTGAGGAAGCTGCTGTCGGTGGCCAGAGATTGGCTACGTGGACGGCACGCTCGGCGGAGGTCCAGCAGGGGATGCCGTTGCAGTCGATGGTCTGGGCGCGTCCGTTGCGGGTCAGTCGGTCGTAAAGCGTGGGCCAGTGGCGGGATTCGGGGTTGTCCGCAAAAAAGGCGATGGGGAGCGCGACGAGAGAGTGGAGGAGGTCATGTAGCTCGTGCTCGTCGCGGATATCGGGCCAGCACTCGCGGCGAATCTCGTCGATGGCGCTCTGATCGAGGCGGCCTGCTTCTTCGAGGACGCTTGCGGGCAGCGTGCGCGAGAGCGAGACGGCGCGGGCGCGGCGCTCTTCCAGACCGGCCTCGTCGAGGAAAGCGTAGGGGTTGGCGTTGAGGAGCTCGTGGGCGAACTGCGAGGGCACGGGCGTGTCGACGGCGAGACAGCGGATGGTGCCGTCCTTGATGGCGCGGAGGACTTCGATGAGACCTTCAAGGTCCATCGCCTCCTGCAAAACATCTCTCATCACTTCGTCAACGAGAGGATGGTCGGGGATCTGGATGTCGCCTTCGATGTTTTCGAAGCAGGCGGCGGCCTGCGGAAAGACGCTGGCGAGGAGGTCTTCGGAGCGCGTGCGCTGGATCTGCGGAGCGATGCGTTTGCCCTTGGAGAAGCGCAGAAGCTGCAGGCTGCGGCCGGCGGCCCAGCGCCAGCGAGTCTTGAAGATGGGCGAGGCGAGAGAGGCCTGTTCGAGCAACTCCTTCGCGGTGTGCTCGGTGAGGAACTGGAAGACATCGGCGAGCGGGAAGCTATGCTGCTCGGCGAGGGCGATGTTGATGCCGTTGTCGGTGGCAGCGGCTTGAAGCTCGAAGTTGAATCCGCGGCAGAATCGCTTGCGCAGCGCGAGCCCCCAGGCCTTGTTGATGCGGCCTCCGAAGGGAGCATGCAGGATGAGCTGCATGCCGCCGCCCTCGTCGAAGAAGCGCTCGGCGATGATGGTGGTCTTCGACGGTACGGCTCCGAGAACGGCGCGTCCGGTGACGATGTACGCGATGAGCTGTTGCGCGCCGCTGGGACAGAGGCCGCAGTTGGCCATGATCCATTGAGCGGCGGTAGCGACCTCGGGGTCAGCGGGTGAGATGTAGCCGGGGGTGACGTTGGGTGTCAGTGCGGAGATGTGTTCGCGCAGTTCGCCGACGCCAGTGGAGAGGACCGCCGTGCGCTGCGGAGCTTCGCCGAACCAGAAAGGGAGCGTTGGCGAGGCACCGTGGGCGTCTTCGACGAGGACGCGCCCGGCAGCCTCGATACGCTGAATACGCCAACTGGTATTGCCGAGCAGAATGACGTCGCCAGGCGAGGAGTCGACGGCAAAGTGCTCGTCCAGCGTGGCGATCTGCACACCTTCGGGTTGCAGGATGACGGAGTAGAGGTTTGTCTCGGGAATTGCACCGCCGTTGGTGATGGCGATCATGCGTGAGCCGCGCCGCGGGTGGAGCTGACCGTGGATGCCATCGCGGAGAAGATAAGCGCCGTAGCGGCCTCGGCTGGACTCGATGCCGTTGGCGAGGAGGGTGATGATCTCGTCGAAGCGCGCATGGGTGAGGTTGCGATAGGGATATGCGCGCGTGAGCATGCTGTAGAGCGCGTCTTCGTCCCATGGTTCAGCCCCGCAGGCTGCGACGATCTGCTGCATGAGGACGTCGGTGGGCTCGGGTGGGATCTCAAGCTGGTCAAGTTCGCCGGAGCGCATCTTGCGGATGAGCGCGGCCTGTTCGAGCATGTCGTCGCGCGTGGTGGCGAAGAAGCGGCCTTTGGGGATGGCTCCGCGCCAGTGTCCGGCGCGGCCGATGCGCTGCATCGCAACGGCAACAGCGCGAGTGGTGGCGATCTGGCAGACGAGGTCGACGTCGCCGATGTCGATGCCGAGCTCGAGCGATGCTGTGGCGATGAGGATCTTTATTTCGCCGTTCTTCAGCCGCTGCTCGGCATCGAGGCGGAGGGTGCGCGAGAGCGAGCCGTGGTGCGCGGCGACGTTCTCCGAGCCGAGGCGCTCGGCGAGGGCGAAGGCGATCTTCTCGACGAGGCGGCGGGTATTGACGAAGACCAGCGTTGAGCGATGCGTTTCGGTGTAGGCGGCGAGTTTGTCAAAGATCTCTTCCCACATCTTTGTGGTGAGGACGGAGCTGAGTTCGTCGCTCGGAACTTCAATCGCGAGGTCTAGCTCACGGCGCTGGCCTACCTGCACGATGTTGGCAGGCTTGCGGTTTTCGTGGACGCCGGTGAGGAAGTCGGCGACGAGCTTGATGGGATTCTGCGTGGCAGAGAGGCCGATGCGCTGCGGCGGCGTGGTGAGGCCGGTGAGGAAGGCTCCGGGCGAGAGGCGGTTTTCGCCGCAGACCAGCGAGTCCAATCGCTCAAGAGAAAGGGCGAGGTGGGCTCCGCGCTTGTCGTCGGCTACAGCGTGGATCTCGTCGACGATGACGGTGTGGACGCGGCGGAGGTGCTCGCGCGACTTGCCCGCGGTGAGAAGGATGTAGAGCGATTCAGGCGTGGTGACGAGGATGTGCGGCGGATTACGCAGCATGGCGGCGCGCTCTTTGGGCAGCGTGTCGCCGGTGCGGACCGCGGTGCGAATTTCGGTGGAGAGGTAGCCGCGTTCGAACGCAAGCTGCTGAATCTCGCGCAGGGGCTGGTCGAGGTTCTTCTGGACGTCGTTGGAGAGCGCCTTGAGCGGGCTGACGTAGACGACCTGTGTCGTGGGCGCGAGCGTTCCTGCGATGGCATCGCGGAGGAGCCTGTCGATACAGACGAGGAATGCGGCGAGGGTCTTGCCGCTTCCGGTGGGCGCAGAGATGAGCGTAGCGTCTCCGGCGAGGATGCTGGGCCAGCCCTGCTCCTGCGGCTCGGTGGGCGAGCCGAACTTCGAGAGGAACCACTCAGCGGTGACGGGATGCGCCCAGGCAAGTGAGGTCGGGATCGCGAGAGCTTCGGCGGCCTGGGGCATGCCGTATTCTAGCGCGGATTTGTTCGATCTTTATTCGCCGGGATTTAGCGAGTTAGCCAGTCAGCGGGTTAGCAAGTCAGCGCGATTCTGAGCGGCTGAAGCAGATGCTGACTCGCCGACTGGCTAACTCACCTACATATTGCCCACGCCAACATCGGCGACTTCCGCCGCCTTGTTCTCCTCGTCGAGGTACTGCTCGATGACCTTGGCAAGGCTTCCCTGGGCGGAGAGGATGAAGTCGATGGCGTCGCGGCCTGCCCCCTGGCCGCCGGGGTTGGGTGTGATGTAGTGGGCGACGTCCTTGACCTGCTGGCGGGCGTTGGCTGTGGCGATGGCGAGGCCGCACTCGCGCATGACGGGAAGATCGACGATGTCGTCGCCCACGTAGGAGAGCTGGTCGAGGGTGAAGCCGGTCTTCGCGAGGATATCGCGGATGGCGTTCATCTTGTGTGCCTGGCCCTGGTAGACGAACTCGAGCTTGAGATCGCGGGCGCGGATGGCGACGGTCTGCGAGTTGCGCTTGGTGATGATACCGATGCGCAGGCCACCGAGACGGCCGAGCGTGATGCCGAGGCCGTCGTGCGCGGCGAAGCCTTTGGATTCGATTCCCTTGCCGTCGGGGCCGGGGAGGACGAAGATCTGGCCGTCGGTGAGGGTGCCATCGACGTCGAAGATGAGAACTTTGATGTTTTTGGCGCGTGCTTCAGAGGTCATACGTTGATGATAGCTTGGCGGGCCTGAAGGTCGAAGCACAGGACTGCCCGGCGTCCATCAGCCTGGGCGGTTTAGTAGTAGCGCCAGTGGCCCTCGATCCAGACATAACCGCGCGACGTGGCGCGCCAGTGGCCCGGCACCCAGATGCGACCACTAGGCGGACGCAAATACTGTTCCGGAAACCAGACATAGCGGCCCCCATACCAGCGGTAGTAGCCGTCCTGCCCGGCGTAGCCCGGGAGCGTAGGAGGGATGACTGCGCGTGATGGCGGTGGCGGAGCAATCCTAGGATAAGGAGGCGGCTGCGCGTGCGCCATCGCGATGGCCAGTGTGAGAGCAACACCACTGGCAACGGCAAGTGGTTGCTTCCTCATTCGGTCTCCTTACTGTTGACTAGGACGTCGATTTCGGCGTGGACGTGGCCTGTTCGCCCCCACTGTGCTGGAAAGACTCGGAGTGTTCATTGGGGAAAAGGGGGAGGTGGTTGATGATCTTCATTCCTCTGACTTTGCCGGAAGGCGGTGTCCGGGTTGACCCCGTTGCTGGTAAAGTTTGACAATCATAGAGCATGCGCTCACGCGCATCTCTTCTTCCCTCGAGGTTTGTCATGGCTGCCTATCTTGTCCTCTTGTTCGCCGTTCTGAGCCGTCTTCTGCCGCATGCCTTCAGCACCACCAGCGTCGGGTTTACGGCGGTTGGCGGCGGTCTGCTGTTCTTTGGCGCGCGTCGCAGCCGCTGGCATGCGATTGCAGCCGTGCTCGCGTTGATGGCGACCGACTATTACCTGACCACCCATGTCTACAGCTTTGCGTTTCACCCGAGCGCTTATCTGGTGACCTGGGCGTGGTACGCGGCGGTCTCCCTGATAGGACATGAAGTGCTTCAGGGCAAGCCCTCAATGCTGCGCGTTACGGGCGCGGTGCTGGCCTCCTCGACGTCGTTCTTCGTGCTGAGCAACTTCATGGTCTGGATCGGCGACGGACTCTATCCGCACACGGTCTCGGGGCTCGCGACCTGCTACGTCGCGGCGATTCCGTTCTATGCGAATGATGTGATGTCGACGGCGGTGACGGCGGGCGCGCTGTTTGGACTGCCGGTGCTGGCGGCCAACATCGCCGAGAGCGTTCGCGAGGCACAGAACAGCCAGCGCGCTGCGTAATCACTATCCTGACAGGAAGCAAAGAGGGCTGCGGAATCTTCCGCAGCCCTCGTTTATTTCGGCATCGCCGACTGTTTAGACGTCTCCTTCGACGGGGAACTGGGTTCCGCGGCGGCGAAGAGCTTGTGCGATGTACACCCCGAGCAGGACGAGGAGGGTTCCTACGCCTGCGAGGACAATTCCAGCGTGGCGGTGGAACTCGCGGCTGACAGTGTGGACGATGGCTGGACCGTAGACGACGGTGATGATGGCAAAGAGCAGGAAGCGGATCAACTTCCCACAGAAGATGGCGGCGGCGAAGGGGAAGGGCTTCATCTCGAAGACGCCGGCGGCGAACTCGAAGAGCTTGAGCGGGAAGGGTGGTGGGATCATGGCCGGAATGGCGATGACGAAGAACTCCTGCCGCTCGAAGCGGTCGCGGAGGTGCTCGTAGCGCTCCCGGTTGATGCGTTTCAGCAGGAAAAGCTCTCCGCCGGCGCGGCCGATGTAATACGGGATGAGGCTTCCCAGCGCGGAGCCGAGGGCGGCGACCAGGCAGTAGAGCAAAAGGCGGGAGTGGTCTGCGGCGACGTAGCCGATCAGGACCAGGTCCATCGTTGGCGGGATGGGAAAGAGCCCGGCGTCGACGAAGGACAGGCCGCCCAGCCCCCAGAAACCGAAGGGCTTCAGCAAGGCCATCGTCATGATGCCAGCTTTGCGGAACCAGATGACAGGATGAAGTTTCACGAGTGCTTCTCCGAGTCTACTCGCCCGGATATGGCCGGTTCATCACAGTGGTGCGAATCTGGAGCCTGGCTGGCCGACGCGGAGACAGCGGGAGGGTGGGCAGTACGGCCTGCAAGGAGGTCGAGTGCGTGCGGAAGAAGATCCAGGATGGCCTCCAGCGAGCTGCGTGCACCGGCTGGGCTACCCGGGAGGTTGACGATGAGTGTGCCGCCTGCGCTTCCGCAGACGGCACGGCTGAG
The DNA here is from genome assembly GCF_025685645.1 of Edaphobacter bradus. Classification (NCBI taxonomy): domain Bacteria; kingdom Pseudomonadati; phylum Acidobacteriota; class Terriglobia; order Terriglobales; family Acidobacteriaceae; genus Edaphobacter; species Edaphobacter bradus. The sequence continues at coordinate 53,165 of NZ_JAGSYF010000003.1, forward strand.
CGCGGCGAAAGGCGTGTGACGAGCTCCTTCGGCGCGCATGCGCTCGGCGAGGCCCTCGATGAGACGGTCGCAGACCATCCGCGTGGCCTCAGGGGTGACATCGCGCGGCGCGAGCCCCGTTCCTCCGGTGGTGACGATCAGCTGGGCTTTGCCGATGTACCGCCTGAGGACAGAGGCGATTTGCTCGACCTCGTCGGAGACGGTCTCGGCAACGACGGCAGCTCCGGCGGCTTTGAGGATTCTCGATACAGAGGGGCCGGAGAGGTCATACTGCTCGCCGCGGGAGCAGCGGTCGCTGACGGTGAGAACAACGGCGGGCGTATCGACAGGAAAAGGCACCTGCTTAGTCTACGACTTAGCTCCCCCATTTGGGTCAGACCCCGGGGGGCGGCAAAGATGAGAAAATATATGGATGACGCAAACTCGGGCGGGCAGCCCGGGTTAAGACTTTCGTACCCTTTAGCCAGGAAACTTTCGCGTCACGAAGCCGTCAGATCAACGAACCGATGCCAACACTCGAGACGCCTCCCAACCCCGCACCACCCTCCCCGCCTGTTAAGGTGCGTAGTTCCCGCTATGGCGACCTCGAAGAGCATGAGCTGATCCATCTTCTGGACACGCTGGACGATGAGCGCTCACGTGCAAGGTTCCGCGAGGCCGTCTACATCTCGATCATCATCTGGCTGGCAATTGCCTGGTTTGTGCTGTACGGCCCGCAGGTCATCTTCCACCAGCCCCGCCTGATCAATCCGGCCGACGTGTTGAGAGAGCGTGACAAGCAGCAACTGACCTATCTGGACATGCCGAACGATGTGTCCAAGGCGCTGCCGAAGAAGCCGAGCAACGTCATCAGCGATAAGGACCGCGTGCAGCAGACGGCGAAGCCGACGCTGGACAAGAAGACGCTTGAGCAGCTTCAGGCCATGCGCCGCGCGGGTGAGCCTTCTCCCGCGCCTTCAGCACCGGCTCCGCAGCCCGCGCAGCAGCAGTCGCAACAACAGGCTGAACAGCCGTCTGCGCCCCAGCCTTTGCCGCAGCATCCTCCACAACAGCAGCCGATAGTCGATGCACCGAGACCCGCTCCCACCAGGCCGAACTTCGGCAGCCAGACGCAATCCGCAGGCGACGCCATTCGACAGGCAGCCGAGCAGGCGGCGCGGAGCCGGGGTCAGGGCGGCGACTTCGGAGCCAATGCGCCGGTGGCCCATGGCGGGCTGAACACCGGTGTCGAGGTGCTGTCGGACACGATGGGCGTAGACTTCGCTCCGTATCTGCGACGGATCCTCGGCGACATCCGCAGGACGTGGGTTCCGCTCATCCCCGAGGAGGCGCGGCCTCCGTTGAACAAGCAGGGCGAGACGCTGATCCGCTTCACGATTCTCCCCGATGGCAGAATCGGCGAGATGCACCTTGAGGCCTCCACACACGACCAGGCGATCGACCGCGCGGCGTGGGGCGGCATCACCGGCGTCGGCCAGTTCCCTCCCCTGCCGAGCAACTTCAAGGGGCCGAACCTCGAGTTGCGCATCGCCTTCCTCGTCAACAAGAATCCGGAGTAGTCTCTGGATGCCTGACTCGACCCCTCAGTCTTCCTCACAGGACGAACAGCAGGAGCGCCGCCGCCAGCTTCGCGGGCTTATCTTTCTTGCAATGGCTGTGCTGGTGTTCAGTCTGCTGCGAGCGGGCATCCATCACGTCTTTACACCGGGCTGGTGGCGGGTATGGTGAAGCATCGATCGCATGGTCGCGATGAGGTCCCGCTGATAGTGCTGGTGGGCCCCACGGCGAGCGGAAAGACTGCGCTGGCGCTGCGGCTGGCCGAGGAGTTCGACGGCGAGATCGTAAGCTGCGACTCGGTTGCGGTGTACCGCGAGATGGAGATTGGCACGGCCAAGCCAACCCACGAAGAGCGCGCGATGGTGCCGCACCACATGATCGACGTAGCGTGGCCGGACGAGCCCGTAACGGCGGGCGACTACAGCCGTCAGGCCCGTGAGGCTCTGCGCGGAATCGCCGAGCGCGGGCATCTGCCGATCGTTGCGGGCGGCACGGGACTGTATCTGAGGGCGCTGATCGACGGACTCTTTCCTGCTCCGCCGCAAAAGCCAGGGCAGCGCGAGAGGCTGCGAGAGATTGCCGCGAAGCGAGGGCCGGCGTATCTGCACCGCATGTTGCGGCGGCTTGATCGAGCGGCCGCCGAGGCCATCCATGAAAACGATGTTCCGAAGGTCGTCCGCGCGATCGAAGTCTCGCTTGCCGCCGATGAGCCTCTAACGGAGCAGTGGCAGAAGGGACGCGATGAACTCAAGGGATACCGCATACTGCGGCTTGGGCTGAACCCTCCGCGGCAGCGGTTGTACGAGCGCATCAATCAGCGGGCGGCGGCGATGTTCGACCGCGGACTCGTCGAAGAGATAGAACGGCTCATCGAGCGCTACGGAGCCGAGTGCCGTTCGCTGGGATCGCTGGGATATGCCGAGGCCGCTCAAGTGTTGCGGCGCGAACTCAGCCGTGAAGACGCGGTCGCCAGGGCGCAGCAAGGCCACCGCAACTACGCCAAACGCCAGCTCACGTGGTTTCGGCGCGAGCGGGAGATGCACTGGCTGAACGGATGCGGAGGCGATGATGAGGTCCTTGCCGAAGCGCGCGCGCTGGTAGCGGCTCATCTCGACAAGGGCGAGCGTGATTTGGACTTGCGCGAGGCGACCGGTAGGTTACAGTAATGGCAACGGGAATGAGGTCTCCCATCAACCGCCCATCATCAGACCAAGATGGGAGACCAAGATGGGCTGATGACTTCTGCCAAATTGATTTCCATATGAGGAGAGGTTGAGGCAGATCATCATGACCTATCTCTGGATCGCTCTCGGCAGCGCACTCGGTGGGGTCCTGCGGTACGCAATCACCCGTGCCACCCTGAACATCGACAACGGTTTTCCTTACGGCACTGTACTGATCAATATCATCGGGTGCTTCGTCATCGGCTTCTTCGGCACGTTGACACTGCACGGTGACAGGTACTCTGTACCCGATCACATCCGCCTGTTCGTCATGGTAGGCATCTGCGGAGGCTTCACGACCTTCTCGTCTTTCAGCCTGCAGACGTTCGACCTGATGCGCTCCGGGGCATGGGGGCGAGCTCTGGCGAATGTTGTCGCGTCAGTCGTGCTCTGCTTTCTCTCGGTAGCGGCCGGGCACATGGCCGCGCATCGCGCGGTGGCACGCGAAGAGATCGCGCAGAACCGCGTTGAGGAGTACACCGGCTGACCTCGCTTCGGAATTTCATGGGAAAGGCCCATCCATCGTGGATGGGCCTTTCGCTTGCAAAATTGCTGCCGAGAAAGCTACGAGGGGTGCACGACCAGGTCGTCCGCCAGCTTGAAGCGGACGATGGACTCCGATGGGATGTCGAGATCGCGGTTGCCGGTGAGTCCGGCTGTCGCGGTGCCTGCGCCAGCGCCGGCCAGTCCACCGATCAACATACCGCTGCCGCCGCCGGCTACTCCGCCAAGCAACATGCCCAGCCCGGTGCCGCCGCCGATGAGGGCCGCAGAGCGCTTGCCCTTACCCTTCTTCGTGCGAGTCAGGTCAGAGGAGGCGATGGGGTAGCGAGTGCCGTTAAGCGTGAGCGACGTCAGACGAAGCTCGAGGATCGACGCGCCTTTGAAGCGGCCGCGGCTGTGGGATGCTTCGATCACGCCGCCCACAGGCGTTCCCTTGGGGATGATGACGCCGTTGCCTTCGCCGCGGAGGACGGGATCGACAACTTCACCGTCGAAACGGTCTCCTGCCCGGCTCGTCTTGACGCTGATGTGCTGATTGATGCGGATGGCGAGCGTCGTTCCCGCGGGAACCCTGACCTCAGCTGGAGCAACAACAGGTGCTCCACGAGGAACAGGGGCAACTGCGGGCTGAGAGACGGATGCGGTGGTGGGCTGCTCTGCAGGAGTTCCCGGAGCTACAGCCGGTGAATTTGCCGGAACTGTCGTGGCTGGGGTTACGGTGGTCGTGATGGCCCCGGTGGTCTGCCCGGGAGCCGGTGGCTGGATGGTGGTTGTGGTGACGTTGCCAGCTTTGTCAGCAGTGATGACCTGCTGGGGCTGTCCGGTTGCTGCTGCCACCTTCTTTGCCTGTTCGATGGCGGCGTCCTGTTTGGATTGGCATCCGGTAAACAGCGTAAGCGCAAGCCCTATGGCTGCGGCTGGTATCAGTCTGTGGGGAGGGATCATCGTACGAGCCTTTCTTGACTCAGAATTTGTGACTACATCGGCGCAGAAAAATGAGCTGATCCGCCTGCGCCTATATCTCTAGGATGCCACGTCGAAGCACGAGACTGCCTGCCGTGTGCGGGTTTACGATGGTTTCTATGACCACTTCAGCCGCAACCCGCCCGCAACTTGCACATCTTACAGCACAATTGAACGATCTCAGGCAACGCGGGACCTACTTTCGGCTTCGCGTTCTCGAAGATGAGCAGGGCCCCGTCTGCACGTACGACGGGAAAAAAGTCATCAATCTTGCGAGCAACAACTATCTCGGTCTGTGCGATCATCCGAAGCTGCGCGAGGCAGCCATCGCTGCGACGGAGAAGTTTGGCGTAGGCTCAGGCGCCGTGCGCACCATCGCCGGTACGATGCGCATCCACATGGAACTGGAGGAGAAGATCGCGGCCTTCAAGGGCGTGGAGGCCTGCGTGGTCTTCCAGTCGGGCTTCACGGCAAATGCAGGTACAGTCTCGAGCATTCTTGGCAAAGAAGACTTCATCATCTCCGATGAGCTGAATCACGCGAGCATCATCGATGGCGCGAGGCTCTCGCGCGCGAAGATCAAGGTCTTCCGCCATAAGGACGTCGCTCACGCAGAGGAGATCTTGAAAGAGATTCAGAACGAGCCCGGGCGAAAGCTCGTAATCACCGATGGAGTGTTCTCGATGGACGGCGACATCGGCCCGGTCGACAAACTCTGCGACGTGTGCGACAAGTACGGCGCGATCATGATGGTCGACGACGCGCACGCAAGCGGCGTTCTGGGACGCAATGGGCGCGGCTCAGTCGATCACTTCGGCTGCACGTCGCGCGTGGATGTGCAGGTAGGTACACTGTCGAAGGCGATCGGCGCGTTGGGCGGCTACGTCTGCGGCAGCCGCGACCTGATCGAATATCTGTATCACCGCGCGCGACCGTTCCTGTTCTCGACCTCGCATCCGCCTTCGGTCGCGGCGTCGTGCATCGCTGCCTTCGACCTGCTGGAGACGGAGCCTGAGCGCATCGAGCGGCTGTGGTCGAATACGCGCTACTTCAAGGAGCAGCTTACCGCGACTGGCTTCGACACTGGCGGGCGAACGACTCCTGCGAGCGAGACTCCGATTACACCGATCATCATCGGAGACGGACGCAAGACGATGGAGTTCAGCAAGACCCTGTTCGACGCCGGAGTGATGGCGACGGGAATCGCCTTCCCCACGGTTCCTGAGGGCAAGGCGCGCATTCGCACCATTATGACGAGCGAGCATAACCGCGAGCAGATCGATCGGGCACTCGAGACCCTGACGACCGTCGCGCGCAAAATGGCAATTCTCAACTAGCGCTCTCACGCCGAGGATGCTTGATGCCACGATGGCGTGAGTGGAAGGTGTAGAAGCAGTCCAGACAGCGCCAGGGATGGAGTCCCAGGCGTCGCGCGATGACGCGCTCGAAGAAGCTCTTGCGCGTAATGCGCGTTGTACGAAGCGAGCTGCACTGCTTGCAGACAACTCTACTATTTTCTGAAAGCATGGTGTGTTGCTTGCAGATTATAAGCAATTCTCTGCCTCTTGTAGTAGTAAATTCAGCAATTTAGAGGCAGGAGCAGAGATTTAGCGAGCGGCTGGGGAGCGGGGGTCGGTGCTCAGGTCGGCTCGGTAGCGCATGATCCAGGTGTCTCGGTGCTGGGTGAGTTCCTTTGCGACGCTATGCCAGGCGGTGCGCTGGCCTACGGACATGTTGGATTCGATGGGGTCGGGCTGGTCGAGTTGGGCGAAGTTTTTGAGGCGGGTGACGATGAGGATTCGGTCGGGGCTCTCGCCTACGGTAGTAGTGAAGACCTCGAACTCGATGAGGTTGGCCTTGCGGGCGGCGGGAAGCATGAAGTCGTGGACGGCTTTGAGGAAGGCGGCGGAGGTGCCGGGGCGGAGGCGGTACTCGGTGAAGTAGCTGGTGGGGTATTCGGCGTTGGAGGCGGTGGGAAGGGTCGAGAGGTCGCGGTGGAGGGCGATGGCGGACTCGTGGTTCGAGGCGATGGGCGGGACGCGGCGGGCGCTGAGAGCCTTGGCTTCTTCGGGGGTGAGGCCCTTGTCGGTGTACTTGCCCTGGTCGTAATGGATGAAGGAGGCGAAGGGCAGGACGGTGAAGTAGCGATCGGACTGGCCGAAGGTGGCGGTGGAGAAGATGAGGCAGGCGGGCGCTCCACCTTTGACGACGGCGGCGCAGTAGTCCTTCTGGGCGGATTCGAACTGGCCGGCGGTGCCGGAGTGGATGATGGTCTCTTCGAGGAGGGCATTGCTGATGTTGGATTGGGCGGCGAGAGGGATGGTCAGGGTGAGAAGTGCCAGGGCCAGTGGACGCATGAGGTTATGGTCGATGGTGGTTGGACTTCGGTCAAGAGATTCTTGAAGGGAGCGCCCTGCGAAGGGTTCGAGCTGGGGCACCCGGTTTCATGGCCCACCTAGTCTATTTGCCCTGAAGCTGGAGGGTCATTTTTGTGAGATCCATGAAGTTCCATCCGTCGATGAGTTTGCCATCCCGGCAGGTGATGAAGGACGAACCGCCGAGGGTGGTTTTCTTTCCACTGGCTGGGAAGCCTAGCGCGTCGCCGTTATGAGTCATCGTGCAGGTCCAGCGGATCGCCACGCGATCTCCTTCGGCAATCAGGTCGTCGATGTCGATGTGGATGCCGGAGAAGGCACCGTGGAACTGGCGATGGATGGTTTTGAAGTCTCCGGGGCCGTGGAGGACTGACTCGGGCTCGGGGAAGCCGTAGGCTTTGCCCTGTGGGTGGAAGAGTTCGTCGATAGTCGATTCCCTGCCCTGGTTCCAGACTTCTTCGAACCAGCGTCTTGCGAGGGCCTTGTTCGCCTGCTCTGACATGACAGCCTCCTCGGTGCGGGAAAGATTAGCACGGGGCTCCAACGAGCACACGAGATAGGGTATTGTAAGGCCACTGCCTTCTGGGCCCACTCGAGCGGTCCTTTTTCGATTTTCCGAAGGGCAAGCGCGACTCCATGCAGCAGGGTAAGAGAGCGCTTGAGGCGGAAACGCCAAACCTCCATGTGCGGACGAGAAGAATCAGCAGCGATTGAGCGAGTCAAGCCATGGCGCGGCAGGAACCCTCAATGCGGAAGACCCTACCTTGGATGCTGCGGTACGGTCTTGCAGTCGCGTCCGTTGCGACAGCACTCGGGGTAGCACTGCTCCTGCACCACTTTCAATTTCGTGGTCGGGAACTTTCGCTTTTCCTGTTTGCGGTAGCGATCACCGCCTGGAATGCCGGAGTGGGACCTGCAGTCGTGTCGATTGTGCTTTCGACCGCTTCCTTCGATTACTTCTTCGTGCCGCCCCTTTACAGCTTCTATTTCACTTTTTCCGATCTTCCGTCCCTTATCATTTTGGTGCTGATCGCGGCGCTCGTTACACGTTTTAGTTCCCTTCGGCACCGAGTCGAGGCAGACCTTCGTCAAGCTCGCGACGAGCTCCAAATTGAAGTAGAGGAACGAACCCAGCAGGCCAGCCTGCTCAATCTCACACATGACACCATTTTCGTCCGTGACATGAGTGACATCATTACGTACTGGAATCGAGGGGCTGAGGAGTTGTACGGGTGGACGGCAGAGGAGGCAATCGGGAAGAACAGTCACCAACTCCTGCAGACAGAATTTCCGATACCGATCGAGGACGTTCGCGCGGAGTTGCTGCGCACCCGCCGGTGGGAAGGCGAACTCCGGAAGACGAAAGCTAACGGGTTCAGGGTGGTGGTGGCAAGCCGATGGTCTCTGCGTCGAGACGAGCAGGGGCGTGCCGTTGCGATCCTGGAAACCAATAATGACATCAGCGATCGGAAGCGACGGGAAGAAGAGATTCGCCAGCTCAACGACGAGCTTGCGAAAAGAACCACCGACCTCGAAGCCATTAACAAGGAATTGGAGGCGTTTGCTTATTCCGTATCGCATGACCTGCGTGCGCCTCTTCGGCATGTGGCCGGATATACAGAGCTGCTTCAGAAGAATTCCTCGTCAGTCCTGGATGAAAAGAGCCACCGATATATGGCGACGATCCTGGAGGCGGCGAAAAAGATGGGCAACTTGATCGACGATCTCCTGGCCTTTTCGAGAATTGGACGCACGGAGACGCGCGAGACGACGGTCAGCCTGGAAGAACTTGTAAAGGAAGTTCTAGGCGAAGTGCAGGAGGAGACAGATGGTCGCAATATTGCCTGGAGAATCGGCCCATTGCCCAATTTGTATGCCGACCGTTCGATGCTAAAGCTTGCGCTGGTCAATCTCATTTCCAATGCTGTGAAATTCACACGGACACGCCCGCAAGCCGAAATTGAAATAGGATGTACGGCAAAGGAAGAGGATGGGGTTGTGGTGTTTATCCGGGACAACGGAGTTGGCTTTGATATGAAGTATGTCAACAAGCTATTTGGCGTATTTCAACGTCTTCACCAGTCTGATGCATTTGAAGGCACTGGCATAGGTCTGGCTACCGTGCAACGTATCATCCATCGTCACGGAGGCAGAGTCTGGGCTGAGGGCTTTGTGGATAGAGGTGCGACCTTTTTTTTCTCAGTTCCTGGCCAAAGGAGATAGAGATTATGGACATGTTAGGACGCATCTTGATGGTGGAGGACGACCCTAAGGACGTGGAGCTTACTCTGATGGCTCTGGACGAATACAAACTTGCTAATGAGGTTGTTGTCACTCGCGATGGGGAAGAGGCCCTGGACTATCTTTATTGCCGCGGAAACTTCAGTGCGCGTACCAGCGGGAATCCTGCTGTCCTGCTGCTCGATCTAAAGTTGCCTAAGGTTGACGGATTGGAGGTGCTGCAGCAGATCAAGTCTGATGAGAAGCTGAGAATGATTCCCGTGGTGGTGCTGACCTCGTCGCGTGAGGAAAAAGACATGGTGGCGAGCTATAGACATAGTGTGAACGCCTATGTAGTAAAACCAGTTGATTTTCACGAGTTTGTCAATGCCATCAAGGAGCTCGGGATCTTTTGGGCGATTGTCAATGAGCCGCCACCGGGAAGCATAAAAAGGAATTAGCGGATTCGAGAGTTGAAAGATCGGAGATGACTGTGAAATCTCCCTTGAGCATTCTGTATCTTGAAGATGATCCCAGCGACGCAGGACTTGTTCAGGCACTGCTCGAGTCAGAGGGTGTCGCTTGTTGTGTAACCCGTGTTGAGACTCAGGTTGATTTCCAGGCTTCACTTGAACAGGGCGGGTTTGACCTGATCCTGGGAGATTACACCCTTCCCTCCTTCGACGGCATTTCGGCATTGAAGATCGCAGTGGAGAAGCGCCCGGAAGTGCCGTTTATCTTTGTTTCTGGAACCCTGGGCGAGGAAGTGGCGATCGAAGCGCTCAAGATCGGGGCAACAGACTATATTCTCAAGTCTCGACTGTCGAGGATACTGCCCTCAGTGCAAAGAGCATTACGCGAAGGCCAGGAAAGAGCCGAGCGTAAGTCTGCAGAGGAGGCGCTGCGACGGAGTAAGGCTTACTTAGCTGAAGCGCAGCGACTGAGCCACACAGGCAGCTTCGGCTGGGATGTTTCCAGCGGAGAGATCTACTGGTCTCAAGAGACCTTTCGGATATTTGGATACGATCCAGCATCCGGGATTACGATTGAAAAAATAGTGCAACGAACTCACCCGGAAGACAGAGGGGCGGTGCAGCAATTAATCGAACGCGTTTCACGCGAGAGGGAGGAGTTCGATATTGAGCATCGGTTGCTGCTGCCTGATGGATCCGTCAGATACCTACGAGTCGTGGGTCATCCCTCAAGAAACGAGTCGGGCAACTTTGAGTTTGTGGGAGCGGTCACGGACATCACCGAGCGCAAGCAGGCAGAAGAAGAGTTGCGTCGAAGCGAGAGTTATCTGGCGGAAGCACAGAGGCTTTGCCATACAGGCAGCTTCGGCTGGGATGTTTCCAGCGGAGAGATCTACTGGTCTCAAGAGACCTTTCGGATATTTGGATACGATCCCGCATCCGGGATTACGATTGAAAAAATAGTGCAACGAACTCACCCGGAAGACAGAGGGGCGGTGCAGCAATTAATCGAACGCGTTTCACGCGAGAGGGAGGAGTTCGAATTTGAGCATCGGTTGCTGCTGCCTGATGGATCCGTCAGATACCTGCGAGTCGTGGGTCATCCCTCAAGAAACGAGTCGGGCAACTTTGAGTTTGTGGGAGCGGTCACGGACATCACCGAGCGCAAACGGGCGGCAGATGAACTTCAGGAAGCGTTTAACGAAATCAAGAAACTGAAGGACCAGCTATATAAAGAGAACATTGCGCTAAGGGAAGAGATCGATAAGGTATCGATGTTCGAGGAGATCGTAGGCGAGTCCCCGGCGCTTCAAGCAGTTCTTGCGCGTCTCGCCAAAGTTGCGCCTTCCGATTCCACCGTTCTCATAACCGGCGAGACGGGAACGGGTAAAGAACTCATTGCTCGCGCCATCCACAAACGATCGCGGCGCTCCTCAAGGGCCTTTGTGAGTGTGAATTGTGCTGCCATCCCTGCAACGTTGATCGCCTCGGAGCTGTTCGGTCACGAGAAGGGAGCCTTCACTGGAGCAATGCAGCGCCGGCTAGGCCGGTTCGAGCTAGCTCAAGGGGGAACGATCTTCCTGGATGAGATCGGTGAACTGCTTCCGGAGACTCAAATCGCTCTGCTGCGCGTTTTGCAGGAGCGCGAATTTGAGCGTGTCGGCGGAGATCGATCCATCCAATCCGATGTTCGTGTGATTGCCGCCACCAACCGCGACCTGCAGGCTGCCATCGCTGCGGGCACCTTTCGTAGCGATCTGTTTTACCGGCTGAGCGTTTTTCCGATTGAGATTCCTGCTCTGCGCGAACGCAGAGAAGACATTCCCCTGCTGGTGGAGTACTTCATCGATCGCTATGCAAGAAAAGCGGGGAAGAAGATACGGACCGTAGAGAAGAGCACCATGGAAATGCTGCAGTCATATTACTGGCCTGGAAACATTCGTGAACTACAGAACGTAGTTGAACGCTCCGTGATTGTTTGCGATGGGGAGAATTTCTCCATCGACGAGAGTTGGCTTTCGCGACAGCCTTGTGCAGTAGAGCTGAAGAGCCCGCTTGACCTCTCCGAAAAGCTTGCCACTCAGGAGAAGGAGATCATCGAGGCGGCTTTGGCGAAGACCGCAGGCATGGTGTCCGGACCTTCAGGTGCGGCGACTATGCTGGGCATTCGCGCTTCTACGTTAGAGTCAAAGATTCGGTCGCTGAAGATCAACAAGTTTCGCTTCAAGACAAGTTAGGTCCAACCGGCTTCCACTGAGAATCCAGCTGTTTGTTCGCGAGATTTCGCGAAATCGCGATCGATCGCGACCTTTTGGCGATTAATACTGGTACTTTCAATAACTTGCGACTGGCAACCGAATTGCATTCTCCAGGGGCGAAGAATGGTTGCAAAGAAGGTAGCCATGCTGAAGATCCAGAGATCAGCAAACGGAAACGTGGTCTTGTTGAGCGGCCGAATGGACGCTGAAAATGTAGCCGAGTTGAAAAAACTGATCAGCTCAGAAGCTAACAGTCACCGCATGGTTCTGGATCTAGAAGACTTAACGCTCGTGGATCGAGAGGCCGTCGGTTTTCTCCAACTCTGCGAAGCGGACAACATCGAACTCAAGAATTGCCCAGCATATATCCGCGAGTGGATTACGAGAGAACGACGGGGAAGCTAGGGGTTCATTGGGGAAAAAAGCGCAGGTCCGGGATCGGCAGGGTGCGACTGCTGTACTCCGTGATCAGGGAGGATGTTATGGAACATACTGGAGCTTCGACATCGAGTTGGTTGATGGCGGAACTGAACGGCAATGAACAGCTAGCGGTAAATGTTGAGTCTCACGAGCAATTTCGCCTCCGCGCCCTCATTGCTGAGTTGCTATGCGAGAATCAAACCCTTCGTTTCGACATCCGCAACACCCGGGACAAGCTAGAAGAAGTAGAAGCAACAGTGTTTAGGGTCGGGTCGTCAGACTGCTTCTGCACCTCGACCGAGGCGTTGATGGTCTTACGTTCTCTCTTTCAGAGAGAGGATCAATACGCCTAGATATCCCCCTCCGTCGAATTTTGCGCAAAATCTTCATTTTATTGCGCTTAGCTTTGGACTTATGGTGGAAAGTATTGAATCTAGAGACTTGCATATTGCAAGGTCTTCAAAATACAGCGGTTAACGAGAAAAGCCCCGGATGGTCGGGGCTTTTTGCTGCTGCGATCTGAGTTCTATTTTAGCAAATTCGCTGAAACTGCTCTGCCAACTCTATCCGGTTTGTTTTTATGGGTTTAAGTGGTTTGGGGGCTTGACAGGATTTCTGAGCGTTATTCGCGGGATTAGCCGGTCGAGCATCCTGCGAAGGTTCGAGCCTCGCTCGAATGACCCACCTTAGGCGCTTCGCGCCGCAGATGAGGCGCCCGAATCTGTGGCTGGGCGAGATTTGGGCCACCCAGCCTCGAATGCCCACCCCAGGCTTTGCGCGCCGGAGATGGGGTACCCTTCGTTGTTGGGTCAGATGTGGACTGAGCCGCAGCATCGGTCGGGCGAGTGCTCAGGTCTCTGGAGTGGAGGAGCTATGGACTGGGTCCGCTTTATCACTCTGTATGGAAACTACGTCGCTGTTGCGATGCTGTGTGGCGCGGCGATCGGGATTTATGGGCTTTGCCGACGGGGGCGAGGGTATGCACCGCGCGGCTTCGCCGGGTGGGCGGCGGTGGTTGTGCTGCTGCTGCTCACGATTCCCGCGGAGGATTGGCTGATCCGCATGGGGCCGAAGAATGCGGCGCTGAAGCGCTCGTACCAGAAGCAGGGGCAGACGGCTCCCGCACTCGAGTTCCGTTTAATGCCGGATGGCAGCGTGCATCATCTCGCGGAGTTGCAGGGAAAGCTGGTGCTCGTGAACGTGTGGGCGACGTGGTGCGGGCCGTGCCGCGTGGAGATGCCGGATCTGGATCGGCTGCAGCGCGCGTATGCGGACAAGGGCCTTGTTGTCCTGACCATCAGCGATGAGACGCCGGAGGAGATTGCGCGGTATCGGCAGTACGCGTCGATGGCTGTGATGAAAGGCGCAGTCGAGGAGGGCGGCGCGCGCGACTATATCGCCACGGGCAGCGCGCGGCCAGTGACGTACCTGGTGGACCGCTCAGGCATCCTGCGCGAGACGTATGTGGGACCGCATGACCTGGCTTTCTTCAGCAGGACAGTGGATCACTGGCTGGCTGCGAGCGCAAGGTAGAAGATGTGGGCCACCCGCCGCTGAACATGACGAAGTTGGATAAGCTGTTTCCGTGGGTCGAGTCGGTGGCAGAGAGACCAATCTTTGAACTGAGAGGATAAAGGGACGATATGAAGAAGGGTTACTGGGTGGTTGCGTACAGGACGGTTGGTGACGAGGCGATGATGGCTCGCTATGTTGCGCTCGCCGGTGCGGCGCTGCGGCCGCTTGGGGCGCGTACCGTAGTGTCGCCGCGGAGTGCTGTCACGGCTCGCGAGGCAGGAGTGGTGCAGGCGACGGTGGTGGTGGAGTTCGATAGCTACGAGATCGCTCTGGCGGCGTATGAGAGCGAGGATTATAAGAAGGCGCTGGCGGTGCTTGGGCCTGAGGTGGAGAGGGATTTTCGGATTGTGGAAGGGGCTTAGTTGTGCCCCTTGTGCTTCACGGGTTCGAGCTTCGCTCGAATGCCCACTTTAGCGCGATGAAACCGCGCGGAGATGGGGCACTCAGATTTAGGCCTGGGCCGCCTGTTGAAATTAGGTTGAATACAGGTTTTTCTCGCGCTCTAAACAGCAATCAATATATCGAGAACCTTTACCACACCAGCACTCACCTTTCGGATCTAGGGTGAGATGCTCTCGACCGCTGTGCGCGGCAACGCCGGGCCAAAATCCTCGCCAGATTGTCGGTTCATCCGGTTGCACCTGCCAAATCGAGTTCGACGGAAGATTTCGCATGATAGTGGTCATATCCACACCGTCATGAATCACCCTCCCGGTGGCGTTGAATAACTTTTGAGTACTAAGCCATATCACGTGCTTCGCCAGAAAGATTGAGACTTGACCTAAGAATTGAGGGAGTCTTGGCACCAGAGGATCGTAGACGAATTCAGCGGCCGAGTAGACGCAGAGGCCGTTCAAAGTCCTCGACGGTAGCGCAATGCTGCGGTCAGAGCGCAAATGGGGATGCGATGGAAAAAGTGAGCTGGAAATGGCTGGTTGAAGCGAAAAGACCCATGGATGCGCAGGAGGATCAAGCTCCACTACGAGGACATCAAACGATATACCTGTTTTCTGCATCCTCGATTCTTCAGGGTGATGCTTCATCAGGCTAGCTTCTGATGTAGGAAGAACTTGCCCTGCTAGAACATCAACCGGACGATCTGCAGCCAGAAGACGCAGTATCTCCTTGGCCGCTATATCGGTCTCAAATGGCTTGATAACGCCTCGCCACACTCTAAGAGGGTTTATGTTTTCTATGATAACTCGCCCATGAGCATGAAGTGTTTGTAGCGTCAAATTGCCCGGGATTGGGATCTGCTCAAACTGGGGGAAAGAAGGGAAAGCAGGCTGGCCTGCCTTCCCTGAAAGTGCATGAAGATTAGCCATGACTACACCGAATGCGAATGCGCTGGAACAGTGCGAGTCGGAGGAACAACGGGCTTCGGCGCTTCCTCGCAGTGCTTCAAAGCAAGAAGGTTATCCGGACGAATACCATCGCGCTCAGTCTTCAAATACGGGCGACCCTCATGCTCAGCGATGATCACCTTTGCGGTGTATCCTCCGCCGGTGACATGAAACTCGTCGCCGCTGCGAATACGGTTAATGGCTTCGTCTTCAGTGAAGCGCTGATAGAGACCGGTGTCAGTGACACAACCGATGTGTGTAATGCGTTCATAGGTGGAGTGTTTTGTGGTGCAGGTCACGCTGTATTTCATAAGCCTCCGTGTAAAAATTTCCACAGTTACGGTCCGCATGCGACCGAGACGCTTACGAAGTGCAGGTGGTAATCTGCATTGGGCGCTGCTTCGTTTACGAGGTAGCGGGCGGACACACCATCCGCCACCTGGGCCAGCTGCGGCGGTGAACCACAGCTGGTCTCTCTTTTCCCTTCAAATGAGGATTACTAACTGCCATTTGACAATACATATTTGCGAGGCAAATTGCAAGTATAGGTTGATGGCTAAAACTTTTGCTAACCAGGACTTGTCAATATTCTCGAATGCAAGTTTAGCTTTACAATGCACCCAAAATGGTGCATAATGATTTGCAAATGCGGGTAAATTATGTGAAAAACTTGTCCGCGATAGTCAACAGAAGCTTCGGTCAAAAGCTAAGTCGCATCAGAGGTCTCAGGGATTTGACGCAGGCTGAGCTTGGTTCACGAATTGGAGTTTCTAGAACCACTATTGCAAATCTCGAAATTGGGAAACAAAATGTACAGCTACATCAGGTCTTTGCACTGGCTCGAGCGTTAAATACTCAGGTTCAAGACCTAATTCCAGGCTCGCAGGATCTCGGCTCAGATCTAGATGTCTTTCGGAACAAGGATCAAATGTTCATCGCAATTGCAAAGAGACACCTTTCCAGTGTTCCTAAGGGAAAACGAGGGAAAGAAAATGAATAGACGAGACATTGAGAAAAGAGCTGCTCAGCTTCTCCAGCACCACGGTGTTTCTCAAGCTCCGATTCCGATCAAAGAAATTGCTGAAGCAGAAGGCTTGGTTGTCGTTGAGATGTCCTTCAATGGGGATATATCTGGCGCACTCATTCGGAATCACGGCTCTAGTGGTATAGCTGTTAACGCTACTCAGCACACGAATCGTAAGCGATTCACCATAGCCCACGAACTTGCCCACTATCTGCTAGATCATAAAGACAAAGATGAAGACCATATCGACTGGAAATTTACGGTTATTCGCCGCGATGGCAAATCGTCAGAAGCCTCCGATGTGCAGGAGATTGAGGCCAACACGTTTGCCGCTTGTCTATTGATGCCAAGTCACTTTCTTCGCGCCGATTTAAACAATCAAATTGGATTTAATGGTGAAGCTGATTTGGACGACGCGCATATCAAAGCGATGGCTAAGAAATATCGCGTCAGCGAGATGGCGTTGAGATTTCGTCTGGCAAATCTCGGGCTTATTCCACCCGCATAATTAAAAATCCGAGCGGAAGTCTATCCGCTCGGATATTTGTGGGTTGACCCATAAGCCTGAAGTTGCCCCCTTGGTTCTTCAATAACTTACCGGACACGTGTCCCCATAACGCTGAAGCAAATCGATCTCTTCCCTGCCTGCACCGAGCAGCGTGTCCGCCCAACCTCATCTCTACCACCGATGCCGCCGCCAGTCGCGAGTTTCAACTCTTCAACGACACTGCAACCCTCGGAAAGACCTAGTGGGACGCGTTGAGCAACGCAGGATGCTTTTCCGCAAGCGTTGCCACAAGTTCACCGAAGAGCGTGTTGGCCCACGCAAACCAGGCTCTTGTGAACTTTGCGGCATCGTTGCGGTTGAAGCTCTCGTGCATAAAGCCTGAGCCGGCGCTGGCATGTTTCAGGATTGCCAGCGCGTTGGTCATCTCGGCTTCCGATTGGCTCGTGAGTGCGTAGACGGCGATGGCCATGGGCCAGATCATGTCCTTGCCCACATGGGGTCCACCGATGCCCTCCCCGGCACTCCCCTGGAAGAACCATGGATTGCGCTCACTCCATGCAAAACTCCTGGTGCGCGCATAGAGCGCGGCATCCGGCGAACTCTCGAGATACGGCAACCCAAGCAGGCTTGGGACATTCGCGTCGTCCATCAGCAACTGGCTGCCGTAACCGTCGACCTCGTAGGCCCAGAGCGATCCCTCGGCGGTCTGCGCCACTCCATACTGCCGCAGCGCCTTCGCGACCGCGCCGGCCAGTGCGGCCGCTTCGTTGGCTAATGCATCGTCATGCAAGACCGTGTGGGCGATCTGCGCCAGATGGCCGAGCGACGTAACGGCGAAGTGGTTGGAAGGCACGAGAAATGGGAAGGTACACGCATCATCGGACGGCCGGAAGCCTGAGGCGATGAGTCCGACAGGCTTCACCGGGGCGCCGTAGCCGTCATTGGGCAGCATCTCCGTAGACACCTTGGAGGCTCGCTGGAAATGGTAGGGGCCGAGGCCGTTCCTGCGCTGCTGAACCCGCATCGTCTCCACGGCAAGCTTCATAGCCTCGTGCCAGCTTCCGGCGAATGGCGCTATGTCTCCTGTCGCGCGCCAGTATCCGTAGGCCAGGCGCATCGGGTAGCAAAGCGAGTCGATCTCCCACTTGCGCTCGCCCACCCCGCGCTTCATCTCCGTGCTATCGCTCCTGCTCCACTCGAGTGGCGGTTCATCCAGGTTCGCCATGAAAGCATTGGCATAGGGATCGATTAGTATGCATCGTGCCTGCCGCCGGATGACCCCTTCGAGCATCTGGCGCAGCGCAGCATCCTTCGCCGCCAGCGGGACATACGGCCACACTTGAGCGGACGAGTCGCGCAACCACATCGCAGCAATATCACCTGTGATTACGGCCGTGTCCGGCTTGCCCTCGAAGCTGCCCATCTCTACCGTAGTGTCCAATGTGTTCGGGTAGCAGTTCTCAAACAGCCACGCCAGCTCCGGATCGCCGATCCTGCGACGCACGTCGGCCAGATACGCCTCAACAGCGTGACTATGAAATTTTCGGTCCTGTACAGCGGGTCGTCGCGACGTGAAAGAATCTGGCGTTAGGCCGGCTGGTGCAGCCCATGACGGCAGCGCGGTCATCACGGCTGCTCCACCTGCAAGCTGCAACATATGGCGGCGCGTTATTGTGTTCTGCAAGTTTTCTCCTCGTTCGCTGGTCCAGACCGGACGGTTCATCATCCCTATCCAATCACAAGCCAGCGGACCACGCTGGCTTCTACAATCAATAACGCATCACGACTGTACCTGGTACAAATGTTTTGATTTCAATCGACGGAGTTCCTGTGATTTCAAGAAGAACGTTCCTCGGCGGCGTCTCTGCTGTCTGCGCCGCCAGTGCCACTGGCGCCACCGCGCTCGGCCAGATGGTCCCCCATTCCAAAGCATCAGGCGCGGCAACCGACCCCGCCTCATTCGTCGATATCACCATCGGAACCGGCGGGCATGGGCACAACTATCCTGGTGCCACCGTGCCCTTTGGCGCGGTCCAACTGAGCCCCGACACCTTCAACGATCAGTGGGACTGGTGCTCGGGATACCACATCTCCGACACCTCCATCATGGGCTTCAGCCACACCCACTTGAGCGGAACCGGATGCGGCGATCTGCTGGATTTCCTCGTGATGCCCGGCACCGGCGAGTCGAAGCTCGTGCCCGGACCGCGCAGCAATCCCGACGAGGGCTATCGCTCGCGCTTCGACCACAAGGATGAGCATGCCGAGCCCGGCTTCTACTCCGTGCTCCTGAAGGACTACGGCATCCACGCAGAGATGACCGCAACCGAGCGCACGGGACTGCACCGGTACACCTTCCCTAGCGGCAACGACGCGCCAAAGAGCGGACACATCATCGTCGATCTCGAGCATGGGTACCAGTCGAATGGCGGCCCCTCCGTCGTTACTGCTTCGCTCCAGAGCACTGCACCCGACACCCTCGCCGGAGGCCGAACGACCAAGGCCTGGGGCAACGGAAGGGAGATCTACTTCACCATGCAGTTCTCGAAGCGACCCACTCGGATTGCCTTCTATAGGGATGGCGCAGAGGTTCCGGCGGGGACTCAGCCGCTCACCGGCAAATCGCTCAAGTGCGTTCTTTTCTTCGATCTTGCGCACGATCCCGTCATCCTTGTGAAGACCGGAATCTCCGGCGTCAGCGCAGAGTCGGCCGCCAAAAACCTGAAGGCCGAGCTGCCCGGCTGGGACTTCGAGCGTGTCCGCCGCACCGCCCGCGACAAATGGAACAAGCAGCTCTCACGCATCCAGATCACGACCGGCAACGAGACGCACAAGCGCATCTTTTACGCCGCGCTCTACCACCTCTCGCTCGGCCCCACGCTGTTCGACGATGTCGACGGGCGCTATCGCGGCATGGATAAGCAGATCCACCAGCTCAACCCCGGCCAGCACAACTACACCACCTTCTCGCTGTGGGACACGTACCGTGCTGCCCACCCGATGTACACGCTGATGTGCGCCGAGCGGGTGCCGGACTTCGTCAACACGCTGATCCGCATGGCCGAGCAGAGTCCTGCCGGCATGCCCGTGTGGCCGCTCCAGGGCACCGAGACCGGCACCATGACTGGCTACCACTCGGCCGCCGTCATCGCCGAGGCCTGCAACAAGGGCATCGCGGGAGTCGACTACGAGCGCGGATACAAGGCGATGATGAAGCGCGCCATGGTGGACGACTACCGCGGCCTCGGCCACTACCGGTCAATGCACTACATCCCCTGCGATCTGGAAGGGGAATCCGTCAGCAAGGCATTCGAGTACTGCTACGACGACTGGGCGATCGCGCACGTTGCGAAGAAGCTCGGTCACGCCGACGATGCGAAGATGCTCGTCGCACGCTCGCTGAACTACCGCAACTACTACGATCGCGCTACCGGCTTTGCGCGGCCTAAACTAGCCAACGGCGAATGGGCCGCGCCCTTCAGCCCCTTCGAGATGGGCACTTCGAGGAAGTGGCGCGACTTCACCGAGTCCAACTCCTGGCAGACGACCTTCGGCATCCAGCATGACGCTGCGGGCCTTATTGAGGTCCTGGGCGGTCCGAAGCCGTTCCTCGCCAAACTCAATGAGCTCTTCGACCAGCCCTCCACCCTTCCTGCCGATGCGCCGCCCGACATCGCTGGCTTAGTGGGACAGTACGCCCATGGCAACGAGCCTTCGCACCACATTGCCTACCTCTATGCTTATGCCGGTCAACCCTACAAGACGCAGCAGCGCGTTCGCATGTTGATGGAGACGATGTACGCTGCGCTCCCCGATGGTCTGCAGGGCAACGAGGACGTCGGCCAGATGTCGGCGTGGTACATCATCAGCGCGATGGGGTTCTACTCAGTCGATCCTGTCAGCGGCAACTACATCTTCGGCACGCCGCTGTTCGACCGCGTCAGCCTGGAGCTCGGCAATGGCAAGCAACTTGAGATCGTGGCCCATCGCAGCACGCCGTCCGACCAGTACATCCAGTCAGTCACCTTCAACGGCAAGCCATACACGCGCTCATGGTTCAATCACCGCGAGATCGCCAATGGGGCCCGAATCGTCTTCGAGATGGGCAGCAAGCCGAATTCCGAGTTCGGTTCGCAGGCTGCGGATATACCTCCTTCCCTGACGCTTGAGAGCGCCTGACGATCGTCAACAACTCGCTGCAGGACAGTTCCAAGTCTGACTTTGGGACTGTCCTGCAGCGGCATCCGAACACTTCTCGCTTTACTTTTCGAAAGACCCAAGTCGGCGTGCATGCCACAGTGCACCTTCCAGGGAATCCACCGTCCCGGGCACGAACTCAAGCCGCGGATAGGTTTTCAAGAGGACTCGCTGCATCGCGTCTGACACTTCGTGGACATGCTTGAAAATTGAGCCGGTGCAGGCGATCCTCAAGCCGTCCTCAATGCCCGGCTCAGCTGCGGCCAGCCTGCGTATTACGTGCAGCACAAGCCCCGCCAGCTCCTCGCCACCACGATCGAGTGCCGCCTGCGCCACACGATCTCCATCCCGTGCGGCCTGTGCCACCGTAGGGATCAGTTGCGCGAACGAAAAGTTCGAGGCATTGGCCACGGCTATCAGCTCGTCCCTCGTCCGGAGCCCAAGATAGTCGAGCACGCGGCGCAGCAGCATTGGCTCCTCGCCGGCGTTGATCGCGGCAAACACACCGCGCAGAGCCTGCTGCCCAAGCAGATTGCCCGAGCCCTCATCCGCGAGCGCAGGTCCCCATCCTCCTGCTCCCGTCATCTGTCCGCTGCGGCCGCGGCCAATCACGTTAGATCCCGTCCCCGCAATCACAACCACGCCGGCCTCAGATGGAAATGCGGCATCGAGCGTAACGACCTCATCACCCAATATTGTTAAAGCGCCGCCCACGCGCGACGCCATCTGCTGCCGCAGCCACTGCACGACCTCCGATATAGCTGCGCCGGAAGTGCCAATGCAGGATGCGGTCACATCCGCCAGCGCTACGCCGCTCTCGGCCGAGACCCCATCGAGCACCTCACGCAGGTGCGCCACCGCCTCTTCCTTGCCCACTCTCAGCACCTTCGTGCTGCCCGACTGTGCGCGACCCAGCACCTTGTGCTCATCGGCCAGCACACATGCGGTCTTCGTGCCTCCCACATCCAATCCGAGAAAATGCCTCATCCTCGATTCACGCTGTCCTCTATGCGTTAGTCAGATGCTCGATCATAGAGCGCACGTCGCTGGTTTCGACGACAAACCGGCTTTGCGTAAACGGGCCGACATCGTCGGGCATGCAAGACTCCTCATGGCGTGTGGAGTTTGCGGCTACCCGGCGCAGGGAGCCGTGGAAGTGCCGCGCTCCGGTCGTGCGGGCCACTGACGCGGCATTTTTCAGCCGCAGCCCTCCCCCAACGGCAATCTCGATTCTGCCTGCTGCCTGGTTCACCAGCCGTGCCAGCGATTTGGCGCCGCTGACGACATCGCGCTTGCCGCCGGAGGTCAGCACGCGTCTGCAGCCGGTGGCAATCACATCCTCGAGTGCTTGCTCAAGCGAAGCGGAATGGTCGAACGCCCGGTTGAAGGTTACGTCGAGCGGACCGGCCATAGCCACCAACTCGCGGGTGCGCTCGACGTCCACGGTACCGTCGGCGCGCAGTACACCCAGCACGACTCCGTTCGCCCCAAGACGGCGCATGTGAGTCAGGTCCTCACGCATCACATCAAACTCGGCGTGCGTGTAAACAAAATCGCCGCCGCGAGGACGCAGTAGCACGTGCACCGGCAAACCGCTGCGCTGCAGCGCCTCACGGATCAGGCCGTGACTCGGCGTCAACCCGCCTTCACTTAGCGCGCTGCACAGCTCAATGCGATCCGCCCCACCGTCTCGTGCAGCGAGACAGGCGTCAATACTATCGGCGCAGAGTTCGAAGACAATCTTGCGCATCAGGAACACACCAATCGGAAATGGACCATACCAAGGCTTCTCTCATCGAACGGTCGAGTAGGTCGAAGACTCGCCGGCTCAACACTCTGAGCCGGCGAGTTGGATCATGCAGGAAGTCACACTCTCTCTTTGGAGCCAGTGTAACAACGGAACAATGGAAGCCTCCGGCTTGACACTAGAAGCGGTAATGGGCGCTGAACTGGATCTGCCGTTGAGGAGAGCGAACGCTGGTGATCTGACCGAAGTTGCTATCCGTTACGTTGTTGTCGGGATTTTGATAGCTGGAGATGTTGAAGGTGTTGAAGAAATCTGTACGAAAGCCGATCGTGTGTTCGCCCACAATGTGAAAGTCCTTGAAGACGGAGGAGTCGATCTGGCGGTAGCCCGGAGCGCGTTCGGTATCGATGGCGGCGGTGCCGAAGGTGAGCGGGGCTGAAGATCCGTAGGCGCAGACTCCGTTGTCGCCGCCAGCAGAGCACGGCGTTGCGGAGGGATCGGTTCCCCACCAGTTATCGATGGAACGGTTGCGGATCTTCAGGGGGCGGTAGTGGTTTGCGCGTGCCTGGCCGAATGTATTGGTATTGCTGTTGCTGGGACCATTGATGGTGATAGGGAATCCGGAGTAGGCGAGGACTGAGCCTGATACTCTCCAGCCGCCGGCGAGAAGGTCGAGGAATTGATTCATCTTGCTGCCGTAGGCCTGTCCGCGTCCGACGGGAAGGGCGTAGACAAAGATGGCATTGAGATTGTGGCGGATGTCCTGGCCGGAGGGGCCGTAGTCGGCGTGCGAGTCGTATCCGTTCTGATAGGCACCATTGGAGCCGTTGATACCGGGCTGGCCGTAGTTGCCGGAGGAGTTCGTCATGGCCTTGGCATAGGTGTAGTTGACGGTGTATTCCAGGCCGCGGGCCGCGCGCTGGCGGAGAGTTACCTGGCCGCCGTTGTAGTTCATGATGGCGCCGGATTCGGTGACGAGCAGGCCGCCGAACTGACCAACGAGCTTGGTATACGGCGCGACGCCGCCGGGGAGGGGGTTATTGGGGTCTGGGCTGTTGGTTGCGATGGTTGCCTGTGCCAGGGTGAGCTGGTTGGCGTTGCGATAGTCCGCGAGGTGGTGGCCGTTTTCGCCGAGATAACCGACACTAAGCGACATCTTGTTGGTGATCTCGAATTCCGTAGTGAGGCTGAACTGATGAATGTAGGCGGGCCGCTGGTGCTGGGGCCAGACGGAGTATCCGCTGGTGGCACTGAAGTCGGGGGTGAAGCCGTCTTCGATCTTGAAGGGCGTGCCTGTGGTGGTGTTTGTCGGCGTGAGAGCCTTGAGATCGCTACCGAGGGCAAAGGGCGGGCTGGAGGTCAGGCGCTGATTGAACGCATCTCCTTCAAAGAAGCTGGTGGCGCCATAGCCTCCGCGAATGACGAACCGCGGAGCTGCCTGAAACGCGAAGCCTAGACGGGGCATGAATTGGGCGTAGTTGGGCTCGTAGCAGGCGCGGTTGTGGCAGAGCTGAGCGCCAGCGATTGCGCCGTTGGGGATGCTGCCGGCATAGATGACGGTGCCGGTGTCGAGCAGGACGTTGGCGGTCCTGTCGTGGACCTCGTACCAGGGCTGGTCGTACTCGTAGCGCAGACCAACGTTGAGGGTGAGCTTCGGTGATGCCTTGAAGTCGTCCTGAACGTAGCCGGCGATGCGCCACTGGCGGTTGCCGACGATGCCGATGGTGGACCCGAGCTTGTTCTCGGCAACGCGGTCGAGGACGAAGTCTGCGGGGCCGTAGCCGCCGGCGCCAGAAGTTACGTTGGGGTTGCTGGTGAATATCCCGCTGTAGTCGAACTCACCGAGGAATCCATAGTTGGACGCGTTGAGATAGTTCTGCTGGTAGCGCGTTGCCTGTACGCCGATGGAGAGGTAGTGGCGCCCGCGCTGCCATGTGAGGTTGTCGTAGTAGTTGAAAGTGTTGTCGCGGAGGATCTGAGTGTTCGCGCTGGTTCCGAGATAGGACGCATTGTTGCCAAGGCTCTGGCCGGAGAAGCCAGGATAGAGCTGCTTGCCGAAGGGGATGCTGACCTTCTTATCGCCGGTGAGACCGAACTGGCCGGATGGGTCGGTGGGGATGTTGTTGTCCCAGCGGACGCGGGTGAAGCCGAAGCGAGCCTCATTGACGATGGCGGAGGAGAAGGTATGGATCCAGCTCCCACCGCCGAGCTTTGTGGGATAAATGTTCGCCGACGGAAAGAAGACGGGGATGAGAGCGGTGGTGAGGTCGTTTGCGGTGGACTGCGCATAGAAGGCGGTAAACTTGTTAGCTGAACCGGGATCCCACTCGATCTTCAGGTCACCTTGATTATTGACGCGGAAGGTCCGCTGAGTTCCCTGGAAGTTGTTCTGCAGAAGCCCGTCGACGGGCGCAGCGTTGGGCAGGGGATAAAGCTCGGGATGCGCAAAGAGATATTTCGCCACCGGATTGAGGATCGGGAGGCCTTTGTTTCCGGCGTATGGGGCAAAGTTGTTCTGCGAGTCGTACAGCTGGATGCCCTGAGTGAGGAGCGCGGAGAAATCTCCGTTGCGCATGGCCTGAGGGAGCACGCTGGCGCTGACGAGACCGCCGGTGTGGTAGCGCACGCCCTCGTAGTCGACGAAGAAAAAGAGCTTGTCGCGCAGAATCGGTCCGCCGAGCGTGCCGCCGAAGATGCTTTGCGTGTAGGTATTTCTTGGGATGATCGGCTGCGTATGCTTATTGGCCCAGGTATTTGCGTCGAGGTTGTAGTTCTCGAGATACCCGTAGGCCGAGCCGTGGTAATTTTTGGTGCCGGACTTGAGGATGGAGATGACCGCGCCGCCGTTCGCGTTACCGTAGGAGGCGGGAGCGTTGGCGGAGATGACCCGGACCTCAGCAAGGGCGTCGGGCGCTGGATTATAGGCGATGAGATTGTTTTGCGGCTCGTTCATGTCGGCGCCGTCGAGCGTGTAGTAGTTCGCCTGATTGCGGTTGCCGTTGATGGAGGCGATGCCGTTGTTGTAAGTGCTCCGCTCGAGGGCGTTCGGTCCGGTCAGGCCCGTGGGATCAGTGGCGACTGCGCCGGGCTGAAAGAGCGTCACCGAGGAGAAGTTGCGGCCGTTCAGCGGGATGTTCGCGATCTCGTTGGTGGAGAGCGTGATGCCGAGGGATGAGTCGTTTGTGTTCAGAATCGGCGCGACATTGTCCTGCACGTCGACGATCGTGTCGCTGGTGCCGACCGTCATGGTGGCGTTGATCTTTGCCGTCTGGTTGATCTCAATCGCGAAGGGTGGAATGGTCTGCGTGGAGAACCCAGACGCATAGATAGTTACGCGATAGGTGCCGATCGGCAGAAAACGAATGGTGTATGCACCTGAATCGTTCGTCTGGGCCTGTGTTTTTACGCCCGTGCCGGTATTTTCCGCGATGACCTGCGCGCCAGGGATGACGGCGCCACTGGGGTCGGACACGGCTCCGGTGATGGCGCCGGTGACCGTCTGCGCAAACATGGTCGAGGTGCACAACAGAGCCGCCAGCGCATATCCGGCCAAAGGAAAGAGTTTCGTTCTCATCGGTTCCTCACTTCTTGGTACTGGGTAAGCAATTGGTTCAAAAGAGGTAAATAAACGCCGGCATACGCGTCGGTTCCTATGAGGCTTGCCTCTTTGAAAACATTGCTGAAACGTGACGTGGCAAAGAATAGAAAGCCGGACAGAGAAATGTCAAGGAAGTAATCACAATTATGAAAAATATATGTACATATGCTCACTTTATTGGTTAAATGTCGCGTGTATCCTGATTCTGGCCCCCCCAGACGTTGGCTGTAGGAGGAAGGACCTCAAGTGGCTCCAAAGACCCTCGATCGCGCAAAACAGATCCTTCATCTGCTCCTGCAAAAGGGCACTAGCAGCATCGAAGACCTCGCCGCCACCGTCGATGCCTCACCGGCCAGCGTCCGCCGCGACCTCGTCAAGCTCGAGCAGCGGGGCCTAGTGCATCGCACCCACGGCGCCGTGGAGCTTGCAGGCAAGCTCACTTACGAGCCGTTCCGCTTCGATGCGGCCTTCCCTCTCCGCGAAGAACGGTTCGCCGATGAGAAGCGACGCATCGCGATAGCCGCCGCGGAGATGGTCGCGGAAGGCGATACGATTGCGCTCTCCCCCGGCACCACCACCACCCAGGTCGCTCGCAGCCTCCGCCACCGCGAGGGCATCCACATCGTCACCAGCGCGGTCAACATCGGCATGGAACTCTCCAGCCAGCCCAACGCCAAAGTCACTCTTACCGGAGGCTCTATCCGCTGGCCCGGCTCCTTCTCCATGGTCGGCGCCACTGCCTTCAACTCGATCCAGAAGCTCTACTTCGACAAGGTCTTCATGGGCGCAACCGGCGTCCACCCTGAATTCGGTCTCACCGTGATTGAGTCTGACGAAGCCCTCATCCTCGGCGAGATGGTCAAACACGCGAAGCAGGTCGTCGCCGTCGTGGACGCCAGCAAGTTGGGGATGGTCAGCGCCAACAAGGTCTGCGAGCCGGCGCAGATTCACACGATCATCACCGACGACAGCATCGATCCGGAAGTTGCTGAACTTTTTCGGCGCCAGCACATCCATGTGCTCGCCGTCTAACCCGATCCGTCCCTTGGTCCCGCTGCTGCTTTCCACGCTTTGAAACAGAACTTGGCGTCTTAATTCCTATCTGGTGCTAATCGCAACCGACGGCAGTTACTTTCATTTCAAAAATCCTTACCGGCTACTGGCCACCGGAAGATGACGAAATTTCGGAACACCAGAAACCTTCGGCGGTCTTGCACTGTAGGCCTGATTGAACATTCTCCTCAAGATTCCAAGCTCACGATCCACCACGCGGTGGCGGCATCACAACTGGTCGTATCGTTTACATCAACCAACTGAAACGGAGTCGCAAGGAGCAAACGCTCGTCCGTTTTGCAAAGTTTCGCGATTATCTCCATGTACCAGGTATGTCGTTTACCCTTCCCCTGCCGTATGCTCGCAGAGGCGCTAAGGCATCACTACGAGGCTTCTACGCCGCGAGATGCGACTCCAACCCTGTTACCCCTCCATCTCAGACCGGCTGGCAAGCAGATCGGCGCTCCCTGGCTTGGCTGGCATACTCTCAGACGGACCCACGCAACTCTGCTCTCGCAGGCAGGAGCCTCCCCCCAAGGACGCTCAGGCGCAGCTAGGGCACGCACACATGTCCAAAACGATGGACATTTACACCCAACCGACTCCGACCCATCAACGCGCAGCCGTCGAGAGAATGTCTCAATTGGCGACGATTGGTGACGAGTTGGCCGCATCCCAGAGGGAACCGCGGTTTGGTTCTCTTTGCATGAATGATTTGAATGGTAGGCACGAGCGGATTGAACCCACAGATGGACCCACGCTGGACGCGAACATAAACGCGGCATGAACGGCACCCAGCGAGTCCCCGCCTACTGTGCGGTTCTTCATGTCGTGAAGAAAAATAGAAAGACTGCATCCGCGTTGGAGCAGTACGTTTCGTAACGATGTCCAGCTTATCTAAGAGAAGCGATTCGAGCAGCGAGTCTTGATATCGATTGCGGCGGATCACTCAGAAAAAGGGATTTGCGCCAACTATTTTCCTGCTGCAACACCGGATTACTGGGTCAAGGTACAGACGAGAAAGTGAGCCAGCTCGGGCTTGCTAACTCGATGGAATCAAATTTGTTCCAGACGCAGATTAAAAACACCAAATGACGCCGATCAAATACGGGAAGGAAACGTGCAAGAGATAACAGGCGAGTGAGAGCCCGCACGGTCAACACCCGACAGCATCGCTCAAGCAACAACAGAAGCGGTCGATAGTAACAGTACGGTCGTGTGGGTTCTCCGGCGACTGCCAAGAAATCGAGCGGTCAACGCGGACACAGCTCACGATTGTTGCGGGTAATTTGCGGTCCTCTATATATGGGGCCAGAGCATGAGGGGATTGAATAGATGAGATGGGATAAGTACAGCTGGTGCCAAGGAGCTCCTAATCGATCGCGGTCTATAGTTGTTTCGCTCGGCCTTCGACGGCAGCACGGCTGACATCCTGCGACTGTATTTGAAAGGTTCTCGTTTGGCCATTCGGATAGCGGGTGCGATTTAGGCCGTCAGCTTTTCAAATGACCTAAACGCCTCCACTACCATCTTCGGCACCTCATCACGATTCCGCTTCGTCATCAGTTCATGCCCCCGTACCGGTGATCGGAAGCAGTTCAGTTTGTGCTGGGATGAGCTCCATCGCCGCTTCGATAGAGCCGAACCCATCCCGTGTGCCGTGAACAAACAGCGCAGGGGTCTGTAAGCTCGTAAAGTGCCCTGTCCGCAATTCACTAGGTCGTTGTGGTGGGTGGAGCGGGTACGAGAGCAGTAGAAGCCGATCAACGAGGCCGGGTTCAGACGCAGCAAGCATCGATGCCTGTCTCCCTCCGTACGAATGACCACCCAGGAAGACACGACCCGAAGTCTTTCGTCGCATAGCCACAATTGCCGCTCGAAGTCCAAGTTGGTCACGTTCTACACTACCGCGTGGCGGTGGGCCGTGCGGTCGCAACTGACGGAAGGGGAGATCACAACGAAGGACGGTCAACCCCGAGGCGCAGAACGCATCGGCAAGTGTCGCAAGAAGTGGAGAGTCGCAGTTCGCCCCCGCGCCGTGCGTCAAGACGAGACAATCCTTGCCCGAACCGATAGAGGGATGCAAAAACCCACGAACGGGTATTTCATTCGGTGGGGCATCTAAGAATTCTCGACAAGTGTTCATATTCACTGCCACACATTATGCCCTGGTTTTGATTCAATGCGGGTTGCGATGTCATTGCGGAGGACAGATGCTCAATCGGAGGTTACATGCCATTCCCGCTCGAACTTGGCGGAGGCTCGCAGAGTCTTATTGTGGAGTGCCGAGATAACCATTCCAGCCACGGGCTCTCGTATCTTTACGCCTGCCGTGAGAAGGGCTTCGAATGCAGCCCGGTAGTGCCGGTGTCCACTGCATCGCGGAAGCCTGCACCAGCAGAAAGTCGCGACATCCTCATATCCACACATGCACGTCCAGAGAAAGCCCGTCTGGAACTAGCGTTTATAGCAGTCGGTATCAGTGTCCCATCGCCACGGAAGAAGGTCTTAATGAGGTCGATTGGTATTGTTTCAAGAATAGCAGTGCCAATGAACGGACCCTCCAGTACAACCGCGATGCTACATTTAGACCGCAGCGTTTGTTCTGACAGGGCACAGATAAAGTGGCGAAACTCATAAGATTACTGTTAGCAGCGACACTGTTTGCCGATGCTATGGCAGGAGCACAGCAGGCATCTCACCCAATGCAGCTCGAATTTCATTCATCCAGCTCTTCGCTTGATGCGATGTTTCGATGGGCCCGCGGCCAGGCACTTGCTTATGTGGCTCCATCGTCGAGCTCCATCGGTCCGTGGTACGAGGCTGCTCTGCCTGGCCGCAATGCCTTCTGCATACGGGATGTCTCACACCAGACAGAGGGCGCAGTTGTGCTTGGGCTCTCTGCGGCAAACCACAATATGCTCGAGCGCTTCGCGACGTCCATTGACGAAAGGCGGGATTGGGCGGGCTATTGGGAGATCGACGGCGAAGGGCGCCCTTCCTCTGCGGACTACTCCTCGGATGACGACTTCTGGTTCAATCTGCCGGCAAACTTCGATGTGCTGGACGCTATTGTTCGTATGTGGCGTTGGACTGGCGATGATACGTATCGCGACGATCCCCGATTTCTCGAGTTCTTTCGTAGGACGGTCACTGACTATATCACCCGCTGGCAGCTTCAGCCTGAGACGATCCTTCATCGTCCACGCATCGCCAACCAGCGCCTGGAGAACGGGCGATTCGTCCATTCGCGCGGCATACCAAGCTATTCGGAAGGTCCGAAGGACTTTATATTCGGTGCCGATCTTCTGGCGGCCGAGTACCGCGCTCTTCGTTCATTTCAGGAGATTGCAGTTACACCCCAGGACAAAGCTCTCGCAGCTTCCGCACAGTCGGTGGCGAACAAGGTACAGCAGTTGCTTGAGCGCGTCGCGTGGTCGCAAAGCCAACAGCATTATCTTGGAGTCATTCGACAGGATGAGAGCGGCTTTGAGTCCGGAGACGTCATGACACTGTATTTTGGAGCGGCAAAAGATCCTGATCACCTGCGTGGCGCGCTTGACTATATCTCTTCACCGAAGTATTGGCAGAAGATCAATATCGAAGAGGAAAGTTATGCCCCGCTCTTGCTCTTCCGCTATGGGCGGACCGAGCTTGCCTACCGGATCCTGACCGATCTCAGCAGACCGGGAAAACCTCGCCGCGAATACCCCGAGGTCTCTTACGCAGTCATCGCGGCTGTTGTTGGAGGGACGATGGGGGTTGCGCCGTCGCGATCTGGCGAACCCTTCGACGTTCAAACGTTGGCTCAGCTTCCCAGTGCTGGTGACGATGCATCGCTCCAGTCGCTTCCTTTTCGCAGCAACCTGCTTGACATCAAACACACTGGATCCTTGAGCAGCAGTCTCAGCAACCGTTCAGGACCGGCATTACGCTGGCAAGCTGTGTTCCAGGGAACGGTGCGCCGGCTCAAGGTGGATGGAAAGGCAGTACTTGCCAGGCATGATGCCTTGCCGGGCGGAATGGCGGTGAGCTCGGTTACGGCCACTGTATCCCCTGGCACTACTGTCATCGTCAGCAGGTTGGAGAAGTAGAATAGATGCACCGGCACGCTAGCGCGAGCCGCTATTGACGTCGTCTCAGGACCCGGCTGTCCACTTGTTCGGTGACTCTTCAGACTGCTATGATGGCCCCTCAGCGAAAGACAGGCCATCTTGGAACATACTGATTCTTCAATGAGTATCCAAGGAAGCGCTCCCGGTGTCGGGCAGTGTGAGGACCAGGTGCGCCGGGTGCTCCGGTCTACCACTTTCCGTAATGCCATGACTCTGCAGCAGCTCTTAAGTTTTCTTGCCTCTCGTTCGATCGCAGGAGCCGCGGAAAACCTCAAGGAATACACAATTGGAGTGGAAGCGCTTGGCCGTAAAAGCGATTTCGATCCCAAGATCGATCCGATCGTCAGGGTGCAAAGCCATCGCTTGCGAGTCAAGCTTAAGGAGTACTACGAGGTCGAAGGGAAGCATGATCCCATCCTGATCCAGATCCCCAAAGGGCATTACCTCCCTACCTTCGAGGTGGTTTCATCAGTTCAAGCGCGCACGGAGTCAATAGGCTCGGAGATTGTCGCATCCGATCCTCTGCTGGCAGACGGAGATGGGGGCCGTCACCATCAGACCGCGAGTCCTCGTTCTGTTGAGAGGAATCAAGGCGTGGCGAAACGGTGGACCCGGCCGCAGGCGATATTCCTTGTAGCCATGTTGGCGGTATTTTCGGTCGCCGGATACTGGTTGGGACGCTTGCGGTCCAACAGCCCTTCGGAATCAGCTTTCACCGCCGTCTCCGCTTCGACTTCGCATGATCGGAAACCTCACGATTCAGCCGAGTTGTTCTGGTGGAAGTTTCTCGATAACGATATGTCGCCGGTAATTGGATACCCCGATGCGGTGTTCCTGCTTGATGACTCAAACGACCTCTTCCGCTTCCGGCATGGGGCCAGCGATAACCGGGGCGCAGTCGTCGATCCACATCTCGCGCGCCAGTTTGCCTCGAATTCCAAACTCGTTGGCTTGGCTGGCCCTCTTTATTACGAGAATGGCTACACCGGAACAGGAGAGCTGGAATCGATCGCGATGTTATCGGGACTTCTGAACCGCATCGGCGCTAAGCCAATTATCAAAGCGTCGCGCGATATTACGCCAGATGACCTGGACCGGCATAATGTGATCCTTCTGGGATCTCCCTTTCAAAACGTTGCCGTAGCCCAGCTGCTGACGGCCGGAGATTTCTCCTTCAGGAATCCTGATGAGCGACACGAACAGTGGAGAGCTCAGATTATCGATACCCATCCAGCAGATGGAGATAAGGCCGTCTATACCACGGAGCGAGATGCCTCCACACGCATGCTGACGACCGACTATAGTCTCATCACGCTCACCTCCGGAGTAACTCAGGGGCGGCGCATCGCGTTTCTTGGGGGTCTGGACACCAAGGGAACCCAGGGAGCGACGATGTTTGCCACTTCATCGTCCGGCGTGGAGCAGATTGAGAAGGCGCTGGCACCTGCCTCAAGCAATCGCGAAAATCCCACCGCCTTTCAGGCGCTGGTACGCGTGAGACTGGCTAAGGGGTATCAGGTATTAGGTTCAGATCTGGTCGCTGTACGACCTCTCGTGCCAGCAGACGCATCGCTAGTCAAAGACAAACCTACGTTATCAAGGCACTGAGTTCTCTCAATGTCGAAATCAGGAAGCTTGCCCTGATCCGTTGTTTTTGGACTCATCTAGCTCTTGCCATTCCCTTGCTGAACCTGTTTCAGGAGTTGTTGCTGCAAAATTCTGCCAGAATACTCTAAAACATCATGTAACAACGCTTGTAACGTAGCTGAAACACGCCTTCAATCGAGTGCGAAACATATACGTGTCAGTTATTTGTATCCCTTGCGTAACTAGTCATCCGTCGATTCTCTTCAGTAGGGTTGCGAACGCTGAACAAACCCAGAAGGGCCCCCTTCTATCGATATCCGGTAAATACGTGGTGTCGCATAGGGGCGGGACAAACAGGAAAGAAATTACTGGAGGAGGCTGATTGATGCGCAACCCATATCAAGGCACTAGAACCACTACCCCCGAGTGGTCGACCACATTGATGCAGGCAACAAAGGCTGTCCTTTTGATCTGTCTACTCGTTGCGATCCCCGTTGCTTTGGCCCAAGGTGTCAGCGGACGCATTGTCGGTACAGTTGTGGACCCAACAGGTGCCGTTCTCGCCAATGCCACCATAGCCATCTCCAACCAGGACACAGGCGCCATCACCAAAGTGACGACCAACGGCAGCGGCCAGTACAGGGCCGATACCCTCCGTCCAGGCAACTACCAGATTAAGATTGAGGCCCCCGGTCTGCAGACGATCGTCTCCAACGGCAATGTGGTCACGGTCGACAATGCAACGGTCGTTGATATCACCATGAAGGTCGGCTCCACCAGCGACACCGTGGTGGTCTCATCAGCGAGTCCGCTCATTGATACTACGAGCTCCTCGCTGGGTGAAGTTCTCAATGCCAACGACATCACAAGCCTTCCGCTAAACGGGCGTGTCTTCTCACAACTGGTTCAAACCGTTCCTGGGTCGGTCGCCGCAGGATTTGGCAGCGCGCCAGAGGCGGCTGCCGGAGCCGGCAGTTCAGGTTCGATCACTGCCAGCGTCAACGGAATGCCATGGGGAGGAACCACCTACACGTTGGACGGCGTGAACAATATGGAGCTGCTGAACGCCTTTATCAATGTCACTCCGCCGCTCGATGCCATCCAGGAGCTGAAGATCTCAACCAACAACGCCGACATCACCGTAGGGACCTATGGAGGAGCGCAGGTAAACGCCTTTCTTAAATCTGGCACCAACGCATTCCACGGCTCGGCGTATGAGTTCTTCCGCGACGATGCCTTAAACGCATATAAGTGGAGAGCCAAATCGAAGGCGCCCTATCGAGCCAATCAGTTCGGCGGCTCGATCGGCGGGCCGATCATTCACAACAAGGCATTCTTCTTTGCGGACTATCAGGGACTGCTGCTGCGTAACGGGATCAGCTACATTCTGACGGTTCCCACTGACCTGATGAAGCAGGGGACCTTCCTCAAGAGCCAGTTCCCAGCCGCCATCTATGATCCCACGACCGGGGCGCCCTTCCCCACAGTCACCACGCCCCAAGGTGATGCCTGGCAGATACCGCGGGCACGGTTCGATAAGGTCTCCGCCAACATGGTCAATGGCAATACCATCTGGCCGACGGCGACCAACCAGAACGCAATCAGCAACAATTTCAACGCCAACACCGTTGAACCAGACAACAATCACCAGTTCGACGTGAAGGGCGATTACCAGTTCGGCCCAAGCGATCGTATCTTCGTGCGCGAATCCTACCAGCGCCGCGACCTCACAGCGCCTTCACCCGGAACACGTTTCATCCAGATCGGCGACGTGAATGCAACCACGCGCGATCACAATGCTGCCATCGGCTACAGCCACATCTTCTCGACCAGCATGGTCAACGAGCTGCGCCTCGGCTTCAACCGTTTCTATACCCTCGACTTCGGCAATGACTACGGAACCAACCAGAACACCGCAGTCGGTATCCCGAACGGCAACGATGCCGCCTTTGGGGCCACGGGATTCGGCAACTTCTCCATCGGCAACATCGTCCAGACCGGCTCGCAGGGATGGACCAACTCGCACCGCATCAGCAACTCCTACCAGTTGACCGACAACCTCACCAAAGCGTGGGGTTCGCATACCTTTACCTTTGGTGAAGACTTTCGCCGGTTGCAGGCTTCGCTGACTAACTCCGATGCCAACAAGAACGGCGATTTCAGCTATATCTCCGACTACACCAGCAGCTGCACCATGCAGCCCAACTGTTCCAATCCCACAGGAGGCAATCAGTTCGCAAGCTTCCTGCTTGGAATGCCGTCAAGCACCGATCGCGGATATGTTGCCACAAAGCCGGCGACACGTGCGACCCTGCTCGGTGTCTATGCGCAGGATCAGTACCGTATCCGAAGAAATCTGACATTGATCCTGGCGCTTCGCTGGGACTTGATTACTGCTGCGATCGACAAGAACAACAAACAGTCCAACTTCAACCTGGTTACGGGCATGCTTGAATTCGCGACCGATGGAAACCGTGCGCCGAACGTCGACAACTACTATGGGGGCTACTCTCCTCGTGTCGGTTTCGCGTATACACCAGCAGGCAACAACACAACCGTCAGCGGCGCATTTGGTGTCACGCACTTTCCGGGAAACTTCGGCGCCATGGGTGGATTCCTCGAGCGTAACTTTCCGTTCTTCGAGGTCTTTAACTCTCCCGCGCAGCAGCGGAACGTTCCACTTCCGTCTATCAGCGTAACCGGCCTTCCTCAATATGTACCGACGCCAATCACCGCGCCTGTCCAACCGCCACCCGGCGTTGGAGTCTCTCTGATGGCGAGAAACTTCCAGCCTGACTTGGCCTATGCATGGAACCTCGGGGTGCAGCAGAGGCTCACTAACTCCGCCTCGTTCAGCATCACGTATGTCGGAACCCGCGGCGTTCACCTGTTCCGCCGGTACAACATCAACACGCCTCCGCCAGGAAACACGCCCTTCAACTCCCGGCTTCCTTACAAGTATTTCAACAGCCAGGGTCAGCAGTATGCGACCAACATCGGATATGCAACAGCCGACGGCTCCTCCATGTATCACGGCCTCCAGACCGAGTTCAAGATGAGCCTGATGCATGGCCTGACTGGCCGGGTGAACTATACATGGTCGAAGGAGATCGACGATATGAGCGTGTGGTGGCCTCTTAATGACCGCTACAACCGGGGCGAAGGCACCAATCAGGCCCCAAACATCCCCCAGAACTTCATCGCCAGTCTTGTCTACAAGCTTCCCTTCGGTCGCGGTGAGCGCTGGATGGCGGGAGCATCGCGGCCTGCGCAAATTCTGGTAGGGGGATGGCAGCTGAGCACCTTCACCAGGCTGCAATCAGGCTCGCCGCTGACGTTCAACGCCGCATTCGACAACCTGGGAAGCGGCGTAACCAACCGCGCCAACGTGACCTGCTCCTCGGTAAGGACTATCGGCTCCGTGTCGAAGTGGTTCGATACAAGCTGCTTCGTAACGCCCGGGCCGCTTCTGCTGGGCAACTCAGGATCGGGAAAGGTGCATGGTCCGCGCTTCTACAACGCAGATCTATCGCTATCGAAGACCGAGACGATTCATGAACAAGTGAAGATCACCGTCCAGGCCGACGCCTTCAACGTGTCCAACACTCCGCACTACTCCAATCCGGATACCAACCTCTCGCACTCCAACTTCGGACAGATCAGCGGAGCCAACGGCATCCCCAGGCAGTTCCAGTTGGGGGCCCATCTCACCTTCTAACTCCCGACAGCAGCAGGCGCAGCGCATCGCGACGAACGGATGGGCAGAAGCGCTTGCTGCTCCTTACTCTTCATCCCCTTAACACGTCGCCTCGCGGTGCCGAATCGACGTGCCCCTACGGAAAGGAACTTACAGGATGCTGGACAGAAGGAACTTTCTGACAGGAGCCGCAGCCACTGTGTTGACGGTCCGCAAAGCGCTCGGCGCACCTCAGCGCAAGTCAGAGCGGAAAGACAACTTGATACCGTCGCAGCCAGGAAAGGCTCCGAACTACTGGTGCACGTGGGCTGCGCAGAACTATATGTACGGTCACCGTCTGCCGCACCTGGACCCTTCTATCCTCGAAGGAGACTCGGGAGGCGCGCTGGCACGCGAAGCAATCGGCGAACAACAACTATTCGGCATCAATGGCTGGGCGAAATCGTTCTACCCGCAGGTCCGAAGCGACGCTTATTTGCTGCTCGATGACGGATGGGAGACTGGTGGGACCGCTACCTTCGAACTGGACCCGAAGAAATTTCCATCCTTCTCTGGTGCACCCGTGGAGCGGATGGCTGCCTTAAACCGCAAGGCTCGCCAGGAGCAATGGCGCGGCATCGCTTTGTGGTGCCGTAACCCTCCGGGCGGAGAGGCAGACAGGCGCCTCGAAGACTGGAGCGCAAAGGCAGATATCGGCTACTGGAAGATCGACATTGGCGATCCATCCTTTCGTCTGACTGCACTGCGTGACCAGACGCGCCTTCCACTCACGTTGGAGCACGTACATGGCGAGCTGCCTGTTAATGGAGATTGGCGCAACGATGGCAGATTCGGCTCGCAGCCCTGGGGTTCGCGTCGTCTGGATATTCTCGCTCACACCGATGTCTACCGCACCTATGACGTCACTTCGATCCTCTCACTGCCCACAACTCTTGATCGGGTCGCAGAGATGCTGAAAGGGGCAGAGGGTCACCCTGAGGTATCCAGCCTGCTCAACGTTGAAGATGAAGTGTATGTCGCTGCCGTTCTTGGCTGCACGATGGGTATCCTTCGTCATCCGCTCGAGGGCCTGCGTCCCGGACCGGACGCGGATCTCTTCTTTAATGGTCCGCGGCGTGCAAAGCGGCGTATGGACGAGGTTGTCCGCGCCTTGAGATGGCAGCGGCTGGCGCAACCTTTCTCGCCCGGGTCGGGAACAGTCAAGACCAGCCAGGATATTCTGACCGACAGCTGGCGCTTCGAGCGTGGCCAGACATGGCAGAATGACCTCGTCGACGCAACCGTCCGGCAGGGCGCACCCGCGTGTATTACACGGAATCTTGATCTTCCTTCCGTGCAGAGCGCAGGAGAGAAACCCTTCGTCTTTGCAGCACGTTTCCCTAATGGGGCGGTAGCGATCGGAGCTCAACAGCGTACTAAACCATCCCGAGCTTGGTATATGCCTGAAGCACATATCACGCTACACGTGGGCAATGCACCAGGACCATTCGGCATCTTCGGAGATATCTCAAGCCTTACCCTCGTCTTCGACAGGCCGCTGGGCAAGCAGCGTGTTCAGATGCAGGACCTCGCGGGAGATCGGGCCGAGGACATTACAACCCAGATTAGCCAGGGCGAAAGAAGGTTGCAGCTCTCACGGTCTCTGATACGAAAATTTGGGCTTTCCGCCGCGACGCCGGGAGACCTGTCGAGCCCCGGTTTGGTTCTTGTGCTCGAAGATGGCGCTACTTGATAATGGTCTGCTGGAAATCAGAGTTGAGACCAATTTGTGAACGCCCAAGGCCACGCTCTCGGGGATACGGAGTGAGGAGTAGCCTCGCTTCTTCCTCAACTTCGGACGATCGATCTTCAGAACGCCAGGCTCTACCGCGAATATTCTTCTAACGAGCTTCACGCTTATTCCCCAAAGCTCAGCCAACTCCGTGGCTTTGTAATGTCTCTCCAGTGCCCTCACCGTGCGCCCCTCGAATCGCCCCTTTTAGCGAGGAGCGAATGAGGGCCAATACCCATCAGAGCGTCAAGACCCGGATTATCGGCTCAAGATTTCATCAAAATTGTCGTGAACACTCTCCGGGTTCCCACAAATGTCCCGAAGTGACCAGCTGTACTCGGAAAAATCAAGAATGACAACGACTACATCATGCATCCGTTGCCGCATCGCAGTGCGGAACTGTGTAGAAAGGGCCGGCCCTAGTGGACGATTTTAGAACTTTTCAATTGGCTGATCCCCCTTCGAGCTGTCGGGTTGCTCACGATCGCCTGTAGATCTAACTGGTCATCGGTCTTGATCGGGACGAAGCGCATGTTCTGCCGAGCTACTGCTTCCGCGATGGCTTCAGCATCTAGGAAGTCGTTCTTGTTGGACTTCACGAATGGCTTAACGAACTGCGCGGGGATCAGCCGCACGTCATGACCCTGTGCTCGAAGGGCTCGACCCAGGAAATGCGCCCCCGAACAAGCTTCCAACCCCATCAGAGAGCTGATTAGGTTGGCCGTATAAGTCAACAACTGCTTCTGCGAGAACTTCCGACGCACAAGAACCTGTCCAGCAGGCCAGTGCCACAAGGTGAAAGGTCGTCTTACCCAGGTCGATACAATAGATGCAATCTGCATATAGATGATCCTCCGATCAGAAGCTGCCACCACGATCCTCCGTCAACTGGAGAGGATCAAGCGGCGGACCATCTCATTAGCCGACTTTCTATACTCCGGGAAAGCTGTTCACACCGGCCAACGATGCGTAAGCCAGAGGACGATCGGGACTGTGATGGCTAAAGAAAGTGTTGACAGTAAGAGCATGGATGCCGTTTCAGATTCGGAGGACTTGTATCGCGCCGCAAAGAGCACGACCACGGTCGCTAGGGGAAAACTGCAGCAGAACAATGCCTCATGCGCGAATGGACTGTGTACGTGCAACAAATGCAGGAGAGCGAGCAAAACCAAATTCTGTACAGTGAGACGGCCGAGAGTGCCGAGCAATACCACACGCGAAATTTGAAGCGCATACGCTGCCAGTACCAGGCCTACGGCAAAGACAGCAACACCGGAAGTAGTCGACCCGATCAACTCGAAGCATCCGGCTATCATTCGCGGTAGCGGTAGTTTGAAAAGGACAATAGCGATTCCAAGAATGGGCCCCCACAGAAGCGGTGATTTCAGGCCCGAACTCAGGCCAGTCAGGACGGGGCTCGGCTGCGAAGAATCCTTCGTGACTCCTCGATGCTTAGCTGCATCCACTTCAAGCAGAACAACCGCCGCAGGCACTACGAGGTTGATGGACAGAGCTACGAGTCCCACGGCCCCGGCAGCAGTAGGACCTAGGATTGGCCCGAGAACGGCCAATCCAAAAACCGGAGTCGCGGATGTCGCCAACATGAGGGCATAAAGGATCGCGGGGGTCCCCTGCAGACTCTTCACACGCGGGAGAATTAACCAGGCAACGAAAAAGAGGCCAACATGAGCGAGAATCAGCGCCAGGACAAGAGGCCCCTGCTGCAAAAGCAAGTCCCTGGAGATATCCGTCATGCTGACGAACAGTGACGCGGGCAATGCATACGAAGTCGCAAGCTTGCTTAATCCCGCAGCCTGATCAGCATCGAATGCATTCCTCTTGCCCGCAAAATAGCCGAGTGCAAGGACAAAGAATACTGGAAGCAGGGCTCCTACAAGTCCACTAATGTTCACGCGGAATTCCTTTCAGAGCTCTTCCTAAAACTCCACTTTGGTTCTGAATCCGAAAATCACGGCGTGCTGACTCCTTCCGCCGACATTCGCGTAATACTGAACGACAGGCTGCAAAAGAAGCATAGGTCCGACGTCCAGAAGAGTGTTGAATTCGAGGCCGTGCTCAGGCTTCCAGGGTGGGGTACCGGGCGGAACGAACTGCTGACTTTGGCTATTCCGCACGTAACCGAGCGACATCGTATTGTGAATGCGCAGAGGTAACGGCTCGTTGAAGCGCAGTCCAGTGGTGAGCATTGTGTTGTTCTGATTGACATCTGGTGGGCTCCAGTCGTAGGAAAACGTCGCATCAAGGCCCTTCCCGCCCTTCGGATCAACACGCCAGATCGCCTGGCTCGCCATCCAGTACAAGAGGTAGTTCCCTGACCTGGTTTGGTTCGTTGCCGTCGTGAATTTTCCGGGATTGTAGGACGCACCGAACAGATACAGTCCCGAATAGCCCTTCCGACTCTCGACGTTATCGAAGGCGCGAATTGACGTTGCCTTCTTGCCTGGAGTGAATCCGATCTCCGAGATGCTTACAGGGACGCCATTAAATTGCGGAACGAACCCGGTTGGATTGTTGGCAAAGGGAGTGCGGTCTTCGGCCTCAACCATCGATTTCACATAAAGGTTATGAATGGGAACGACTCGTACTTCCAATGCCGGAGTCGAGGGCGGATCAAAGGACTCGAAATCAGTAAACAGATTGCCCAGGGCATACCCCATCGGTTCGAAGATGAACGACGAAGCGTAGTGCTGGGCTCCATAAAAATCCTGGCCCGCGAATTGACCGATTCGCCCTACAAGGCGTTGGTTGAGCCATCGTTTTTCGATCCACCATGAGTCCAAGCGGCAGGTATTCATGCTTGACATGCCGCTGGGACTGGTCAGCAGACCAAGATATTTTCCGAGGTTCCCCCCGCCCTGCCAGAGTCCAGTGATATGAAAGTACAACCCGGATTGTCCTGCCAGCGCACCAAAATCGATGTCAACCGTGCCTCGGAACCTGTTCCAGCTCGCAAACCGCTCCGGCTGCACACTCTTGAGATTCCAGAGAGAGTCGCTGATGTACTGAAAATCGAACCGCACACCGCGCTCGAGGAGCTCCGTCCTTTTTCCACCCCACTCTCCGAAAAGATGTCCGTGAGGACCCTGGCCCGTTTCATGGCTGTCCGGGCCACTGAGAGTCTCTTCCAGTCCACTCTGCGGACGAGCACTCACCGCGGAGACACAGAATGTGGCCCACACTCCAATAACCACGAGTTTTCTCGAAAGCCGTCGCATCGTTGGCATCGGAGACTCTCAAGACCGCTATGCGGGCCGCTGGTTTGAAGTATTCCGGCTTGTGGACGTATTCCGCGAATGAAGGCAACTATGTCAGCCGTTGGTGAGACGCGAGCGAGGCCCAGAAATCAAAGACTAGCTTTGCCAGGGATGCTGCCAACTGGATTTCGGTCTCCAGCACGCTAAATCGGAACGGGTAAGGTAGCCCTTGTTAGGGCTCAGAGTGTATCATAACCCGCCATACCTGACCCAGGTCCCCCCGCTTCTAATCCAGTCAAAAGCGAAGGAGGATTCCAGCGACTCGTCGATGCCATTCCTAATCACCATAATCCCGGTCAAGAAGGAGACATGAGATGACAGAATTTCGCAAAGAGACCGATAGTCTTGGCGAAGTAAATGTTCCCGCCGACAAACTCTGGGGCGCACAAACCCAGCGTTCGCTCGAACACTTCAGCATTGGGCAGGATTTAATTCCGCGCGAAATGATAACCGCCTACGCGATTCTCAAGAAAGGCGCGGCTAATGCAAACTTTGCCGGTAAACGTCTCGATCAGAAGCGTCACGATTTGATCGTTCAAGTCTGCGACGAAATCCTCGCCGGCCAGCATCATGACATGTTCCCGCTGCACGTGTGGATGACTGGCAGCGGCACGCAATTCAACATGAACGTCAACGAGGTGATCTCCAACCGTTGCTCCCAAATCGCGGGTACGCCGCTCGGAAGCCACGCACCGGTTCACCCCAACGATCACGTCAACATGTCCCAGTCGTCAAACGACTCCTTCCCGTCGGCCATGAATATCGCGGCTGCGCTCAATGTGAAGCAGCGGCTGATCCCGGCTGTTCAGCAACTGCATGATGCGATTGCCGCGAAGGTCAAGGACTGGGACGACATCGTCAAGATCGGCCGCACGCACATGCAAGATGCCACGCCGCTCACACTTGGGCAGGAGTGGTCCGGCTACGAGGGCGTGCTCGCGGACGATCTCGATCGGATGGAAGATGCGCTGAAGGGAGTCTATCGTCTCGCGCTCGGTGGTACGGCAGTAGGTACCGGCATCAATTCAGCGCCCGGCTTCGCCGAGGCTGCTGCAGCCGAGATCGCTAAACTCACAAGCCTGCCCTTCGTTACTGCGCCAAACAAATTCG
This sequence comes from Edaphobacter bradus, assembly GCF_025685645.1. NCBI lineage: Bacteria > Pseudomonadati > Acidobacteriota > Terriglobia > Terriglobales > Acidobacteriaceae > Edaphobacter > Edaphobacter bradus. Next base: position 95,758 of record NZ_JAGSYF010000003.1, read on the forward strand.
CTGTGCAAGGCGCTCACGACGCGCTGGTACAGCTTTCTGGCACACTGCGCACCCTAGCCGTCTCACTCTACAAGATTGCCAACGACATCCGCCTCATGTCTTGTGGCCCACGAGCAGGTTTCGCGGAGCTGAATATTCCAGAGAACGAACCAGGCTCGTCGATTATGCCCGGCAAAGTGAACCCAACCCAGGCCGAGGCTCTTACGATGGTCGCCGTCCAGGTGATGGCGAACGACACAGCAGTGGGCTTTGGCGGTGCCGGCGGTTACCTCGAAATGAACGTTTACAAGCCCCTGATTATCTACAATGTGACCCACTCCATCACCATCATGACCGATTCATGCACGAACTTCCGGAAATTCCTGGTGGAAGGAACCACGCCCAATCTGAAGAGGATCAACCAGTATGTCGAAGAATCGCTCATGCTGGTCACGGCGCTTTCGCCGGTGATCGGCTATGACAAGGCTTCCAAGATTGCCCATTATGCGATGGACAACGATCTCACGCTCAAGGCCGCGGCGCTGAAGCTCGGCTTTGTCACTGAAGCTGAATTCGATCGCGTTGTTGATCCGAAGAAAATGGTCCGACCCTACGTAGCGTCGCCCGTTGCTGCATAGGGCACGGGAGCTACTAAAAGTCGAGAAGCCCGAGGGCTAGAGCCGGCTCAAATAGTTTCGGCCGGCTACACTTCAACGATGCGCCGTTTGGAGGTGCAGATGACTCCAGCAGTCGCTAAACCGCGGTCATCAGGGCAAGTATGACGCGGGAGGAACGCTCGGATTTAGTCCTCGCGTGTGCTCGAGTTTTGTATATCAACGGCGAATCCACGCATCAGACTTTGGGCGCCGTCGAACGCTTGAGCAACTGTCTGGGATCTCGCGCCACAATCTTCCCGCGCTGGGGAGAACTGGAAGTTCAAACCGAGGACACCGACGGCAAATTCATTTCGGCAATTGAGGCCACTCCTTCCGGCGTGGATATGGATCGCGTGGCTTCGACTTTGCGAACGGTTGAGGAATTGTGTGACGGTTGGCTGGCCCCGGCCAACGCAATGGAAGCAATCAACAGAATCGCAGAGACGCCACCTGCGCCGACATGGCTATTCACTCTAGCGGCCGCGGTGGGTGCTGTGGCGTTAGCGGTGCTTTTCGGCGTCCAACACCTGACCGCAGCGGCGCTCATATTTGGGAGCGCGGCGGCCGGTGCTATTCTGCGACGGGCGTTGGCGCGTTACAGCACGAATATCTTTCTACAACCGTTCAGCGCGGCGTTAGTCGCTGGCGTAGTTGGGGCGCTGGCAGTTCGGTATGAACTGAGTTCATCGCTGCGGCTTGTCGCGGTCTGCCCGTGCATGGTTCTCGTGCCGGGGCCGCATTTCCTTAATGGCATGTTGGACTTGATCAGGGGCCGGATGGATCTCGGAGCGGCCCGGCTGATCTACGCATTGCTCATCGTTGTGGCCATCTCGATGGGGCTGCTGCTTGGGCTCGATCTTCTTGGCGTCTCTTTACCGGTGGACCCGGCTGGCAGAGCGGTGCCGCTTTGGCGTGACGTTATTGCTGCAGGCATCGCGGTCGCTTGTTACAGTATTTTCTTTTCCTCGCCTCTGAATATGCTCCCCTGGCCGGTGGCAGCCGGCACGCTGGCCCACGCTCTAAGGTGGGTCGCGCTTACCGTGCTTGGGGTCAGCGCAGCGATGGGTGCATTTGTTGCGTGTCTCATCGTTGGCGTGATCATCGCACCGGTCTCGCGCCGTTGGAATATGCCTTTCGCGGCCATTGGCTTCGCCTCTGTGGTCTCAATGATGCCCGGGGTCTTCATGTTCAGGATGGCAAGCGGTTTTGTGCAACTTACTCACAATTCACAAAAGACGTGGGAGCTCATGGGAGCGACGCTCGTCGACGGCTCGATTGCCATTCTCATTATTTCGGCGATGAGCTTCGGGCTCATCGCCCCGAAGCTCATCATTGATTACGTTAGTCAAGAAGCGATGAAGTCTTGAGTAATTAAGAAATCTTTCATGTTCACGATAGAACCAGCCGCGTAAACGACGGTGCTGGCCGCTTAGCATTTGCACGCATGTATGACTGGCTCGGCCAAACCTTTGGGTTGGCCGAGTCTGCTTGCGGCTGCGCTATGGTTCCGGCGGTAACTACTCTAAATAAGCTACGGCGGTTCTCTTTTGATTTAACTTCAGTGGATGGATAGCGCCGTTCGTTATTTGGCATCCCTCCTTAGCCCAGAAAAGCGCGTTTGTGTGGACGGACCGGGTTGGCTCGCGACGCGAATGCGCTCTGGGAGAATTGCGATCATGACCTGATCGCGATGTAAAAAGCAAACGCCCGGCGCATGGCCGGGCGTTTGAGCCGATCCAAAGTTACACTGAGGACATTGGACGCTGCAACGCCGCTCCCAGTACCTCCATGAACCGGGACGTTGACTCCGAGGTGGTCAGAAAGCGGATGAGGCCCGGTGGCAGCATCTTCACCTTCTTAGTAATTTCGGCGGCGCTTGGCGGAAGCTGCTCAGCGAGCAGCTTCTTCTCGACGGGGCGCGACGAATCTTCATGGCGCTTCACATACCGGTTGGCTGTCGACACCGGAGTTCCCCGGTCCTTGAGCAAGGGTGCCCAACGACCGTCACGACCAGTTCCTACGAGCAGCGTCTTGTAGGTATGCAGCAGTTTGGCGAGGGACTCTCGAACTCGGTTCAGTTCCTCGCGGCTCTGCTTGACGGAGGAATTCTTCTTGTTATGCGACCACCAGAGCTTGCCGATCTGCTCCACCAACTGAGCCTCCCTCTCGTTCCTGGCCCCTGAATCTTCGGGAACGATGACTCCTTCCGTCCTCGGACACGAGGTCTGATCCAGCCGGTCGGAATCGGAGCGAGTCTTACCTGATGCGGGCTCAGAAGAGCTAGGAGGCGGCATCAGAGAGCTGTGAACCATCCTTCAGTCGCGATTAGTCGCAGAGCCCGCGACCGGCTTGGCCGTTGCAGGTTCAATAGGGGTGTGGGAACCGTTCCGTTGTTCTCGCTGCGCGGACGGTCTCCGTTTGACTGCACAGTTGACACCGTGTCACGTGTGTCGCCAGAGACGGGCTGAGGAGGAGGCGTCTTCACTGCCTGCGGCACGATTGCCACTGGAGTGGGCTCGGTATTGAACCTAGTCTGATTAAGCATGGTGGTTCTCCATTGCTGGGTTGAGTACAGGACATGAAATGTCCTAATGGTGAATACCGCTCGTGCTCCCATTTGCCCGAATATTACGGAACTTTATTTCGTGGCCTTCTTGGAAGGCCGAAGGAACATAGACTTTCCCCGTGATGCGCTCAATGACACCTGCCATCTCCGGGGATTGCGAGGTGGCCTTGGGGACGGGATTTCTATGCGGCTAGAGTTTCCCCATCAGGTTTCGTAAACGAGAAAGTCTTAATCCCCGTGTGCCCGTTCTTGGTGCTCTGCATGCCAAGCAAGGCCCTAAACCTCTGCTCGTAAGTCATGAGAAGCCGGCTGAAGTACTTCGGAGCCAAAAGATCATTCTCGTGATGGTCATGCTCTTCGATACCGTTCTGGAGACGGGATGCCCATTCACGCGCACCGAACATTTTGCCTGTCAGCGCAGGCTGACGCTGGAGAAGCTCAGACAAAAGGTCAGCAAGGCGGCGCGCGTTGACAGGGGCAGCTTCCTGTTCACCTTCGACGCGTGGGTCGATCTGAAGACTGGCAAACCAGAACCTGGTGTCGGTGTAATGCTGGAAGGTTTGAGTACTGCGGTATCTCTATCGTCGCCTATCGATCTGGCATCTCTCGAACGAAACTTTCTTCTGATCCACTTTTTCTATGGCGCCCTCCATGAGGGTGTCTACAGCCTTTTCGACAATCTCGCGTATCTGACGGGTCGAGAATTTTCTGCCAGTCAAGAGCGCGGCCAAATGATTGTCGGCCCGAAGCATTCCGAGGAAGTGCCTGGCCGCGGTATCCGGCTCCCGCACGACGATCTTGCCTAAACGATTCTGCGCCTCAAAAATTTTAGCAAGGCTGCGGGTCCCAGTCATTGGCCCGTTCTCGAAAAAGGTTTTTGCGAGTTCCGGGAAAAAAGCGGCTTCTGAGACCATTGCTCGATAGAGGGCCAGTGTTTCAGGCATATAGAGAGCCTCCAGAAAGCGTGTACCCATCGCTTGCAAGTTCGTTCTGAAGTCTCCGGTTTCCTTCCATTCAAGGCGGGTCAAAACCCGGCGCGAGACGTTGCTGACGATTGCAGCGAACAGCTCCTCTTTCCCCTTGAAATGTTTGTAAAGAGTTCTTTTGGACCCACCAATGACGTTGAGGACATCGTCCATTGATGTCCTGCCATAACCCTTTTCAAAAAACAGAGCGGTGGCAGCGGCCAGTATCTCAGCCCGCCGTTGCGCCTGGCGGCGCTCGTGTCCGTTTTCCTGCAAGTCCATGATTTTACTCCCTTTGCGACATGAGTTATTCGCATTCCCCAGCTCTGGGTACGGCACCGTACCCAGATTAGATCATTTGTCCTCCCGAGAGAAAGATTCCCCCAGAAGAACTCCCGAATCTGAGACCTCCTGTACGGCATCTATCCTTTGGTACGGTACGTTACAGTACCTAGATCGAACAGAGGCGAGTTATGGTTGACCACCATGCAGATGAGATTGACAGTCAGTTACTCCTGGATGCCAGGGGCGGTAACCAGCAGGCGTTCACGGAACTCTGTACCCGAAATGGGCCTTACGTAAGGCGGAAAATCTTCAGCATCGTGCAAAATCAGGAGGACGCGGACGATGTGCTCCAGGAAACCTTGCTTAGTGCGTACACGCATTTCGAGACGTTCCGTGGGGCGAGCAGGTTTTCAACATGGATTACGCAGATCGGAATTAACCAGGCATTAATGCTACTCCGTAGACGAAAGCGTCAACCAATCCGGCTGGCAGAGTTGGAAGTTGGAAATACAAAAGCTACCGGCTGGCGAGATCTGTCAGACCCTTCGCCTGATCCAGAACAAGCCTGTATGAAGCACGAGGAGGTCCTGCTTCTGCGACGTGCAGTCCAGCACCAGCGAGCAGATTACCGCAGCGTCTTCGCATGCGTATTACCAAGGTGAACTGTCCTTGCATGAGACTGCAGATGTGCTGGGGATATCCGTGGCCGCGGCTAAGTCTCGCATTATCCGTGGACGGCGGAAACTCCGCAGAGTCATGGAGTCGTACAGGTCGGCTATGCGTCGATAAAAGACTTCGGTCGGCGAAAAGTTATCCGCAAATCCCGAATCAGTGAATCCCCAACCCGTTTTCCGCATCACAATAATCATCATTGTTATGGTACGGTATCGTACCGTACCACCCAAAAAGCAAAAAATGACGACACACCGCTATCGAATCCACATTGAACCAATGTCACACGACGCCCAGGCCGCCTCGCACTTTGAGCAGTTTGCTTTTGAAATAACCATGCAAACGGACCTGGATAGATGTGTCGCGGCCGCTCATGCACAAGGGCTCGTTGAGGAGGATCATGCTGCTGCTTACGGAGTCACGCTCACGCTTTTGACAGAGGTGCTGATTTGCCGCGCTTCGGAACCATTATTTGCTGCGCTGGTTGAACAACTGCGGCTTCTGCTCGGGCGTTTGCCAGATACCAACGACTTTCTGTCGGAAGTTCTCTTCCCTGAGGAGTTGGAGAAACGCCTCGAGGGGGTAGTGAGCGAAGGCCCTGTCAAGGGAAATAGGAGCTTCAATGAGAAAGCGTAATGCGGGGCCGCCGAGATTCCTCCTTGTCCTGGTGGTTTTAGCACTGACCTTATCCTGCGCTATCCGAACAGTGGCCCAGGCTGTCAGTTCCCAGGGAGTCACTGGAAGTGTTCCGAGTGGACCGGCAACGAATGAAGTCCTGCAATTAACTCTACGCGATGCGATCGCCCAGGCTCTGCGGTACAACCTGGGGACAATTGAGTGCGGAGAAAATGCACGCATAGCCCGCGGTCAGCGGCTGCTCGCATTGAGCGCCCTGCTGCCGCAGGTCAGCGCGGGCCTCTCAGAGCACGTCGAACAAAGAAGTATCTCAACCTTTGGCTTTCAGAATGTCACACACATCCCAAAAGTTATTGGTCCTTTCAGCTACAGCAGCGTCGATGCGACGCTGAGCCAACTCTTCAGCCTCGAATCAATTCAACACCTGCGTGCTGCTCGCACCGCGGAGCAAGCCGCCCAACTCAGCTATCAGGACATCTTGGACGCGGTCACACTAGCCGTCGGAAACGGCTATCTGCAAATTATCGAGGCCAACTCACGGATTCAGGCGCAGGAGGCCCAGGTACAAAATGCGAAAGCTCTTTACGATCAGGCGGAAGACGAGTTCCAGGCTGGCACGGCTCCGCGGATCGACGTCACAAACACCGCGGTTCAGTTGCACACGGAGGAGTACAACCTGAGCATTGCGCGCAATAACTTCGCAATTGCGAAGTTAAATCTTGCGCGGGCCATTGGACTTCCGCTCGGCCAACAATTCGAACTGGCCGAACAGATTCCATATTCCGATATCAATCCGCCGACCCTCGATGACGCCTTTAGCCTGGCATATCGGTCGCGCAGCGACTTCCGTGCGGCCCTCGATTCTGAGAAATCTGCCTCCTATTCGCTTTCAGCCGCCAAAGGTGAACGTTATCCCGTGGCAACGGTGAATGGTGATTATGGCGATACGGGCGCGACATTCGGCCACTCCCATGGAGTGTTCAGCTTTGAGGCGGGAGTCAGAATGCCGATCTTCACCGGCGGTCGGATCAAAGGTGACATCACTCAAGCGGAAGCGGAACTAAAGCAGCGCAAAGCGGAAGCGGAAAACCTCCGCGGCCAGATTGATTACGACGTACGAACCGCGTTTCTCAATCTCAACGCAGCGAAAGAGCAGGTTGCAGTCGCGAAGCAGAACATTGAACTCGCAAATGAGAGCCTGGACCGGTCGAAAGACCGCTACAGTTCGGGCGTGACCGACAGCGTCGAAGTAGTGCAAGCCGAGCAGGCCCTCGCCAGCGCCAATGACCAATACATAACCAGCTTGTATAACCACAATCTCGCCAAGCTCTCGTTAGCTCGCGCACTCGGCGTAGCACGTACGAATTACAGCCAGTATCTGGGAGCAAAGTAATGTCGAACAACTTGCATGACAAAGATAGTGACGAAACACTGCACGTTCGTGATCAACCGCCCACTGTTATGGGCCGTAAGCCGAACAGTTCACAATCAAATGCCGGTGAGGCTAAAGCGACGGGTAACGCTTCGGCGGCTCGCCGCAAAAGGATGCTCTTGATTTCGATCGCTGCGGTGATCGCTGTCGTGGGCGCGTATTTCGTCTGGAACGCGTTCCAGTACGAGGATACGGACGACGCACAGGTGGACGGGCACATTATGCCACTGAGTGCTCGGATTACCGGGCAGGTGGAGAAGGTGAACTTCATCGAGGGTCAGATTGTCCATGCCGGAGATGTACTGGTAGTAATCGATTCCCGGGATTACCAGGTCGCAACGGACCAGATTACCGCGAATCTGGCCAATGCCGAAGCCACTTCTGCAAGCTCGCACTACAACATCCCCATCGCTTCCGCTAGCGCTTACAGCAGCCTCGATTCGGCACAGGCGGCTGTCACGAACGCCCAGGCCGGAGTGGCCGCAGCCGAACATAACCTGGAAGCTGATCAGGCGTCGCTATTGCAGGCAAGGGCCAACGCCGCCAAGACAGACTCCGATCTGGCTCGTTACGAACAACTGGTCCAAAAGGAAGACATTTCGCGCCAACAATATGACGCCGCGGTAGCCGCCGCGCAGGCAAATCGGGCCATGGTGAAGTCAGGGGAAGCTGTGGTCGCCTCGGCGGAGCAGGCGCTCGATCAGGCGCACGCAAAGCTGCTGCAAGCCAAGGCGGACTTACGAAACGCGCAAACTGCCCCGCAGCAGGTTTCGCTGACCAATGCCAGAGCGAAAGCTGCTGATGCCCAGGTTCTGCAGAGCAGGGCGCAGTTGGCGCAAGCGCGGCTCAACCTTAGCTACACGATCATTCGGTCTCCCGTCACCGGGATCGTTGGCAAGAAGAGGGTCGAAGTTGGCCAGAACGTGAGCATTGGACAGGAACTTCTCGAGGTTGTGCCTCTGGACGACATCTGGGTAACGGCCAACTTTAAAGAAACACAACTCAAACACATGAGACCAGGCCAAGCCGCTGAGGTGCATGTCGACGCGTACGGCCGCGCTTGGAAGGGGCACATAACTAACCTTGGCGGCGGCACAGGTTCCGTCTTCAGCCTGCTTCCACCTGAAAACGCGACTGGAAATTACGTGAAAGTTGTGCAGCGGGAGCCAGTGCGAATCGATTTCGACCGCTCTCAAACGCAGGATTTCAATGCGGAAGGACTGTTGAAGCCAGGTTTGTCCGTAGAGCCTGATGTGAGGGTCCGATGAGCACTGCAGTCGCGCTGAGCGCTGAACAGGCTGTATGGAAGCCGAAGGTCAACCCGTGGACCATTGGAGTGGTGGTTTCGCTGGCTGCCTTCATGGAAGTGCTCGATACCAGCATTGCAAATGTGGCGCTCCCGTACATCGCAGGCAACCTGGGTGCGAGCAATGACGAGAGCACCTGGGTGCTCACCACTTATCTCGTTGCGAATGCCATTGTGCTTCCAATGAGCGGTTTCCTTGTTGGCTGGCTGGGGCGCAAGCGCTTCTTCATGACATGCATTGTGTTCTTCACTCTGAGTTCCTTCTTATGCGGCATCGCGCCAAGCCTCGGACTGCTGCTTCTGTTCCGGGTAATGCAAGGCACCTTTGGGGGTGGATTGCAGCCCATGGTGCAGGCCATTCTCACCGATACATTTCCCCCAGAAAAGCGTGGAATGGCCTTTGCGCTATATGGAATCACTATGGTCTGCGCGCCCGCCATTGGCCCCACGCTGGGTGGGTGGATTACTGACAACTATTCCTGGCGCTGGATCTTCTACATCAATGTTCCAGTGGGCATTCTGGCGACCCTGCTGGTGTATCAGCTACTCGAAGATCCTCCCTATCTGTCCCGCCTGAAAACAAGCATCGCAAGGTTCGACTATATTGGCTTTACTCTGCTCGTCCTCGGTGTAAGCGCACTGCAAATCACCCTCGACAAAGGGCAGGAAGATGACTGGTTCGGCTCTCGCTTTATCACAACACTGATCGTCATTGCCGCTGTAAGTCTAGTCTCGTTGGTGGCCTGGGAATGGTTTCACAAGGAGCCACTCGTAGATGTTCAGTTGTTCAAGATATTCAATTTTGCGAGCTGCAATTTGATGTTCTTCGCGCTCGGCGTTGCGCTCTTGGGTGGTACCGTGCTCATTCCTCTGTTCCTGCAGACATTAATGGGTTACACAGCGGAAATAGCCGGATTGGTCTTATCGGGCTCAGCCGTTCTCCTCTTGCTTCTCATACCACTGGTTGGCCGGCTTACGTCGCGATTCCAGTCGCGACACCTGATAGCCTTCGGGTGGATCACCATGGCTCTCGGCATGTTTATTTCCTGCAAGCAAATAGACACGTTGATAAGCTTTCGAGCGGCTTCATGGCTGCGCATCGTGCAGTACCTGCCCGTTGGATTCCTGATGGTACCGATCACGGCGAGTGGGTATGTCGGCATTTCGAAGGAAAAAACCAATGCCGCCGCTGGCCTCATGAATTTCACGCGCAACATAGGGATGAGCGTTGGAACTTCAGCTGTCACGACGTTGATTACACGCAGAAGTCAATATCATCAATCCGTTCTGGCCGAGCACACCAGGTCGGGCCGTTTCGATGCCGCGGTTGCAGGGCTGGCTAACCGGCTGACACATGCGGGCTTAAACATGCATTTGGCCCATGAGCAGGCGCTCGGCAGAATGTATGTCATGTTGGGGGCTCAGGCTCAGGCTCTCTCCTATGTGGATGTCTACTGGCTGTTTACCGTGATGTGCCTGCTGATGTTCTGCTTGTCATTTCTACTCGAAAAAAACACTCCCGGTGAAGGTGAAGTAGGGCCGGTCCATTAACGGCTCATACTGCCGGTGACGTATCTGGTGGATCGCTAGGGCGTGCTGCGTGAGACGTATGTGGGGCTGCATGACCTGGCTTTCTTCAGCAGGACGGTGGATCGGTGGCTGGCTGATGGCAAAAGGCTGATGCTTCGTCATGACGGTACCCCTCCCCCCTGATTTCGTGCAAAATATTCATAACATGGGACTTAATCCTGGACTTCCTAGCGCACGTTTGATGCCATTCTCCATAGACGTCAGAAGCCCGGCTTTCGCCGGGCTTCGGGATTTCTCCCTGATTTAAGGTTAGCAGCCGCGTCAAGGGTGAGGCTGTGGAAAAAGGGTCCGGCGGGGTTCTTATGGAGTCCGTTCTTGGCTTTGACTCCGATGCAGCTTCGATTCTCTACCTGGTCTGTTGGAGACCGATCGCTCGTGGAGTGATGATCCCGATGTTGTCTACACCAGCCTGATGTCCGTAATCGACGATGTCGGCCACCAGAGAGAAGTCCAGATCGGGGTCACCTTTGATAAACATCACCTTGTCGGTTCGAGTTGCAAAGAATTCGGACAGCTTCGGCGCGATATCGAGTTTGTTCAACGAGGTCTCATTGATCTTGTACGTTACACCGTGGTCTCTGTCGCCGAGGACCTGAACCACAATTGCCTGTGGCTGAGCGGGATGGTCAGGGGATTTGGGAGGCTGCGGTATGAGAGTGTCGAGGCCGTGAACAGCGAGTGGCGTTATGACCATGAAGATGATCAGCAGCACAAGGAGAACATCGATGAGAGGAGTAACGTTGATGTCGGCCCGTAGTTCTTTGCTACCACCTGATGTCATGCCCATATGACAGATCCTCCATATCTTCCTTGGACACCAATCGTAGGATGTATGTTCCCGAGCGCGGAGGTTCGAGCTTCGCTCGAATGATCCCACTCATGCGATGAGACCGCATGAATGGGGCACCCACATGATTGGCTCAATGTATGGGCCACCCGCTCGGTTCGAGCTTTGCTCGAATGGCCCACCTTAGGCGCTGCGCGGAGGATGGGGCACCCGATTGTGGTGGGTCTAGATGTGGGCCACCCAGCCAACTCGGCCCTAATTCAGGGAGTGCTTTTTCTTTGTTGATGTGCTTATCTATTTTTGATGCCACTACAAACTATCCCTGCAGAAGCGGTGGAATGTCCCCCGTCCGTCACCTTTGAGACCATTGAGTTTTCAGATGGAACAAGTATTGAGCTTCTACCTAATGACATCGTCGTGTTTGTGGGTCCCAACAATGCCGGGAAGAGCGCCGCGTTACGAGATCTTGATGATCTTGTCATCAACGGAGGGTCGAGCAATATCCCAAAGATAGTTATTAAGTCCGCCACACTGCGACGCGCTGGTACATTAGCCGACGTAGAGAAGTTTTTGGAAGCAAATTGCAAAGTAACTGGCAGTGCGCCACATCGTCAATTTCATTGGCTCGGGAGCGCTGTGTTTGAGGCGCACTTGCTACAGATGTGGCAAGGAAACTTGAGTACGTTAGGTCGCTTTTTTTGCCATCTTATCAGGACAGAGACGCGCATTAGTGATGGAAATCTCGCTCCGTCGCAATCGTTTCTAAATCAACCACCGAATCACCCTATACACCTCCTATATCTTGATGAGTGCCTAGAGGAAAAGCTCAGCAACCATTTTCAAAATGCCTTTGGACGGGAATTGCTAGTTTTTCGCATGGGCGGGGCCCACATTCCGCTCCTCATCGGTCAGAAACCGTCGTTTCAGCCCGGCGAGGATCGACTATCCCCCAGGTATCTCGAACGACTGCATGAGCAGAATACTCCCTTGGATACACAGGGAGACGGAATGCGCAGCTTCACAACCGTAATCTTGCGCACGCTTGCGCCGACGATGACATCGCTCGTCCTACTCGATGAGCCGGAAGCCTTTCTTCATCCTCCACAAGCCCGTCTATTAGGCGAATTGCTCGCAAAGGAACGGCCCGCGAATCGCCAGCTATTTATTGCCACACACAGCCCCGATGTGTTGCAGGGTTTGCTTAATGCAGCGCCCGCAAATCTACGAATAATTCGCCTTCAGCGCGATCGCGGCGTGAACTTGGTTAGGGAACTCGACAAAGGGCTCGTTAAGAGAATTAGTACTGATTCAATCATGAGGTTTTCATCTGTATTGTCTGGAGTGTTTCATAAGAGAGTAATCATTTGTGAATCGGACTCTGATTGCATGCTCTACAGCACTATCCTTGATATCCCTTCGGTGCATGGAGTTGAAAGCCCCGACGTGCTATTCGTCCAAGCGAACGGAAAGCATCGTCTGGCCATGCTCGCTGAGACGCTTCGTGCACTGGACGTCACCGTTGACGTCATCGCGGATATTGATGTCTTGAATGACCTAACAGTTCTTAAGCGATTGGTCGCCAGCTTGGGAGGCGATTGGAATTTGATTGAGCCGCATGCGAAAGCCGTAAAGGCGTCTATTGAAACAGCCGTCACTTGGTTAGATGCAAAGGAAGTGACAAAACGAATCCAAGAAATACTGAGGACGCCTCAGGAGGCAGGAGCATTTTCTACAAAGCTTCGTGAGGAAATTTTTGGCATCTTAGGGAAATCGTCGCCGTGGTCTGTGGTCAAGTCGGCTGGAGAGACCGCGATAGCACAGGGAGACGCGACCAAACACTATCAAGAATTGCGCAATATGTGTAATTCGGTGGGGTTATGGATCGTTCCAGTGGGAGAGGCGGAGGGATTCTGTAAATCTGAGGGAGGCCATGGTCCCTCGTGGGTCCAAAATGTCTTGGAAAAATATAACGTTGCTGAATCCGCGGAACTCGCTGGTGTTCGAGATTTTGTCCAGCGGATTTGGGAGAGGGGTAGGGTAGGGAGTTAGGTTCAGATGAAGGCGCCGCAATCCGTAGCAAAATTATGACTCCGAATTGCGGCATCTTCACTGCCTAGTAAGGGTGTGGGTTGACCCATAAGCCTGAAGTTGCCCCCTTGGTTCTTCAATAACTTACCGGACACGTGTCCCCATAACGCTGAAGCAAACGTCCCCATAAGTCTGAAGTTCCGCCGGGTTTTTACCCATAAGACTGAAGTTTCCATCAAGCCGTGTGACGTCGGCGAGAGAACTAATCCCTAAATGACTGAAAACAGAATTGATGCGGATGGTGGCGTTTGAAATTGAGGGTATTTCCAAGAAATGACTTACCCTTTTGTTCGCGGTGTTCGGGAACGGTATACCCTGCGCTGGCGCGGAGGATCCGTACCCTTATCGAAACAGGAGTAAAGGACCACCAGACGGCTCCGCGCCCGGATAAAGAGCCTCTCCGTTAAGCCGACGGCATGCTGCGCCTCGCCGTAAGTGTCGGTAGTCTGGATGGCCCTGATGACCTCAAGTAGCTCGGGGTTGTGAATTTTGACGAATCTGAGGAACTCATCCACGAGGATGCCGTTCTGAATAGCTTGGTCATAGCTCATCCCGAAGGCCCCGCGTTCGCTGGCGAGCGCATAGATGTAATCCTCGTCGAGCAGCGTTCCATCCGGCTCCGGTGAATAGAAGCTGCACGTGTTGGACCCGCGAACGGGGTTCGACGCGGCCTTCTGCCACAGCGAGATAAGGCGGTTCGTCAGGATTATTTTGATGTAATTGAAGAAGCGAGGCTCTGAAGCGCCATAGGCAAGGTCCGGATTGAAGGTCTGAATGCGGTCCTTGCACCCCTCGGGGAAGCCGTTGTAGCCCAGGACGCGGAACTTGGACCTATCGGGCAAGCTCATCAGGAATATGAGCAGCTGCTCTCGTGGTCTCCTCACGCTCCGAATCGGTACCGTTGGGACGGCAAAGACGGACACGGCCACGGACGTACCGGGGATGCCTCTCAAAGAACTCTTCGAAGCTGCGTGGAACGATGAATCCAGGTGGCCGATGAAGTGGCCATCCTCGGAAATAGTGTACAAGTCGCCTGTCCATCCCGGCTTCTCAGGCGCGGCGACCCCCACTGCATTTGACTTTGAGCGGGAGGAGACATGCTGCGGACTTTCCTTCTTGGGATGGGCTGGGGCGTTGCCCAGGTCCTGTTCGGTCTTGCGGTCGTTCGTCTTGGCACGGCGCTTGGCTTCACCCTGGTAGTGGGGTTGGGCACGGTGTTTGGAATGCTGATTTCCCTTCTTCGCGCGGCACGAAGCTGCGCTCATGAGCAAGGAACAGGCTGCTGCTCCTGTCTGGCTGCCTTGTCATGGTGCTTGGTGTCGGTCTGTCGGGATGGGCGGCCAAATGCGGGAGGCACCGGAAAGTTCATCGACTGACTGTCTTACCATTGCGATTCTCTACCGCTTCAACTTCGACTGATTTGCGCGCTGCACCACAGCAGCTTGGACAATGGCTAGGCCCCGCAGGTGTTTGCATTAGTAAAAATGTATATTCACTATTAACTTTGTTATTTCGAAGCGATAGCTTCGAGGCCGTCGACTCCAAGACGAGTCGGCTGAAAGGAAAAGTTGATGCTGACGACCCGACGTGACTTCTTACAGGGCAGTGTGGCGCTGGCGGCGCTTCCCTACCTGACCTTGCCATTGACGGCGCAAACGCCCGCTGCAGCAGAGGAGCTTTGGTATGTTCGTCCTGCGGAGCGATGGCTGGAGGCGTTGCCTGTTGGCAATGGGCGGCTGGGGGGCATGGTCTTCGGCGGCAACGCGACCGAACGCATTGCGCTTTCGGAGAGTACGGCTTGGTCCGGAGCGCCAGCCACAGGAGAGGTCAATCCCGATGCCCTGTCGCATCTGTCTGAGATCCGGGAGCTCTTCTTCAACGGCAATTACGACGAGGCGCAGGCGCTATGCGCGAAATACCTGCCTGGTCATGCGAAGAACTTCGGGACCAACCTTCCGTTATCCGATTTACTTCTACACTTTTCAGGAAGTGACACAGCTATGGCATACCGGCGCTCTCTCAATCTTGGGGACGCTACGGCGCACGTGAGCTATCGGAGTGAGGATGCCACGTTTACGCGCGAGTTTTTCGCGACCCATGCTGATGGGCTGCTGGTGGTTCGGTTAGCCTGCACCCAGCCGAAACTTCTTGGATTCCGGCTGGAATTCGATAAGGGGGTTCTGCCCAACACAGTTTCGACCAACGGGAACGATACGCTGGTCCAGCAGGGGGACTGCTACGAAAAGATGCACAGCAGCGGGCATGATGGGGTGGCATTTGAGATTCGGGCGAAGGTAATTGCAGAAGGCGGAACAACAGCGGCTACGGATCAGGCAATCGAGGTGCGAGGCGCGGATGTGGTAACTGTGTTGGTGGCGATCGGCACAAGCTACGGGGGAGCGGACCCCGGGGACACGTGCAAGGAAATGCTTCAACGAGCCGCCAACAAGAGTTATGCGGAGCTTCGTGAGCGACACGTTGCGGACTACCAGCCACTTTATCGGCGCATGTCTCTGGATCTTGGGGAAACCCCGGCTGCAGTACGGCGACAGCCTATTGACGTTCGCCGCAAAGCCATGAACAACGGCGCGGAGGATCCGGAGCTTCTGGCCTTGTTCTTTCAGTATGGCCGCTACCTGACGATTGCCGGTTCGCGCGCCGATTCCCCGCTGCCCCTGGCGCTCCAAGGGATTTGGAATGACGGCTTGGCGAGCAGCATGGGATGGACAGATGACTTTCATCTCGACATCAATACACAGCAGAACTACTGGGCGGCCGAGGTGAGCAATCTTTCCGAATGCCAGATGCCCCTGTTCCGGTTGATCGAAAGACTGCGCAGTGGGGGCCGCACGACCGCGAAGGAGATGTACGGCGCACCAGGATGGGTGGCGCATACGGTGACGAACCCCTGGGGGTTTACGGCTCCGGGGAGCCCCGGCTGGGGAATCTTCGTCACGGCGGGCATCTGGATTTCACAACAGATATGGGACCACTACACGTTTACGGGCGATACGGAGTTTCTTGGGACCCAGGCTTACCCGGTGCTGCGAGAAGCGGCCGAGTTTTTCCTTGCTTATATGACGCCGGAGCCGAAACACGGCTGGCTGGTGACGGGTCCTTCGGACTCGCCGGAGAACTGGTTCATTGCTCCTTCGGGCCATCACATTGCGGAGTCCATGGGCAACACCGTGGACCGCGTCTTCGTTTATGCGCTGTACAGCATGTGTATTGAGGCCTCAAAGACACTGTCCACTGACGAAGAGTTTCGGACGAAGTTGGAGGGCGCACGTGCGAAGCTGCCACCATTTCAGGTGGGACGACATGGGCAGTTGCAGGAGTGGCTGGAGGATTTTGAGGATGCAGTGCCGAACCATCGGCACACGTCGCATCTGGTTTCCGTGTATCCCGAGAACCAGATCTCGCCGCGTCGCACGCCGGAACTCGCCCGCGCGGCAGAGATCACGATCCAACGTCGCATAAACGCGCCGCACTGGGAGCAGAGCGAGTGGGGACGAGCAAATCTGGTAGCGTACTACGCGCGGCTTCTGAAGGGGAACGAAGCGCTGGTGTCCCTGGCGGGGCTGGTGGCGAAGGCTGCTGACGATAATCTCCTGACATACTCAAGCGGCGGCATTGCAGGGGCACAGTCGAACATCTTTGCGCTGGATGGGAACACCGCCGGAACTGCCGGGATCGCCGAGATGCTGGTGCAGTCTCAGGCAGATGAGATTGAGTTGCTGCCTGCGCTGCCGGCTGCATGGCGAACAGGTTCTGTGCGGGGTCTGTGTGCGCGCGGTGGTTTTGTCGTCGATATTGCGTGGCGGGATGGCAGGCTGGAGTCCGCGCTGATCAAGAGCAAGCGCGGCGTCAGTACGCCGGTGCGGCTTGGAGACCGGGTGATTACGATCCATCTTCAGCCGAAGCAGACAACACGATTGCGAGAAGAGAGCTTCCATGCAGTGGAAAAGAAATAGACTGACCTGGTCGCACCAAGGAGTTTTCTTGAAGCAGCGTAGTTTTCGATTCAACAGCCTTTCGTCGGTTAGCAGAATGTGCCGTCTTTGTTGTGCATGCGCTCTCCTGTTTGGCTCTCTTGTACTGAGCCGTGCTGAAGCGCAGTCTACTCCGCCAGCGATCCGCTTCGATGCTGGGACGAAAGTATTTCGCATCGATGCTGCGGATATTACGTATGTGCTCGGCGTGAACGAAAATGGCCAAGTGCAGACGCTGTACTGGGGTAAGCGGCTAAGCCCAGGGGACCACTTTGCGGCGGCACGCAACCTGCCGAGCCCGTCCTCGTTCGATCTTCCCATCACGGTGACGCCGCAGGAGTACGTCGGGTGGGGCGGTGGTCTGTACGTAGAACCGGACCTGAAGATCACGTTTCCAGATGGCAATCGCGATCTTGCGCTGAAGTATGTCTCACACACGATCAGCTATAGAAGTCTCGCGATTGTGATGAAGGATATCTCGCGCGAAGTGTACGTCACGCTTTCGTATGAAGTGGACGCAGAGACGGGTATTCTGCGGCGTTCGGCGACGATCGAGAATCGCACAGCAGCTCCGTTCACTATCGAGCAGGTCGCGGCGGGCACGTGGAACCTTCCCCGCGGAACGGACTACCGGCTGCGCTACCTGACCGGACGCTGGGCTGGGGAGTGGAACGTGAAAGAGCAGCCTGTCCAGCCAGGCAAAACCATTTTGGAGAGTCGGCGAGGTACGACGGGGGCGCAGAACAATCCCTGGTTTGCGATCGATCAGAGTGGGCGTTCGGACCAGGACGAGGGCAGCGTGTGGTTCGGCGCGCTGGGCTGGAGTGGGTCGTGGCAGATTGCCGTGGAGCAGGACCAACTGCAGCAGGTACGGGTTACGGGCGGGCCGAATGCCTTCGACTTCGGGTATCTGCTGAAACAGGGGGAGCGGTATCAGACGCCCGCCTTTTACGGTGGCTATTCAAGTCATGGGATTGGGGAGGCTTCACGGCTGATGCACCGTTTTGAGGTGGACTCGGTGTTGCCCAACCATCCAGCGCCAAAGCTTCGACCGGTTCTTTATAACTCGTGGGAGGCGACCGAGTTCAACGTGGACGAGGCCGGGCAGACGAAATTGGCGGAGAAGGCGGCAAGCATCGGGGTGGAACGGTTCGTCATGGACGACGGCTGGTTTGGACAGCGGAAGAACGATCACGCGGGGCTAGGCGACTGGTATGTCAACCCGGAGAAGTTTCCGCATGGTTTGAAATCGCTGATCGACAAGGTGCATTCGTTGCATATGGAGTTTGGATTGTGGGTAGAACCAGAGATGGTGAATCCGGATAGCGACCTATATCGCAAGCATCCGGATTGGGTGCTAAATTTTCCTGGGCGGCCGCAAACCGAGGGGCGCAATCAATTGGTGCTAAACCTGGCGAGGCCTGATGTTCGCGCGTATGTGTTTGGGTTTTTGGATAAGCTCTTGACGGAGAATGACATTGCGTTCCTGAAGTGGGACTACAACCGCAACTGGTCCGAACCGGGCTGGCCTGCCATGGCTCCGGATGCCGAAAAGAATGTGTATGTGGATTTCACACGCAACTTCTACGGCATTCTTGCCGAGTTAAGGCAGAAGCATCCGGCAGTGGAAATCGAATCTTGCTCCGGAGGCGGTAGCCGCGTGGATCTTGGCGTGATGCAGTACGTAGACGAGGTGTGGCCTTCAGACAATACGGACGCATTTGACCGGCTGCGGATCCAGAACGGCTTTACGTATGCATACAGCCCGGGAGTGATGATGGCCTGGGTAACGGACTCGCCAACCTGGGTGAACCAGCGAAACCTCTCACTGGAGTATCGCTTTCTTTCTGCCATGCAGGGATCGCTGGGAATCGGAGCGAACCTGAACAAGTGGGGGCCGGACGATTTTGAGAAAGCCAAGGAGATGATTGCGGAGTACAAGACGATTCGCGAGACGATTCAGCGGGGTGCGCTGTATCGGCTGGTTGCCCCGGATGGAGGGAGCCAGCAGTCGGTGACCGAGTCCGTCTCGCGCGATGGAAAGCAGGCGGTTACATTCGCTTTTCTGCATTCGAGCACGGAGCTGTATCCGTTTCCGCGAATCTTCCCGCGCGGGCTGGACGAGAATGCCTCGTACAGTGTGAGGGTTCTCGCGGGCAAGCTGGCAGCGGAGACTCCGCAGACGGCGAGTGGCGCTTACTGGATGCACGCCGGTGTGGATCTGGAGCTGCGGGGCGATTTTCAGGCGACGCTGTTTACGTTGACTCACAACTAGCAAAACGGGCGGACGCAGCTGCGGGCAGTTCCCCTTTGTGGGGGCTGCCCACACTTGCGTTGGCAAGATGATAGTTTCGAAGCCGCGAGGATGGGCCTGCACCTTTATCCGAGAAAAGACTGAATAAAGGACTAGAATAATCACATATGAATTTATCTTTTCACCAACGGATGAGCCCGGATTATTCGTTCAAAGCCGCACGACGCACCATCTTCGGCCTCTCTTTGATTCTTTGCATATCAGTAGTTGTACCTTTGCGAGCCCAAAAGCCGGTATCCATTCCTGAAGAGATTGAGTGGACGTGGGAGGTACGGCCACCGCATCCGAATGCAAACCTGCCCAATGTGCTGCTGCTGGGAGACTCGATCTCACGGAACTACTTTCCCGAGGTAACGAAGGACCTTGACGGGATTGCGAATGTTTACCTGTATGCGACGTCTACTTCTGTTGGTGATCCCAGGCTGCCGAAGCAGATCGAAGGGTTTGCGGTGATGGAACATGTCTCCTTTCGGGTGGTGCATTTCAACAACGGCATGCACGGATGGAACTACGCGGAGACGCAATACAAGGCTGCGTTCCCCGCCCTGCTGCATAGCGTTCGCCGGCTTACCGGAAAAAACGGGGCATTGGTGTGGGCAACCATCACCCCAGTTCAAGATCATGCTTTCAACGGAGCTACGAACGCGCGTGTGGATGCGCGCAACACGATCTCGCTGGCGATAGTGCAGGGCGCCCACATTCCTATAGACGACCAGCACGCGTTGATGATGAAGCACCAGGACCTCTATGAAGACACCGTTCACTTCGGTCCTGCAGGGGCGGCGATCATGGGCGATCAGGCCGCCGAAACGATTCGTACAGAACTGAAGAAGTGACTCTGGGTTAGTCGACCTGATGTACCTCGATCAGTTTCGACTCGGCAGGTTGCAGCTGGATTGTGATCTCGCCGTGTGCTGGTGCGAGCATCCCGGAAGCGA
The DNA here is from genome assembly GCF_025685645.1 of Edaphobacter bradus. Classification (NCBI taxonomy): domain Bacteria; kingdom Pseudomonadati; phylum Acidobacteriota; class Terriglobia; order Terriglobales; family Acidobacteriaceae; genus Edaphobacter; species Edaphobacter bradus. The sequence goes on from NZ_JAGSYF010000003.1 coordinate 115,964, forward strand.
CATCCTTTACGGATACGGTATGGGCTGCCGACAGCGCTGGGCCTAGGCGATCCAGTGGAACGTGAATGGTCTGTGACTTCTTGTCTTCGTAGTTGAAGACTGCGATATAGGTGCCGTTTGGGGAAGGCCAAGCGAAGACCGCCGCAGCCTTGTTTCCAGTGTCTCCTTCTATAGGCCGGAAGACTTTGCTTTCCGAAGCTACCGCAAAGAGATTGCGATTGTCATAGACGGCCGTGGCAAGCACCTGGCTTTCAGGATCGTCGGCCACCCGACTGCTATCAAGAATCATGCCTCCGCTGAGTACGAGTTGGAAGAAGCGGCGACCGGGGTGTTGTTCTGGAAGAACTACTCACTGGTGATCTGACCACCTTGTGGACCGATGCCATTATTGGAAGGATTGCCCAACGTGGGATGGTTCAAAAGGTTGAAAGCATCCGCGCGGAACTGCAGGCGCTCCTCGCGGAAGGTGGTGAAGTCCGTAAAGGACATGACATGTCGCGGGCACAGCAGATTGCTGTGCCCGCAGGTTGAGTTACTGCAGTTTGTAGATGGTGCTCTCGGCAGCGTTCAGGTTGACGGCCAGACTGCCGGTAGCTTGCGACGTAGTGCCGGTCCACAGGTCTGTGACGGTGTAGTTGGTTGAACTGCTCAACCCCGCGTGGCCCAGATCGATGCTCTGCACCATCGGATTGTTGCTGTCGTAGTTGAACACCGCCAGGTAGTAGGTGTTGCCCGACTGCGCCACCAGCACCGATGTGGGATTCTGAGCTGTGCTGCCGTCCACCGGACGGAAGTTCAGCTTGAGCGCGGCCAGACCATTGATGCTGCTATTGGTCAGCCACTTCTGTGCCAGCGCCGGAGCGACCGAATCGGTGAGGTCGTCGCCATCGATCATGTAGCCCTGGATCGCTGCAGAGGTGACACGGCTCTTGTTTTCGTTGCTGGTGAAGCCCTCCATAACGATCTGGTCGGGGTCATTGAAGTTGTACAGCCGACCCGCGAGCCACCAGCCGTAGCTGGCCGAGTTCATCTCGTTGGCGGTTGTGCCCTGACTCTTGTTGGGGTCGGTGGGGCTGCCGATGCCTCCGAACGTGTCGCAGGAGACGCGACGGGCGTGGGCGTACTGGTAGGGGAAGATCGGCGAGATCGATTCATCCATGTACATCGTCGCGCCAAACTTCTTGGCCAGATAGGCCATTCCCTGGTTGTAGGCCTGGACCCCGGTCTGCACGGTGGGATCGTAGTGTACTCCGTTGTTGGAACCGCCTTCGACGATGCCGTGACTCATGAAGTCGAACTTGACGGAGTCAAAGCCATTGGTGCTGAAGCGCAGGTAGTAGAAGTCGATGCGCTGACGCGCACCCGGATGCGTCGGATCGATGGGATAGGCGCCGTCGATCGTCCGCAGCGGGTTACCGTACGTGTCACGCATCACGATGTCTCCGTAGGTATAGTTGGAGCCCTCGACCAACTGGGTCAGGTCGCCGCCCCAGTATACCCACGGCGTCCAGTAGGTGCTGACCTTCTGGCCCTGGCTGTGCGCCGTCGTGATGAACTGCTGGGACTGCGTGTCGCTCCAGCCGGTGTTGGCATCGAGGTTCATGGTGCTAACACCCTGGTTGTTGAAGTTGGGCAGTTGCGTGTGGAAGTAGCTCGCGTCCTGAAGCGCGGTGCCAACCACGATGCTCGACTGCACCTTGCCCCAGCTGCTCCAGCCCATCGGCGCGGGATTGATCCAGGTCAACATGGGGGCGACCTTCGCGTTGGCGTTGGCATATGCTTCCAAGCCGTTGCGCCAGTCGCTGTAGAAGCCCACCATCACCGTCGGCGAAGCGATGGTGCTGCCGCTGACGGAGCCGTGCGGCACCTGGTCCTCGGGAGCGGTGAAGCCTCCCACCACACTGATCGTATCGAGCCCGAAGGTGCCCCAGGCGGCGTTGGCGATGATACCGGTCTTCCAGGTGTCATGGGTCACCGATCCGAGCACCAGGCCGTTGCGGCTGCCGCCGTCATGGAAGACGGCCACCTCATAGCTGGGGGTGTTGTACAGACCATTGTACGAGCCGTAGTCGTTGTAGGTCCTGAAGCTGTCGTTATCGAACGGCACCTCCAGGAAGCGCGGGTCCGAAGGGGTATTGGGCAGCTTGATCGACCCGGGCATCGTGGTGACGATCGGCGCCATCGAGTTGCTGCTCAGGGTCGCGCCGGTCGCGCCCACCAGTTCGACCTGCATCAGCAAGTAGTTGTTGTCGACGATGATGAAGCGCTGCACCATCGTCGGCGTGCCGTCGGTGGCCGTCAGCGTAACGTCGGTTTCACCGTTGGAACCAGCGGTCACCTTGCGGGTGTAGCTGCCCGAGGTGCTCTGCACGGGGGTTCCGCCCAGCATCACCTGACTGTAGAAGTTGGAGATGATGGTCGCGCCGTTGTAAGCGAACGAGGCCAGACCCGTGTTCAGATCGTAGTTGATCTGCACCGGACCGCTGCCAATCGGCGTCCACTGCGCCTGCGGACTCACCACGATATAGTCCAGCTGCGGACTGTAGTTGCTCGGCAAGGTATAAAACTTCAGCGTATTGTTGCCTTGCGTGAGCTGTACCTGGGTGGTGACCGGAGGCGCGTCGGCGTTCCAGTCGTTGCCGCTGATATTAGCCGACTGCGGAGTTGAGGATCCATTGACGGAAACGCTCACAGTGCGGTAGCCCGGGCTGTCGCCATCGACGCCATAGATCGTCAGGTTGTACGTTCCGCTGCTCGCAGCATAGACGTTGTTGAAGGTCACAGAGCCGTTCCCCGTATCGAAGCCGCCGACCTTGTAGCCGGTCTTGCAGTTGGAGCAGCCGACGACCTGCGCATTGGAGACGATGGTGTTGTTCGGGTCGTCCGCGTTGTAGACGCAGGTGGCGCTGGTGCAGGGCGCCGCGGCCACCTTCGTGTTCGGGCTGATGACGATGTAGTCCAGATCGGGCGCGTAGTTGCCGGCGTTGCCGAACTGAATCGAGTTGTTGCTGCCCTGGTTGAGCTTTACCTGCATGGTGCTGACGGGCGAGGTGGCACCCCAGCTGGGACCGTTGATATTGATCGTCTGCGTCGATCCGCCGTTGACGGAGACGGTAAAGTTACGACCGTTCGAGCCGATGCCATCGCCATCGACACCGTAGACGTTCAACGTGTAGGTGCCGGTGGCAGGCGCGGAGATATCGTTGATGGTCACAAAGCCGGATCCGCCCAGCCAGCCCACCTTGAGACCGCCCGAGCAGCCAGAGCAAGAATCGACCTGGGCGCCGCCGATCAGCGTGCTCTGCGGGTTCTCGGCCTCGTAGGTGCAGACCGAGCCTGTGCAGATGGGCGCATTGGAGACGGTGGGGGTCTGCGGCGCGGGCTGGTAGGTCAGCGCCTTGGCCAGCGTCACCGTGCCCGTCGAGGGACTGCTGACCACCACGTCCACGGCGCCGGGGGTGTTGTTGGCCGGGGCGTTGGCCGTCAGCAGGGTCGGGCCACCGTAGAAAACCGTTGCCGACTTGCCACCGATCGTCACCACTGCGTCGGGGGTAAAGTTGTTGCCGCCGAAGCTCACCTGTCCACCGGTTGCAGGCACGAGGGTCGGAGTGACAGAGTTGACGGCCAGAGGTCCGGATACGGTGCCGGCGGTGTTTTTGCTGCAGCCGGCCAACTGGATCAGCAGCGCTACAGACAGCAGTTGCAAACCAACGAACGAGATCCAGCCTAGTTTCTTGCCAGAACGATGCATAAAGCCTCCAAATGGGTTGGTGCGCGCGTGCCCCTTAGGCACGCGCGCGGGAATTACCACAGCACCTTGACGGCGATCTGTCCCTGACGCGGCACATTCGTTTGGCCCCACTGCTTCAGAATGGCTCCAAACTGCGGGTCCGACGGGTTTCTGTCATAGTCCTGCTGGAAGACCGGATGATTGGCCACGTTGAAGGCCTCCAGCCGCAACTGAACGGTGAACCGCTCCGTGGGATGGAAGTTCTTCGACAGGTTGGCATCGATCTGGTGGAAGTTGGGGATGCGAATGCCCGAGTAGACGATGTTCTGGTTTGGAGCATACGGAGCCTGCGAGATGAAGTCGTAATCGATGACGCCTGCGCTGGTCTTGCAGTTCGCAGCAGCCACCGGGTACGGCGTGATCTGCCAGTTGTATAGCCCTTTCTGAGTCCAGCCTGCCGCGCACGGCGCAGCACCGCGGATCGAGCCGGGAATGGACGGATCCGGACGATGCGGAACACTGGCGTTGTGCATGTAGTTCAGGCCGTTGCCGTTCAGGCTCCACGGGCGACCGGTCTCAAAGATGTAGAGCGAGGCCAACTCCCAGCCGCCGATCACCGCATCCACAAGTCGGTTGCTGGTGCCCAGGAAGCGGCGATTGCGGCCCACCGGCAGCATGTAGACACCCGAGAGGGTGATGCGGTGCGGAACGTCACTCCCATCGATCGTGCGCGACAGAATGCGGTAGTTTCCGTCCACAAAGCCGCCCGAGGTCATGTTCTTCGAGTACGTCCAGGTGCCGTGCAGCGTCAGGTCCTGGCCCATCTTGTGCGTGGCCGTCACCTGCAGCGAGTTGTACCACGAACGGCCTTCGTTCAATTGGTACTCGGTAATGTCGCTGAATTCCGGAAAGGCACGGCTGAAGCGGCTGGCCGGGAGGGTCGTCGAGCTGTAGTCGGAGCTGCCCTGGAAGTCCGGTACGTCAAAGAACGGGTTGGCCGACTGCCTGCCGCAGGCCGCCGAGCTCGGATCTCCGCCCAGCGTCGGGGCGCACTTCTCCATCGCTGCGATGCTGACGTGGTTGATGTTGTCGGCGCTGTCCTGGCGGGTGCTGCGGCTTCCCGAGTACGTCACGTTGATCACGTCGTGCTTGAGGAACTGACGCTCCACGCCCAGCGAGTAGTTCTCGTACCGCGGCGTCTTGTAGTTCGGGTTGATGAACCACAGACCCTGGCCCAGACCCGTCTTCAGCCCCAGCTTCGAGCCGGTCGGTTGGATGATACCGGTCGGGAACGGATTGTCGAGGGTGTTTCCGCTCTGGTGGATGCCGCCGTCAAAGCTATTGACGAACTGCGTGTTGGCGGAGAAGCCGAGGTTGTTGTCGCCCGGGACCGGGTTGCGGAACATCATGCCGTAACCACCACGGATGACCGTCTTCTCGTTGAGCGCATAGGCAAAGCCGATGCGCGGCTGCACATTGGACTTGATCATCGGAATGAACGTGCGCGGAGCGCCGTTGACACCGAGGAAGGTCATGCCGCCCAGAAGCTGTGTCCCCGCCGGCATCAGGCCTTGATTGACCTGCGCATTGACCGGATTGACCGAGGTAGTGTCAAAGGCATAGTTGCCGCGGTTGTTGCGCTCCGACTGTGTACCGTTCAGGTCGTAGCGCACGCCCAGGTTCAGCGTCAGCCTGTTGGTCAACTTCCAGTCGTCCTGTATGAACGGTGCAAAGTAGTGCTGCGACCAGTAGACCGGGGAGCCGATGCTCACGTTGCCATTGTCCGGCGTGCCCAGCAGGAACGAAGCGATCGAGTTGCCGGACTGCTCCGTTTGCGCACCGCCGTAGTTGTAGAAATGCTGCGTCCAGCCGGCGCCGGTGTGGAAGTAGGCGCCGCCGCCGACCTGCTTATTGATCTGCTGCAGGAAGCGCAGATCTACGCCGCCGTGGATGCTGTGCCGGCCTTTGATCCAGGTGAGGGTCGGATTCATGGCCAGCGCGTAGGCCGGGCTGATGTTGCCCCCCTGGTTCCCCATGCTGGCGAAGCTGTCGATGTCCAAGCTAGGGAAGTAGTTGTTGAAGCCGCTGTACTGAGAGACCAGGCTCGACGGCAATCCCAGCGAGGTCTGATCAAAGCCCTGCGCTCCACCCAGGTTGATCTGGATAAAGGTGGTCACCACCGCCTTGAAATCCAGCACCAGATTGGGCGTAAAGGTGTGCACCTCCTCTGTGGCAAAGGTGGAGTTGCGCGATCCGTTGGGCCACGCCCTAGCCACCGGGCCCGACAGGCCATTTTGATTCCACGCACCGCGCCGCTCCCAGTATCCGAAGCGCAGCGAGAAGCGGTCGTGGGAGGTCAGGTTGTAGTCCACTTTGGCGAGCGCGTTGCGATAGATCGTGTCGATCGGCTCGGGGACTACGTAGTTGCCGTTGGTGGGGTTCTGACCAGGGCGCGGCGCAACGTTCGGCGCCGGGTAATACGAGAGGATATTCTTCGCCACCTGACTGATGCGGCTGGCCGGAATCTTGTTGTTCGGGAACGGCTGGCGCACGTACTTTTGGTAGGTGGGGCTGTTTGGGTTGGAGTCGAAGACGACGGTCTGCGGATCGTAGATGATCAGCGGCTGCTGCTTCTGCCCGTCCCAGTAGGTGGCGTTGCTGAAGTCGCCGTTGATCCAGCCGGCCATGGGCACAGAGGTAGTTACGGTGTTCGGTTCGCGCTCGTTCCAGTTCTCAAACTGCAGCACGAAGAAGGCGCGATCGCGGCCATTGAAGAGCTTGGGAACGACGACAGGGCCGTCGAGTTCAAAACCATACTGATCTTGCCTGTGCTGGGCCCGGGGAATGGGAACACCGTTGCGCAAGGTATTGTTGTTGACCCAGGTGTTGGAGTCCATCCAGGTCCGGCGGGCGAACTCGTAGACATCGCCATGCAGTGCGTTGGTGCCCGACTTGAGGGTCATGTCGATGACGCCTCCCTGGCCACGACCGAACTGCGCGTCATACGGGTTGGTGATGATCTTGAACTCCTGCACCGCGTCGACGGGAGGAATGTAGGCCACCTGTGCGTTGCCCTGCGGCGACTCGTTGGAGACGCCATCGAGCATCAGCACCGTGTTGCCCTCGCCGCCGCCATTGATGGCCAGAGCGCCTTCCGTCTGATCGAAGGGACGGGTCCACTGCTTGCCGCCATACCATGCCACGCCGGCGCTTAGCTGGGCCAGTGTGCTGGGATCGCGGCCGTTGAGCGGCAACTCGGTGACGCGGGTATTTTCCACCACCTCGCCCACATCGGCCTTGCCCACGTCGAGCAGCGCATCGGAGGTCACCGTAACCGTCTCGCCCACCGAGCCGACCTTCAGCGTGAAGTTGATCGTGGCCGTCTTGCCGACTTCGAGCTTGATGTCGGTCTTGTTCTGCTTCTGAAAGCCACCAGCCTGCGCGCTAACCGTGTAGAGGCCAGGTTTGAGATACGGCACCGTATAGTCGCCGCTGCTGGTGGTTACGGTGGTCACGTCCGTATTCGTGAGCTGATTGTGGACGATGATCGTAGCTTTTGACACAACTGCATTACTGGGGTCAGTGACATGGCCGGTGAACTCCTGGCCAAAGAGCGGGCATGCTGCCAGGAGCAATCCGAGCACAGACACGTAGAGTGTGCGATGACGCATTGAAAGCCTCCAAAAATGTAAAACACGGGGATCGAAAGATGTTTTATAGGTGACTACATACAATCGTCAATGAAAAAATGAAAAAGACTGCTTACAGTTGGGGCACCATACTCTCGATGGAGAGAAGGGCGCGAATTGTGCTAGAAATCAGTCTTTAATTCAGCCATCTGACTGAGTCATGAAGACAGGTACATCCTTGCAATGTGCATGGGAAAGATACTGAAACAAGGTCCGCGAACTCACGCTCAGAGCGGTCGATCGGGGCTTCAAAGCACTAAAGCTGAAGGTGGGATCAGCAGATCATTCGCGCGATCTGCGCCGTGCCGCCATGTTGCGCGAGACCATTGGCGACCCCGGAACACTGATGTTCGATGCCAACCAGAACTGGGACCTGCGCGTTGCAACCCGCATGTGCGGCGAGCTGGCCCGATTCAACCCGCTCTGGATCGAGGAGCCGACTCACCCTGACGATTTCCGCAGCATAAGGCCCAGACCTACAGGCGGACGCCCGTTCTCGCCCTTCGGATAATGCGGCCGTACCAACGCCTCCAGCTCCGGCCACGGCACGATCCGCTCCATCTCCTCCAGAAACTGCTCCCGCCGCGTCTTCCTTCCGTATCTCTCAAACCCTGCCTGCGATGCCAGTGTCTGCTGTCGCACGTGCCCCCCGCCTACACCTGCAAACCTACCCGCTTAGGTGATCTCGCTCTCCGGCGACGGAGGGTTCCTGTAGGGCGTGATAATTCGTGCCTTCGCGCTCTGGCAACCTGACAAACCGAGAGTTCATGATCGTGGAGCAAGGGTCCTACTTACACTGTCATGGTGCCAAAGCGATCTATGTCGGCCAAGATCCAACGATCAGGAGGATCCAGCACGCCATCTACATCGACGTGACGCCGGCGCTGAATGCGGCGAAAGGAATTCCTCTAGAATGGGCGCCCCGGAATATCGAACACTTCCGCGGCCACCTGGCTAAATATCGCGAAAGCAATTTGGCTCGGGTACGTCGTCTTGAGTTCAATCCCACTGGGGTCTCGCCGGAGACCACCGCCATCGCAAAAGCGCTCGGAAGCTGCCTTGTGGATTCGCCCGACCTTCAGGCGGCGCTCGTTTCAATTCTCGCGCCGCGCGACCGGCAATGGGTCTCTGAAAGGCTGGATACAGCCGAAGCCTTAGTCGTCGAAGCGGTGCTCGCTCTGAGCAGGGGAGGCGCCGAGCAACTTTACGCACGGGAGATCGCGGTCGAGGTCAACCGTCTACTGGAAGTGCGCGGCGAGCGATCCAAACTTAGTCCTGAGAAAGTGGGACATCGGCTGAGGAGGTTGGGTCTGCCGACCCGCCGACTAAGCCAGGCCGGCAATGGCTTGCTTATGAACAAGGAGACGCTGACCCGGCTTCTGACGTCTCTGCAATGTACGTAGGGGAGGATCAGCTCGCTGTCACCGAAAACCTCCATAGCCCGGAAGCAACGGAAAAAAAAGAAGTTGAGGAAGTTATGTAGGTTATGGAGGTTTATAGCACTCATCTTAGGATCACTTTCACGTAAGTCGTCTAAAATGAGTGCCTTTCACCTTATGGGGTCTTGACTTTCACGTTATGGGGTACAACTTTCATCTATTGCGTAAACCCACATTTTTTTCTTGTTGGCATGTCCACCTTGTTCTAGCTGCAGCCGCTGGTGCTTCCGCACTCCATGCAGCGGTAGCAGGAGCCGTTGCGGGTCATGATGGCTCCGCAGGTAGCGCAGGATGGGGCGTCTCCCATGTCGACCATGGACTTCATGGCGTTGGCGGCGTGGTAGATTCCGCGATCCTCCAGGGACAAGTTGTTGGTTGTTGGTTGCTGGTTGCTGGTTGTTGGGTCGGGGGCGATTCCCTGCTGGGGTGGCCGCGTGGTGTAGGTTTCCTCGAAGATCTGTGGCGCTTCGGACGAAATGCGGGGGTTCTTCGCTTCGCTCAGAATGACACCTTCAGCGGACGAGGCGGAGAGTGAGGGGATGATGCGGTTGCCGGGGCTGGTGACGGCTCCTTCGACGGGGACGGTCTGCTGTGGGGCGAGGCCGGCGAAGAGGTCGAGCTGGTGTCCGGAGAGGAAGCGGATCTGCATCCAGCGGAAGAGATAGTCCATGATCGACTTGGCGTAGCCGATCTGCTCGTTGCCGGTCCAGCCGGAGGGCTCGAAGCGGGTGTGGGCGAACTTCTCGCAGAGGACGCGGAGAGGGACGCCGTGCTGGAGGGCGAGCGAGACAGCGGTGGCGAAGGAGTCCATGAGTCCGGAGACGGTGGAGCCTTCCTTGGCCATGCGGATGAAGATCTCGCCGGGTGAGCCGTTGGGGTAGAGTCCGACGGTGATGTAGCCCTCGTGTCCGGAGAGGCCGAACTTGTGGGTGATCGAGGCGCGCTCGGCAGGCAGTCGGTGACGGACGGCGCGGGGCGGAGCCTGGGCGTCGGCAGCGTCGGAGTTCTGCAGGGAGGCCTCGGTGATGGCCTTGATCTGCTGTTCGAGGGCCGCGATGCGGACCTGTGCGGCGGCCTTGGCGGCGATGACGGCCTCTTCGATTTCTACAGAGCCGGCAGCTGCGGGGGCTACTGCTTTACCGGCTAGATTGCTATCTTTCTGCCCATCTTTTTGTGCCTTGCCGTCGGCGGCGGAGACGTTGAGGGGCTGCGAGCCCTTGGAGCCGTCGCGGTAGATGGCTACGGCCTTGAGGCCCTGGCGCCAGCTCTCGAGATAGGCCTCGGCGATGTCGTCGACGGTGGCGTCGTGGGGGAGGTTGACGGTCTTCGAGATGGCTCCGGAGAGGAAGGGCTGGGTGGCGGCCATCATCTTGATGTGGCCCATGTAGTGGATGGAGCGGGTTCCCTTGGCGGGCTTGAAGGAGCAGTCGAAGACGGCGAGGTGCTCGGGGAGGACGTGCGGTGCGCCTTCGATGGTTCCGGTGGCGTCGATGTAGGAGACGATGGCGTCGACCTCGGCGTTGGTGTAGCCGAGCTTGAAGAGCGCGGAGGGGACGGTGTTGTTGACGATCTTAATCATTCCGCCGCCGACGAGCTTCTTGTACTTGACGAGGGCGAGGTCAGGCTCGATGCCGGTGGTGTCGCAGTCCATCATGAAGCCGATGGTTCCGGTGGGAGCGAGCACGGTGACCTGGGAGTTGCGGTAACCGTGACGCTCGCCGTGAGCGAGGGCTCCGTCCCAGACGTTCTTGGAGGCTTCGATCAGCTCGGTGAGCTGAGGGGCGACGAAGGGCTCGGCGGAGCTGCGGGAGGAGCCGATGTTGTTGACCTCGGCGCGGTGCATGCGGATGACGTCGAGGAAGGGCTCGCGGTTGACGTAGAAGCCGGGGCAGGCTCCGCCGGCGATCTGAGCCTGCTGAGTGAGGGGCGTGGCGGCTCCGAGGGCCGGGCAGGTCTCGGCGATGCGTGACGACTGCCAGTAGGCTTCGCCGCAGAGGATGGAGGTGAGGGTGGCAGCGAAGTCGCGGCCGGCGTCGGAGTCGTACGGCAGACCGAAGGCCATGAGCAGGGCGCCGAGGTTGGCGTAGCCGAGGCCGAGCGGGCGATAGTCGTGCGAGTTCTTCGCGATCATCTCGGTGGGGTAGCCTGCGGCGTCGACGATGATCTCCATGGCAGTGGTGACGATGCCGATGGCGTGACGGTAGGCGGCGATGTCGAACTGGCCGCCGGGAGTGAGGAACTTCAGGAGGTTGAAGCTGGCCAGGTTGCAGGCGGAGTCATCGAGGAACATGTACTCCGAGCAGGGATTGCTGGCGTTGATGCGACCGGTGTTCTTGCTGGTGTGCCAGCGGTTGATGGTGGTGTCGTACTGCATGCCGGGGTCGCCGCACTGCCAGGTGGCTTCGGCGATGGCGTGCATGATGTCGCGGGCGCGGTACTCCTTGACCGGCTTGCGGTCCTTGACGGTGCGGGTGACGAAGGTGGAGTCGGCGTCGACGGCAGCCATGAACTCGTCGGTGACGCGGACGGAGTTGTTGGCGTTCTGGAAGAAGATGCTCGAGTAGGCCTCGGAGTCGGGGCTGGAGCCGTCGTAACCGGCCTGCATGAGGGTCCACGCCTTCTTCTCTTCATTGACCTTGCAGTCGATGAAGTCCATGATGTCGGGGTGGTCGACGTTGAGGATGACCATCTTGGCGGCGCGGCGGGTCTTGCCGCCGGACTTGATGACTCCGGCGAAGGCGTCGAAGCCGCGCATGAAGCTCAGCGGGCCGGAGGCGGTTCCGCCGCCGGAGAGGGTCTCCATTGAGCCGCGGATACTGGAGAGGTTGCTGCCTGCTCCGGAGCCCCACTTGAAGAGCATTCCCTCGGTCTTGGCGAGGGTGAGGATGGAGTCGAGCGAATCCTGAACCGAGTTGATGAAGCAGGCCGAGCACTGCGGCTTCTTGTAGCCGGTGACGGAGAACTCAATGGCGCAGGAGTGCGGGTTCCAGTGCCAGTTCTGGGCGTCGGAGTTGGGCTCGAGGCGGTCGCAGCCGACGTTGAACCAGACGGGCGAGTTGAAGGCGACCTTCTGGTTGAGGAGCAGGTGGGCGAGCTCGTTGTAGAAGGTCTCGGCGTCGGCGGCGGAGGCGAAGTAGCCGCCTTCGATGCCCCAGTCGCGGATGGACTCGGCGACGCGGGTGATAAGGGCGCGGACGCCGGTCTCGCGCTCGGAGGTTCCAAGCTGGCCGTGGAGGTACTTGGAGGCCACGATGTTGGTGGCAGTCATGGACCAGTCGGCAGGGACCTCGACAGCCTTCTGCTCGAAGATGATGCGGCCCTTGAAGTCCTGGATGACGGCGTCGCGGAGCTCCCAGACGATGTCGTCGAAGGGCGAGTCGCCGGACTGCGTGAAGTGCCGGTTGAAGGTGAGTCCCGGGGCTCTCGAGCCCGTGGCGGCCTGCGCTTGAGAGGTGGAGGTGGCGGCAGTCTGTTTCGAAATAGTGGCCATGGGGAAGGTGCTCCTTTTAACTTGGATGATGTCTTCAAGGCCCCTGACCCACGGTGCGGTGGGCGAGAGGGCAAATCTGGTGGCTGCAATACCGTGACTGATGAGAAGACTGCTATCAGCCGGGGGTTGAAACCGGGTTTGAATCCAATGTCTTGTAAGCCCCAACGGGCGGGCTGCAGTCGTGAAAGTACCGCCGCTTATGGGGTGTGTCAAGTATAAAGCACAAGATGTAGTGTTGGCTGTGGGAATACCTCTATTTCAGAGGATTTCGTTGCGGAGGGTCACCGGAAATCGGTGATTCTGCTGTGGATTTCGCAAAATCGAGGCGGCAGGTGCGGGAACCGGGGGGCAGAATCCGGAGCGATTTTCAGGGGCAAGTTCTAACACCTTTGTTGTACCTCTGCGAGGGTAGGCCGGATGGCTCGGCGATACAAGGCGCAAGGGTTGTGCAGAGAATGTGGATGGGGGTGGAAACGGTGGAAAAAAGGGTGGTCAGGTCTGTGGTGTCATGGGTAAACCGCAGGTCCTTCGACTGCGCCTCTTGCAACAAGGCCGCAAGAGGCTCCGCTCAGGATGACACTTTCATTTAAGAATCAAACGCTTACGCAGTTCCACTATCCCAATACGCCCCTGGTCAGGCGGTGCGGCGGGCCTGGAGGCGCTGACGGAGCTCTGCGGTGGCCTGGCGGTGGCAGAGGAGGCAGAGGGTGCGGATGTTATCCAGGTCGCACTGGCCTCCGCCCTCGGCTACGGGGAGGATGTGGTCGGCGTCCCAGAGGCTGCGGCGGCTAGTGATGGTTTTCATGCCGTAGAGGCGGAGCCCGGCGGCGCGGGCGGGGCCTCGGGCACGCTTGAGGGCGGCGAAGACGGCGATGGTGTCGGTGCGGCAGAGAGTGCAGATTCCGCGGTCGCGGGTGAAGACCTGGTCGCGGAGGTAGCCGGGGTCGGTGCGGAGGCGCCACTGGTGGACGCAGTAGTCGCTGCAGAAGGTGCGGCGGCGTTTGGCGAGGATCTCAAGCTGGCACCAGCGACAGAGCGGCAGGCCGTTGGGTCCTTTGGGGAGGGATTTGCGAGTGGCGTGACCTCCCTGAAGGTTTCGCGGCATGAGCATGGCACGAGGATAGAGCCTCCGACGCGATGGACGCGATGATGAATTGGGTTCATTCTGGCTGCGAACTCATGAGCCGCGGTTCAGGGCAGACGTCGGGATGGATAGCTATATTGGAGAGAGATTTCGGAGGAGATATGTCGCGGACACAATCGACGATGGTAGAGCTTGGAACCACAGCCCCGGCGTTTGAGCTACCGGATGTGGTGACGGGCAAGGCGGTAGGACGCGATGATGTTGCAGCCGGGCAGAAGGGGATGCTGGTGATGTTCCTTTGCGTTCACTGCCCGTATGTGAAGCACGTGGAGGCCGAACTGGCGCGGATTGGCGTGGATTACGAGGACAAAATCGGCATCGTGGCGATCTCGTCGAACGACGTCGCCGCGTATCCTGAGGACTCGCCTGCTGAGATGAAGAAGCAGGCCGAGCGGCTGGGGTTCCGCTTCCCTTACCTCTACGATGAGTCGCAGGAGATCGCGCACGTCTATGACGCTGCGTGCACGCCGGATTTCTTTCTCTTCGATGGTGAGATGAAGCTGGTGTACCGCGGGCAACTGGATGACAGCAGGCCTCGCCGCAAGGACTTCGGTAATGACCTTCCTGTGACCGGCAAGGACCTCCGCGCGGCGATGGATGCGGTGATTGCGGGCAAACAGCCTGACCCCAACCAGAGGTTCGGTGTGGGTTGCAATATTAAGTGGAAAGAATAGAAGATCGATACGATCGAGGACGCCATGAAAGACGTGCTTTCAGAGCTGAAGGCGGGGATTCGCCAGTTTCGGACAGAGGTATATCCCGCACAGGCGGAGGTGTACCGCAAGGCCGAGAGCGAGCCACAGCGGCCGGCGGCGATGATTGTGACATGCGCGGACTCGCGCATCGATCCGGAGCTGATCACGCAGTCAGGGACGGGCGAGCTTTTCGTGACGCGCAATATCGGGAACCTTGTGCCTGCGTACGGCGAGATGATGGGCGGCGTGAGCGCCGTGGTGGAGTATGCGGTGAGCGCGCTGAAGGTGAAGCATATTGTCGTGTGCGGGCATAGCGACTGCGGCGCGATGAAGGCGCTGTTGAATCAGGAGAGCCTGGAGTCGATGGGGACGGTGAAGCGGTGGATGCGCAACGCTGAGGCGGCGCTGAGTGTGGCGGACTCTCTCTCGGAGCCGGACGAGAAACCGAGCACGCGCCTGCGACGGCTGACGGAGGAGAATGTTCTGCTGCAGGTCCAGCATTTGCGGACGCATCCCTCGGTAGCAGGGGCGATTGCGCGCGAGGAGCTTTCGCTCTCGGGCTGGGTGTACGACATCGGCACGGGCGAGGTGCGGATCTCCGAGAACGGCGAGCGAGTGTTCCGCGCGGTCACGCTGGAAGGCAAGGCTGGATGATCGTTCCCCGGTCGAGGCAATTGCTACTGCACACGGTGCAGTATGTCGGTCGCCCTCTGCTGGTTCTGCTGGCGTACGACATCTTTGTGGTGGTCGCGTACAAGATGGGGCTTCTGAGGTGGAAGGCCCTGGACGAGATTCCTGTATCGCTGTTCGGATCGGCCATCGGCGTCGTTCTGGCCTTCAGGAACGCCACGTCGTATGCGCGCTGGTGGGAGGCGCGCACGCTGTGGGGAGCAATCGTCAATAACGCGCGGAGCTTTGGGCGGCAGGTGACGACGGTGATGCGGCCGCGAAGCGAGAGCGATGAGGCTGATCTGCGTATGACGCAGCGGCGGATGGTCTATCACCAGATTGCGTATGCTCATTCGCTTCGCCAGTATCTGCGGCGACTGGAGCCGTGGGCGGAGCTGGCTCCCCTGCTGAACGAGACGGAGATCGAGGAACTGCGCACGAAGCAGAATGTGCCGCTTGCGATTCTGCAGGAGATGGGCGTCATGCTGCGGGAGGCTATCGACAATGGATGGATCAACGACATCCAGTCACAACAGATCGAACGATCCCTTGACGATCTAGCGGATGCGCAGGGCGGAGCAGAGCGCCTCCAGAATACGCCGATGCCGAGGCAGTACGACTACTTTCCGCAGCTATTCGTGCAAATCTACTGTGTCCTGCTGCCGCTCGCGATGGTCTCGAGCCTGGGGTGGCTCACTCCGTTGGGATCAACGCTGGTGGGCTTCATCTTTCTGGCGCTGGACAAGATTGGACGCGATCTGGAAGATCCGTTCGACAACACAGAGCACGATATTCCGCTGACCTCAATCACGAGGACGATCGAGATCAATCTGCGGCAGCAGTTGGGGGAGACGGAAGTTCCCAAACCGCTTGCGCCAGTCGATGGCGTGCTCTGGTAGGGCTTAGAACCATTTCATCCGGCGAAGGATGAGGAGCAACGCGACGGTGGTGAGAACGGTCGCCAAGCCGACATACAGGGCTCCGTGCGGGGATTCTTCAAAGGGCAGGCCTTTGAGATTCATGCCATAGACGCTGGAGATGGCGAGCGCCGGAAGCGCAATGGTGCCGAGGACGGTGAGGACCTTCATGACCTCGTTGGTGCGGTTGGCCACAGATGATAGATAGATGTCGAGCGTGTTGTTGAGCAGGTCGCGTTGCGTTTCGACCGAGTCGAGCAGGCGGGCGATGTGGTCGTACGTGTCGCGGATGTAGAGCTGATGCTCGGCGTCGATAATGGTGTTGGGGTCGCGCTGCAGGTGCAGGCCGGCATCGCGCGTGTTGACGAGGACGCGGCGCAGATCGATGAGCTCGCGCTTGAGGGCGAAGACTTGCTGGAGGATGTCGGGCGAGGGATTGTCGACGACTTTGTCCTGGAGATCGTCGATGCGATCGTCGAAGTAGTCGATGGCGGGAAAGTACAGATCGACGACGGTGTCGAGGATGAGGTAGAGGAGATGCGCCGGGTGCTCCTCGTCGCCGCAGCGGCGCGCTCGCTCGAGCGCTTTGTCTGTCGTCGGACACGCCGGGTTGGCGATGGTAATGAGGAAGTCTTTGCCGGCGAAGACATCGATAGTGAAGAAGGTGGGCATCGACTCGGATGGCGCGTCGGGGTCGGGCTTGAGGTAGACAGGCTTGAAGACGGCGAATGCGTACTGCGAACCGGAGTCGACCTTGACGCTCTCGTCGGCGCAGCGCGCATCCTCGATGTGGAGAGGATGGAGATTGTACTGGCGGGCTAGCTCGTCGAGCTTGGGGTCGTTGGCGTCTTCGAGTTGGTACCAGGGCATGCCGGTGAGGTCTCCAATAGAAGCCGCTATAACTTGCCGATGCCATCATTTTCTAGTGGGAGCTGTGTTGAGTCATCATCCTCTTCCGCCCAGCGGAGACCGCAGTTGCCACAGTGCCAGGATTCGGAGCCGCGCGGTGCAGGCAGCGACAAAAGATAGAGTGAAATCAGAGCGGCCTTTCGCCCATAACGTTGCCACGCGATGTCAGTAGAGTTGCACCGCGGGCAGCGAGGTTGTTCGTAGCCTGGCTGGTCTGGGAGAGGAATGGAGTTGGGGATTGGCTGAGCGAGGACCGCTTCCGCCGCTTCGACGTCCGTAGCGGCGACCTGCAGACGAATGCCTCCAATGAGATTGGACATCTGCCAATCGAGTCGGACGAGATTCTCGTCCTTGAGGAAGCAGAAGATACCAATGGATTCGACGACAGCGCGAGCGACAACGGCTTCAGAGAGATCACGATAGCGGCGGAGCGTCACGAGATCACGGTACTTAGGCAGGTCGTCGATTGGAAGAGGTGGCTCAGTGAATTCAAGGCCGCGGCTGGCAAACTCCGTCACAAGAGCAGAGCGCGCCTCATCAATCAGCGAGTGCCAGTCGGTGGCAAGCTCGCGCAGCTCAGGCTCGGACATCGACTTGTAGAGATCGGCGAATGTCGGTTCAGGGCTGTGATGAAAGAAATTCGCCATGCGACGCGATGATAGCAGAGGCTACAACCAGGCCTGCGATCAGCACTCGTGGACGACGTGGCCCTGCCCTTTTTCAATATGGGTGATCTCGCCGTCGCGCATGTGGAGGATGCGGTCTGCGATCTGCGCGGCTTCGGGGTTGTGCGTGATCATCAACACGGTCTGGTTGAGCTCGCGGCTGGATCGGCGCAGCATATCGAGGACGACATCGGAGTTCTTAGTGTCGAGGTTGCCGGTGGGTTCGTCGGCGAGGACGATGGCGGGGCGGGTGATAAGCGCGCGGGCGATGGCGACGCGCTGCTGCTCGCCGCCGGAGAGCTCGTTGGGGCGGTGATGGAGGCGTCCGTCGATTCCCAGTAACTCCGTGAGGTGATCGAGGAGGTTCCTGTCGAGTGGCTGCTTCTGCGAGGCTCCGATGTTGGCGATGTCGTGGGCGATCTCGATGTTTCCGAGAGCCGATAGCGTTGGGAGCAGATTGAAGCGCTGGAAGACGAAGCCGATCTTGGCGCGGCGCATGCGAGTGCGCTCAATATCGGAGAGACGGGCAAAGTCGACGTCGTCGATGAGCAGCGAGCCGCTGGAGGCATGTGTCAGTCCGCCCAGGACGTAAAACAATGTTGATTTGCCGGAGCCGGACGGCCCGACGATGGCGACGAACTCGCCCGGATCGACAGCGAAGCTGACCTTACGAAGCGCAAGTACTTCGAGCTTGCCGGAACGGTAGGTCTTGCCAAGGTCCTTGGCGAGGATAATCGGCTGCCGGGAGACAGGGGTTGCGGCAGTTGCGGTGGGTTGGGCGGAGATATCGGTTGACATGCGTTACCTTGAAGTTTATCGCGAATGAGGCGGGAATGACCTTTCGGGAGCTTTTGCTGTTGGGATTGGTGGGCTGGACGGCCGTTGGGCATCTGGGAGTGGCGTTGTCGTTCGCTATGCAACAGAGGGAGAAGGCGCTCCGCCATCTGGGCTGGATCGGCGGGGTATGGGCGGTCTACCTGGCGGCGCTTCTGGTGACTTCGCTGCTGCAGCCGCAGAAGACAGTTGCTATCGGGCAGCGGCAGTGCTTTGACGAGATGTGTTTTACCGTGACGGGCGCGGACGAGATGCCTGGCTATCTGATTCGCGATAGTTCGCGCCTGGTGCGGGTTAAAGTGAGCGTGACTAACCGCGGGCACCATACGGAGAGCGAGTCGATCCTTGAGGCGTATCTCATTGACCGGCAGGGACGAAGGTGGAACGAGGTTCCTGGACTGACTGGAGTGAGATTGACCACACGGGTTCCTGCTGGAGGATCCGTCGTGAGCGAGCCTGTCTTCAAGGTCGCCGGCAGCGCGAGCGGGCTGGGACTGGTGTTTACGCATGGGTGGAAGCAGCCTGGTGTGCTTGTCCTTGGAGGAAGCGACAGTCTGCTTCACAAGCGCACAGTGGTGTGGCTCGGCGACAGGAGCGCTCAGAACTGATTACTCCGGCCGGTGCACTACGAGCGACTGTCTTTTTTTTCTCCTTTCCCTGCAAAAGGATGCAGCCACACTGTGGTGGCTAAGTCTAAGACAAGAGAATTCAATGACTACTGTTGGCAAAGAAATTGCACCAATCGGCTAGTGATCCTCGGCCCCCCCAATCTGCGTGCACGGACCTCGTGCAAAACGTAGAGAAGACAGCAAAGAGGGCACAGTAGGGCTCCACCAGCACAGTTCGGATAGACGAAGGTGACTGCCGGAACAGGTGGTCTTTCACGAACCACTTATTAACGCTTTATTCTCGTCGATCCGTGGTTGAAGCCCCGACCCCACAATTCGTAACGGCGCTCTAAGGGCCCGCGACCGTGCTGCGGAAAAGTGCGCCTCCAACTCGTCCTGCGCGACTCCCTTGAGCCGCGTAAACGGCCGCGTTCTGTCAAAAGCCACTTCCATGGAGAAGAGCAGTGAACAAACTAATCTGCACACTGACCACAGCCTTTGTTCTCGTTTCTGGCGTGGCGTTCAGCCAGAGCAAGCAGACAACCTCCAACGACAAGCAGGGCAAGCATACCCTGCAGGACAACCAGATGGACAAAGTTACCGCTGCGGGCGAAGAGAGCTCTGCGATTGCAGCGAATAACTCGACCGTAACGGAAACCAACACCGGAGCGGTAAGCCTCTCCGGGAGCGCGCTGATGGGAGCAAGCGGCGTCAACATCGTCAATTCGACCGACAGCCTGGTTGCAAATGGGGTGAACGTCTATAGCGGGAGCCTGACGACGCAGGCCAATAACACCAGCGCGGATGTAGACCAGGCCAACGCCATCAGTCAGACCGCTGTAAGAGAGGCTACCCTCACCGACTACTCGCGTGGAACGAACAGCCAGCTGGACGCCACCAAGTCGTCGAGTGAGACGGAGACCAGCAGTTCTTCCAAGACCCTCAACGCTACGTTCAGTCACATGGCTACCCACAGCGAAAACAATACGGACAATTTCACGACCAGCAGCAGCTCTACGAACACAGAAAGCTCGACCAAGAATGCAAGCGACGTGAAGTCAGCCTCCGAGACGGAAAGCGCAATGGCGAGCAAGGCAAGCACCGGCAACGACACTTGGTCTTCTAACTCGACAAGCGCCACTGCCTCCAGCGCCACCGGCGGCAGTTCCGGATCGTCCGGTAGTTCGTCGCACACCAACAGCGCTGCGGGCGGCGGAGCCACGTCGGCAACTGCGGGGACTCAGACCAACGCTCTGACCACTACCGGCACCGCGTCGGCAAGCAACTCCACCAGCTCCAAATCCTACACGGATGCGGACTCGTATAATGCCTCTCATCAGTCGTCTGAAACCGACAACTCGGCGTCGAACGTGAGCAGCTCGAGCACGAATTCAGAGAATTCGACGAAGAACTCTTCGACTACCCACAACGCGACTGAAACAGAGAGCTCCACCAGCAACACGTCTGCGAGTCTTGTGGCTACAGACTCGAAGACGCGCTCGGAAACCTCCAACGACAGCAGCCATGTCATTCACAACATAGAGGGCGCGGTGAGCTTCGAATCAGCCAGCGCGCAGAACATCGCGGTGGATGGATCGCACGTGACCGCGACCAATAGCTACTCCGTGACGCTGGCGGGTACAGCGGAGCAGAATGCGAACGCGCTGAACATCGTGAACGCAGCCGGCGGATTGGTTGCTGACGGCGTCAACGTTGCTCGCACGACGAACATGACTGCGACCCCAACACTCACGCAGGTCAACAGTATCAGCCAGCACCACTAGCCAGAGTGGCGCCGCGGGAGGGCAGTCACGTTGGCAGTCCTCCTGCGGTCGCAGCTTCTTCCAAAGCAATCAAGGAGAGCTTTATGAGAAGAACTCTGGTGATCGCAGCAATGGCTCTGCTCACCACAATGGGCATGGCCCAAACAAAGACAAAACCAAAGCCGCTGAGCGATGCTGCGCTTGATAGGGTCACGGCGGCGGGAGTCACTGCCGGGTTGTCGAATGGAGCGATTCAGTTCCAGGGGGAGGTTCCGACGAAGAACGGTCTGGTCACTGGCGCGGGCACGCTCGCGATTCTGAACGGACCGGTCAACGGAATCACCACGGGGACTCTCTCACTCAACGGCAACTCGCAGCAGAACCTGACGTCACTGGTCAATATCAACGCAGTGAACTCAACGATCAGCGTGCTGCTGAACCTGAATGTAAACATCAACTCGTCTGTGGGTACGTTGACCCAAACGAACCTGAGCAACAAACACTGATGTTATGAACAGGCTTAAGCTAACAACCTGTCTAATGGTTCTTGCTCTCCTGCCCCCACTCGTCCACGCACAACTGCCGGGTGACGAGGAGGTGCAGGGGAGCAAGAGCGTTCGCAGCCTGAAAGAAATTCGGGGCGAGGATGTTGTGCGGCAGAAGTGGGACATGAGCTGCGGCGCGGCCGCGCTCAGTACGCTGCTCACCTACGACTTCAAGGACAAGACTCCCGAGACGGCGATTGTGGTGTGGATTCTGCATCGGGTCAATCCGGTCCGGGTACGGGAGCGGGGAGGATTCTCGCTTCTTGATCTTAAGCACTTCGCTCAGGCGCGCGGATACCACGCGGAAGGCTTCAGCGGAATGACGATCCAGGATCTCGCCTCAGAGAAGACCTCGGTGATTACACCGATCCGGCTGAAGGGCTTCGATCACTTCGTCGTCGTTCGAGGAATTCAGGACGGCCGAGTGATTATCGCCGATCCTGGGTTTGGAAATCTCACGATGAGAGTCGACCGGTTCCAACAACTCTGGAAGAACGGCATCGTGTTCGTCGTGCATCCGCCGGACGATCGCATGATTCAGGAGAAGAAGCCAAACGAAGCATCGCGGTTGCTTCCCGACGAGACCGTCATCTCGCGGAGTATCGGAGTCTCGATTCCAAGCAACCCACTCTATTAGGAGGAAAGGCGGGCCGGGATGCTGTCGCGAACTGTATTCAAGAGCCTTCTGGCGTTGCAGTTGACGGTTGTTGCCACGGCACAGACCACGACGATAGCAGCGAATAACGCTGCGCCGCCTGGGCAGCCGCAGACAAGAGATATCGTCGACCTCAAGCTGCAGGATGCGTTGCGCGAGCGGGATGCCATCATCCGTAACCTTCTCGAGCGGGTTCAGGAGCTTGAGTGGAGGGTCAATGGAGGATTTACGACCAGGCCCGGGGAGCTGACCGCGGGCGGAGCTGCGGCTGAGAAGCTAAGTCATGCGGTCTCGTCTACGGCCTACTCGACGGTGACAAACGCCGGTTACGACATTGAAGAACGACAGGCGAGCGAGGCGCTTGATCGCGCCCTGCTCGTCCGCGGCGGACTTTTGCTGCCGCAGGGAACGCTCGAGATCGACAACACGACGTCCTACTACACCGCCTCATCGGATCATCTGACCGTCAACGGATTCGCCCTTCTACCCATTTTGGTCGTGGGCGATATCACGTCACAGCGCGTCCGCAAGGACATCCTTCTGCCTACCTTCACAGCACGCCTTGGCCTGCCGGCCAGACTCCAGGCCGAGGTGAACATTCCCTATGGCTACGAGATGAACCGTACCGTCGACGCGACTAACAAGCAGACCTCACAAAGCACCTTCGGCCTTGGCGATATTCAGTTCGCGGCCTCGCGCCAGCTCACCTTCGAGCACGGGCGCGTCCCCGATCTGTTGGCGAATCTCCGGTTCAAGACAACAACGGGCGTGGAGTCGTTCGACATTCAGAGCGCCCAGACCTCACTCGGCTCGGGCTTCTACGCGTTGCAGGGCAACCTTACCGCGGCGAAGTCGAGCGACCCGGTCGTCTTCTTCGGGAACCTTTCTTATACGGAGAACCTGCCGGGGACTCACACGATTCCTAACCCTGACGCCACAAGTTCCTCCCCAACGATCCTTGGGCACTTCCGCCCGGGCGACGCAATCGGATTCCAGCTGGGCTCTATCCTGTCGCTGAACCCGGAGACCTCGATGACGGTTGGCTGGGACCAGCGATTCACGCGATCCACAGTTCTGAATGGCACCTCTATCCCGGCTTCGTATCTGGTGGAAGGGTCGCTGCGTCTGGGAATGACCTATCTTTATGCGCCGGGAAAGTTGGTGGACCTGAGCTTTGGCGTGGGGCTCACGCCAGATACACCGAATCTTCAGTTTTCCGTCGGGCTTCCGTTCCGGCTGTCTCTCTGGAAGCCGCCGGCCCGGACGTACTGACGTTGATGACAAGTGATGCCGCTGGAAACAAGGCGGCACAAACGCAAAAGACCATAGGCGATGGAGCTCCGCTGAGCATCTCCATCGCCTGATTTTTCAGGCGAGCGTGCAGCCCGTCATCAGCAGTGACTGCAGGGTCATGTGGTCGAGAAAGCTGACCTCCAGGCGGATGGAGATCACCTGGCCAAGTTCGGCTGCGGATGCGAGATTCCTGCGGCAACTCCAGAGATCGGTGAGGGCAAGGTGCCCTGAGCGCGTCAGCTCGAGGCCCGAGGAGACGATCGCGGCGTAGACGTCGACGATGGAGCGCAGTTGGATCTCAATGCGGAACTCGATGGCCGTGGGGGACAAGGTTCTTCGGCCGAGCATCCATGCGCCACACTCGGCAAAGGCTGTGTTGAGGCGCGGCAACAGAGCGTCGCGGTCTGCGTAACTGAAGCTCTGAATGTCGAGCGATTGCATGGATTCCGTCCGGATGCCTCGTTAGCTCTCTGTTGTTTAGTCTGTTCATCGGTGGGAGAGGCTTGTCGCATGACAGCCGGCGCGGTACGGTGGTCATGTGACGGAGGAGAGTAACCGTCGGTGAATGGAGATGCGTGCAGCGATGGTGCTTGGTTTGGGGTCAGACCTGATTGAGATCAACCGGATTGCGGAGAGCATGGAGCGGTTCGGCGACCGGTTTTTGCATCGCGTCTTCACCGAAGAGGAGATCGCATACTGCCAGCGCAAGAAGAAACACGCCGCTGAGAGCTTCGCCGCGCGCTTTGCCGCCAAGGAGGCCG
The DNA here is from genome assembly GCF_025685645.1 of Edaphobacter bradus. Taxonomy (NCBI): domain Bacteria; kingdom Pseudomonadati; phylum Acidobacteriota; class Terriglobia; order Terriglobales; family Acidobacteriaceae; genus Edaphobacter; species Edaphobacter bradus. Next base: position 139,770 of record NZ_JAGSYF010000003.1, read on the forward strand.
GAGCCAAGGCTCTGGGGACTGGAATCAGCAGGGGCATCGGCTGGCGCGAGATCGAAGTGAGGCGCGAGTCCGGCGAGCGGCCGACCCTGCACCTGAGCGGGCGCGCCGCCGCGCGCGCCGCGGCCATGGGAGTCCGTCATATTCAGCTCACGCTCACGCACGGCCGTGATGTCGCCATGGCGGTGGTCCTGGTGGAGGATTAGTTCGCCTTACCGTCTGACGTCAGGCTGGGGGCAGAAATCTGAACCCTGTGGCGATTTTTCTGCATCTATCGAAGACGAAAGCACTTTTCGGATGTGGTCTGCGGCGGCATCGTCCAAGAGATCGAAGCAGGGTGATGTATTCTCTGAATGACCGGACCCCCCTGCGTGCTGTGTCACAGGGACACCCGGCAGACGATAACGCCGTGCCGATCAAGTCCCACGGGAAATGACTTCGAAGGAGAGCTATGCCCAGCCAGCAGGAGGTCAGGTGGTCGCAGTTGAAGGTGGGTCTGATCGTACTGGCAGCGACCATCTTTCTGGTGACGCTGCTGTTTCTGATCACGAGCGCCTCCGGCATCGGCATCCTCTCCCACAAGCTGACGATCACAACCTACTTTGAGAACTCGGCCGGCCTGAAGGAAGGCGCGCCCGTGAACCTGCACGGCGTCACCATCGGCACGGTGAAGAGCGTCACCGTGGTGAGCGCCCCGGATCGCAAGCTGACACCCGTCAAGGTGGTCATGAAGATCAATGAGAAGAATGTTGCGGAGCTGAAGAAGGACTCCAAAGCTTCTTTGACTACCATCGGCGTGCTCGGCGATACCGTGGTGGACATTAGCAGCCGATTCGCCGTTGGGCCTCAGTTGCAGGATGGCGACGAGTTGGCGACGCTTGAGACCCCGAGCCTGACCGACGTCGTCAAGGCGAGCCAGGGAACGATTGAGAACCTCAACGTCATCCTCGCCAAGATGAACGTCATTGTGGACAACCTCCAGTCGGGGAAGGGCTCGATTGGCCAGCTGATCAATAGCCCCGACCTCTACAACAAGGCGAACAGCACGGTTGACGAGTTGCACAAGCTTACCGTGAACCTCAACAGCGGCAAGGGCTCCGTGGGCAAGCTGGTAAACGACGACGAACTCTATAATCGCCTCAATGGCACGGCGGCAAAGCTTGAGAGCATCACAAATGCGCTCGAGAGCGGCAAGGGCACAGCCGGCAAACTGCTCAAGGACGAGACGCTCTATAACAATCTCAACTCTTCACTGGCCCACGCGAACTCGATTCTTGCCGAGGCAGACGCGGGCAAGGGCGGGCTGGGCTTGCTGTTGAAGGACCCGAAGACGAGGGAGCAGTTGAGTAACACGATCACTCAGATGGATACGCTGGTCTCGGGCCTCAATCAAGGCCGCGGAACGCTCGGCAAACTAACGACGGACGATACAGCCTATACGAACGTGAACCGTCTGCTCACAGAGAGCACGAACCTGGTCACGGCCATCCGCCGGGATCCGAAGAAGTACCTGACGATCCACATGAAGATCTTCTAGGCCGGGGCCTTCCGGGCGTCTATCTGCAGAACCTTCTGGCATTTCCTTGAATTGCGGTGTATTGTGCGGTCACAAAGTTTTTGCAGTTTCTGTCACTCTACTTTAAGGAAACACAATGGGCTTCAAGTACGCCGCTTCCCTGCTGGCGCTATCCAGCGCTATGTGTCTGGGGCAGTCCCATACCTCCACCGAGATGGCGCCAGGACCTGCTTCCGAACCGGCGAAACCGATCAGCTTTGATCTCTCTGCCATCGACACGAAGGCCGACCCGTGCACGGATTTTTACCAGTACGCCTGCGGCAACTGGAAGAAGAACAACCCGATTCCTGCGGACCAGGTGCGATGGGGACGGTTCAATCAACTGGCGGAGCGCAATTCCTGGCTGCTCTACCAGGACCTGAAGGCTGCGGCAGACGCCCCGAAGACCCCGCTCCAGAAGAAGTACGGCGACTACTTCGCCGCATGTATGAATGTTGGGTTGGCCAACCGCTTGGGAGCCAGGCCGATCGAGCCCATGCTCAAGGCAATCGACTCGTGGGATGACAAGAAGAAGCTGGCCAGCCTGATGAAGATAACCGAGGACAAGCTCGGCTTTTTCTTCAGCTTCTCCTCGACGCAGGACCAGAAGGACTCAAGCCAACAGATCGGAGAGGTCGATCAGGCGGGGCTCGGGCTGCCCGACCGCGACTATTACCTGAACCAAGATGAGCGTTCGAAGACGCTGCGTGCCCAATATGTCGAACACATCACGAAGATGTTCGCGCTGCTGGGTGACACTCCCGAACGGGCCGCGAAAGAAGCCGCAGATGTTTTGAAGATTGAGACGGCACTGGCACAGGGTTCCATGTCACGCGTGGACCGGCGCTCCCCAGCGAATGTGTACCACATCATGACCATCGACCAACTCCAGGCCCTGACCCCCGAGTTCGACTGGAAGCTCTACCTGGCCGCCAAGAGAGAGGGCGACCTGAAGTCCCTGAATGTTGCGACTCCGGAGTTCTTCAAAACGTTCAACCAACAGCTTGATTCGGCAGATATGACCGCGCTCAAGAGCTACCTGCGCTGGCAGACGGTGCACCGCTATGCGACTTCGCTCAGCGACCCGTTTGTCGAAGAGAACTTCCGCTTCTTCGGCGCGATTCTTACGGGGCAGAAGGAGCAGACGCCGCGCTGGAGACGCTGCACAGCGCAGACCGACCGCGCGCTCGGCGAAGCTGTAGGACAGGACTGGGTAGCCAGAAACTTCCCGCCGGCCGCGAAGGAGAATATGGAGAAGCTCGTTGCCGCGCTGGAGAAGGCGCTCAACGAAGACATCAGGCAACTGGACTGGATGAGCGACACAACGAAGGCCGCAGCGGTGGACAAGCTGGCTGCGTTCCGGCAGAAGATCGGCTATCCGGAGAAGTGGCGCGACTATTCGATGCTGAAGATCGAGCGTGAAGACCCTGTGGGCAACGTGGACCGCGTCGCGGCCTTCAATGATCGGCGCAACCTTTCGAAGATTGGCCAACCGGTCGATGAGAGGGAGTGGGGCATGACGCCTCCGACGGTGAATGCCTACTACAGCCAGGGCAAGAACGACATCAATTTTCCTGCCGGCATCCTTCAGCCTCCCTTCTATGACTTCAAGATTGACCCTGCGGTGAACTTTGGCGGGATTGGGGTGGTAATCGGCCACGAGATGACCCACGGCTTCGACGATCAGGGAAGCCTGTACGATGCCAAGGGCAACGTGCGCAGCTGGTGGACTCCTGAAGACAAGAAGAAGTTCGATGAGCGCACGGACTGCGAGGTGAAGGAGTACAGCGGCTTCGAGGTTGCTCCGGGGCAGAACCTTAACGGCAGGCTGACGCTTGGCGAGAACACCGCTGACAATGGCGGCCTGCATGTCGCCTATGCTGCGTTGATGTCGGCCCTTGCCGAGCAGGGCTTTGATTCTTCGGCAAAGATCGACGGATACACACCGGCGCAGCGGTTTTTCCTCGCATTCGGCCAGGTGTGGTGTGAAAACCAGACGGAGGAGTCTGCACGGCTGCGGGCCAAGACCGATCCGCACTCGAGCGGCCAGTGGCGCACCAACGGAAGCGTGCAGAACTTTGCTGAGTTCGGTAAGGCTTTTGGCTGCAAAGTTGACCAGCCGATGACGCCTGTGAATGCCTGCCACGTCTGGTAGAGTGTCGCGGTTAGATTCCAGAGCCCGGGGGTTCCCTTCCCCGGGCTTTTGCTTTTCCGGGGCCAGCCATCATTTCCATCCCGCGAAAGTGGCACAAAGTCGCATCACCTTCTACAATTGCGCAAGGAATCTATCCCTAAAGAATTGCTCGCTGTAGAGGCGTTCCTGGTGGTTCGCCGGCGAGGATTAAGGAAGCGCATGAAGTTGAGCAGGTTCGGCCGGGTTTGGATGGCCTTGGTAGTGTCCGTTGCGATGGGTCTGGGAATGACGGCGTGCGGTGGCGGCACGATCGGCTATCTATGGGTCCTGGGAACGCAGTACAACCAGATCGTCGGATACAAGATCGACGATTTCACCGGAAACCTGACGCAGGTGCTGCACTCGCCCTTCTCCACAAACGGGACGACCCCTGTCTCGATCGTGGTGAAAGCTGGCGGCCGCTACGTGTACGTCGTCAATAAGGGAACTACGGGTTCCAACGCCACGCCGGGCAATATCTCGGTATTTAGCGTGGGCTCGGGCGGTACTCTCACCTTCCAGACGCAGTATTCAAGCCGCGGCTCAACCCCGGTCTGGGCAACCATCGACTCAAGCGGCAGCTTTCTTTATGTACTGGACACGCTCTATCCCGACACGCCGGCCTATCCGAATCCGAATGGCTACGGAGACATTACGGTCTTTGCGATCGATGCCAACACCGGTCGCCTGCAGCTTGTCCCGAACCAGCAGATCAAGGACAGCAACCAGACCCAGCTGACCTTCTTCCCTGTCGGACCTAAGCCCATTATGTCGAAGGTCACTGGCAGCGGCTGCCTGTTCACCATCAACAGCGGGGACCAGACGATCTTCCCGTATTCGATCGGTTCGAATGGACAGCTCACCGTTACCGCCAACTCAACCGTCCAGACCGGGGCCGGCAACCTGACCTCGATCAACTCCAACGGCAGCTATGTCTACCTGACTGACGCAGCGGCAACTACGGACAGTCCTGGAGGGCGCGTCCTGCCTTACACCGCAGGCTCCAACTGCTCGCTGAATACGCTGACCGGCGGCGCAATCAACAATCTGGGGCTCACCTCCAACCCGACCTACTCGATGGTGGATAGCCAGGGCAAGTACCTCTATGTGTTGAACCGGTCGTCAACCAACAGCCAGAATCCGGCCACCAGCTCGATCTCGGCCTTCACGATCGACTCGGCGACCGGCAAGCTGCAGACGCTTAACAGCACGAACAATCCTTTTTCCGTTGGGTCTGGACCGGTTTGCGTGGTGGAGGATCCGACGAATCAATACATCTATACCTCGAACAACATCAGCGGCACAGTGACCGGCAAACTGATCAACAAGCACACCGGAGAACTGGCAGACCTGCAGCGCGGATCGAACTTCCCGGCAACAGGACTGGCCACGTGCCTGGCCGTGAGCGGCAACGTCAACTAACGAACTGCCATTCGCCTGGGTACGGAGCCGGTTGAGTGCGGCTCCGTACCGGCACAGCAGGGCAGCGAAAATGATTGGCATCGGAGCAAGAAAAGAGCATGACGTTTAATTCAATGGGCCGTGGAGCAATAGCCTCGATGCTGTCTCTGGCGATGGGGCTAGGCCTGACGGCATGCAGCGGCACCTACACGGTTGGCTATGTGTACGCCACAGCGGCGAAGAATACTGCAGGTCTGGTCGACGGCTTCAAGATCGACTATCAGTCAGGCGACCTGACACCGCTTGCGGACTCGCCGGTCTCTTCAGGAGGCAAGAATCCGGTTACTCTCGTTGCCGCGCCGAATCAAAAGGCTCTCTACGTCGTGCATCGGGATGACTCGAACGTGGTGTTCTTCGCGATCGGAACCGATGGCAAGATCTACCCGCAGAATACCTACAATGTGACGGGCAGCTTCCCCACCGCGGCGGCTGTTGACCCCGCCGGTAAGTTTCTCTACGTCACGTTCACTTATCAGAACGGCCCCAACGGCCAGTTGTATACGCCTGCGAATCCCGGTCCTGGAGGCGTGGCGATTTTCCCCATCAACACGGATAACTCGCTGGGAACGCCCTCGACTTTCAACCTTGGGCGCAGTCCGGTCGGAATCACTGTCACCAAGAACAACTTTGTGTACGTGATCGCGCAGGACTCCGCGACGGCAGCGAATCTGTTTGGCTTTTCGGCCAACTCCTCGAACGGTCAGCTGACTCCGCTGCCGGGCGTGACGATCAATCCCGGCAATGTCGTCTCCACTGGATACCCCTCCGGCGTCACTCCGAGCGCGATCATCACGGACTCTTCGGGAAGCCATCTATACCTCTCGGACCAGGGCGGGAACCAGGTAATTGGATACTCGATCGCCTCAAACGGAGTCCCTAGCCAGATTGGCTCGGCTCAGACCGATGCATCACCTGCCGGGCTGACGATCGATGTTACCGGCTCGTATCTTTATGTTGTCAGCTTCACCGGCGGCTCGATCAACGGCTTCACCTTCGGATCGAACGGACAACCTGTCCCTTCGAAAGTGGCTGGCAGCGTACAGGCCGGAACTGGTCCGACTTGCGTCAGCACGATTGGAGTTCCCAACAATGCCTCGCCGACGCACGCCATCTATCTGTATACCTCGAATCAGTTGAGCAACACCGTCACTGGCACGCAGTTGAACCCAAAGGACGGCAGCCTGATTCAGATTCAGAACACGCCTTATAGCGCGAGCACGCTGCCAACGTGCCTGGTTACAGTGCGGTCTTTTCCGCACTAAGCCGGATTGAGTCAGCCAGTTTGGATACACTTTTAGCGGGCGGAAGAATCGCCCGAGGATAAGGAAACACATGAGTTGGAGAACGACAATCCGCAGGGCCGTCAGCCAGACCTCGACGCCACGCAGATCGGCCGCTCGCAGGGCGGTTGCCTCTGCGATCCTATTGCCTTTGGCCTTCAGCCTGACTTCGTGCACGCGCGACTACACGGTGGCATACCTGTATGCCACGGCTACGAGCGCTTCCGGAGCGGGCGTAGTCAACGAGTACCTCGTCGACTACCAGTCGGGCGCACTTGTAGCGGCCTCAGGGTCGCCAGTGAAGGCGGGAAATAACCCGGTTAAGTTGGTGACCTCACCCAACGGCCTGTTTGTGTACGTCGTCAATCAGGGCGACTCCACCGTGCAGGAGTTCGCGGTCAATGCGGCCAACGGAACACTCTCGTCGAAGAACACCTACAAGACCGGGAGCGCGCCGACCTCCGCAGCCATCGATGTCGCCGGCAAGTTCCTTTACGTGACCTACACCTACCAGAGCGGATACTCGGCGACTAACCCCGGCCCCGGTGGTATCAACATCTTTCCGATCAACTCCGACAACAGCCTCGGCACGGCAACCTCGGTCAACATTGGGAACAACCCGGTCGGCATCGTCACGAGCAACTTCAGCAACTACGTTTACGTAGTGGACCAGGAGCCAGCATCCGGAACCAGCGCTCAGCACGGCGTGATCCTCGGCTTCTCGCAGAACACGAGCACAGGCGCGCTGACGCCGGCCACAGGCACGACGATCACGACCGACAGCACAGGCAAGACGGTGGCCACAGGCTATGGAGCAGGTACCGTGCCGAGCGCCATCGCCATCGACCCAACGGCCCGCTTCGTCTACGTTACAGACCGCTCGACCAATCAGCTCTATGGGAGTGGAGTGCAGGCCGGCGGTCGGCTCACCCCGATGACCAACTCGCCCTTTGCCACGGGTCTGCTGCCGGTCTCCATTACGATTGACCCTCGCGGCCTATATCTGTACGTGGCCAACTTCAACTCGAACACCGTGGGAGCCTATGTCATCGACCAGGCCACCGGTGCGGCGGTCGGCTCGGTCGGTTCGGGGTCCACACAGGTGGGTACAGGCCCTTCCTGTGTGGCGATTGATCCTGCGCTGGGGGTTTACCTGTACACGGCCAACAATCTCGACAACACGATTACTGGCCAGAAGCTTGATTCGCATAACGGCGGTCTGAAGGCGATTGAAAACACTCCCTTCCCCGCCTCCGGACTTCCCACCTGCGTGGCCTCAGTCGCTAATGGCTCGCACGCAACCCAGATCGTCGTTCCGTAACTCGGATCGGCACGTCAGGTTGAATTACTTCAAAGGCCTCGCTTCGGCGGGGCCTTTCTGCGTGAGGATGGCTGGGCAGCCTTGCAGATGGCGAGGTGAGGATCTGCCGAAACGCAGCGGCCAGGAGCCAGATTAGCCAGCAAGCAGCAGGGTCTGCCAGCGCGAGGAAGAGGAGACAGGCCGCGCGCCCTTCAAGCAGCGCATGATGAAACTCCATCGACGAGAACTGGGAGAGCACACTGGCCCAGTAGCTGGGGCCAACGATGGCGATCAATCCAAATAGAACAAAGGCGATCTGCCTGATCCGTGATCATTGGAATCAGAAGACAGACGGGAAAGAAGCCCAGCAGGAAGTAAGGGGGCCAGGATTTCTTGGGGAACAGAACCAGAACGAGAGTCAAGGCCGCCATGCCGAAGACGAGAGGGCGCAGATAAAGGCGGCCCTGGGCGCGAGTCGTCGCGCGAGCCACGAGGATGAAGATCAGCAGGAGAAAGGCCGCGACAATGCCGCCCAGCAGCAATGAAGGCAATGTGATGACGAGCATCGCTTCGACGAGGTAAGGCAGATTGTTGGCCGATTTGAACCCGCCCTCAACCCGAAGAACACTCAGGATGGGAAGATGCTTTGCGACAAAAGCTCCATAGATGAGGACAACAGGTAGGGCAAGCCCCGCGGCCCAACGCCAGCGGCGCGGGACAGAGAAGAAGAACAATGGCGCGTAGAGCAGAGGGAGGAACTTGATGACGGAGGCTCCCAGACCAACGCATCCCCCCGACGGCAGAGGCCGGCCTCGAAGAAACAGCAGGGTAGAGAGAAGAAAGAGCATAGCGATGACGACGTTATCCTGACCGTCGATGGCGACAAACTGAAGGCTGATGGCGCTGGAGAGATAGAGCAAGGCGCTGCTGCGGAGTTGCTGGTCGGATACCACTCTGCGGCCGAGTTCGAGCCACAGCGGGAACATCACGCACTCGCATACGACCGAAAACAGGATGATGACCAGAGGCGAGGGCCAGAGACGCGCGAGGGCCGCATCCAGATAAGCGTGCAGCGGAGCGTAGCTGCTGCTGAAGTCGCGGTATGGGAGCAGCCCGTGGAGCACCTGCATGGCTTCAGGCCAGTAGAAGCCGGGATGTCCCCGCGAGGCTGGAGGCGGAGGACGAAAAGACTCCGAGGTAGGCGGCAAAGCGGCTGACGACAAAGGCTGCAGAGATGAGGCGGTCGAATTGTTAGGAAGGAAGAGCCCTGAGCCGTTTGCTCGAGACGGCGAAGAGGCCAGCGGTTCCCGCCACGACGCCGAGCACAGCCCGGACAATGAGAGTTTGATTGCCAGTCAAGCGATAGGCCCCCTGAATCCGCTAAGACGTTCTACCGGTATTGTGACACGCGTCGGGTCAGGCTAGTGCTCAAGCTGGGCGGCGCTTGGCTGCTGGCCAAAGCTGGTCACAAGCAGGTGGGGGACAGGACGCGAGCGATGACGACGAGGGCTCGCCGGTGTCGGAGGATCGAGGCGATAGAGAATGAGAAGATTGCGCTCAGGATCGTCCATGGCAGGAAAGGCGGCGACGCGCTGGAGATGGTAGAGAGGAGACAAGGCGTCCATCTTGTCGTCATCGACCTCGTTCCATGTGACGTACCAGCCGGGACGGTAAGCGCGGACGCGCGCAGCCAGTTCCATGGTGCCGAAGTCGTCGCAGATGCTCGGCAGGCCGGTCATGAGGGAGAGATCAGAGCCACTGATCGATAGCACGAGCGGGCTGTGCGTGGGGTCGGAGGCGATGATCCGGTGGATGCGGTCGGCGGCGTCGGCAAAGGTGTACTCCGGGTTGCGGACGAAGTGGAGCGTCTGGCGCGCGTCGGTTGCCACAACCAGAGCAAGCGCAGCCATGGCGGAGACCGCTGCCAGATGATGGAGCGGCGCAACGATGCCGCGGCGATTCCAGATACTCTCAAGCGCTACCACCAGGAACAGCGTGAGCGGAACCGCGATGACGAGGTAGTACCGTGGCTGCAGGTTGTTGTGATAGGCGAGGAATGCGGCGTAGCCGATCGACCAGAGCAGGAGAGCAGGAACCAGAGGGACTCGGAAGAGACGGGGCGTGAGAAAGACCGCGATCAGAGTAGCCGCCAGAGCCAGCGGGTAAAGGAGTCGACCGATCCACATGCCATCGGTAAACGTATCTCTGAGGACAGTGAGGGCGTTCTCGGTCGTGATTCCCGTGTAGGCGTTAGCGCTGAAGAGATAGCGATAGTCGCTAAGAAAGTGGGGGCGGACAATGAATCCGAAGTAGCCCAGCCAGATTCCAGCCGAGAGCACTGCGATGGGCAGCCCAATGTGGAGGAGAGAGCGAAGGCTATATCCCGCGCGGGCGAAGAGGAGCCACACAATAGCAGGAAGAAGGAAGACAGCCGTGGTCTTGGTAAGAACCATGAGCGGCACAAGAAGCCCAAGGGCAAGGGTGGGCCAGACCACGCCGGGCTGGCGGTAGAGGCCGCGCAGTGACTCGACTCTTCCCCGCTCGACGGGACGGATATAGCTTGCCGACAGCATCGCCAGGAGCGTGAGCAGGATGAGCATCGGCTCAAGGATGGCCAGGCGCATGAAGGCATAACAGAAGGGACTGACGGCAAGCAAAAGGACACCGATTGCCGGGGCCAGTGACGCACTCTTCTGTTCGCCCGGCTGTACGGAGGAGCTCAGCCAGCGGCGGAGCAGGAGAAACGACGCCACCAGAATAAGGCCGAAGACTCCGACCGTGAGCGCCCGCGCCGCGACGACGCTGACTCCTGTGAAGCGGAAGACGAAGGACTCAACCAGAGGCCAGACGGGGAGTGCAGCCGCTGGGTTGAAGTCGCCCGGAACGTACCAGTGACCACGCTGGAAGTGGCGGATTGCGGCATCCCCGTACCATCCCTCGTCGGTGTACTTGGCCCAATCCATCCAGGGGGAGTGGTTGGGGAAGTCGGCGCGGAGGTGGAGGGCGTGCAGGGCGAAGAAGACGGCGGAGAGCGCAAGCAGGAACAACTCAAACGTGCGGCCAGCAAGGCGAGAGAAGGCGGAGTCTGGCGCAGAGAGTGAACCGGTACCGTTCCTGGTCTCAGATGTCATCACTGTCGTCAACGAGTAGACCCTTCAATACAACTAGTGCCACGAGGCGAACCCTCCGGACGCCTGCCCGTTATACGGCTGTGTCGGGATTCAGGTTCCGGTGTGCGGTTGTCAGCAAGGCAGATCGTCAGATTTGCAAGTTGCAAGGCTGCAGGCCACTCGTCGCGGAGGGCCGTAACTTCCTCATTGCAATAGTGCTTCCCCAAGATTAGGGGGAATCCGAGTGGCGTGCAAGCCCTTTTCCCTCCAGGAGAGGGCTACTCGTACGCCAGGGCGTCAATGGGGTCCTTGCTGGCGGCCTTATAGGCCGGGTAGAGGGCCCCTAACAGCGCACCCACGAAGGCGATTGCCACCGCCTTCCACACCCATGGAAGGTTGATAACGAAATCGAGAGTCGGGATACGCGCCTGCAGCACCGCACTGAGGAGGTAACTGGAAGCAACGCCGAGAGCAATGCCTGCAGCGGCCAGCGTGCCGGTCTCGCGGAGAACGATGGAAACGATATAGAGCCGCGAAGCGCCCAGCGACTTGAGGATGCCGATCTCGCGCGTGCGCTCCATCACGGCGGTATACATGGACTGGAAGATGACGAGGAAGCCGATCACGAGCGCTATTCCCACGACGACCCGGATCGCGGTACTCATGTAAGGCAGCCGCGCCGGCGAGATGGCAGACAGATACTCCTCAGCCGTCGCGACCTGGTACTGATTCATGCCGGGGGTTGCGAGGATCGCCCTGCGAATCTCCTCCTGGTTCCTCGGAGGCTCCTCCGTCCTGAGATAGAACATCGAGGCCTTGTCAGGGGTCCCGGTCAACTCTCCCATCGTCTTGAGAGGAATGAACTTGCGTCCTCCCTTGCCGTGCTCGACGATACCACAGATCCGGAAGGAATGGTCAAGGATGTTGATGCTGTCACCCACCTTTTTGCCCGTTGCCGTGAAGTCGTCAACTATAACGTCGTAGGGTCCCTGGAACGACGTTCCCGAGAGGTAAGTGAATGGCAGAAGATCGTTGAAGCTCTTGTAGTCGATGCCGTAGATGCTGTCGAGAGAGCTGCTGAGCTGGATGTATACCGGAGCCGCTATCGCAACGTGCGGGATTTTCGCCAGGATGTCGCCCACCTTGACAGAGATACCAGCGGAGCTCATTCCGAGGAAGTTATTGGTCGTGCTGGGCCGCACGATCATGTCCATGCCAATACCGTTCTGACGCGCCTTAAATCCGTCGATCTTGCCCAGGAGGATCGCTGTGATCGAGAGGATCATGATGACCTCAATCGCTACGGCCAGGGCACTGATGAGCGAACGCAGAGGGCGGTGGACAAGATTGCCAATAACAAGTCTGTTCATGCTTATGAATAGTCTATGGGAGAGCTCTCCCATCCGTAAAACGGCCCGGCAGCCCTCATCCCTGCAGGCTTGATTCTCCACCGGCCCATGCCGCTTGAGAGCGTCGAACAGCGCCTCGCAAGAGTCGAGAGCGCCGCAGCCTCGTCTTCTCCGGTCCTTTGACCAGCGTGCCAAAGATTGGCATGACATAGGCTGCAGATAATGCAGCGAAAAGAAGGCCCATGGTAACGAAGCCGTAAGAGTAGATCACGCCGCCAAGCATTCCTTCCGGAGCAGTGTGGGCGAAGAGTGCCATGATGAGCAATCCCCACGGTGAAGTGCGAGTATCACCGCAAAGAGAGTCAAAAAGCGTAAACAGGCCGATCCACAGGATGGGAGCTATGAGAAACACTCCGACCCAACGAGCAATATGATAGGCGTCACCGGAAGGACTGAAAGCGATCCCCGTCGTGTAGTCATTCTCCGGGAGCCCGCCAATCTCACGGGCGTAGATGTTCCCGAACATAATTGCGGGTTTGTTAGGCCAAAAGACGTGGGGAACGAGGTTTTCAAAACCTGCGATGATTGGATAGAGGCCGAAGGGCCCTTTGCGTTCCGTTCCATCGATAAGGCTATCGTCCGGGGCGATCATGTGGAGGCGATCGAAGAAGCCCTGTGGCGTATTGAAGTAGTAGCTTTGAACGCTGTTCTCAGTATAGTCTCCAGCCGAAGACTCCTTGTACTTTTCGCGCACGTCGCCAAGGTTCGACAGCAGCTCCAGAGATGTATCAACATTCTGGCTGAATGTCCATCCGTCAAATCTTAAATTCCTGCCATATTGGGAATATGGAACCAGATACATCACCATTAAAGCGACGACAGCAACTCCGCCGATCAACTGGTAGAGAGAGACCTTGTAACGCTGCGATCCCGCGGCGATAGCCCAGCAAAGGACGGGGGTAAATATGCCCTCCTTGGAAAAGCCAAGGATTCCTTGGATAAAGATTGCCCCAGCGGAGAGCAACACCGGAAGATTGACACTGCGAGTTCCCCCGCTCCTGCGTATCGCATAGATCACGCCAAGGATAATCGCCATGGGGAAAAAGCGATTGATCTGCACCAGAGCACTTAGGACCGAACCGTTTACCGTGCGCGTGCCGATAAGGACAACCGAAATAAGAAAGCCGGCAACCATGCAGCCCACCGTGGCGTTCTGCATATTGTTGTCGTTGACCAGATTTTGCAGCAATCCATGACGGGATGACAGTCTTCGACTAATGAAAACCGCTCCGTACATCGCAGTGATGCCGCCGAGAAAAACCTCGATCGTCAATTGAGGCGCAAGGAGGTTCGAATCTGCCGGCTCGCCCAAATAAGCCTTCCAGCATAAGCCCACAATGACGCACAGTGTGGCGTAGAAGAAGACATAGGAACCAGAGGGGCGCGAAAAGCCACCCGCCAGGTTGAACGCCAGCGTGGCGATGCAAATAAAGAGGAAACAGCAGAGGGCGAAGAGTAGAGACGTCCCCTGTCTAAGCTGGACGGCGAAGAGAAATGCGGCAAAACCGGTAGCTCCCCACAGGGGGATATGGACTGGAAAAGGTATGCGCACGCTCTGATTAGTTTACTTCCCTTCCCCTTTTCCCGGGAGGAGCTGGCTCAAGTCATCGCCGACGCTTTCTGTTGAGCTAGGGGTATGACGGGTTGGCTACCAGCTACGGGAGATAAACCAGAATTTTACGTATGCCTGGAACGAGCAAACCATGCACCCTGTTCGCGAATCATTCCAGCGGTAGGGCGGTAGTTCTCCATGACAACGGTCACAATAGCACCTAGCGTATCTCTGACCCAGAGGACAGGTACTTTCTGGAAATCTTTTACGCTTCTCATCAAACGTACGATAGAGTGGCTCATTCGAATGATGCCTAACGGTAGGAGCAGTTATTCTGAGGCCTTACGTGCCAGCACGAGAACCTCTTGTGTGTACTTATTCTTCAAGCGGTTTGTGCCGAACCATATCCGCCTCTCGGCCGCCAGCAGAACTTTGGAGATGACGTTTGGCGCCCTTTTTGGAAAAGCCACCTTCGCAAACGAACGAGGCAAACCAAAAAAAATGGTATGGAGTATTTTGCCTATGGCCAACCCTGCGTTGAATCGCGCCTCCCCATACGCTGCCTCGCGCGAAAGGTGCTGCTCTCGCTGATAGAATACGGGCGGCTCAAAGCCTACCTCTTGCAGTGTCGCGCTCATGTCGGCAGGATTAGTCTTCCAAGGATGACCAGCGTCAAGGTATACATAGTCCAAGGGGTGCACCCTCTTCGTGATGGCAACATCCCTTACCCGTTTCAGAAACGGAGTACCGGCCATTCCATCCATCGGAAGAGTAGAGATCAACACTCCGCGATCCCGCAGGAGTCCCGAAAGCGTCGCTAGGATCTCGTCTGGTGTGTACAGGTGCTCGATGGTGTGGTTGGACGAGATCAGGTCAAATTCCTGCCCGAACCTTGCCAAAAGCTCATGCAGGTCACCCTGGAAAAACCGTACTCCAATCGCCCTGCTGAGCGCAGGGGGTATCATGTCCTCGTAATCGAGAGCCGTGATATTTGCCTCCGGTAGCACGGCACGGAGGAACATCAGCTCCGGCCCATCGGCGCACCCGATCACAAGGACGTCTTTTGTGTCGAGTGGTACCAGACTCGTCTCCCACGCATAGTCATCCACCAGACCGGCGCGAGCGGATGTAGATATGCCCGCCTCATTCATGAGGCGGTCCAAGCGGTCCATCTGCTTGGGTGTCAGCAGAGTCTCGTGCGGCTTAAGCATTATTGTTTCTACAGGATGAGTGCGGTTCCTGATGGTCAGCTGGTTTTGGAATATGTCGCCGCACCGAGCATTCATAGTGCGATCAGGTCCAACTGCAAAGGGGTGGCGCTGCAGATAGGCTCGTACGGTGGGATCTTCAACTGTCAATTGAAAGGCATCGAGGTTCTGATCAACAATCTGCACGCAAACTCCAGTACAAGTTGGTCGTTATGTATCTCATGGCGCGTACTGTACGCGATACAGTGAATCCCTTGCGAATGATCAGGTAACGTCCATTGTTACGTCCCTGTCTAACATTTCAAGGCGAGTCTTTGGCACAACCTGTCTGCATCGTACGATGGGAAATATTCCCCTGAATCATTCCATAAGCACCGCCTGGGTGCAAGATCATGCTGCCAGCTAACTAGTTTGGTTCCAATCGAGTATCTTAGATGAGGAGCTTTGACTGGATAGAGATCCGGGCATATCCTGCCGGAAACCGCAAATCTTTGCACTGCGGTTATCTGCGACGGACGTTCAACGGAGCGAATGGAGAGATTCGGCGACGAGTTGCGATTAGAGCGGGAACGGCGGCGGATTACGATTGACACAATCTGCGCCGTGACGAAGGTCTCCCTGCGTCACCTCCAGGCGCTTGAGGCTGGCAATTACGCTGACCTACCTGGGGGCGTTTTTCGCAAAGGGATCGTTCGCAGCTATCTGAATGTACTTGGCCTTGAAGAGGCTCAATGGCTGGAGCGATTTGAGGCCAGCCTGCGTGAGAGCGGCGCGGCCGGCATGCGGGACGACGACTGGGTGGAGTTCGCCGAGAACGTCCGGCGCAATCGCGGCGTGCAGCAACCAGGAACAGCGCCGCGATGGATTGGCGTGGCCGTGATGCTCGTCATGCTGGCGGCACTGGGATGGAGCGTGTGGAAGTTCGTCCTGCATGGACGGCTGGTACTCTGAACCCTAGGTTTCGGTCACGCTGTAGCCTCTACGATGAGATCTCCGGACTGATCCTGGGTCGTCTCCTCGAATCCCCTGCGACTCACCAAGTAGAGAATTCCTGAAAGCAGCAAAAAGACCGCCAATCCCCGCCATGCCTTCGTGGCCGGTGAAATGGCGACGACGGGAAGGGCCTTGATTCCATACAAGACTAAGCAAATGGCCGAAAGGATGAGAACCTTCGCCCTGGTCATCGCCCCGGTCAGGCAGGCCGCCAGTGGAATCGTGAGAAAGATGTAGTCGTAGGTGAGATGAGGGAAGAACATCAGGCTTGCAACCGCCAGTGCGGCTGCTTCCCTCTGTCGGGAAACGCCATTTTGGCGCGAGAAAAAGAAGGCATATCCGGCGCTCGCGAGAAATGCCACTGCATAGGTCAGTTCCCCTACGAAAGCCACAGGCAGGACGTGATCAAGCGCCCCATGAACCAGAACCATCAGGTCGCCCAGGCCCGGCGTGACGCCGACTCGACTCACAGCGAAGGGCTCTATCGCCAGCGTCAGCAGGTTTCCGTGGACCAGAGACCACATCCCCAGCAACCCAAGCAAAGGTGGCGCCAAGGAAACAGCGAGCACGCGGTATTCCCTCCGCAGAGCAAGGTAGAGGAACAAAACCGGGGAAAAACTGTACTTGAGATAACTGAAACCAAGGGCAAGCCCGCGCCCCAGAGGGCCCTTGAGGTCGAAGACGAGGCAGAACAGAAACAGTTCCAGAAGACTCTCTGTACCGGCTCCCACGACAATGCGAAACGGCGTACTGACGATAAGAAGCAAGGCGAGCAACAGAGTCCTGGCCTTGTCCAGACCGTAGATCCGTCGCAAAAGGAAGAGAACCCCGAGCATAAAGACCCCGTTCAGCACGAGCCAGACCACTCGGGCCGAAGCGAAGCTCATTGCCCCCAGTGGGAGGAAAAGGAGATACAGCTCGTGTAGATAGTTGGGCACCTGACTCAGCAGAATGAGGTGTCCCGGGTTATGAAGCAGGATCTGGCGGTAGGGATCAATGTGATGGAGCGCCAGCGAGGCCCCGGACCATTGGAAATCCTGGCTGTGACCAAGCTTTAGCGCATTACGCAGTGCAGCATAGAGCGAAACGGCTGCCGGCAATACGAGGGATAGATTCCACCAGAGGATGGTCCTCTTTTTCATGTTCCCAAAAGCTTACCAAGCGGGCTGGTGGGAGCTTGCGGGCAAGGCCCCGCTGTCGACACCCAGCTAGTGTATTTTGGAAATCTGTCTAGACCGGCGTACAACTTTTCATTGACATTGCCCCTGCGGCGTAATTAACTCTCTTTTCATCTGACACTTTTGCGTCAATCGTGTCTTGAGTGAATTCCGCCAAGGAATTCGCTCTCAAGTCGCTGCGTAAGCTAGCAACTATAACCAGGGCGATTTATTTTGGATTTTTTTGGGAGGAGCTGTTTGAATGACAACGCTTAAGCGTTTTGTTTGTAGTGTCTTAGTTGCAGTCGCTACCTTGGCTTTGGGAGCGACAGGAGCATGGGCCCAGGATATCTCGGGCAGCATCAGCGGAACCGTTACGGATACGACAGGCGCGATCGTAAAGGGTGCTATCGTAGCGGTCGCGAATACCGATCGCGGGCAAGTCCTGCGAACTCTGACCACCAACGGATCGGGGTTTTATACGGCGACCTCGCTGCCGGTGGGGAACTACACCGTCAAGATTACGGCTGAAGGGTTCAAGACCGAGACTGTGACGGGGCTCGTACTCCACGTCAACGACGCATTGACCGTCAATCGCTCTCTCGTCGCCGGAAGCGCCACGGAAGAGGTGACTGTCACGGCCGACCAGGTGCAATTGAACCTGGAAAACGGAATGAGCCAGGGCCTGATCAATGGCGTGCAGATCCGTGAGCTTGCGCTGAACAATCGCAACTACGAGCAGTTGCTGCTTCTGCAGCCGGGTGTCTCCTACGGCGGCGCAAGCGACCAGTTGTACATCGGCACGTCGCTGCCCTCGGGCACGTCGGCGCAGGTGGCTTTCTCGATCAACGGCTCCCGGCCAACCTCGAACAACTGGACGATCGATGGCGCAGACAATGTAGACCGCGGCGCAAACCTGACTCTGCTGTCGTATCCGTCGGTCGACGCGATCTCTGAGTTCAAGACGTTGCGCGGCACGTATACCTCAGAGTTTGGCCGCAATGCCTCAGGCCAGATCGATGTCATCACGCGCTCGGGAACAAACGCGTTTCATGGTTCGGCATATGAGTTCTTCCGGAACAATATCTTCAATGCCAATTCTTATTTCAACAAAGTAGCGACACTCGTCAACCGGCCGCTGCTACGTTACAACGACTTCGGCTACACGATTGGCGGCCCTGTGGTGATCCCGCACGTGTACAACGGGAAGGACAAGACTTTCTTCTTCTTCTCGCAGGAGATCCGTCGTGTCATCAACTACGCCACGGCCCAGGCTTTCCTTCCAACCACTGCCGAGCTGGCCGGCGACTTCACGCAGGGCTTCGCCGCCAAGACGAACGCACAGGGTCCTGTGGCTGTCTGCACCTCGTACACGCAGTCTGGCGCAAGCTACACCTGCAACAGCTACGGCACGAAGGTGACGACCTTCTCACCAACCGCCCAGGCATACATCAAGGACATCTACGGCAAGATGCCGCAGCCCAACGTCGCAGCGAACCTCGCGGCTGGCCTCGATCCGCATAGCTACATCTACAATCAGCGGAATATCTTCAACAACAATCAAGAGCTTGTCCGCATTGACCAGTACTTCGGGAAGCTGAGTGTCTTTTACCGCTACTTACACGATAGCCTGCCCTCACAGGAAGCCGGCGGTCTGTTCAATGGAAGCCCGCTACCGGGCGTTCCAACAACGAGCACGCGGTCTCCGGGTACGCAGCAACTCGGTCACGCGACCTACACGTTTACGCCCACGCTGGTGGCTGACGTGGGTTATGCCTACAGCTACGGCGGGGTGCTGAGCAACCCCATTGGGTTGGGCGCACAGGTGAACTCACCGGACATCCATCCGACGCTTCCCTTCGCGACCTCTGGCGTCCCGTCATCGACCGCTTTGAATATCATTCCCTCGGTTTCGATCGCAGGCCTGACTGGGGTCACGAACACGGGCGTGTACAACGATACGGACCACAACCACAATGTGTATGGATCGGTGACAAAGACACTGGGCCGCCACACGTTCAAGACCGGCTTCACCTACAACCACTATGAGAAGCATGAAAATGCCCTCGGTAATGGCAATCCGTTTCCGCAGGGTAACTTCGGCTTCACAAACGCGGGTGTCGCGACGCCTACAGCGGCGCAGGCCGCGGCTGCAGGTGGCGCCGTTCCGAACACTGCTGACGCTGCATTCGCAAACTTCCTGACCGGTAACGTGAACAACAGCTTCACTCAGGCGTCGGCTGCGCTTACAGTGAACATCGTTCAGAACTCGGTCGAAGCGTATGCTCAGGACGACTGGAAGGTTAATCCGCGTCTGACGTTGAACCTCGGTGTGCGCTACAGCTACTTTGCACAACCGACGGACAGCAACAATCTGTTGAGCAACTTCGACCCGTCGAGCTTCAATCCGGCAAACGCGATGACCGTCTCCTCGACCGGCGTGTTGTGTCTGCCGAACGTGACGGCGTGCGCGAACTCGAACGGTTTGAACCTCGGTCATGCGAACCCCAATGGCGACCGGATCAACGGCATCATCCTCGGGACGCCAGGTAACTTTGGCCATGCGTCGCCGTACGGGGCAAAGGTAGCTACGGCACAGAAGGGCAACTTCGCGCCGCGCTTCGGCTTCGCGTATGACGTCTTCGGCGATGGCAAGACGGCGTTGCGCGGTGGCTTCGGCATGGCCTACGACCAGTCGCAGGTCCACCCGTACGAGAACAACGCTTTCAGCAACCTGCCGTTCGTGAACGTTCCAACCATTCCGGTGACAACGTTCGATAATCCTGCAGGAGGGACAGCAGCAGTCAGCACGGCTCTGCCGAGCGTTCAGGGCTTCTCGGTACACTACCAGACGCCGTACACGATGCAATACTCGCTTGACGTTCAGCATGCGGTCTCATCGACTGTCATGCTGGATGTGGGCTACTTTGGTTCCGTTAGCCGCCACCTCGAGGGCGTTGTCGATCTGAACACACTGCGGCCGGGTACGTTCCTTGCGAAGGGCCTCTCGCAGTACGCGGTATGCTCGGGCGGTTTCACCTCGACATCTTGCGAACAGCAGTTGAACCAGATCCGTCCGTACCCCGGCTACCTCAACGTTAACATCACTTCCACGATCTTCACCGCAAACTATAACGGCCTGCAGGTGAAGACAACGAAGAAGTTCAGCGGCCAGAGCTACATCGACGCGAACTACACCTGGAGCCGAGCGCTGACCAACTCGATCAACGACTACGTCGCAGCACCGCAGAACGTATACAACATCAACGGTGACTACGGCCGCGCGGTGTATGACCGCACGAACATCATCACCTTCGATGGTGTCTATGAGTTGCCCTGGTACAGGGACCAGAAGGGTGT
This sequence comes from Edaphobacter bradus, assembly GCF_025685645.1. NCBI lineage: Bacteria > Pseudomonadati > Acidobacteriota > Terriglobia > Terriglobales > Acidobacteriaceae > Edaphobacter > Edaphobacter bradus. Next base: position 160,325 of record NZ_JAGSYF010000003.1, read on the forward strand.
CGTCGGCCACCTTGTCGGCGGCTGGCAACTCACCGGCCTGTATACGATCAACAGCGGCCTGCCACTAACGGTCACGTTGAGCTCCTCCGGCGGAACAATCTGCTACACCTGCACCGCGAGCGCCAGCCAGACCAGCGTGCTTGGGTTGCCGAACGGCGGCGTGATCAACGACTCAGCGGGACTGGGCATCATGAACGGCCCCGATCCCGCGTCGCTCCGGCCAAACCAGGTGTTGAATCCGAACAACGGCTACGGCCAGAGGATTCACACGCGCCTGAACTGGTTCTATCGTCCGGCTTTCGTCTCTCCGACGGCGGCGGCAGTCCAGGTCGGAAACGAGAAACGCGGCGCCATCAACGGGCCAGGTTTCAACCGTCTCGACGTTGGTATCTTCAGAAACTTCAAGATTAGTGAAGGTATGAAGTTCCAGCTGCGTGGCGAAGCTTTCAACGCCGCGAACCACACGAACTTCCAGGCCGTCGGAACGAGCGGCGCATCGACCACTACCTTCGGCCAGGTGACGAGCGCGCGTGACAACCGCATCATGCAAGTTGCTGGAAAATTCACCTTCTAGCAATCCAACTGTTTACTTCGCGGGATCTGCCCACCGGCAGGTCCCGCTTTTTGCTGCAGTAAGCTGCCGTTCAATGCGGAATATAGCCGTTGGGTGATCCCGGCGGATGATAGCCGTCTCCTCCCCGTTTTGGACCACCTGAAAGGGTAGAATAAAAGGGTTGTGACCTGCGTGGGCGATGTGTCTTGCGTAGAGATATGGAGGAGTTTGTTTTGGCAAAACGCGACCGTTTTCTGTTTACCAGTGAGTCTGTAACTGAGGGGCACCCTGACAAGATTGCCGATCAGATCTCCGATGCGATTCTGGATGCCTGCCTCGAGCAGGATCCTTACAGCCGTGTGGCGTGCGAGACACTGACCTGCACCGGCCTGGTAGTGATCGCAGGCGAGATTACGACGAAGGCCTATGTGGACTTCCAGAGCCTGGTACGCGGCGTGGTCGCCTCGATCGGCTACGACAACGCCCTCTACGGGTTCGACTCGAACACCTGCTCGGTGATCTCGACGATCAACAAGCAGTCGGGCGACATCGCGATGGGCGTCGATACCGGCGGAGCCGGCGACCAGGGCATGATGTTCGGCTACGCCACCAACGAGACTCCAGAGCTGATGCCGACGCCGATCTCGCTGGCCCACAAGCTGGCCCAGCGGTTGAGCGAGGTTCGCAAGAACGGCCAGATGGCCTACCTGCGTCCCGACGGCAAGAGCCAGGTCACCGTGGAGTACGACTCGGACAACAAGCCGGTTCGCGTGGACGCGGTCGTCATCTCAACTCAGCACTCGGAGACAGTCGGCAACGAGGAGCTTCGCGCTGACATCCTGAAGAACGTGATTCAGGCTGTCATCCCCGCCGAACTGCTCGACGAGAACACGAAGTACCACATCAACCCGACTGGCCGCTTCGTCATCGGCGGGCCGATGGGCGACACCGGACTGACCGGCCGCAAGATCATCGTGGACACCTACGGCGGCATGGGCCGTCACGGCGGCGGAGCCTTCAGCGGCAAGGACTCGACCAAGGTTGACCGCTCGGCGGCTTACATGGCCCGCTACGTGGCAAAGAACATCGTAGCGGCCGGGCTTGCGGATCGCTGCGAGGTGCAGCTTGCCTACGCGATCGGCGTAGCTGAGCCGGTGAGCGTGCTGGTCGAGACGTTCGGAACCGGCAAGGTCGATGAGGCCAGGCTCGAGGAGCTGGTGCGGAAGAACTTCTCGCTGACTCCGAAAGGCATCATCGAGAGCCTCAAGCTGCGCCGCCCGATCTTCAAGGCGACCGCGGCTTATGGCCACTTCGGCCGCAAGGGCGAGAACTTCACCTGGGAGGCCACCGACAAGGCGGCCGCTCTGAAGGAGCAGGCTGCAGCGGTGGCCGCGAAGTAACGCAGGCGCTTGGACCTCAGAGGCGGGCCTTCGGGCTCGCCTCTTTGTTTTGAGGCAGTCGCAGGTGGCGACGAATTTGATGAACAAAGCGGAGTGTGACAGAACCTCAGTTTTGGAAGGATACTGTCATGGCGACGATGGCGAACCAACCTATCTCAAGCTCGACACGGTGGCAGCAGGTGCTTAGCCGGGATGCTAGCGCAGACGGAGAGTTCTTCTATGCGGTGAAGTCGACGCATATCGTCTGCAAGCCAAGCTGCCCGAGCCGGCGGCCTAGCCGGGAGAACGTGCAGTTCTTCCCTTCCCTTGAAGCGGCAAGGGCGGCGGGCTATCGGCCGTGCAAGCGTTGCGAGCCGGACCGCTCCGCGCGGAAGACCGATCCGCAGGCGCGAGCTGTCGCGGCGGTTGCCAAATACCTGCGAGAACACGCAGACGAACGCGTGAAGCTCGCCGATGTGGCACGGGCAACGGGCGTAAACCGGTTGGCGATCCTGCGCGGGTTCCGGCGAGTCTTTGGTGTCAGTCCAGCCGAGTACGCAAAAGCGCAGCGGCTGGAGCGCTTCAGGAAGAACGTACGGGAGAAGACGATGCGAGTGACGGATGCGATCTATGATGCAGGGTTCGGTTCAAGCAGCCGGCTGTATGAGAACAGCGGAGCTTCGCTGGGAATGACGCCGCGCGCGATACAGCGCGGCGGTGCAGGCGAGGATATTCGCTACTGCACCGCGGCGAGTCCGCTGGGACGGATGCTGGTGGCGGCGACCAGGCTGGGCGTGTGCTCCATCCTCTTCGGAGACGCGGATGACGAGATCATCGACGAGTTGCAGGAGCGGTTTCCGAAGGCTGAACTGATCGAGGACCGGGGCGACAAAGGATGGCTCGCCGAGGCGGTGAAGTTTATCGCGAGCCAGATGAGCGAGCATCCTCTTGCCGCGAGCTTCCCGCTCGACGTACGCGCCACAGCCTTCCAGCAGCGGGTCTGGAAGGCGCTGCAGGCGATTCCGAGGGGAGAGACGCGGAGCTATTCCGAGTTGGCGAAGGAGCTTGGGTCTCCAAGCTCGACGCGCGCAGTTGCAGGTGCGTGCGCGGCGAATCCGGTGGCAGTGATTGTGCCCTGCCATCGCGTCGTGGGCAAGAACGGTTCTCTGACCGGATATCGCTGGGGCCTGGAGCGGAAGCGGAGGCTGCTTGACGCAGAGCAGCGCGACAGCCCATCTCGACGCCAGTTACAGTAGAGCGATGACAGGAACAGCAGCGAGTGGTGTTGCCATCACCGGACAGGCGGTTGACGGACGGGCTCTTTATCGCAGAATTACCTGGCGGCTGATTCCCTTCCTGTTTCTGCTGTACATCGTTGCCTATGTGGATCGCGTCAATGTGGGGTTTGCCGCGATGGACATGAAGCGGCAGCTCAACTTCAGCGATACGGTGTATGGAACCGGCGCGGGAATCTTCTTCCTCGGCTACTCGCTGTTCGATCTGCCGAGCAATCTGCTGATGCGTCGCGTGGGAACGCGCGTGTGGATTGCGCGCATCATGATTACCTGGGGACTTGTTGCTGCGCTGATGGTGTTCGTCAGCTCGCCACGCTCGTTCTATACGATGCGGTTTCTGCTGGGCGTTGCGGAAGCGGGTTTCGTTCCGGGGATGCTGCTGTATCTCACCTACTGGTTTCCTTCGCACGAGCGTGCCCGCGCGGTGGCGAAGTTCATGACGGCGACCTCGCTTGCGGGCGTTGTTGGCGGTCCGCTGTCGAGTGCTCTGTTGAAGCTCGATGGAGTTGCCGGACTCGAGGGTTGGCAGTGGCTGTTTGTGGCGGAAGGGATTCCCACTGTCCTGCTCGGCGTCCTGGTGCTGTTCGTGCTGAAGGATGGTCCGGAGAACGCGTCATGGCTGCGTCCTGAGGAGCGGCAGTGGCTTGCGAGCGAGTTGGAGCGCGATCGCTCGATGTATGGCGCGACCGAGCACCATACGCTGGGAGATGCGTTCAGGATGCCTGCGGTCTGGATGCTCGCTGCGGTGTATGTCGCGATCCAGATTGGCGTGTACATCGTGAACCTTTGGATGCCCCTGATTCTGAGCAACATTGGAGGAGGAGCCCACGATGTCGGCTTGATCGCCAGGTTCTCCACGGTGCCGTATCTGCTTGCTGCGTTGTTTACGGTGATTGTGGGCTGGAGCTCGGACCGTCTGAACGAGCGGCGTGGGCATCTCGCCGGCTGCATGGCATTGGCGGCAGCTGGATTTGCATGGGCTGCCGTGGCGCACAGTATTCCTGTTGCCTTGTGCGCCATGTCGCTTGCGGCGATAGGACTGTGGAGCACGATGGGACCTTTCTGGGCTCTGATGACGCGCACGGTTGCGGGAACTGCGGCTGCAGGCGGCGTCGCGATGATCACGACGCTGGGCGGACTCGGCGGCTTTATTGGACCCTACGTCACGGGCAGGCTGAAGGACGCGACGCATAGCTTCTCCGGCGGCCTCTATGCGATGGGCGCGCTTGCTCTGGGCGCTGCGCTGCTGAGCTTAGCCGTAAGACAACGCAAGTTGGTGTAGAGCAATTCTTCCAAGCCCTCCCAGTCGTCCGAGTGGTGTGGGCGAAATGGTATCCTTGATGCTGATCCGACAGTTGATCGCAACTATTTTTTAAGACAAAGATTGAGGTGCCGGTAATGGCAACAGCAACGATTGATAAGGCAGCAGTAGCGGCGGAGTACAAGGTCGCGGACATCTCGCTTGCCGAGTTTGGGCGCAAGGAGATCGAGATCGCCGAGCAGGAGATGCCGGGCCTGATGTCGATCCGTAACAAGTACGCTCCGTCGAAACCGCTGGCCGGCGTTCGCGTGACCGGATCGCTGCATATGACCATCCAGACAGCCGTGCTGATCGAGACGATGGTCGCTCTCGGCGCCGACGTTCGCTGGGCGAGCTGCAACATCTTCTCGACGCAGGACCATGCTGCAGCGGCGATTGCGGCGGCGGGCGTTCCAGTCTTCGCGTGGAAGGGCGAGACTCTCGAGGAGTACTGGTGGTGCACCGACCAGGCTCTGCGGCACAAGGGCGGCCTCGGTCCGCAGATCGTAATCGACGACGGCGGCGACGTGACGCTGCTCATCCACAAGGGCGTCGAGCTTGAGAAGGGCGACGGCTGGGTGAATACGCCTTCGTCCAACCAGGAGGAGCAGGTCATCAAGAACCTGCTCAAGAAGATCCATGCCGAGGGCGCAACCTACTTTACCAAGCTGGCCAAGGAATGGAAGGGCGTCGCCGAAGAGACGACGACCGGCGTCCACCGCCTCTACAAGATGATGGAGCAGGGCAAGCTGCTGGTTCCAGCGATCAACGTGAACGACTCGGTGACCAAGAGCAAGTTCGACAATCTGTACGGTTGCCGCGAGTCGCTCGTCGATGGCATCAAGCGCGCGACGGACGTGATGGTTGCAGGCAAGACGGCCGTGATCTGCGGCTACGGCGACGTCGGCAAGGGCTCGGCGGCTTCGCTGCGCGGGCTCGGAGCGCGGGTCATCGTGACCGAGATCGATCCGATCAACGCGCTGCAGGCGGCGATGGAAGGCTACGAGGTCACCACGCTCGAAGAGACACTGGGACGCGGCGACATCTACGTGACCTGCACGGGCAACGTGGACATCATCACCTTAGAGCACATGAAGCAGATGAAGGACCAGGCGATCGTCTGCAACATCGGCCACTTCGACAACGAGATCCAGATGGACGCGTTGAACGAAGCCAAGGGCGTGAAGAAGACGAACATCAAGCCGCAGGTAGACAAGTACACCTTCCCGACCGGAAACAGCATCTTTGTGCTGGCCGAGGGCCGTCTGGTGAACCTGGGCTGCGCGACCGGCCATCCTTCGTTTGTGATGTCGAACAGCTTCAGCAATCAAACTCTCGCCGCGCTCGACCTCTGGAAGAACAAGGACACCTACAAGCCCGGCGTCTACATCCTTCCGAAGAAGCTGGACGAGGAGGTTGCACGGCTGCACCTGGAGAAGATCGGCGTGAAGCTGACAACTCTCTCGAAGAAGCAGGCCGACTACCTCGGAGTTTCGGTCGACGGGCCATACAAGGCGGAGCAGTACCGGTACTAAGACTTCGATCGATAGAATGAGAATGGCCGCTGGGAAACTCTCCCCAGCGGCCATTTTGATTTTGCCGAGGCCGGCAGACTACTTGTTGCCATGGAGGTCGTGCTTCTTGTTGTAGATGCGCTTAGACTCGACGTTCTGCTGTTGACGGAGGGTCTTGCGGTCCTGGGCGGTGAGGTGGCCGTTGTTCTGGGCGCGCATGCCACGCTCTTCTTTATTGATGCCGGCCTCCTGGTGCTCCAGGCGGGCGGCCTCAGACGGGCTGAGGGTTCCGTTCTTGACGCCCTGGGCGATGCGGTCCTGCTGGTTCTCTTTGCGCTGATTGATGGTGGGCTTCGATGTGGTTGCGGGCGCCTGCGCGTAGATGGCAGCGGAGGAGAGCGAGAGAGTCGCAATAAGGGCAAGCTTGGTGAAGTTCATGATTGAAGGCTCCTGTCTTTCTTTTTCCGGCTGCTTGATGTTGCCGCTGCCGTTCGGTCGGAATAGACACAGGGCTACATGGCGTGTTGCGGAATTTGCGAAAACTATATTTTTCGCGAATGACGCGACTTTTCGAGGGTTTCGGGGTAATGAGGGCCCTTGCCCTCGAGCGGCTAACACGAAAGTTGCAGAGGACTGAGAGAGGAAGAACTAGTTGGTCGCGGTGGGCGAGAGGAAATCAGTTGCCGAGAGAACCTGCAGGCCGGGGGTGGTGACCAGTTGCTGATCGATGAGGATGATCGTAGTCGCCGAGCCCTGTGTGTAGGTGACCTGCGCACCAGTGTAGGTCGCAATCGTAGTGCTGGTGGGAACCGTGCCGTTGGGGACCATGACGAGGGTATAGGTTCCGGCGGGGATGTTGAGGTAGCCCGTGTTCGTGTTGAAGACGAGTCCAGTTGTGACAGGGGTGACGTCAGTGAGCTTCGATCCGGCGGGAACGAGGTAGACGTCGACGGCGCTGATTCGCGTGGCCTGGTCGATGAAGCGAAGCGCGATCTGGCCGGAGGGGGCAGGCTGGCTCTGGTCCTTCAGAGTGAGCTGCTGCAGACTCGCGGAGACGTTCCCGATGAGAACCGTGTACTGGCTGGAGGCCGTAAAGGTTGCCTTGGAGGACGAGAGCACCTGTTTGGTTCCGGCGGCGTTTGCCGTGGTGATGTAGGGCCCGGGGTCGATGGGGACGTAGGAGGTGATGGTTCCGAAGCCGAGGTTGTAGGCGACGGCGGCGTTGTTCTGGTAGATATCGAGGCCTGGAGCGTCAGGCGACGCGTCGATGATGCGGACCTGGGATGCCTTGGTACTGCTGACGATGCCCTGGCAGCCAGAGAGCGTAGCGGCGAGAGCAGCCAATGCTATGCAACTCGTGGCCCGGCGGACCACAAGTTTGTGCAGAAGAACCCTATAGCCCGGATTGAGCGTCTTAAGAAAAGGCATAAATATGAACCACTCTAAACGATTTCCAGTAGTTAGGCGACGACCCATTTGGGTGAGAAAAGCGGCTGTACTGTTGTTGATACCCGGGGTGCTGGCGGGGCTCCGGGCGCAGACGGCTCCAGCAGCCGATACAGCCGCAGCGGCTGCGGTTTCTACGGTCCCGGCAGGGGCGGGCGTCCAGGCAATTGTGAGCATGCGGGACCATCCGGCGACTGGAGCGACGGCTAAGATTCCAACTCATAAGCAGAGCTATGAATTCACTCTGAATAACACCGACTGGCTGGACACGGGAGTGGTGCTGAGCGCGGGGGAACAGGCGACCTTTACGGTGACGGGGAGCTTTCTACTAGCTGATGGCCGGACCGCGGGGCCGGACGGCCTGGACCGCGGGTGGAAGGACCTGCTGCGCAGCTTTCCGCTCAATGATGCAAAGGTGGGCTCGGTGATCGGACGGGTGAGCGACGTTGGAGCGACGGTTCCCTTCGCGATTGGAGCCGGCGGCGAGATAACAATGCCGACCAGCGGCAAGCTTTTTCTGCGTGTGAATACGACGAGCGACCTGAACCCAACGGGCAGCTTTACCGTGAAGATGAAGTTTGCCAAGGCGGCCAGGACTCAGGCAACGGCGGCGTCAGCCACGCCTGCAGAGGTTGTGACCAAGCTGGTCTCTCCGGAGACGTTTGCGGAGATTCCGCGGCGGGTGAATGACCGGCCGAGCGGCGAGGGCAATCCGGGCGACATGGTGAACTTCGCGCTGATTGGAACCCCGGAGCAGGTGGAGGCCGCGTATAGGGCGGCCGGGTGGGCGTCCGTGGACAAGGATGTGCAGAGCGCAATTCTGAACGGGCTGATGAAGACGCTGAGCCACGAGTCGTACACGGAGATGCCGATGAGCACCCTGTATCTCTTTGGGCGCCCGCAGGACTACTCCTTCGCCAGGGCCGACCCGATCAAGGTGGCAGCGGAGCGGCACCATCTGCGCGTGTGGAAGACAGACCAGACGATCGACGGAAGGCCGCTGTGGGTGGGTTCAGCGACGCACGACATCGGGTTTGAGAAGGACCAGAGAAACGGCCGCGTCACGCACAAGATTGACCCGGAGATAGACACCGAGCGCGATTACCTGCTGCAGAGCTTCGATGCGGCCGGAGCGTTTTCGAGTGCGGCTTATGTGACTCCCACGAACCCCATGACCGAGGCGAAGACGGCCACAGGAGGAAGCTTTCATTCGGACGGGCGAATTGTGGTGATGGATCTGTCGGCGAATCTAAAGTGAGGCTAGACGGCTCCAAGCGTGACGTGACGCGCTCAACCGGAGTGCGAAGCAAGGCGCTCTTCAACTCACGGCGCAGATAAGCAGGGTCATGTCGTCGTGTTGCGGAGCTGCGGCGGTGAAGTGGTCGGCCTCATTGAAGATGCAATCGAGAAGTTGCTTTGCTGTGGTCTTGCAGTCGGGGCGCGCGAGCAGGGCCTGTGCGGCGGCGATCATGCGGGGTTCGCCCCACTCTTCTTCGGCGGCGTTCATGGCCTCGGAGATGCCGTCAGTGAAGGCCACCAGCATGTCTCCAGGGTGCAACAGGATGCTTGCGCGGCAGTAAGAGACCTCAGGCAGAAGTCCGATGACGGTTCCAGTGGAGTGGAGCGCGATGGCCTCAGAGCCGCGAAGGATGACCGGAGGATTGTGCCCGGCGTTGACGTAGGTAAGCAGACGCGTGGCAGGATCGAGCTCGGCATAGAAGAAGGTGGCATAGCGGTTGGACGTCGAAGACTCGTAGACGAGCCGGTTGACATGGCGCATGAGCGTGCCGAGGTCGCCGGGCTGGAGCTGCGCGGCGCTGCGCAGGCTGGCGCGGAGGCTCGCCATAAGCAGCGCGGCGGAGATGCCCTTGCCGGAGATGTCGCCGAGGGCGAGGGCGAGGCGCTCGTCGCCCTCACCGGCGGGGAGGATGAAGAAGTCGTAGTAGTCGCCGCCGACGGCTTGGGCCTGACGGCAGTGGCCGGCGAGATCGATGCCGGGGATGGAGGGGACGACCTGCGGGAAGAGATGCTGCTGGACATCGCGGGCGATCTCGATCTCGCGCGAGATGCGCTCGCGGTGGGCGACCTCGGCGGTGAGGTTCTGGAAGAGCTCGGCGTTTTCCAGCGCGAGACCGGTCTGCGTGGCGACAGATTGAAGGAGCTGGCGGTCGGTGCGGGAGTAGGGCTCCTCGGAGCGCTTGGGGCCGAGGGCCATGACGCCCTCGAGACGGTTGCGGCCGGGGAGCGGGACGAGGAGTTCGGCCGAGAGATCGCTGAGAGCGGCGCGCTCGGCGTCAGTGGCGTCGACGAGCCAGCTTGAGGGGTCGTCGCGGTAGACAGGCTCAGGCTCGGGGCTGCGAGCATGCGCGAGCCTAGAGATGACAGCGAACGTTGCAGATAACGCGAGCGAGCCAGGCGCGAGAGGGGCTCCGGTTGCGAGCTGGAGATGATAGGCGTCGCCTGAGCGAAGGAAGACAGCGATGCGATCGACGTGCAGAGTGTCGCCGATGCGCTGGGTGATGGTGGTGAGGAGCGGCGTGACCTCAGTGAAGTTGCGGACCTCGTCGGACAGCTCGGAGAGCACCTGCTCGGCCGAGTAGGCTTCGCGGAAGAAGCGCTGGTCGATTTTTTGTTGAAGGCGTTTGGCCAGGGGGTAGCGGAATCCGAGGAAGATGGCGATGATGCCGATGATGCCGATGAGATCGACAGCGCGATGTTGATGTGGATAACGAATGAGATGGACGATCGAGGCGATCATCCAGATGGCGAGCAGCGCGAGGATGACGACGATGGTGCCTCGGGCGAAGGCGTACTTTGTGCCTTGGCGAATGAGGATGCGGACGTCCATCGCGCGCTGGACGACGACGACATAGGCGAGGGTGAGGGGAAAGAGAAGAAGGATGACGAAGACTGAGATATCGAGCCACTGCGGGATGCCCTGCCCGAGATCGACGTTTCGATAGGCAGCATAGAAGACGAGGAAGAGTAAGGGCGTGAGCCCGATGCTGGCTCCCCAAAGCATGACGACGATGCGGCGGCGAGCGTCGCCTGCCAATGCGGCTCGCTTGACGCCGAGCGTGGCGAAGAACCAGCTGATGGCCAGAGCCGCGAGCACGTTTTCCGTGAAGTTGATGGCGTACGTGGGTCGTACCAGCCAACTGCCGGCGGTGAACTTCCAGGCATCGCTGTAGTAGTAGATGAGATCCAGCGGCATGAAAGCCAGGATGGAGATGGTGAGAACCCATTTGACCCACGGAAATCTGACGTCAAGGCCGGAGTGCTGCGGGAAGTAGACGCCCAGAAACATCAGGCAGAGCGGCATGGCGGTCTGGGCGACGGTGTTCCAGAAGATGGCAAATGCAAAGAGAATGCCGCCGGAAAACTTGCCGTAACCGATGAACAGGGAGTCGAAGTAGCCGAGGATTCCCAGGATGAGCCAGGCGTGCGGATTGTGCGGGCGTGCGAGCACAACCCAGACGCCGATGAGGAGAAAGAGCAGCGGAAGCGCGAGAAAGATGCTTCGCGTAATCCAGAGATAGAAGGGAGCGGGGGTAGCACGCTCTGGCGCGAGCGCGATGGAACCACTCTGCACGCCAGTGTCGCCTGGATGGGTCCAGGTGATGGCGAGGGGAGCGCCAACATGGCTGCTGCGAACCTGGGCGATGAGTACGACGCGGCCGGTGAACCGCTCGCCACTAACAGTAAGGACAGTGTCGCCCTGCCGGAGTCCCGCCGCCTGGGCCTCGGGCTCCATGGACGATACTACGGGCGTGAGATCGGTAGTGATGAAAGGCGTGCGAGGGCTGGTCTGGCCGCGGACCAGGTTACGCAGATTGTTCGACAGCCCGACATAGAAGTGCGACAGCGCAAGAACGGCCACAAGCGCGAGGAGCCCGTACTGGAGACGTGCGGATCGCTGCAACATAAATGGGCTGGCAGCATGGTAGCAGCCAGCCGGGGTCTCTTTCGGGTATCGTCAGGCTACTTCTTGGGCTTGCTGGCGATGATCTGGTCTTTGATCTTGTCGTAGACGCCCTGAGGAAGAATGCCGCGGCTGACGAGCTGGTTCTTCGCGGTGTAGGGGCGGCCGTCGATGATTCGCTTCGCATAGACGTCTCCGATGCCCTTGAACGCCTTGAGCTGGTCGGGGGTGGCAGTGTTGATGTCCAGTTTGTCGGCATCCTGAGCAGCGGCTTTGGCAGTCGACTTGGCGGCACCCTGCGCAAGAATGGAGGCGGGCGAAGCAACCAGAACCGGAGTCGCGAGGAAGAGTGTTGCGGCGAGAAGCTTGTTACGAAGATTCATCGTGGATCATCTCCTTCGAGAGATACTGAACAACGCTTCAACCGGAAGAGTACGGGAGCGGTAGACCCTCGTCAATGAACAAGTTGACGGGCATCAGGTTGACTTTGCGACGGCATGGCAGCTACTCTTGAAACTAGCGATGCGTTTGCTGAACCTCCATCACGGACATCATCACCATCATCATGCGGAGAGCGTGTTGGCGGCTGTGTCCGGTATGGCGAAGTAACGAAACGCATACCAAGGGATTCTGAAAGGCCCGCTGACGCGCACATCGCGAGCGGGCCTTTTTGCTGCGCGGTTTCGCTTCAACGGAAGAGAGTGAGGAAGAAAAATGGATGCAGTGAAGATCGATTTTGCGAAGATGGATGGGCTGGTCCCGGGAATCGTGCAGGACGCGAAGACCGGCGAGATGCTGATGCTCGGCTTTCTGAATGAGACCAGCTACCAGAAGACTCTGGAGACAGGGTTCGTCACTTTCTGGAGCAGGACGCGCGGCAAGCTGTGGATGAAGGGCGAGACGAGCGGCAACCGCCTGCGCGTCATCGAGGCTTCGACCGACTGCGACAACGATACGCTCCTCTTCAAAGTCGAGGTCGAGGGCGATGGGCTGGTGTGCCACGAGGGCACTGTGAGCTGCTTCACCAAACCGATTGTGAAGGGAACAAAATAATGAGCGAGGTGAAGTTGAGCGAGACGAGCGAAACCGGGAAGCTGAAGCTGGGGATTCCTAAGGGTAGCCTGCAGGATGCGACGATTGCGCTGTTTGAGCGCGCTGGGTGGCGGATCTTCGCCAGTGGACGCAGCTACTTCCCTACGGTCGATGACGCGGAGATCGAGTGCATGCTGGTGCGGGCGCAGGAGATGGCTCGCTATGTGGAGCACGGTGCGCTGGACGCGGGACTCACCGGTAACGACTGGGTCCTCGAAAACGAGAACAATGTGGAGTATGTCACCAGCCTCACCTACTCGAAGCAGAGCCGGCAGAAGGTGAGGTGGGTGCTCGCAGTGCCCGAGGATTCGCCGTTCCAGAAGCCGGAGGACCTGGCAGGCAAGATTATTGCAACGGAGCTCGTCGAATTTACGAAGCGATACTTTGCTGCGAAAAATATTCCAGTGAAGGTGGAGTTCAGCTGGGGAGCGACCGAGGTGAAGCCGCCGACGCTGGCCGACGCGATCGTTGAGGTGACCGAGACCGGAAGCTCGCTGCGCGCGAACCGGCTGCGGATTATCGAGACGCTGATGGAGAGCGAGACGCAGTTGATCGCGAACAAGGCCGCTTATCAGGACGACTGGAAGCGGCGGAAGATCGAGAACATCTCACTGATGCTAAATGCGGCAATCGCGGCGCAGGGCCGCGTGGGGCTGATGCTGAACGCGCGCAAGACAGATCTGCGCGAGATTCTGGCCGTGCTGCCGGCGCTGAACTCACCCACGGTGTCGCAGCTGAGCGATGCGGAGTGGGTCGCGCTGAACACGATCCTGGAAGAGGCCGAGGTCCGCGAGGTGATTCCGATGCTGAAGGCGGCAGGCGCTACGGGGATTGTGGAGTATCCGCTGAGCAAGGTTGTGCTGTGAAGCAGCCTCTAGCTTTTAGCTAAAGGCTAGAAGTTAAAAGCTAGAAGCTGGTTCTGGAGTTTGGTTAATGAAGCTGGTGAAGACATTTGGCCGGACCGCGAAGACCGCAGCAGCGCTGATTGAGACGCTGGAGCGGCGCGGCGCGGTGAGCACAGCGAAGGTAGAGCCCGTGGTGCGGCGGATTCTTGCTGATGTTCGCAAGGGCGGCGACGCTGCGCTGCGCCGCTATGCCACCAAATTCGACGGGCTGGCTAAGCGCTACGGTCTACTGGTCTCACGGAACGAGATGCAGGCAGCGTGGGAGGCTACTGCGCCTGAACTGCAGGCCGCGATGATGGTGGCGCGAGGGAACATTCTCGCGTTCGCCGAGGCGCAGCGGCCGAAGGAGTGGATGATCTCGCCCGCGGATGGAGTGAAGACCGGGCAGATCGTGCGGCCGCTGGCGAGCGTAGGTTGCTATGTTCCGGGAGGGCGGTATCCATTGCCTTCGACGCTGCTGATGACGGTGACTCCGGCGCAGGTGGCCGGGGTGGAGCGAGTGGTGGTATGTTCGCCGAAGCCCGCGCGAGAGACGATGGCGGCAGCCTGGCTCGCTGGCGTGACGGAGTTCTATCGTGTGGGTGGAGCACAGGCGGTTGCCGCGATGGCCTATGGCACGAAGACGGTTGCGCGTGTGGACAAGATCGTAGGGCCGGGGAATCTGTTTGTAACTGCGGCGAAGACGCTTGTCGCGAGCGAGTGTGGGATTGATATGCCTGCAGGACCGACTGAGATCGTCGTTACGAGCGAGACGGGAGATGCGGCTGGAATCGCAGCGGACCTGGTCGCGCAGGCGGAGCACGATCCTGAGGCGCTGGCGATTCTGATCACGAGCAACGAAGCTCTGGCCAAGGCTGTTGCGGTAGAGGTGAAGCAGCAGGCCAAAGCGAATTCGATTGCAAAGCAGTCACTAGCAGCACAGGGATGTATCTTTGTGACGAAGACCGTGGCAGAGGCTCGTGAGTTGACGAACCGGTTGGCTCCGGAGCACTTGACCGTAGATACTGCGGCGGACCTGAAGTGGGTTCGCAACGCGGGCAGCGTGTTTGTGGGAGACTATGCTCCGCAGTCAATGGGCGACTATGTCTCCGGGCCGAACCACGTGCTGCCGACCGGACGCGTGGGCCGTGTGCGCGGCGGACTGAGTGTGATGGACTTCGTGAAGGTGATTACGGTGCAGGAGTACTCGCGCAACGGACTCAGGAAGATTGGGCCGCACGCGATTGCATTGGCTGAGGCTGAGGGATTAGTTGCGCACGCGGAGAGTGTGCGAGTGAGGATGACGCGATGAGTGTTGTTTCAGAGGTAAAGACAGTGAGGCCTCGCCAGCTGGTGCTGGAGATGCCGGAGTACCACCCACCGCTGGCCGGGCGCGAGGCCCTGAGGCTGGACTTCAACGAGAACACCGCAGCTCCCTCTCCGCGTGTGATGGAGCGGCTGCGGCAGATCACGGCCGAAGGGCTGACGAAGTATCCGGAGCGCGAGCCGGTAGAGCGAATCGTCGCAGCGCACTTTGCGCTGCGGTCCGATCAGGTGCTGCTGACCAACGGCGTGGATGAGGCGATCCACCTGATGTGCTGTGCGTTTCTGGACGAGGGCGACGAGGCGCTGATCTGCACGCCGACCTTCTTTATGTACGACGTCAACATCACCATGATGACGCGCGGGCTCGTAAAGGTGCAGGCCGATGAGACGCTGTCGTTTCCGTTTGAGCGATTTCTCGCGGCGATCACGGAGCGGACCAAGCTGATTATCGTCGCGTCACCGAATAATCCGACGGGCGCAGTGGTGAGCCGCGAGCGGCTTCTAGCAATTGCCAATGCGGCTCCGCACGCTGTGCTGATGGTCGATGAGGCCTACCATCACTTTGGCGGCGAGTCGGTGATGGGCGACCTAGCAGCAACTCCGAATGTGATCGTTGCGCGGACGTTTTCCAAGGCGTACGGGCTAGCGAATCTGCGTATCGGCATGCTGGCCGGCAGCGCGGAGCTGCTGAAATATCTGCGGAAGGTGAGCTCGCCGTACAACGTGAACGGCGTGGCGCTCGATTGTCTTTCTGCGGCGATTTCAGACGAGACCTATCTTGCGTGGTACGTCGAGCAGGTGCGCGTAGGCCGCGAGCGGATGATGGCCGGGCTGGATGAGCTTGGCGTCGGATACTTTCCGAGTGCAGCGAACTTTGTGCTGATGAAGATTGGACCGAAGCATAAAGAGCTAGTGGCTGCGATGCGCCGGCATGGCGTGCTGTTGCGCGATCGCTCGACCGATCCGGGATGCGACGGCTATGTGCGGATCACGATCGGCGTGGAAGACCACGTGACGCGCGGGTTGGAGGCGCTGAAGGCTTCGCTGGACGAGATTGGATGGAAGCGAGTCAGCGGGTCGGCGGGTCAGCCAGTCAGCGAGGGCGTGAGGGAGTTCGAGTAATGGCCAAGAGTGTGAGAAGCGCGACAATCAAGCGAAACACGACAGAGACGCAGATTGCGCTGAAGCTGGTCGTCGATGGGCAGGGTGTCTATAAGGTCTCGACGGGGATTCGGTTCTTCGATCACATGCTGGAGCTGTTTACGCGGCATGGTGGATTCGATCTGACGCTGGCGTGTAAGGGAGACCTCGACGTCGACCAGCATCACACCGTGGAGGACGTCGGCATCGCGCTGGGCGAGGCCTTCAACAAGGCGCTGGGCGACAAGAAGGGCATCATGCGCGCCGGATACTTTGTGATGGCGATGGACGAGACGCTCGCCGTGTCGGCGGTCGACCTAAGCGGGCGTGTCGCGTATGTCGTCGATGACAAGGTGAAGGTGCGGCTCGTGGGAGACTTCCAGAGCGAGCTCCTCGCGGACTTCTTCGATGGTTTCGCTCGAGGTGCGAAGGCGAATGTGCATGTGAAGACGATGTACGGGCGGTCGAACCATCACAAGATCGAGGCGATCTTTAAGGCGTTTGCGCGTGCGCTGCGCGGGGCTTGCTCGCGGGATGAGCGCATGAAGGAGATTCTGCCGAGCACGAAGGGACTGCTGTGATTGCCGTCATCGACTACAAAGCGGGCAACCTGACCAGCGTCGTGAAGGCGCTGCGGTATCTGGGTGCGGAGACGCAGGTTACGCAAGACCCGGCGGTGGTACGCGCAGCATCGAAGATCGTGCTGCCGGGAGTAGGACACTTTCAGGCGACACAACTGTTAAGCGATCTCGGCCTGACCGAAGCAGTGCGTGAGAGTGTTGCAGGGGGCGCGTGGTTCCTGGGGATCTGTGTTGGGTTGCAGTGGTTGTTTGAGGGATCGACGGAGGCTCCGGCGACAGCTGGGCTGGGACACTTCGCGGGAATGTGCGAGCGCTTCCCTGCTCAGTACAACGGCGCGGAGCTGAAGTCCCCGCATGTGGGATGGAACTCGCTGGAGAATGTGCGGAGGGATTCGAAGCTGCTGCGCGGTATTGATGATGGCGGGTTTGTTTATTACACGCATTCGTGGCGGGCTCCTGTGAGCGAGGCTACGGCTGCGACCACGAGCTACGGTGGGGCGTTTACTGCAGTGGTTGAGCGGGACAATGTGATGGGTGTGCAGTTTCATCCGGAGAAGTCGGCGACGGTGGGGATGCGCGTGCTGAAGAACTTTGTGGAGTTGTGATTGAGCTTTCAAGTCCATCGATATCGTCTTACGTATCCGGAGTGGATCTCTGGCCTACGGTTTGCCAGAAGACGAAATCTTCTCTGGACGATCCGCTTTTTTCTTAGCTGGCTCGTTCCTATGTTTCTTGCCTACATGATTGTTGCCGTTACGTGGAACTTCACTCGCGGCAAGGCGAAAGGTTCGGATGCATTGTTTGGAGCAGGAGTATGCGTGGTTTCGCTCATCTTGCTTGTTGGTTATAGGGTCTTTCGACTTCGAAGGACTTACGCGACGGCGGCGTTTGTAAAGAACCCGGAAGGAATCGCCGTGGCTTTTGACAAAGAATACTTTGTGTCTGGCCTGCCAGGTCGGAGCGAGACACGCTTTCTTTGGCCTGCAATTTATGACTTCGCCGAGAATGAGCGAATTGCGCTTGTGTATTTGTCCAGGCGTAGTTTTATCGTGATTCCAAAACATGCGATGCCTGAAGAATCCTGGCGCGAATTTCGTTCCTTTATTCCGCAACGAAGGCAGGAGTAATAAAATGCTGACCAAAAGAATCATCGCCTGCCTTGACGTACGCGACGGACGTGTCGTCAAGGGCGTGCAATTTGTGGACATCGTCGATGCCGGCGATCCGGCGGAGTTGGCGCACCGCCATGCGGCTGCGGGAGCCGACGAAATCGTGCTGCTGGACATTACAGCCACGCACGAAGGACGCGGGACGCTGCTCGATACGGTGAAGCGCGCGGCGGCGGAGTTATTTGTTCCCTTCACTGTTGGTGGCGGGATTCGCAGCACTGAGGACGCAGCGGCAGTGTTTGATGCGGGTGCGGACAAGGTGAGCATTAACTCGTCTGCGATTGCGAGGCCGGAGCTGATCGCCGAGATCGGCGGAAGCTTTGGCGCACAGGCCGTGATTATTGCCATCGATGCGCGGCGCGCGGCTGGCTCGGCCGATCCGGTGGGTGATGCAGAGGTCTACGTGAGCGGCGGGCGCAAGCCTACCGGGCGCAAGGTCATCGAGTGGGCCCGCGAGGCTGAGCAGCGCGGTGCGGGCGAGATTCTGCTGACAAGCATGGACACCGATGGCATGCGCTCGGGCTTCGATTGCGAGCTTACCGCGCGGGTGAGCGAAGCGGTGCAGATTCCGGTGATCGCCTCCGGAGGCGCCGGCACGGCGGGCCATTTTGTGGAGGTGTTCGGTAGAGGCAAAGCCGATGCGGCGCTCGCGGCGAGCATCTTTCACTTTGGAGTGACGGATTCCCGGGAGCTAAAGGCTGAGCTGAAGCGGGCCGGAGTGAGCGTGCGGCTGCCCTGCTAGAGCAACGACTGCATTCAATTCATAAGCTAGCGGATCCCCTTCCTCCGACGCTTCGCCGTGCTCCGTGACTGCTGCGCTCCGCTTGGAGGGCTTGCTGAGAAATCTCTTTCGCATCGCGTTGGATAGCGAAAGAGCGTGGTGGAACTTCACGGCGACGACGGACCGAATCTCTTTCAGGATGGGGGCACCTTTCGATGCGGGAAGCACGTCGGTAGCAATCTCAAGCAGAGTGGTGCAGTCATGCCATTCACCGATGGCATCTTTGATCTCGCCCAGAGCGGAGATCCAGGTTTCCGGAGGATGCTCTTCGAGTTGAAGCGTATATCGCAACTGCTTCACCTTGAGGCGAAATTCGTGCATGTTGCCGCTCGCCAGCCGCGGCCAGTGCCGCAGCTCATCCAGGAGCTTCAGCGCAACGGACGTCGCATGTGTCTGCGACGCCTTCTGAACCATGGACGAATACCTCTGCAGGTCTCTGCCGGCCTTCTTTCCGTGCTCTCGCACCAGATCACGAAGCCTGCGCGCGGATCTTCGCCGCCGAACGGCAAGATGATCGCGGAGTTGAACGAAGCAGTCCTCCTGGCTGTGCGAGGTCAGGGTGGCGATGAAAGCCATTAGCACGTCCATGTCGCGGACCTTTCCGGCACGTCGACGGATGGAGGCGATCGTCTTGAGACGGTCTTCCGATGACTTCTGGCCGAGGGCGAGAATGTGCGTCAGCGCTTCGAACTGACGCACCTGCGTGCGAAGGTCGTGCACGTCTTCCGGCGCGCTCCATCGTGACTTGCGCTTCAGTGACTTCCTGAGTTTGTCTACGACCTCACCCGCTTTTTTGGTGTCCAGCGCCATGAGAGTCAGACGTCGAGAGGCTGAAGGCGGTTGGATGTAAGACTGCGCGGTCAGCCCGCCGCCGTTTCCTTGCACATAAGCATAAGACAGAATCCTGAGACAATCTTTGTATGTTGATTCCTTCAATTGATCTGATGGGTGGCCGGATTGTGCAACTGGTGCAGGGCGAGAAGCTGAAGCTGGCCTTTGACGATTTTGAGTACTGGATCGAGCGGTTCTCAAAATATCCGGTCGTGCAGTTGATCGATCTCGACGCGGCCATGCGGCAGGGCGAGAACCGTGCGCTGATTGAGATGTTCTGCAAGCGGCTTCCCTGCCAGGTTGGTGGCGGTCTGCGGACCGCTGCCGATGGTCGGGCTCTGCTGGATGCCGGTGCGAGGCGGGTGATCTATGGGTCGAGCCTGTTTGGCGCGGCGCAGGAGGGCGAGGCGCGGCGGCACAAGCTCATTAGCCTGGAGTTTGCCGAGGAGTTGAAGAAGACGCTAGGCGAGGAGGCGCTTGTCTTCAGCGTGGATACGAAGGGCGGTCAGGTTGCAGTGAAGGGGTGGAAGGACTCGGTCGCGCTGACTCCTGAGGAGGCAGTGACGTGGCTCGAGGACTACTGCGCAGCGTTCCTCTACACGCACGTCGATACTGAGGGCACGATGACTGGATTTCCGATTGATGTTGCCGCGATTCTGCGGGCGACGACGGCGAAGCAGTTGATCGTCGCGGGCGGCATCAAGGAGCGGGCCGAGGTGGACGCTCTGGATGCGATGGGCGTGGATGCCGTTGCCGGAATGGCAGTCTATTCGGGCGCGATGGAGGCCTAGATCCTCGACGAGCGACTGGCTGTCGATGACCTGAATTCGGCTCAGTTGCCCGCGTTGTCGGCGATGGCGTAGTAGCCTTTGCGGGCCTGAACTTTGGTGTCCTTTCCGCAGGAGATGTTGAGGGTGCGGAAGGACCCGTCGAACTTGGTGTTTGTCGGCGTGTAGCTGGCGAGGTACTGGGTGCGGAGCTCGTCCTGAATCTGGTCGAAGGCCTCCTGCAGCTTCTTGCCATTGTTGCCAACGTTGATGACGCGGCCTCCGGTCTCGCGGGCGAGACGTTCCATATCGCCTGCGCCGCTGTAGACCAATCCGTAGTTGCCGTAGAAGCCACGGTCGGCGATGAGGATAACGTAGACGATGGCGTTGGCCTTCTGGGCAGCCTCGGTGGCAGTCTTCAGGGTCTCCTGCGAGCCTTGGTCGCCGCCATCGGTGAGCAGGACGAGGATCTTGCGCCCGGCCTCCTGGCGGAGCTTGTCGTTGGCGGCGAGGTAAACCGCGTCATAGAGCAGCGTGCCTCGCGGATTGCTGTTGCCTGTGACTGAGCCGGTTCCGGCGCCGGTGTTGATGCTGGCCTTGTCCATCGCGCGCTGGATCTCGCGCGGGCTGTTGGTGTAGTCGGCGAGGAGGTCGACGTTGATGTCGAAGGAGATCAGGAAGGCCTCATCCTTGGGAGTGAGGACGTCCTTGAGGAATTCGGCTCCGGCCTGCTGCTCGAGCGGGAGTACGTTCTGCTGGCTGCCGCTGGTGTCGAGCAGTATGCCGATGGTAAGGGGAAGTTTCTTTTCCTGGGTGAAGTTCTTGATGGTCTGCCGGTTCTTGTCTTCGAGGATGGCGCAGTCGTCCTTGTGCAGGTTGGTGATATAGCCGTTCTTGTCACGGACGGAGAAGTAGACGTTGACAAGGTTGACGGTGACCTTGAGAGTCTCGGTTTCGAGGCCCTCGACGGGCTTGGGCGGCGGAGCGTCGCTGGCCGGAGGCGGACCACCAGGCGAGGGGGCCTCCTGCGCGTGGAGCGAGGCCAGAGCGGGAGCGATGGCAAGACATAGAGTTGCGAGAGCGAGTTCGAAACTGCGCATGCTGTATTAGACGATGAAGGACGGAACTGTGTCAGCGGAAAAGTGCCGGTGCAGGGCGAGCACAACGTTGAGGTTGCGGTCTGCGTCCAAAGGTAGCGGAGACCGGAATGGCGGCGCAGGGTGTGCGCTGGTAATCTGATAGCTGGCAGATTTCGGCAAATGGCCGCCGGGACGGAAGTGTATGGGGGTAGTGCTTGGTAAGGGATAGCGTATTGGCGGGAGCCCTGGCGATGATGATGCTGGGGCCGCAGACACAGCAGACGGCGCAGCAGCAGGCCATTCCTGATGGTCCGAGGCCGCAGGTGACCCTGCCTACGGCGGGTGCGGTCAG
Source organism: Edaphobacter bradus (assembly GCF_025685645.1). Lineage (NCBI taxonomy): Bacteria > Pseudomonadati > Acidobacteriota > Terriglobia > Terriglobales > Acidobacteriaceae > Edaphobacter > Edaphobacter bradus. Next base: position 181,736 of record NZ_JAGSYF010000003.1, read on the forward strand.
TCCCGGCATGGGCACGACGCCAGACTCAAACGGCGATACCACCACGACAACCCCTGATGACAATAAGGTTCCGAACAGCCTGCCGACGTCTCCGCCAGCGCAGGAGAGGCTCGATGACGGACCTCTGCCCGAGATTCCGGCGCCGGGCGAGGGGCCGAAGAACTTTACGCTGATCGTCCGTTCGAACTTCGTCGAAGTCCCCTTCACGGTGAAGGACAACAAGGGCAAGCTGGTTCCGGGGATCAAGCCGCGCGAGGTCCGGGTGTATGAGAACAACCTGCGGCAGCAGCTCGCCATTTTTACGGTTGACCCGTGGCCGCTGTCGGTGGCGCTGGTGATCGACCAGAGCCTGACCTACGACAACATGACGAAGGTGAACAACTCGCTCGCGGCGCTGCAGGGAGCGTTCGCGCCCTACGACGAGATGGCGGTCTTCACCTACAACAACGGGCCGCAGATGAGGACGGACTTTACCGGGGCGCAGAGCGACCGCTTGAAGTTTACTCTCGAAACGTCGAAGGCCTCGGGCCGTGAGCCGCTGATGCCTCTGGGCGGACCGATGGCAGCCACGAACAACATCAACAACCAGAACTTCGACCCGAACACGGCGCCGGTGCGGAACAATCGGGGCATCGAGCTGAATCCGCCGAAGGAAGTGCACACGCTGAACGACGCGATCCTGGAGGCAGCGAGGTCTCTTACCAAGACGGGCAAGGGACGGCGGCGCGTGATCTATGTGATCAGCGACGGCAAGGAGTACGGAAGCACGGCGAAGTTCAAGGACGTTGTGAAGTACCTGCAGCAGAACAAGATTGCGGTGTATGGCACGCTGGTGGGCGACTCTTCCCTGCCCGTTATCGGATTTCTGGACCACATTCACCTGCCTCTGACGATGCGCGACAACGTTCTTCCGGCATACGCCTACGCCACGGGCGGCAGCTTCGACGCCGAGTTCCGGCAGAGAGGCATCGAGCAGAGCTTCGCGAAGATCTCCGAAGAGGTACGCACGCAGTACACGGTCGGCTACTACTCGCATGAGGACTTTATCGACGGCAAATACCGGCAGATCGAGGTGAAGGTGCTGCGGCCGAATCTGACGGTGCTGGCGAAGAAGGGCTACTATCCGACTGCGGGCGACTCCCGTCCGACGAACGTAGTCAGGCCGTCGAACTAGGCCGGCCCTCGACGATGTTTGCGAGCAATGCGCTGATGGCGCTGGCTGCGGCTGTGCTGTGGGGCGGCGGCGACTTTTCCGGCGGAATGGGAGCTAAACAGGCGGGCGGCGCGATGGGCGGCGCGCTGCGTGTGGTGCTGTTGAGCCATGCGACAAGCCTGAGCGTGCTGGTGGCGATCGCGTGGCTGCGCGGCGATGCGTTTCCTCATGGCGCTCCTCTGGCGTGGGGCCTGACGGCGGGCGTAACGGCCGGCCTGTCGCTGACCGGGTTCTATGTTGCGCTCTCGCGCGGGGCGATGGGGGCCTCGGCGGCGGTGAGCGGACTGCTGGCGGCGGCGATTCCGGCGGCGGTTTCGATGGCGCGGGAGGGTTCTCCGGGAACGCTGCGGATCTTCGGTTTTCTGGTCGCCGGAGTCGCGATCTGGCTCATCGCGGCGGGCGAGAATCCTGAGGCTGTGCCGGCGTCTCCGGGAACAGTCTGGCTTGCGGTGCTGTCGGGTGCTGGCTTCGGGGTTTACTTTGTTGCGTTGAAGTTTGCCGGCACTGCCGCAGTAATCTGGCCGATGGCGACGGCGAGGATGGGGAGCCTGACCGTGTGCTCCCTGCTGCTGGCCGGGCTCATGCTCGGACGGAGTCCGCTGCGGAACGGCCGACTGACATCGACTGCAGTGCTGTGGGTGCTAGGGACGGCTGCGCTCGATACGTCAGGGAACATGCTGTTTATCGCCGCAACACGCGCCGGAAGGCTGGACGTGGCTGCAGTGCTGGCCTCCCTGTACCCGGCCTCAACGATTCTGCTGGCGGCGTGGACGTTGCATGAGCGGCCTACGCGGCGGCAGAGTCTTGGGATGGCAGTGGCGGCAGCGGCGGTCGTGATGGTCACGCTCTGAGGGTAACCCCCTCCCTCCTCTTTTTTCGTAAAATATTCATTTCATTTGGCTTAGCTGCTGACCTCTGCCGCAAAATATTCCATCTAAAGGACTTAATGGTCAAGATATTCAAAATAAATGAGTTGCGGATAAACGCGAAGGCCCCGGAGGATTTCCGGGGCCTGTTCTTCTTTGGACTACTTCGAGTTTAGCAAAATGAGTGAAACTGCTCTGCCACTGGTATGTGGTTTGTTTTGTTATGGTTAGTGCGTATGGGGACTTGACAGCCTATTTTTGCTGAATTCTAAAGGGTATGTATTACAAACTATTGGCTACAAATGAGTTACCTGAGAAATCGACAAGCGTTCTGCAGACCCAGGTCAGAGATGGACTTTGGTGGGGTCCATGGAGGGTTTGGGGTAGGTGAGTTTGAGGGACTTCATGGCATCGACGATGATCTGCGAGACAGCGATGTTGCGGTACCACTTGTGGTCCGACGGGATGACGAACCAGGGGGCGTGCTTTTTGCTGGTGGCGGCGATGGCGTCGTTGTAGGCCTGCTCGTAACGGGGCCAAAAGCGGCGCTCGATGAAGTCGGACTCGGAGAGCTTCCAGTGCTTGTCGGAGTCGGCGATGCGGGACTTGAGGCGGGCGGTCTGCTCGGCGCGGGAGATGTGGAGGAAGAACTTGAGGATGACGATGTCGTTGTCGTAGAGCGCTTGCTCGAAGCGGTTGATGTCGTCGAGGCGTTTGTCGATGGTCTTTTGCGGGAGAAGCTTGTGGACGCGGGAGACAAGGACGTCCTCGTAGTGGGAGCGGTTGAAGATCTGGATCATGCCACGCGGCGGCAGCTGGGAGTGGACGCGCCAGAGGAAGTCATGGCGCGACTCGATAGGCGTGGGAGCCTTGAAGGCAGAGACGTCGCAGCCCTGGGGATTGACTCCGGAGAAGATGTGGCTGATGGTACCGTCCTTGCCTGCGGTATCCATACCCTGGAGGACGATAAGGATGGCCTTCCGCTGGCCTGCGTAGAGGACTTCCTGGAGGTCTGCAAGCTGTTTGCGATGGCTGTCGAGGACGGGAGCCGCGGCCTCCGGGGACTGGAAGGCGCCGGTGGAGGACGTGGCAATGCGCGAGAGTCTGACCTGAGTTCCGGGCTTGATGAGGTGCGGAGACTTCAGCTTCATGTGCGGCCTCGTGAACGACGCAGAACAGCCCCTCGCACGACGGATCGATGGGGAGGGGCCGTTGGGTACTGCTTACTTGTTGACGGTGGTCTCGCCGGGCTTGGTGGCGGTGGAGTTGTCAGTCGGCTTGTTGACGTCGTCGGTGACACCCTTCATGCCCTCTTTGAATCCACGGAGCCCCTCGCCGAGCCCCTTGCCAAGCTCTGGCAGCTTCTTGCCACCGAAGAGGACAAGAACAACGATTGCGAGGACGATGAGATGTGTCGGTGTAAAGAGTTCGCCCATACCAATTTCTCCCTTGCAGCCGGAAACTCTGAAAGCACCGTGCGGCATTGCTCCCTATTGTCGCACAAGGAGAACGCTGCTGGTACGGCGGCAGAGGGACGCAGAAACGTTATATCTTGGAAGTGCACAAAGATTGCAGGAGATGATGTTGGAGACGAAGACGAAGGGGATTCGACTGCCCAAAGGGCTTTCGGCAGGAAGGTTGAGCAACTGGGCGTTGGCTGGAGCGCTAGCGATGCTGGCGACGGCAGGAACCGTACAGGCGGCGGCGCAGACCAGCAAGATCGGACCGGCGGCTCCAGTGACCTACGACAATAAGTGGGAGATCTTCGGCGGCCTGAACTTTCAGAACTTCCAGGCCGGGCAGTCCCTGCCGAAGCGCATGAACCTTGGCGGCGGTGAGGTGCTGGGAACGTACTGGATTACGCCGAAGCTTGGCCTGGGCGCCGAGTGGAGAGGCGACTGGGGAACGACGCCGATCATGCCGAACCCGTACTTCAACGGCCGGGCGCTGGTGTCTCTTAATGGTGGGCTGCTGGGCGCGCAGTATCGCGGGCCGAAGAACCAGTATGCCGCGCTGAACTATCATGCCTACTTCGGCGCGTCGCATGGCGACTTCACCCATAGCACGGGACATTTTCCGCCGCAGTTTCTTCCGACGACGGGACTGTATACGAACCGCACAAAGCCGATTGCGGCGCTGGGTGGAAGCGTGGACTTCAACTTCAAGAAGAACTTCGCGTTCCGGCTGTCTCCGGACCTGATCCTGGAGCACTTCGGAAGCGAGACAAGGGAGTTTATCGGCATCTCGGGCGGCGTGGTGTGGAGGATCGGCAAGCGGCAAAGTAGGTGATAGGTGACCGCGGATTCGCGCGGAGAAGCACGGATTTCAAAAGCGATTTTGAATTGCTCTTTTGAAATTTCGATCCGTGTTTGTCCGTTTGAATCCGCGGTCGTTTTTTAACCGCAGTTGTCAGCCCGGCTGGAGGAACTCAGGCGAGACGGGGTTCTCGAAGACGGAGTAGTCGCGGGTGACGACGGTGATTCCGCTGGAGGTGACGAAGTAGTTCTTCTTGTCCTCTTGCGGGTCGTAGCCGATTACGGTTCCGTCGGGGATGTGGACGTCGCGGTCGATGATGGCGTGCCGCACGCGGCAGTGGCGGCCGATGTTGACGTGGGAGAAGATGATGCTGGAGTCGACGTCTGCGTAGGAGTTGACGCGGACGTCCTGCGAGAGGACGGAGTCGCGGACGACCGCGCCCGACACGATGGAGCCGGCCGAGACGATGGAGTTGATGCCCATGCCGGTGCGTCCGGGCTCGCCGAAGACGAACTTGGCGGGCGGGTACTGGTAGGGCCTGGTGCGCATGGGCCAGGACTTGTCGTAAAGGTTGAAGATTGGGGTGACGCTGGCGACGTCCATGTTGGCCTCGTAGTAGGCCTCGAGTGTGCCGACGTCGCGCCAGTAGAGAGCCTTCTGCTTGTTCTCGTCGACGAAGTTGAAGGCGTGCATCCGGTAGCGGCCGAGAAGCTTGGGCAGGATGTCGTGGCCGAAGTCGTGCTTGGAGTGTGGGTCCTCGGCGTCGCGGATGAGCTCGGGCAGAAGGACGTCGGTGTTGAAGAGATAGATTCCCATGGAGACATCGACCATGTCGGGCGTGAAGGGCGAGCGGAGGCTGGTCTCCTTGGGCTTCTCGATGAAGCCGGTGACCTCGCCGTTGCGCGCGACCTCGACGACTCCGAAGGCCGAGACCTCAGAGGGTGAGATGGGAAGCGTGGCGAGGGTGACGTCTGCTCCGGAGTCGATGTGCTGCTGAAGCATGAGGTCGTAGTTCATCTTGTAGATGTGGTCGCCGGAGAGGATGATGACGTATTTGGGCTCTTCGGAGCCGATGGAGTAGATGTTCTGGTAGACGGCGTCGGCTGTGCCCTGGTACCAAGACTTGGAGACGCGCTGCATGGGCGAGAGGATCTCGATGAACTCGCCGAGCTCGTTGGCGACGATCGGGCCCCAGCCCTCGCGAATGTGGCGGTTCAGCGAGAGCGCCTTGTACTGCGTGAGGATGTAGACGCGGCGCAGGTCGGAGTTGATGCAGTTGGAGAGGGTGATATCGATGATGCGGTATTGCCCGGCGAATGGAACGGCGGGCTTGGCGCGGTCGCGCGTGAGTGGAAAAAGCCTTTCGCCAGCACCTCCAGCGAGCAGAACTCCCAACGTATCTCTCATGATCCGATTACCTCGCGAATTCAGAAGCCCCTTCGTTCCCTAAGATGCACAAAAACAGAGGCGCATCGGACGGGAAACGCGAGTCTATCACGTGGTCATGGACTTTGTGGCGTACACACATCGTTTGTATGTGTGCACGCGCACAGAAACGGCGCTGGCGAGCCATAAGAGATGGCTCGATGGGAAAGCGAGGGGCGGCTCGCTACGGGCGGCTCGCTACGCTCCAGGGGCGGAATCGCCTGAGTCGGTCTCGGTCGATTCGGTGAGACTGATCCGAAGGGACTTCAGAAAGGTCAGGTCGCTCTGGGTGAATGGGCCGTCGCCCGCCTGCTCCTCGGCTTCCGCGGTCTCCTCAGGCTCAACCTCGTTGAGGCCGATGGTGGCCTCGAGCATGAGGAGGACGTCGAAGCCCTGCTCGCGGATGTTCTTGACGACACCTGCGATGTCTTCAGACTCGGAGACGGACTCGTGGATAGCCTCGCCTAGCTTCTGGATCAGGTTTTTGACCTTTTGATTCAATGCCACCTCCGGGCTGCCCTAGTTTGCAAAACAGTCTGCAATCGAACCGCGCATCGGGTATTCCCAGCCCCCAGGTAAATTGGCGGGAACGGCATTGCGGGTACAACGACTTTACTGGGTACAGAATACGCGTTCGTGTCACCGGCTGCAACGAATTTGAAAGCGGAAAAAGAGGAGTTCGCGGAGGTTCTCCTGACAGCGAAACGAGAGTCAGGGGCCATGCTGCGGGACGGCAAGGGCTTTCGTGAGGCGAGGTGTGCGGCTACACTGCAAGGTATGGATTCCGTGCGATTCGGCCGGGTGCTGGGAGTGGGAGCGCGTGTGGCTGCCAGGACGCTAGTGAACGCAGTAGACGCGGCGACTTCGCCGAATCCTTCGGCTGAGCCGGCGCCGTCGAAGACAGTAGCGCAGGCGACTCAGCAGGCCGCTCGGACGGCGACGCAGACCGCGGCGCAGGTGAAGCAGACGGGACAGGGGCTGGCGCAGGGCAGCAGACGGTTTGGGGAATCGTTCTGGGGGCAGGTGACGCGCCTCTCCGGTGTGCTCTGGCTGGAGTTCACCGGGGTCTTCTTCGGGATCTTTGCGCTGTATGGCGCGAGCGGAGCGTGGAAGCTGCGCGGGAACCTCCACAGGACAGCCACCAATCAGGACGCGCATGCGCACTTTCTGCTGCTGGCAGGGATGGCGGCGCTGTTCGGGTACTTCTGCGTGACGAGTTTTTTGCGTGCCGGACGACGTGGGCGGCGGAAGGCCTGACACCGATTTTGAAAGGCGAACGAGCGACGCAGAGGACGCGACGTTTCCGCGAAGGGCAGCGAACGTACGGCGGACGTGAACGGGTACACTTGTGCGCGTGATGCCGAAGACACCGCAAACGAGCTCTGGGATTCCTGTCGATCTGGTTTATAACGCGGAGAGCCTGAAGGGGTTCGACGCCGCTGCGCAGCTTGGTGAGCCGGGAGCGTATCCGTTCACGCGAGGGATTCAGCCGACGATGTATCGCGGGCGGCTGTGGACGATGCGGCAGTATGCGGGGATGGGCGACGCCGAGGAGTCGAACCGGCGGTACAAGTTTCTGCTGGCGCATGGGACGAAGGGCTTGTCCGTCGCCTTTGATCTGCCGACGCAGATCGGGTATGACTCGGATTCACCGTATGCGCTGGGTGAGGTGGGCAAGGTTGGGGTCGCGATCGATTCGATCGAAGACATGGAGCGGCTGTTCGACGGGATCCGGCTCGATGGGATCTCGACCTCGATGACGATCAACGCGACGGCTTCGATCCTGCTGGCGCTGTATGTGGCAGTGGCGAAGCGGCAGGCCGCAGAGGTGAAAAGGCTTAACGGGACGATTCAGAACGACATCCTGAAGGAATACATCGCGCGGGGGACGTACATCTATCCGGTCGAGCACGCGATGCGGCTGGTGACGGATATCTTTGCGTGGGCGGCGAGTGAGGTTCCGGAGTGGAATACGATCTCGATCTCGGGCTACCACATGCGCGAGGCCGGCTGCACCGCGGTGCAGGAGGTGGCGTTTACGCTGGCCGATGGCATGACGTATGTGCAGGCGGCGCTCGATGCGGGGCTGGATGTGGATGCGATTGCAGGGCGGCTGAGCTTCTTCTTCAACTCGCATAACAATCTTCTGGAGGAGGTCGCAAAGTTTCGTGCGGCGCGGCGGATGTGGGCCCGGATCATGAAGGAGCACTTCGGCGCGAAGAGCCCGCGGAGCTGGATGCTGCGGTTTCATACACAGACGGCGGGGTCGACGCTGACCGCGCAGCAGCCGGAGAACAATATCGTGCGAACGACGCTGCAGGCGCTGGCTGCGGTGTTGGGTGGGACGCAGTCGCTGCACACGAATGGCTTCGATGAGGCGCTCGCGCTGCCGACCGAGCAGGCGGCGAGGACTGCGCTGCGGACGCAGCAGATTCTGGCGCACGAGAGCGGCGTAGTGCAGACGGTCGATCCGCTGGCGGGGTCGTACTATGTGGAGTCCCTGACGGACGAGATCGAGCGGCGCGCGGAGGAGTACATGAAGACGATTGCGGGCTTCGAACGGTCTTCCTCTTCGAAAGAAGGAGGCGGCAAGTATGGGATGCTGCGTGCGATTGAGCAGGGCTATGTGCAGCGGGAGATTCAGAATGCGGCGTATGCCTATCAGCGGGCGGTGGATGAGAAGGATGCAATCGTCGTTGGAGTGAATGAGTTCACCAGCGATGAGGTCGCGGTGCCGATTCAACGAATTGATGAGGCGCTGGAGGCTCGGCAGGTGGAGCGGGTGCGGGCGCTGCGGGCGCGTCGCGATTCGGGTGTACATGCTGCGGCGTTGCGCGGAGTGGAAGACGCGGCACGAGGCGGGGAGAACCTCATGCCGAGGATTGTGAATGCGGTGGAGAGCTGTGCGACTGTGGGGGAGATAGCAAATACGCTGCGTGACGTATTTGGGGAGTACCGGGAGTCGGTGGTGGTGTAGGGATTTACTTGGCCGGCGCTGACCGCGCCTCCGACGAGTTTGGGGCCTTGGGGTCGATGGTGAAGTCAAAGACAACCGTCGAAAAGGTGTTCGCCACTCTTGGAACTGGCTGAAGAACATACTCGCCTACTGCAAGAGGCTCTTTCGGTGTGATCTTCAACCAACCGTCGGAGAATTTTTCGCCGTTGGCGTCGACCTGAGTGTCACGGCGTTTTGCGTTACCGGTGAGTTGCGTGAAGTTGATCTGAGCGAGGATACGGCGGTCCTTGTCAACCTTGGCACGAACAATGGCCCAATTAGCGAGTAGATTGGTGGAGGAGTCCCCGCCCGGATCGTCGTCCATCACGTGGACATAGAAGACAGGCTTGTCGGTATGCAGTGCTACGCGGGCATGTGCTCCTTCGATTTCGGTAGTCATCTTGGGTTTGTAAAAGACACTTCCGGCAAGCGAGCCGGCAACATTGGCTCCCTTGTGGTTGTTCACTCCGACGTTTGTATGGTGAATCGGCACAAGCTGCTGTTTGCCTTCGTAGACATCGACGGCCCATGGGAAGCTGCCGTTTGTGATCTGCACTCCGGGGATAGGCTCAGGTATGTTTTGAGCCGGCGCGGAGCCGATCAAGGCAAGGGTAAGGGCAGAGAGAAATACGAACACACGATCAAATCCCAAAAAGTACCTCGCAGTGAGGAAGATTGAAGAAACAATGCCACACCCGGTCCTCAGTGGCAATGCCCAATTCGTTGACCGAGCCGCACCGGCAAACTAGGATGACTTAGAGGTCAAAATCTTGTCAGAACTTCAAACTCCCCTTCGTAAGACTGCTTTGAATGCCGTACACCGCGCCGCAAAGGCGAAGATGGTGGACTTTGGCGGCTGGGACATGCCGGTAGATTGCTGCGGGCTGACGGCCGAGCACATGGCGGTGCGGACGGCTGTGGGCGTCTTCGACGTGTCGCACATGGGAGACATTCAACTTCGCGGGCCGGGATCGCTGGCGGCGGTGCAGCGGCTGTGCATGAATGATGCTTCGAAGCTGCAGGTGGGGCAGGCGCACTACTCGGCGATGCTGTATCCGAACGGGACTTTTGTGGATGACGTGATCGTGCACAAGCTCTCGGACAATGACTACCTGATTGTGATCAACGCGGGAACGCGCGAGAAGGATGTGCAGTGGGTTCGGCAGACGATTGGCCAGATGCCGGGCGTGCATGTGAACGATTACAGCGACTACTACACGCAGCTTGCGATCCAGGGGCCGAGGGCGGCGGAGACGCTGCAGAAGCTGACTCCGGTGGACTTGGGCCAGATCAAGAACTACTGGTTCACGTGGGGGCAGGTGTGCGGGCTACACAACGTGATGATCGCGCGGACGGGCTACACGGGCGAGGATGGGTTTGAGATTTACATTCCCTCGGACGAACCGACGAGCGCGCGAGTGTGGGGCGAGGTGCTGGAAGCCGGCAAGGAGTTCGGGATTCTGCCGTGCGGCCTGGGAGCGCGGAATACGCTGCGGCTCGAGGCGGCGATGGCGCTGTATGAGCACGAGATCTCGGACACGATCAATGTGTTTGAGGCGGGGCTGGGGCGCTACGCGAAGCTCGACAAGGGCGATTTTGTTGGACGCGATGCGCTGGTAAAGATTCAGGAAGAGGGCGGGCCGAAGAGAAAGCTGGTTGGCCTCGAAATGATTGAGCGCGGAATCGGGCGCGACGGGTATCCGGTGTTCTCGCTCGACGGTAAGCGGATCGGCGAGATTACTAGCGGGTCACCTGCGCCTTTCTTGAAGAAGAACATCGCGCTGGCGTATGTGCCGGTGGAGTCGTCGGCGCTGGAGACGGAGGTCGCGGTGGAGATTCGCGGCCAGATGGTGAAGGCGAAGGTGGTCCCGACGCCGTTCTACAAGCGGGCAAAGAAGTAGATCAAACAGGCGCGGATAGCGCGAGGTGAGAGTGTGCAATTTTTGATTGTGACGCGGCGGCGAATGGATGCGTTTCCGCCGGAGGCATGGACGCCTGAGCTGCTGGAGGCCGAGGGACAGAGAGTGCGCGAACTCTACGCCGCGGGGTATGTCCGTTCAATCTGGAGGCGGAAGGACGCGCCGGGCGCGGTGATTCTGGCCGAGGCAGCGAACGAGGACGAGGTACGGGCAAATACAGCGACACTTCCCCTGGCCCAGCGAGGGATGCTGGAGGTAGTAACGGTGACGCAGCTCGAGCCGTATCCGGCATTTGGTCCTCGCTGACGTTCCCATGACCCGGACCAGCAATTTCCATGCTGGACGCACTACAATGAAGGAGGAGATCCCCAGACATCTATGTCCTATCCTGCGAATTACAAGTACACGAAGGAACACGAGTGGATTAACGTCGACGGCGCCAAGGGCACGGTCGGCATAACCGATTATGCGCAGAACTCGCTCGGCGATATTGTGTTTGTCGACCTGCCGAAGGTCGGCGACATCCTTGAGGCCGGGAAAATCTTCGGCTCGGTCGAATCGGTGAAGGCGGTCTCGGACCTGTACTCGCCTGTGAGCGGCACAGTGACCGAGATTAACAACGCACTCAAAGATGCTCCGGAGAAGATCAACGCCGACGCAAACGCCACCTGGTTGATGAAGGTGGATGTGAGCAACGCGGCGGAGTTGGATGGCCTGCTTTCGGCGGCCGATTACGAGAAGTTCATCAGCGAAGAGACCGGACACTAAACGATGCGTTATTTGCCGAAGTCCCCTGCGGACCGTCAGGAGATGCTCGCCGAGATTGGCGTGGCTTCGATCGACGATCTGTTTTCGACGATCCCTGCTGAGTACCGGCTGACGCGCGATCTGGATGTTCCGCGGCAGCATGGCGAGCAGGAGGTGATTGAACACTTCAAGGCGTTTGCCGAGCAGAATGCCACGGGGTATGCGAGCTTTCTGGGCGCGGGTGCTTACAGGCACTATCGCCCAGTGCTGATCGATACGGTTGTCTCGCGCGGCGAGTTTCTGACGAGCTACACGCCGTATCAGCCGGAGATCGCGCAGGGCACGCTTCAGGCGCTGTTCGAGTTCCAGACGATGATCTGCGAGCTGACAGGCATGGAAATCTCGAATGCGTCGATGTATGACGGCTCGACCGGCGCGGCCGAGGCTGTAATGATGGCAGTCCGTGTGACCGGCCGTAACGGCGCGGTGGTTGCGCGGACGGTGCATCCGGAGTACCGCGAGGTGCTGACGACCTATGCGCAGCACCAGGAGATTCCACTGACGCTGGTGGACTACACCGACGCGGGCCGCGTGGATCTGGCGAAGCTGGATGCAGCGATTACGGACGACACGGCGTGCGTGCTGATTCAGTCGCCTAACTTCTTCGGGACGATTGAGGATGTGGCTGCGGTCGCCGACATCGCCCACAAGAAGGGCGCGCTGCTGATTGTGTCGATCGCCGAGGCTGTGTCGCTGGGGATTGTGAAGCCTCCGAAGGAAGCGGACATTGTCGCGATGGAGGCGCAGTCGTTTGGCGTTCCGGTGGGTTACGGCGGGCCGTACTGCGGTGTGATCGCGTGCAAGGAGAAGTTTCTGCGGCAGATGCCTGGGCGTCTCGCCGGCGAGACGAAGGACATGGACGGCAAGCGCGGGTTTGTGCTGACGCTCTCGACGCGCGAGCAGCATATCCGGCGCGAGAAGGCTACTTCGAACATCTGCACCAATCAATCTCTTGTCGCGCTGATGGTCACGGTGTTTTTGACCGTGTATGGCAAGGGATTGAAGGAGCTTGGCGAGCAGAACCTGGCGAAGGCGCACTATACGGCGCAGACGCTGGGCAAGAGCGGCAAGGTGCTGTTCGGCGGCGCTCCTCGGTTCAATGAGTTTGTACTCGATCTGGGCAAGGATGCTGAGCAGGTAAATGCTGGGCTGCTGGAGAAGAAGATCATCGGCGGATTGCCTTTGCACAAGTGGTATCCGGAGCTTGGCGAAGGCGCGAGCTTGTGGTGCGCAACCGAGCTGACGACGAAGCGGCAAATTGATGCGGCAGCCGCTGCGCTGAAGGGCTGAAGCGCAATGAATATCTCGGCCATCGTCGGGGAGGAGCTGACTGCTGTGGAGTTCGTGCAGGACTATCTGCAGCTTCGCTTCGATGGGCCACTGTTGACGCTGTATGCGTGGCCGGCTGTGTTGCTCAGCGATTATTCCGTCGCCTTTGGCGAACCGGAGTATCGGAATTCGCTTTGCGCGCAGATCGGCGAGACCGTCGAAGAGGCTGAGCTTGATGAGGGGAACGCGCTGACGGTGAAGCTGGAGAATGGTACGGTCCTCGCGCTTTCGCTGCGCGAGGAGGACCTTGATGGGCCGGAGGCCGGGGCATACTCGGCGACGGGTTCACCGACAGATCAGATGGAGTTTTGAGGAACGCTGATGAGTGACAAGAAGTTTGTGGGAACACCGAAGAAGGCGACGAGCCACGTTAATCAGAACGAGGATTTGATCTTCGAGAAGTCGTCGCCGGGGAAGAAGGCGTACCGGCTGAGCGAGCTGGATGTTCCGGCGGTGGATGCTGCTTCCCTGCTGGGTGACGCGGTGCGCACCGATCTGGGCGTGATGCCGGAGCTTTCGGAGATTGAGATTGTGCGTCACTTCACGCGGCTTTCGACGTGGAACTATGCGATCGACCTCGGGATGTTTCCGCTGGGAAGCTGCACGATGAAGTACAACGGCCGCGTGAATGAGCTGGTGGCGCGGCTGGAGGGGTTGGCCGAGGCGCATCCGTATCAGCCGGAGGCGGTATCGCAGGGCGTGCTCCAGATCATGAAGGTGCTGAGCGATTGCCTGATCGAGATCACCGGCATGGACACGATCACGCTGCAGCCGGCGGCGGGCGCGCACGGGGAGTTTACGGGCATCCTGCTGGCGCGGGCGTATCACGAGAGCAAGGGCAATGCGCGGAAGAAGGTTCTGATTCCGGATTCGGCGCATGGAACGAATCCGGCGACGGCGGCGGTGGTCGGCTACGAGATACAGAACCTGAAGTCGAACGCCGAGGGCATGGTCGATCTGGCCGAGTTGGAGAAGCTGGTCGATGAGGACACCGCGGCGCTGATGCTGACGAATCCCTCGACGATCGGCGTGTTTGAGAGCGAGATCCACAAGATCGCCGACATTCTTCACGCGAAGGGCGCGCTGCTCTATATGGACGGCGCGAACATGAATGCGCTGGTGGGCAAGGTGCGGCCGGGTGACTTCGGCGTGGATGTGATGCACCTGAACCTGCACAAGACGTTCTCGACGCCGCATGGAGGCGGTGGCCCGGGGTCGGGGCCGGTGGCCTGCAAGAAGATTCTGGAGCCGTTTTTGCCGACGCCCGTGCTGGCCACGAAGGCCGATGGCAAGCTTACGTTCGATTATGACCGGCCGCAGACGGTGGGCCGCGTGCGCGCGTGGTACGGCAACTTCGGCATGTTCATCCGCGCGCTGGCGTACATCCTGGCCAACGGGCCGGATGGTCTGCGGCAGACGACCGAGGATGCAGTGCTGAACGCGAACTATCTGCGGGCGAAGCTGAACGGGCACTTCGATCTGCCTTTCAAGACGGCGTCTATGCACGAGGTCGTGTTCTCGGACAAGCTGCAGGCGAAGAATGGCGTGAGAACGGGCGACATGGGCAAGCGGCTGCTGGATTATGGCTTCCATGCGTACACGGTCTCGTTTCCGCTGATCGTTCCGGGCGCGATGATGATTGAGCCTACCGAGAGCGAGAGCCGCGAAGAGCTCGATCTTCTGGTCGATGCGTTGCAGCAGATTGCGCGCGAGGCCGAGGAGAATCCGGAGATTGTGAAGACGGCCCCACATACGACGCGGCTGAGGCGGCTGGATGAGACGACGGCGGCGCGCAAGCCGGTGCTGCGATGGAAAGCGCCGGCAGCGCCGAACGGCGTGACGATCGATACCGCTGCGAAGGAGTGGTAGCGTGGAGCGCTTCCGTTACCTCGGAGACGACCGCCATGCGGAACTGGAGAAGCATGAGTTCATGATGGGCGAGGCGAGGGGGCGGCTCGCCGTGACGCTCGATGTGCTGACCGATGCGCTGATTCTGGTTGGACAGCATGGCGTGTACTGCACGAGCAACCGGAACCCTACGGTTCCGGCGCTCGATCTGCAGGCTGTGCTGGCGAATCTGAATGGAGCGAAGGAGCTGGTCTCGTCGGTCATGGAGAAGCTGCGGCTCGAGCGCGAGGCCTCCGAGACGAAGTAGCAGCTACTGAGCTGTAATCGAGACGGACTCGTCGGTGTTCTCCCAGCGGACGTGCAGCTCCGTGGCGTTGCCTCTGGTCTTCTCGAACGAGATGGACATCTTCTCCTGCGGTGACGCGAGTGTTGTGCCCTTCATGGGGATGCGGACGAGATCCCGATCCTGGTGGTACTCCGTGCCCCACTGCCCGGTCTGCTTGTTGATGATGAGCAGCCACTCGGTTTTTGAAGGTAGTGTGTAGAGGGTGTAGGAACCGGCGGGAACCGTGGCCGAGCCGATCTTCAGGTTTGCCTTTGTGACGAACGTGGTGGCTGGGTTCGCTCCGGTGCGCCAGACTTCGTTGTAGGGGACGACTTCTCCCATGATCTTGCGGCCGCGCATGGAGGGGGCACCGTACTTGATGGCGATGGTCTTGCCGTCAAGCGCGACGGTGGCGGTCTCAGGAGGGCTCAGGACAGGCTTGGCTTGCGCCAGACTGGCTGTGGCGAGGAGGACGGTACAGGCCAGAGAGGCGATGGAGCGTGCGAACATGCGGGAGAGTCTCGCTTTCCTTTGATTTAGCTTGCGATTCGATGCTCGACGCTGTGGGGGATTCTGTCAACCTGCTACAGACCTCTCCCGTGCGCTCGCAGGCGGCACGAAAGGAGCGGGATCGTCAGTGGTATGATGCCGGTCAGATTTTCGAACCTATGAACCGGGAGGCAGCAGATGAAACTCAGGACTCTTCGGGCGGGATCCCTGGCTGTGGCGTGGGTTGCGAACAGATGCTAGGCTAGAGATAATGCGCCCGTAGCTCAGCTGGATAGAGCGGCAGCCTCCGAAGCTGTAGGTCAGAAGTTCGAATCTTCTCGGGCGCACCATTCTCCCACAAAAACGATGCAGCGCCACAACTGGCAGTAGTGGCGTGCATGATATGCGCGAAATGCGGTTGGCGGTTACCTGCCGGGTGGACTAGCGTGAAACAGGAAAACTCTGCTTAGTTTTCTATGGGAGAATTGCCATGCTGAAACTAATCTTCTCGGCTCTGCTTGCTGTTTTGGGGATGCAGACCCCTACGCCTAAAACCTGGTACGTGCGCGTGGACGGGGCCTTGACGGCCGACGGCCTGGCCGATGCTCCCTGTGCACCGAGAGTCACCCACTGCGCCTTCTCCACCCCGGCGCTGCTGGCCTTGAAGATGAAGCCGGGGGATACGGTGGTGATCCACGCCGGGCAGTACCGCTGCGGCTATCTGGGGCCGAACGTCAACGACGATGGCGGCCTCTCCGAGCACGGCAACCCCTACGCCCCCTGCTTCAGCGTTCCGGCCAACACTACCTGGGTAGGAGACGGGAGTAGCAAAACGCAGATCTTCGGCGGGTACGGCGCGGGGACGGTCTTCGACCTGAAAAACTCACCGGGAGTCACGATCAAAGGCATCGAGGTGACCGACCACGGTTCGTGCTCCAAATACGGAGCCGATCCAATACCGTGCAATACCAGTTACCCGCTCAGCGACTTTGCGGACAACGGAATCTGGACCGGAACCGGCACCTGTGGGCTGACCCTCGAGGACGTGAACATCCATGGCTTCACCAAAAACGGCATCGTCGGCCCAATTTGCGGCACGGTGACCGCCACGAACGTGCGGATTGCGGCCAACGGGGCGGCGGGATGGAACTTCGACGACGGCGCGCGTACTCCTACGGTGAGCGGTTCAGTAGTAGCCAGCCACCTCACGGTGGAGTGGAACGGCTGTAACGAAGAGTACCCAATCACACACCAATACCCGTTGCGGAGCTGTTATGACGACAACAACGGTGGATACGGCGATGGGATCGGGACCCCTGACACGCCGCTCAACTTTGCGTGCGACCACTGCACCTTCCGGTACAACACCCAGGATGGGTTTGATCTGCTGCACACGAGCGGCAGCGAGATCTCAATCACGCACTCCACCTCCTACGGTAACGAGGGGCAGCAGTGGAAGATGGGCGCGATGAAGAAGGTCGTCTTCCAGAACAACGTCACGGTGCACAGTTGCAGCCGAATGTCCCAGCCGATCGGGGACTGGCCCGGCAGCACGGGGCTGAGCGACTTCTGCCGCGCGGCGGGGGATGGTATCACCTTCGCCGTGATGGACGGGGGAACCTACACATTCCAGAACAACAGCTTTGCGGGGTACGGGGAGACTTCGTACGACATCGAGTGCGGTCGCAATGTGACCTGTACGCAACCAAACATCACGTTCCAGAACAACCTGCACATCGGCTATGTGAGTCCGAGGGCTGGCCAGACTCCCGGAGTCTTCTATATGAACGGGGTCCCGGCAAACCCGTTTGTCGCGGCAGATCACAACATCTACTTCAACATGCGTACCTGCCCGACGGAAAAGGGCAGCTCGTGCGCGGACCCGAAGATAGCGGTTGAGCCAACCTTCACGAGCGAAGCCGCGCTTGATGCTATCGACTTCCACCTGACCCCGGCAAGCACGAACGCCATCGGAGCGGGCGCGGCGGTAGGCCTGACCGATGACTACGACGGAGTGGCAAGGCTCAACCCCACCAGCATAGGGGCCTATGAGAGCACGGCGCCCGCTGCGCCGCCGCCACACAATCACGCTGTCACTCACCCGCGGAACGCGTCTATGACGTCAGCTCCGAGGGCAGTCTCCGAGGGGCGCGATCCGCGGGGAATGGCGGGGATGGGTGCGTGGTCGATCTGCAGGCCGCGTCCTGCGATGGCGACGTTGTCGCGTGTAGTCTTGGCCTGATACATCATGGTGTCGGCGGCGCGAAGGATGCTGGGAACGGAGTCGCCGTCCTCCGGGTAGGTCGCAAGCCCGAAGCTGCCGGAGACAGCCAGTGACAGGCCGGCGCCGCTTAGGAAGCGAGCCGAGCGGAGATCGTTGCACAGCGTCATGGTCGCACCGGTCGCGGCGATTTTCCCCATGCTGGGGAGCAGCGCCACGAACTCGTCGCCGCCGTAGCGGAAGGCGGAGTTGGCCGGTCCAAGCGAGCGCTTCAGCAGGCTGCCGACCTCGGCCAGCAGGCGGCTGCCGACCAGATGCCCGTGAGTGTCGTTGACCGCCTTGAAGTGGTCGAGATCGACGAAGAGCAGGCTGAACGGCCGGCCAATGGCGATCTGCTCGCCGAGCAGGGTGTAGAGATGGCGCGCGTTGAAGAGCCCTGTGACGTCGTCGGTGATGGTGAGCTCCTGAATGAGCGTCATGGAGCGGGCGTTCTGGATAGCGATGGCCGCGTAGTCGCAGAGAATGCGCAGGAACGAGATGGAGTACTCGGAGAGCAGGTCGAGCTTGCTGTTGAGGAGCTGGATGACTCCGAGCGTCTTGTCTCCCGAGCGTACGGGAACGCAGGCGATGGACTGAATGTTGAGGTCGCGGTGCTTCGCAGCGAACGCCGACCAGTGAGGATCGAGCGAGACGTCAGGCACGACGAGCGGATTGCCGGTCTTCGCGACCCAACCAGCCACTCCCTCGCCGAGGGGGACACGCAGCCCTTTGAGGCTCTGGGCGTTTTCGCCAACCGCGATGGCGTAGTAGAGGGTCTGTTCGGCCTCGTCCACCATGAGCATCGACCAGCGCTCCGGCCCGAAGAACTGGGCCATCTTGTCCATGATGGCGCTGAGAATCTCCTCGAGTTCGAGGCTGGAGGTAAGTGCGCGAGCGACATCGTGGAAGACCCGAAGGTGATCCAGCTGGCGGCTATCAATTACCTCGAACTTTTGACGGTCCTTCAAGACCTGTCCTTAGCCACAGAACTTACCCCGTTCAAAACAAATCTACCTAAGTAAGGGTGCGATGCGGTATTTAACGCAGCCAGGACAGGAAAGTTGCAGTCATCCACCAATATGAACCATATTTCGTGACGGCTTCTCGAAACCGGGCTCGCCTATATGATGACGCGCCTCTTTCTTCATGACAATCTTTCTTACATACGCACGCAGGTCGGAGTCGGTTCCGCCGCGCAGCATCTCGCCGTAGAGGTCGTGGTCGCTTTGCGAGAAGAGGCAGGTGCGGATCTTGCCATCGGAGGTGAGGCGGACCCGGCTGCAGTGCCCGCAGAAGGGACGCGAGACGGGCGCGATGATGCCGATCTCGCCCAACCCGTCGTCGAAGGTAAACCTCTTTGCAGTCTCACTTGCAGCGTGTGGCGGAAGCTCGACCAAGGGGCGGAAGGCGCCGAGGCGGGCGACGAGCTCGTCCATGGGGACGACGGTCTCAGGGCGCCAGCTGCGGTCCTCCTCGAGGGGCATGAACTCGATGAAGCGCACGATGACGCCTTCGCGGCGGGAGAACTCGGCGAACTGCTCGATCTCGTGATCGTTGAAGCCGCGCAACAGGACGCAGTTGATCTTGACCGGGCCGAGGCCGACCTCTTTCGCTTTGCGGAGGCCCGCCTGGACGCGATCGAAGCTGCGCGGAACTCGCGTGATGGCGGCAAAGGTCTCGGGATCGACGGCATCCATACTGACAGTGACACGGCCGAGGCCAGCCTCCTTGAGGGGGGCGGCGAGCCCTTCGAGCAGATGGCCGTTGGTGGTGAGGGCGATGTCGAGAGGGTGGCCAGCGTCCGTCGGTGTTCCGTCGGGAAGGTAGGCCGTGCCCATCTTCGCCAGCTCCCGAACCATATCGACGAGGCCGCGACGCAGCAGGGGTTCGCCGCCAGTGAGCCGCACTTTTTCGATGCCGAGCGAGACGAAGATTCTTACCATGCGGAGGTAGTCCGCGATGGCCAGCTCGGTGTACTGCGCGCCTTCGTTGCCTGTGCGGCAGTAGACGCACTTGTAGTTGCAGCGATCGGTGACGGAGACGCGGAGATCGGTGATCTGACGGCCGAACTTGTCGCGCAGCCTTCCCTCCGGACTGGGGAGCCGGGCTTCGTCGCCTTCTCTCGCGATGTCAGTTACAAAGGTGGCCATGGGCTGCGTCATCTTTTGGATGCGCGGGCGCTGCCGAAGCTTCAGCAGCGCCCTTCCCACAGTATAGTCGCGAGACCAAAGCCGCCATTACCCCTTGGCGGCGAGGACCGCTTTAGTAAGGGCGGGGACGATCTCGAAGAGGTCTCCAACGACGCCGTAATCGGCCACCTCGAAGATGGGCGCGTTCTCGTCCTTGTTGATGGCGATGACGGACTTTGAGCCCTTCATCCCAACGAGATGCTGAATCGCGCCTGAGATTCCGACGGCGAGATAGAGCTTCGGCGAGACGGTCTGGCCGGAGCTTCCGACCTGACGCTCCATCGGCAGCCAGCCGTTGTCGCAGATGGGACGCGAGGCGGCGAGCTCTGCCCCGAGCGCGGCCGCGAGCTCTTCGACGATGTTGATGTTCTCCTGCTCGCCGATGCCACGCCCGACCGAGACGATGACCGGCGCGGCGGTGAGGTCGACGGTCTGGGCTGACTCGCGGAAGAGTTCGCCGGGCTTGCTGCGAAGCTGTGCGGAGTCGAGCTGCGGAGTAAATGCCTCGACGGTCGCGCTTCCCTCTTCGACCGCGTCGGAGCGGAAGGTCCCTGCCTGCACCGAGATGAAGCAGGGGCCGGAGGCGGTGTGTCGGTAGTCGGCGTTGAGCTTGCCCTGGAGGAGCTGGCGCACGAAGACCGGGCCCGCGGAGCCAGCGGAATCATGGCGAATGGCGATCACGTCACTGATGAGTACCTGCCTGAAGCGCGTGGCGAGCGCTGGGGCGAAGTCGCGCACCTGGTAGGTGTGGGGCAGAAGGACGTAGGCCGGGCCCGCCTGCTTGATGAGCTGTTCGAGCGCGACGACGTAGCCGTCGGCCGTGTAGACGCTGAGGAGGTCATGCTGGACAGCGACGGCCTTGGCGAGTTTTTTTGTTGCGAGTTCGGAGCCGAGCGAGTCGATGCTTTTCCCGATGACGGCGGCCGAGCACTCGACGCCGAGCTTTGCCGCAAGCTGCTGACCGGCGGCGAGCGCCTCGAAGCTCATGCGGTTCCATGCGCCGCCGCGCTGTTCCATGATTACAAGGACTCCGCTCATATCACTCTCACCTCAAACTTCAGCTTCTCAACGATCTTGTTCGCGACCTCATCGGGCGAACCGGTGAGCATCTCGGTCTTCTTCTGCTTCTCGGGCAGGTAGACGCGCTCGAGCGCTATGGCTGGCGCTGCCGAGGCGTCCGACGCTGCGACTGTCTTCAACTCTTTGGTCTTCGCCTTTTTGATTCCCATCAGCGTGGCGTAGCGCAGCTTATTGCCACCGGACTGGATGGTGAGGAGCGCGGGCAGCGGCATCTCGACGTGCTGGAACCAGCCGTCTTCAAGTTCGCGCTTGACCTTGAGACCGGAACCGGTGGGCTCGACCTGCATAATGATGGTCGCGTGCGGGATGCCGAGCAGCTCGGCGAGCACGACGCCGGTCTGGCCGAGGCCGAGATCGTCGGACTGCAAGCCTGTGAGGATGAGATCGGGCGACTCGGCCTTCACAGCATCCGCGAGAATCTGGGCGACGCCGAGCGTGTCGCGTGAGCCGAGGTCGTCGGCCTCGATGTGGATGGCGCGATCAGCTCCTTTGGCGAGAGCCTCGCGGAGAGTGGTCTGCACGCGCTCGGGGCCGGCGCAGACGACGATGACCTGGCCGCCGTTCTTCTCCTTGAGTTGCAACGCCTCTTCGAGCGCGTAGGCGTCGGGCTCGTTAATGGTGTAGTTGAGGTCTCCCTCGTCGATCCACTTGCCGTCGGCGGCAACGCGGACCGGCGCATCGCGCTCGGGAACCTGTTTGATAGCTACGACAATCTTCACTGCACTCCTCCTGAACTTTCCTGCGCGGGCAATGCCCGGGCGGTCAACTGCGCGATGTCGAGCAACTGCGGCGGGGCCTGGCTGACCGCCGACAACGCATCGCGGAACATCGTATTGCAGAACGGGCAGGCCGTGCCGACGACCTGCGCGCCGGTGCCTGCAAGCTCTTTCGCGCGGACGTGGCTGACGCGCTCGCCCTGCTCTTCACCGAGGAAGGCGAGTCCGCCGCCGGCTCCGCAGCAGAAGCTGCGCTCGTGCGAGCGAGGCGCTTCGACGAGCGAACCAGCCTGCGCGACGACGGCGCGCGGCTCGTCGTAGATGTTCTGGTAGCGGCCGAGGTAGCAGGGATCGTGGTAGACGATGCTCTCGCCGCTCGACTGCTTCGGCAGGCGGTCTTTGTGGCGTGCCATGAACTCAGAGTGATGCTCGATCTCAGGAGCGACGCCGAACTCGCGCCAGTCGTTGGCGATGGTGCGGACGCAGTGCGGGCAGATGGCGACGATCTTCTGCACCTTCGCGGTCTCGAAGGCCTTAAGGCCGGACTCGGCGAGGGTCTGGAAGACGAGATCGTTGCCGAGGCGCCGCGCCGGGTCGCCCGTGCACTTCTCTTTCTTGAGGACGCCGAAGGTGGTGCCGAGGTGCTTCATCACGCGCGCGAAGTCGGCGATGATCTCGCGGCCCTTGGGGTCGTAGCCTCCCATGCAGCCGAGCCAGAGACAGTACTCCTGCGTGCCGTCGAAGATCGGGAAGGCCTGCTTCTGGATAAATTTGTCTCGCTCCATCGCGCTGAGGCCGAGCGCGTTGCCGTTTTTTTCCAGCGCGAGGAAGAGCTTGGTGCCGTAGTCGTCCTCCCACGCGCCGGTGTTCGATGCGCCGCGTCGCAGGCCGACGATGATGGGCACATGCTGGATGCCGACCGGGCACTGGAACTCGCAGCTTCCGCAGGTGGTGCACTCGAAGGCGGCCTCCATGCTGAGGTACTTCGCCGGAGGATTGTCAGGCGAAGTAATTCGGCCTTCGGTGAGCAACACACACTCGGAAGTGGGGCCAAACTCGTTGAGGTAGCTGCGCATCCCGAGGATGATCTCCTTCGGGTTGAGGACCTTTCCTGTCGTGGATGCCGGGCAATGCTCGGTGCAGCGGCCGCACTCGACGCAGCTATAAGTCTGCAGCGAGATGAGTTGCGTGACGTCCTTGCCTGCAACCAGGCCAAAGTCCTCGTCGCCAGAGAGCGGCGGTATCTTCGAGAAGCCGTCGCGCTTGAGGAAGACCGTAATCGGGCTGAGCACAAGGTGGAGGTGCTTGGTGTGCGGGATCAGCGGAAGGAAGACGAGCAGCGCGAGAGTGTGGGTCCACCAGAGAGCCTTGACTGCTGTTCCTCCCGCCACGACGAAGAACGCCCCGAGGTACGTGACCATCAGGAGGAAGATGAGGAAGGAGATGAAGCCGGACTCATAGGAGAGCTTCTTGCCCAGCCAGATGGGCCGTACGAAGAAGCGGCGGATGAAGAGGCCTGCAATGGAGACCGCGACCAGCAACGCCCACAGCGCAGCAAATATGAAGTAGAAGCCTCCAATGAGGCTCGTTGGCGGGAGAAAACCGAGGCGCATGCCGCTTGCCATGTGGTTGAGGCTGACCAGCGCGAAGGCGAGAAAGCCCCAGAAGACGAAGGCGTGGGCGAGGCCGGGCAGCGGACGCTGACGGATGACCTTGCCCTGGCACAGGACCTCCCAGACGAAGTCCCAGACGCGGCGGCCGATAGGATGCAGCGAGAAGTCAGCGTCTTTTTTGGAGCGGAGGATATTCCGAAGGATGGGACCGAAGCGCCTGAAGAAGAGCCCCAGTGAGGTCGCGATGCAGAGGATGAGAAGGGCGCTCTCAAGCCACGAGAAGTGCTCCGGCTCAGCCAGAGCGACGCGGAGTGGATGAAAATCCGGCTGTTGGAGAAAGAGCATCGCACCCGCAAGACCACGGGTACCCACTACCGCCAGAAGCGCCTCAGCAACCATCCGAACCCTTCGACCTCATCGACGTTCACAGAGACGTCAGAGTACGACGTTCACCATGAACGATCTCCCGAACGATCTCCGCGGGTTGCCGAGGCTTCCAGCAAGCTAACGACCGGTCACCGGCCTTTAGTAGCTAAAGAACTCGTTGGTCCCGCGGCGC
Source organism: Edaphobacter bradus (assembly GCF_025685645.1). NCBI lineage: Bacteria > Pseudomonadati > Acidobacteriota > Terriglobia > Terriglobales > Acidobacteriaceae > Edaphobacter > Edaphobacter bradus. The sequence goes on from NZ_JAGSYF010000003.1 coordinate 205,625, forward strand.
AGACGAAGACCGGTAATGCCGAAGATCGCAGCCAACGTAAACGTGATGATGTCCCAATAAACCATTGGGTGTGCAAGGCCCGGCGAAAGCGTCAGGTCCTGACCGGCCCACAGGGTGACCAGCGTGGCCACGATGAGGCATTGGAAGCAGATCACCAGGCAAGCCTGTCCGCTACGGCGGCGCTTGTCCAAGCGTTCGACCTCCTCAGGGGTCAAGTTGCGTTCTTCGATGGGCAGCAGTGTGTTGGCCATGATTCTTTGCTCGTCTCCTCGAGTTTTCTTTCCGGCTCGAATCGCTGTTGCTTGTGGAGCGATCAGCTTGGCTCCATTAAATCACAGCAAGTCGAGCCGGAGAGATAACGCAGTGAGACAGGTCTTCGTCCAGCAGGCGAAAGCATAACTGAATGATCATTCAGCCGTAAAGCGTGCGGACGGGAAAAGCTGAAAATTCGCAATTCCCGAGGTTTATTAGATAAATGCCACCGACTGGATGCCGGAGACCTCAAACCGCTTGCGGCAACGGATGTTTTTGCAGCCCACGAGATCGTCACGCCTGACCATGTAGCTCTGCGCCTTGGCGAAGCGGGCGCGATCGCGCTCATCGGCTCCGCGGGGAAGCTGCGCCTTCTTTCGACGCACCATCCAGCTCAGTTCGTATTCCGCCTGCTGGCCGCAGTGCGGACAGGTCATTGTGTGGGTTCGCTGCTCAGCCCGCTCGTCGAAAAACTCCCGCTCTTCCATTCCTGCACCTCGCCGGTCTGCGACAGCCCTGGAAGGCACTCTCGCACCGGTCCGCACTCTGGCAAGCCGGTTCGTCACCAGACCGTGCGAACAAAGTATTGCATAATCGCTATGGGCTTCGCAGCACAGCGCGTTGCCGAGGAACGGATGAGTAAAACGAAGAAGCAGACCTTCTCGAAGATCAAGGCGGCCAAGGCAAACGCTCGAACCCGCGTCGGCACGCCGCCTCCTGAACGCGTGCTGCCAGACCCTAAACAGAAGCGCACGACCAACGAAAAACACAAGACAACACTGGCAGATCTGATCAACCGAACAGGAGAAAACGAATGAATATCTTCCGAGCCGCCACGCTCGCCCTCTGCGCCGCGGGTCTCGCGATCCCGGCCCACGCCCAGGCCATCCAGGTGAGCAAAGACAACCGCACCATCGCCATCACGGCCACCGACAAGGTGACCGCAATCGCCGATGTGGCGACGGTGCACGTGGGCTTCCTCGCCTACGGCCCGAACTCGGACGCGGCCTATGCGAATGGCTCGAAGATTTCAAACGCCATCGTCCAGGCGCTGAAGGACTCTGGCATTCCGGCCGAAACCATCCAGAGTGAGCGCCAGGCCGTCACACCAGTGCAGCCGTATCTGGTCGAAAAGCTCACCCCGGCCGAGCGCGCGCAGCGGCAGTTCGAGGTGGCGCAGAGCTGGACCGTGAAGACCGCAGCCGATAACGCGGCGAAGACGCTCGACGCCGCCGTAAAGGCGGGAGCCAACCAGTCCGGCCAGATCGACTGGAGCTTCAAGGACGAATACGCTCCCGAGGCCGCGGCCGCTGCCAAGGCGCTGAGGCGCGCCCGCGCACAGGCCGAGCAGATGGCCACAAGCCTGAATGTAAAGCTGGGCGCTTTGCTTTACGCGAGCAACGAACAGCCCGGCCCGCGACCGCTCGTGCGCGCGATGGCCGCCCAGGCCATGAAGGACGTTGAGCCTCTGGCGATCAACCCGCGCGAGATTGAGACGACCGCGACTGTGCACGCGGTCTTCGCCATCGAATAGAATCGCTGCCGTCCCTGTACCTGCAATTACGAAGAAGAGAGAGAATCCATGGCACGTTACGTCTACCGCGAGCTGAAGCCGACTCCCGAGGCTGAGGCCATCTACCGCCGCTGGCTGGCCCAGCTCAACGAGGAGTTCACGCGGCACGAGTCCGTCGACCGCCGCTCGGAGATTGTTCGCGACGAGCTCTACCAGATGTACCTGGCGAGACAGCACGGCGGCCGCATCCGGGCGACGCTCTCAACCGAACTGGCAACCCTCGCCCTGCTGGAGTCCTTCGACCCGCGCAACGTGACGCTGGAGCCCGAGTACTACGGCGACATCGACGCGGAAAAGTACGCCGTTCGCAAGCCGCTGATCTGGTTCTGGCAGATGTTCGACCGCTCGCCGCTGGGCCTGAACCACTGGCTCGGCTTCCGCTTCCGCTGCATGCTGGGGAAACACATCTTCAGGCACCTTGGCAAAGGCGTGAAGATCTTCCACAACGTCGAGTTCACCTTCGGCTACAACCTGACCATCGAGGACAACTGCACGATTCACAAGAACGTGATGCTCGACGACCGCGGCGAGATCATTCTGCGTGAGGGCACCAGCGTCTCCGACTACGCCAACATCTACTCGCACACGCATGACATCAACGTGCAGGCCGATGTGACCAACAAACCGACGGTTATCGGCCCGCGCGCCCGCGTCACCTATCACGCGACGGTGCTGGCGGGGGCAGACATAGGCGAGAATGCGATGCTGGGGGCAATGGGTCTCGCGACGAAGCCCGTGCCGCCCTCGTCTGTGTCGGTGGGGATTCCGGCGAAGGTGAAGATGAAAAAGGACGCTAGCGTCAGCTAGAAGTGGAATGCAACCCCGGCTGCGAGCGAGATATTTCCGGCGCTCCGGTAAACTTGAATCATCATGAATCAGGACATTGTCCTCATCCTCTTCCAGGTAGTCGCGCTGGTCCTCGGCTTCAGTGTGCATGAGTGCGCACACGCATGGACGGCATGGCGCCTGGGAGACCCCACGGCTCGCATGCTGGGCCGCGTCACGCTGAACCCGTTGAAGCACCTCGACCCCTTTGGCTCCGTGCTGATGCCGCTCATCGCGCTGGTCTACCACTGGCCGCTGATCGGCTGGGCCAAGCCCACTCCAGTCACCGCGCGCAACTTCAAGAACTACATGCGCGACGACATTCTCGTCACGCTCGCCGGGCCCGCCAGCAACCTTCTGCTCGCCTCCGTCGCGCTGATTCTGCTGCTGATTATTAAGCACGCCGTAGGCGGAGGCGCCATCGCTGTCCAAACCGCGATGGTCTTAGCCACCTACGGAGGCGGTGTCTCCACCGTGAACCTGCCGGCCCTTTTCCCTATTGCGCTTCTCCTTTACTTCATCATCCTCATCAATCTGCTACTGTTCGTCTTCAACTTGATTCCCTTCCCTCCACTCGATGGCAGCCACATTCTGCGCCACTTCCTTCCCTACAAGGCGCTGCAAATCTACGACCGCATGGGAATCCTAGCGCTCTGGATCTTCATGCTGGTGGCCGGCAGCTTCATCTTCCGCGTCTTCTTGTATCCGCTGCGGACAGCCTTCGACAACATCCTCGCTGCGCTGTAGCGCGGAAGTTTCCCGTATCATCGTTAGTTGAACGGAATGACCATCGCGACCCCCTCCACACCACGGCCCCGCGTCCTCAGCGGCATGCGCCCCACGGGCAAGCTCCATCTGGGCAACTACATGGGTGCGCTCTACAACTGGGTGAAGCTGCAGCACGAGTACGAGTGCTACTTCTTCATCGCGGACTACCACGCCCTGACGACCGACTACGCCGATCCAAGCGGGCTTCAGAGCAACATCCGCGAGGTCGCCCTTGACTTTCTCTCCGCCGGACTCGATCCGGAGCGCTGCACCATCTTCGTGCAGTCTCACGTCCACCAGCACGCCGAGCTTAATCTCCTCTTCGGAATGTTCACGCCGCTGGGCTGGCTGGAGCGCGTGCCCACGTATAAGGACCAGCAGGAACAGTTACGCGAGAAGGACCTCAATACCTACGGCTTCCTTGGCTACCCTTTGCTCCAGGCCGCTGACATCCTGCTCTATCAGCCGGACTTCGTGCCGGTTGGAGCCGACCAGGTGGCCCACGTTGAGCTGACGCGTGAGGTGGCGCGCCGCTTCAACCAGCTTTACGCCTCGCGGCCCACTCCGGCCATCCGGCACGCCCACTCCGATAAAGAAAGGCTCGCAGCGGAGATCTCGCAGAACGAGGTCGTTGAGCAGATTCTTCCTGAGCCTAAGGCTCTGCTTACGCCCAGCCCAAAGCTCCCCGGTACCGATGGTCGCAAAATGTCCAAGAGCTACGGCAACACCATCCTGCTCTCCGACCCCGAGGATGTCGTGCGCGCCAAGCTCAAGCCCATGGTCACCGACCCGGCACGCATCCGCCGTACTGACCCAGGCAATCCAGATGTCTGCCCTGTCTTTGATCTACACAGGGTCTTTTCCACCGAAGAGACGCTACAGAATGTGCGCCAGGGGTGTACGACTGCGGGGATCGGCTGCATCCAATGTAAAGGCTGGCTAACCGACGCTGTCGTCAAGGAGCTTGCTCCTATTCAGGAGCGGCGCCGTCACCTCGAGGCGAATCCGAAGCAGGTAGACGATGTTCTTGAGGCTGGCGCTGGACGCGCGAGCCAGTTCGCTGCACGCACTATGCTTCCGGTACTGAAAGCCGCAGGTCTCCGCTGACGCCATTTATGTCCGACGAAATCCGCAATCCCGAAGCAACACCTGAGTCATCTGTTGAGGCTGCGAGCCACGCAGCCCCGGGCGTCGGAGCCATGGCTACGCCGGTGCCACATGAGCCTTTTGCTCTGAAGCACCCCGCGCCTGCTCCCGAGCCCGAGCCGAAGCGCGCCGCCAGGGATAAGGACAAGGACAAAGAGAAAGAAGAGGCCTCGCAGTCGCCCTTCTCCGTGACCGTCGGTCAGGTCTACGACGGGCCTCTCGACCTTCTGCTCGACCTCATCCGCAAGCAGAACATCGACATCTACGACATCCCCATTGCGCGCATCACGGCGCAGTTCCTCGACTACACGCACCAGCTGAAGCAGACCGACGTCGACTCCGCGGGCGAGTTCATCTACATGGCCTCGCTGCTCATCCACATCAAGTCGAAGACGTTGCTGCCGCGCGACCCGAGCGACGTCACCGGCGCCGACTCCGAAGACCCGCGCCGCGAGCTGGTCGAGCGCCTGCTCGAGCACGAGCGCTTCAAGGCCGCCGCGCAGATGCTGCTGCAGAAGCAGCAGATCGAGGAAGCCACATGGACCAACCCCGGCATCCGCGAGTTCAAGCTCGATACCAGCGCCGAACGCGAGATCGACGCCGACACCGTGGACCTGGTGCGAATCTTCCGCGAAGTGCTCGATCGCGTCCGGCAACGGCCGGTCCTCGACGTCAACGAGGAGTCCGTCACGGTGGCGCAGATGATCGACTACGTGAAGCGCCGCCTGGTCATGGAAGACAAGCCCGTCTCGCTGCGCCGTCTGCTGCACAATACGCATACGGAGCGCGCGCTGATCTGCATGTTCCTCGCGATGCTCGAGCTCGTCCGGCTGCAGGCCGTCCTGCTGAACCAACCCGTCGCGCAGGGCGACATTCTCGTCAAGAAGACTGACCGCTTCGACCAGGTCTTCGCAGACCAGCAGCAGGCCCGCGACGACTGGCGATAATCCCGCTGCCACAGCGCGAGCAGCCAGCAATAAGAAGACCCCGGCGTTGACCGGGGTCTTCCTGCTTTACGAAGCAACTGCGCTCAGGAGCGCTTCACTCGCCGGATCGCCGCGGCAAACGCAGCCATTCCTGTTCCCATCAGAGCCAGCGATCCCGGCTCAGGCGTCGTGGCTGGCGGCGGACCGGGCAGCGTGCCCGTGAACTCATCGTTGTGGACCTCGCCCGTCTGGCCGATCTGCGCCGCGATGAAGGTTCCGCCCATCTGCGAATCTCCGGTCAGAATGGCAAACGGAGCCAGAATCGACGCAGTGAACTGCGCGTCGATCGTGACTGTCTGTGCATCGGCGAAGTTGAACAGGATGTTGTCATCGGCGCTGCTGTCGCCTGTGGCCTGGTTCTCGTTGTAGAAGAGAGGCGAGCCAAGCGTAAGGTTCGTCCCATCGACGTTGATGATGATCGTCGAGCCTGCCGGCGCCTGGATATCGATGGGGTGGCTCGTGTCGGCGAACTCCGCCGCCGTGATGTTGAAGATGTTCAGCGTCGTGCTCGTCCCCTTCAACACGAAGAAGGAAGGATTGACGCCGGGCTGGTTGGTCCCCAGCACCTGGCCGGTCGCCGCAAGCGTGTTGAGATAGAGCGACCCCGCATCGAGCGTCGTGCGCAGGCTGTTGAAGTCGATGCCCGAGCCGCCGCTCGTGACGCGGTGGCCGCCGCCGTTGAAGTTAAACGAGCCATCTGCGCCCGGAGCGTACGCGTTGCCATGGCTGTTGATGTTGAAGGACTCGCCGGGGTTCAGACCGCCGCTCGAGACGAAGTCGTAGGCGGCCAGCGAGCCCCAGGGGTCTCCGTTCAGCGAGCTGCCAATCGTTGTTCCGTTGAGCACCATCCCAGCCGCGGCGACGCGTCCTGTGACGTCAGCGCTTGTACTGATGTTGCCGGGGAGAACAGTGTTGCCGTGGCCATCCACCGTTCCGAGGGCTACGAGGTTATATGCGCTTGCGACACCGAAGGGGGCCGAACCGTCAGCCTTGCACACGCCGGGGATGGCAGCAAGGCTTGCTGTGAGGAGAAGGAAGGTTTTGATCTGCATTGCAGCGGCTGTTGCAATTCACAAGCCAGAGCTGAGTCGGAAAAAGTGCCCGCTATTTCGCACGATTCGCAGGAGAACCTTTTCAGTAAACATGCAGGCTGATGCATATTTCGGAGAAGATGTTTTCCTGCTGGACACCTCTGCGGCTATCGCCGCTTCGCATTGTCGAAGCTCTCGCGCAGGGCGAAGAACGCAGGCGTCGGTGAGTACTGGTCGTCAAACGGCAGCGGACGCTGCTCACGGTCAGGATGCTTCTCTCGCCACTTTGCCCCGTTCAGCCACGTGTGCGCGTCGCTGACGCCCCAGGTCAGCACCGCCTTCACCTCTCTGCCTTCGAGCATCCGTCCCAGGTAGTCGCGATAAACGCCTGCCACGGCCTCGTCGCGTTTGGCTACGTCGTCTACTTCAAGGCCATCGTCCTTCACATCCAGCTCCGTCACGAAGACCTGCAGCCCCAGGCTCCGCGCGCCGTCGAGAAGCTCGCGCAGGCCGCTGCCGAAGCCGCTCGTCGAAGCGGCATTCAGATGCGACTGCACCCCCAGCGCGTCGATCGGCGTGCCCGCAGCCTTCATACGCTTAAGCAGATCGAGCACCGCCGCGCGCTTCTTCGCTTCCTCGCCGTTGTCGTACTCGATCCCGTAGTCATTGTAGGTCAGCAGAGCCTTCGGGTCGGCCTCGCGCGCCGTGCGGTAAGCGAAGTCGATGTAGTCCGGCCCCAACATCTGAAACCACGGCGACGACGACCGCAGTCCATCAGGACGTCCATCCGGAATCCAGATCGCCTCGTTCACAACGTCCCAGCTATGAATCCTTCCCTTGAAACGGCCGCCGACCGTCATGATGTGGTCGACGAGAATCTTCTCTGCATTCTCCTTGGTCACCGTCCCGGCGAACCATTCCGGCAGCGCCTCATGCCAGACGAAGTTGTGCCCGCGCACCTTCATCCCGTTAGACTCGGCGAAGCTCACCAGGCCATCGGCGTCGTTGAAATAGTAGGTTTCGGGCCTGGGCTGAGTGGCTCCGAACTTCATGCAGTTCTCGCCTACCAGAATGTTGTACTGCTCGGCCAGCACCTGGCGGTACGTGTCGTCGGTGCGCAGCAGCCGTGTGTCCACTGCCGCTCCCGCCAGCATTCCGCGAGCGGCCGCGCGGGATGCCAGCGAGCCACGCCCGGTAATGTTGTCGGGGTTGCCATGACGCCGTTTTGCCAGCGCGCCCGCCCGCCGTCCGAACAGTGCCGGAAGCCCTGCCGCTACAACAGTTCCCGCCGCCCGCCGAAGCCACTCTCGCCGCGTCATAACCGCCATCCCTTCCCGCAAGCAATCCTACGCGACGTTGGATATGCTTATGAGATACATGAGTCTCAAAGCTAAGATTGAAGCAGTCATCTACGCCTCGGAAGAACCGGTCACCCTCGCCCAACTCATCGGGCTTCTCGGCCAGGAGGCCCAGGCCGAGCTTGACCAGTTGGCCGCCGCTCAGCAGGCCCTCGCCCTCGAAGAAGAGTCCGCCCGCAGCCTGGTTGACGGTGAGGCTGCCGAGTCCGCCGATCCCGACGCGCTCAACGAAGAGATCATTGCCCCCAGGGAGACAGCTGCCCCAGCCGAGGCAGCCGCTCCCGCTTCTGAAGCGGCCATCCCCGCGGCCGCAGAGGCTACCGCTGACGACTCCGGCAGGAAGTCCAAAGAGGAGAAAGAGACTGCGCGCCGCCTGCGCGAGTACTTCCGCTCCATCCTCGACCAGCTCATCTCCGACTACACCAACGGCGACCGCGGCCTCGAGATTCGCGAGGTCGCCAGCGGCTACCGCTTCGCCACCAAGCCCGAGTACCACGATGCCGTGCGCGGCTTCGTCAAGTCGCTCAAGCCGCCGCTGAAGCTCTCGCTCCAGGCGCTCGAGACACTGGCCGTCGTCGCCTACAAGCAGCCCATCACCGCACCCGAGGTCTCCGAGATCCGCGGCGTCGACTCTGGCGGCGTGCTTGGCTCGCTGATGACGCGCAAGCTCGTCACCACGGCCGGCCGCAAACAGGTCATCGGGCGCCCCATCCTCTACAAGACCACGCGCGACTTCCTTCTGCGCTTCGGCCTCAAAGACATCAACGAGCTTCCCTCCATCGAAGAGTTCGAGAAGATGGCCAGCGAACTCGCCGAGCAGGAGGAAATTCCGCTGGACGAGGCAACTCCCGTCCACCACGCGCCCGAGACCCCCGAAGAGCTGCAGCCCGAGCGCCACACACACCTGCCCCAGGCCGACGGGAGCCCCGACCCCGTGGACGATCCTCTCGACGATCAGCTTCCCGACGATGGTCTGCCGGATGATGAACCCGAGCAGAAATCAGAGACAACCAGCACCACCGAGTAGGCGAGAGACAGATTCTCCGTTATGCTGATGCGGTTTCATGTGCCCCTATTTCGTTGAAATCGGAGCTTCAATGCAGCCAATCAAGAGCCTGAACATTCTGGGCGAGAAGGTCGACATTCTCGTCGACGGCGCCATGACGAACGGCGCGTCTGTCACGGTCATCCAGACCACCAGGCCCGGAGGCGGTCCGCCGCCTCATTCGCACACCAGAGAGGACGAGACCTTCACCGTCCTCGAGGGCGACTTCGAGATCCTCAGCGACGGGCAGTGGATCAAGGCTCCGGTCGGCGAGGTCTTCTTCGCTCCCCGCGGCGGAGTCCACACCTTCCGCAACGCGGGCACGACCACCGGCAGGATTCTCGTCTTCATCTCACCCGCCGGCATGGAAGGCTTCTTCGAGAAGATCTCCGGACTGACTACTGCCGATTTGCCGAAGATCCTCGAGGCCTTCGCCGAGTACGGCCTGTCGCTGCACCTCCCCCAGGCCTAGCCGTGCTGAATCGCAGCGCCGAGTCCGCATCCAGTTCATAATGGAAGGATGACCGAATCGACCGAACCCCGAGGAGAGCGCCTCCAGAAGATTCTCGCGGCGGCCGGCATCGCCAGCCGCCGCAAGGCCGAGGAGATCATCCTCGAAGGCCGCGTGCAGGTCAACGGCCAGACCGTTACCGAGCTGGGGACCCGCGCCGATCTCTCGCGCGACCACATCCGCGTGGACGGCAAGCTGCTCCACGGGCGCGAAGAGCAGCGCTACTACATGCTCAACAAGCCACGCGGTTACGTCACCACGCTCTCCGACCCAGAGAAGCGCCCTACCATCATGGAACTGATGACCGCGAAGAAGGGCCCGCACGGCGACAACGTCCGCCTCTACCCCGTCGGCCGGCTCGACTACCTCAGCGAGGGCCTGCTGCTGATGACCAACGACGGCGACCTAGCCAACAAGCTCTCCAAGGCAGCCGCCGGAGTCGAGAAGACGTACCTCGTCAAGGTCTCCGGCGCTCCCCCACCCGAGAAGATCGCGCAGCTCCGCCACGGAATCATGATCGACCGCGGCCGCCTCAACGAGGTCCGCAGCGGACGCCGCGACCGCGTCATCACTGCGCCTGCCAAAATCGAGCAGGTTCGCGGCGGCGACAATCCCTGGTACGAGCTCACCCTCACCGAGGGCAGAAACCGCCAGATCCGGAAAATGTTCGAGGAGATCGGCCACCACGTCGAAAAAATTCGCCGCATCGGCTACGGAGCCCTGCGCCTCGACGTCCCTCCAGGCGAGTTTCGCGAGCTGACATCGGGCGAGGTCACGGCTCTCGACCGCGCCGCACGAGGCCTGAAGGTCGTTCCCAAGCAGAGGACCCCGGAGTTCGCGCAGCTGAAAAAACCCGTCCCGCCGAAGGCCGCGAAACGCCGTTCTTTTCCGCCGAAGACTTCGACGCGCCGGCGATCGAGCTAGCCTTCACGTCGGCCGGCCGCTCGTTGTCCGGGCAGCGCAGGATCAGCCTGCGCACCCACGCCAAAAAGCCCCTTATTTCCAGCAATTTGGTCGTCCGCCACTCACCTCGACCGGTACAACTTTAGTTACAGCGAAATCCATTGACACAGTTCCACAGGTGCGCCCAAAATTACTCCCGCAATTCACACTCCGGGTGATGACAAACTCACCTCCGGAAGCATCCAATGGATGCAGTGAGCAGTAAAGGAGTAACAAGAGTGGCAATTGAAAAAGCAACCTTTGGAGCAGGATGTTTTTGGGGTGTAGAAGCGAAGTTCAACGAGATCACCGGGGTAATTGAGACAGCTGTCGGATACGAGGGCGGCGACCTGGAACACCCAACCTACAAGGAAGTCTGTACAGACCGCACCGGCCACGCGGAAGTTGTTCAAGTTACCTACGACCCGTCCCGCATCTCCTATGAGGACCTTCTCGACGCGTTCTTCGCCTTGCACGATCCCACACAAGTCAACCGCCAGGGCCCGGACTGGGGAACCCAGTACCGCAGCGTCATCTTTACCAATACCGGCGAGCAGCAGGCGCAGGCGCGAGCCAAGATCGCCGAGCTGAGCGCGGCAGGAACCTACCGCAACCCCATCGCCACGCAGGTCTGTCCGGCAAGGACCTTCTGGCGGGCCGAGGAGTATCACCAGCGCTACCTCGAAAAGCGCGGCATGGTGAGCTGCCACATCTGATAGTGGAAGAACTGGAACAAAACAAGAGTGCGGCCTCGGGGCCGCACTCTTTTTGTCTCTCTTGCGTAGATTCGTAGATTCGACGCCTATTCCGATCCAGCCCCGACCTTGGCATGCAGACGCGACTTGAACTGGCCAACGTTCTTCTCGAGGAGCTTCCGAAGTGCCGTGCCCATCTCCTCCACGGTGACCTGCCCAATGCAATGCACCTCATCCGCGAGACACTCGGTTGTGCATGGTAGCAGCTGATTGTCTGGCTGCACCACGGCGACCCAAGGTCCAAGGGGATGCGAGCGTTTAGGCGATGCATGATGATGTGGCTGGCCGCTGTGCGCGAAGGCAGTCACAATGAGAGTCGGAACACCGCATGCACCGGCAACGTGTGACGTTCCTGAGTCGTTCCCAAGGAAACATTGAGCGCCGCCACAGACCGCAACGAGCTGTTCGAAGCTCGTCTTGCCTGTCAAATCCAGAACACCCCCTCTGATGTGTCCTTGAATCACCTGAGCAGCCATGGCGGTCTCCGGACCGCCCACAAGCACAGGCAGCCAACCGCGAGGCAGCAGTTCCAGGCGGGCCAGTTCCCCGAAATCGGCAGCAGACCATGCGCGTCGCGGTAACGAGGCCCCCGGAGCGATAACGGCGTAGGGCCGGCCTGACAAGCCTAGCTGCCCCAGATAAGTCCGAGCGGCCTGACTGTGTGCGATCGTCAACACACTCTGCACCGGCTGCCTGATGTCTACCTGCTCTTTAAGCAGGCCAGCCAGCTGCAAGACTTCGTTTCCGCGGCTGACTTCATGAACGCCTCGCATCTCTGTCACCTCAGCAGTGAAAAGAGGCGAGACGCCAAACTGACTCTCCCATTTTTCGGGTTCCAGCTTGGGGCTGTAGGCGAAGCGAGCCCTTCCACCCAGCAGCCACGCAAGATGATGCGAGAAAGATGGCTCTACACCACCACGAAGGACCACTACTGTGTGGAAGCGAAGATTGCGCAATTCACGCCACCACCATTGGAGAACCTCAAAAAGAAAGGGAGGAGAAAGGAAGCGACGGTTCTTCGCCTGCTTGCGCGCAATGCAATAGAGGTGATCCACTGCGGGGTGCGAGCCGATGAGACTCCCCGCACCGGAGGTGAAATAGCTGATCTCAAGATCAGGGTTTTCCCGGCGGAGAGCGTCGAGCAGTGGGAAGATCATGACCTTGTCGCCAAGGTGCGGGATGAGGTCCGAGATCGCGAGTTTATGACGTCCGCCTGGCGGAGCAGGAGCTGCCTGCGGCGCATACAGTCGGAAGAACCGGCCAGCGATGACAAAGTTGAATCCACGGCGAAGGACACGCTTGAGGAGGTTAGATTCCATATGTCGATACCTCTTCAATAGGGCCTTCCTCTTCACTCTTCACTGTCAGGTATCGACCGTGAAGTATTCGCCGCACCTCCCACGACTGAGGAAGAACAACGAACAGCAGGTAAGAGATGATCGTTGCCGAAAGAACCCCAATCGCTCCGATGCGCTGCACTAGCGCGATGGAGAGCACGAGATTCAGGATTGCTGTGAGGACTGAGCAAACAGCCTGCAACTGGAGACGTTGGGTTGCTGCCAGCAAAGCTGCCTGATTGACCGTAATGGCTAGCAGCAGAGCCCAAAAGCACATACCCCACAGAAGGCCCGGATTCGGAACTGCTGCCTTACCGGCCCATACGCTGATGATCCACCGTCCGGCAAAACCAACCAGTAAAGCGGCAGGAGTCACGATCAATAAGGTGGCACGCATGATACGACGGTAGGCCGCGCGAATCCAGGCCATATCCTGTCCGACATACGCTTCCGAAAACGCCGGCCAAAGCGACGGTACCACGAGAGACTGCAACACGGAGGCATATCCCACGAGTCGCCAGGTAACTGCATAGGGAGTCACCTGCTCGGCTCCGAGGAAGTGCGCAATGATGAGGTTATCGGAATTGAAGACAGCCAGCCCAGCAATCTGAAGAATGAAAAAGAGCACGCCATGGCTCATAATCTCGCGGGCTGCGCCCAGATGCGCTCTTCGCGGTGTTGGACGAATACGTGGTTCATGACGAAGGCCCATCCAAAGATTCAGCAAGATGGTTCCAGTCAGCATAGCGGCGCAAAAAGCAGCCATTAGATCAACCACTGTGCCATGCATTCGTACCACGAGAATGGTCGCTACCAGCCCAAGCACGCTGTTGAGCATCGCGAACATATTTGTCACCGGCACACGCTGGTATCCGCCCATAACTTTATTGGCAAGCCCCAACGGCAGGGTGAGAAGAACGTAACCAAATGAGATGGCTACGCATTTCCCCGCTTGTCGACCCATCGCTGAGTCGCTCAATCCGAAGAGTTTTCCCCAATCGATATGGGGCCAGATGACCGCGCCTATAAGTCCCAGAAGTATGGCAATAGCAGACGTGGCCCAGAATGCCGTGGCATAGTAGCGCTTCGCCATCTCTTCGGAGCGTTCGGCATAAGCTCGCGAGATACTGTTGGTGAGCGTATTGGCGATTCCCAGATCAAGCACCGCCAACATCATGATTGTGGTACTGATCGTTACCCAGAAGCCATATTGTTCTCGACCAAGATACCGAACCGTAATTGGCAGGCTAACAGCATTGACTAGAACAGCCGTCGCCTTCCCCAAAACTCCCGATAGCCCTCCCTTGAGGACGCGAGCCAATCGCGGGTCATCTTTAAGTTTAAGCTTGGCGCGCAACGCATGGATCATCGAAGATTAGCATCTCTCTTGAGGCTCGCAATTGGACGAAAACGCATCCGAACAAATGCCTTGCCGCAGCAACATCAAATTCCCCGGGTAGTAACTGATTTACATTTTATCCGCAGGTCGTCTGCTGGTGCATTAGAGTTCCCATCTGCGCGAACTCTATCTAACCCCCCAGTGAAAGGAAAAAAGCTTAGTCAGAGTCTCCTTAAGTCGATTTGCTACTATTGATTCCGGAGAACGACGAATGAACGAAGCGTCCAAAACGAGATCTGTTCGTAACAGCGATTTTTATTCTAGATATATGAACGACAGCGTCCTCGATATTGGATGTGGTCCCGATTTAGTTGTTCCCCACGCTACGCCGTTCGACCAAGAGGACGGAGATGCAAATGAAATTCTTAACTATTTCAAGCCAGAGAGTTTTTCTTGCGTTCATAGTTCACATTGCTTGGAACACATGAGAAATCCTCAAAAATCCATAGCAGACTGGTGGACATTGCTAAAACCTGGTGGATACCTAATTACGGTCGTTCCCGATGAGGAACTCTATGAGCAGGGATACTGGCCCAGTCTCTTCAACACTGATCATAAGAGCATGTTTCGCTTGGACGGAATTTCTAAGCATCCTGAAGTGTCATTTAATATGAAGGACTTAGTCAGCTCTTTGCCAGGCGCCACTATTATCTCCGTTAAGCGCCATAGCGGTCATTATTGTCATTGGAAACCATTGATTCCATTTCGTGCTGTTAAACCTGTCCGTAGCATTTTCTTTCGTATACGGCACTGGTTCTTGGGCATGGGGCTAATTGACAGTATTTTCGACCAAGTCCTTATCAGAGCGGCCCGTCTATTAAATGTGCCTACGGATCAGACTTTGGGGAAGGCGCTAGCACAAATTGAAGTCGTGGCACAGAAACGACTATGAATGATAAGAATTGAGGTATGCAGAGAACTCCTTCACGTCTTGCCCAATTTACCTTCGATATCGTAAACAGGTTGCAGGTCCTGTCTTCGCACCCAAATTTGATAGTTCGAGAGTTTGGGCGAATCCTTCATAGGACAGTCGCCAAGTTTTTGCTGCCAGTTGTAGGAGCAAACCATACGGTCGATGGGTATCTCTATGGCCGTTCCATGGTGATGCCGGCAGAACATGCCCTACCCACTGTCCTGTACAACTACCCTCAGTACAACCGCCCTCTCGCGTTGGCCGTGAGTGCGCTTGCATCATCCTCTTCCGGCAACTCGGGGTTGACTGTAATCGATGTGGGCGCCAATATCGGTGAGACTGTCGCTGTAATCGACCAGTTCGTCCCCGGGGTCTCCTATCTCTGCATCGAGGCCGACCAAGATATCGCCCGGATATGCAAGTTTAATCATCGCAACAACCCTCGAGTACAGACAGAGCAGTGTTTCATTGGTGAGCACGAAGGCACCGTCGTCTGGCTCGAGGATGACGGCCGTGCAAACTCATCGACCAAACTGGTGGATCAGGCAAAGTCCGGCGAGTCTTCCGAGTACGGCCGACTGATACGGCTGGATGCTGTCGCCGGCCCATTCGCAGAAGCCCACGGAAGCCTGAGCCTCGTCAAGGTTGACACCGAAGGGTACGATTTCTCAGTTTTGCGCTCGGGCGCTGCACTCCTTGACCGTTACAAGCCGGCCCTCTACTTCGAATGGTACCCGGATCTCTTGATTGGTCTGCATGAGCAGGTCTGGGACGGCTTCGACTATCTGGAGAGCATCGGATATCACCACTTCGTATTCTTCTCCAGTCAGGGTGACTACTACTGCCACCTGTCGAGACCGGACCACTTCATTCTGCGAAGCCTGGCCAGCACCGCCAGCCAGAACAAAACCCTCCTATACTTCGATGTATTCGCCTCGACCGATGAAGGCATTTGCAAAAGGCTGGTCGAACTAACTATCACCCCAATGAACTCTTCATCCTACTCACACGCCGAGCCATCATGACTGCCAGCTGAACGTCTTTTGACCGTCACCTCTCCAAACAGCAGCAAGGACCAAATGCGAAACTGCAAAATGTGCCTCGCAACTGTGATATAGTATAGTTGCGCAGTGAGAAAATGACTCACGCGCAAAGAGCATCGCAGGCAAAGACTCCTCGTGGAATTCGGAGATCTGGCCAGAGACTGCGATCGCTTCTCCCCACCGCCTGTCTTCCCACCTGAATTGGAAGCCGCGTTGGTTGCTCTGGCTCGAGGCCGTCATCGGACGAGTCTCGCCTGCAGCAGCAACGCTTCGGACGTACAAAGCCTTGCTGATTACCCGAATCCATGGCGCCTAGGCGCATCTGCATCTCTCTGCCGCTTCATCAACGCGAAGGAACACATCTTGACTACAGCAACGCTCGAGCAGCCCGCAACCCCGCAGGCTGACGCCGCAACCTCTACCCTCCCCCAGAACGGTCCCCTCTTCACGGACTTCAACATCTCCGACTCCCTCAAGAGCCGCCTCACCAACGCCGGCTTCATCAAACCCACGCCGGTCCAGGCCGGAGCCATTCCGCCCGCCCTTGAAGGCAAAGACATCCTCGCCACCGCCTCCACCGGAACCGGCAAGACGCTCAGCTTCCTCGTGCCCATCATCGAGCGGCTCGACGCCACCTCGGCGCCCAGCACGCGCGGCAAGCGCAACCCGATTCGTACGCTCATCCTTCTGCCCACGCGCGAGCTCGCCATGCAGGTCCTCGACGTCTACTGGAAGCTGATGCCCAGCGCCAAGCACGACGCCGTGCTCGTCTGCGGTGGCCTCTCGGAGAACAACCAGTTCGACCAGCTCGACCGCGGACCGCGCCTCGTCGTCGCCACGCCTGGACGGCTCGAGGACTTCCTCCGCCGCCGCGAGATCGACCTCTCCCACGTTGAGATGTTCGTCCTCGACGAGGTCGACCGGATGCTCGACATGGGCTTTCTCCCCGCCATCCGCCGCATCGTCACCGCCGTGCCGCGCCAACGCCAGACCATGTGCTACTCGGCGACGCTCGACGCCAACATCCAGGAGATAGTGCGCGACTACGTCAAGAGCCCTGTCCGCATCGAGATCGGCGCCACCTCGAAGCCGTCGGACCGCGTCGAGCTCCGCGCCTGCACCGTCATGCAGGACCAGAAGCTCGGCCTGCTGAACCAGATGCTCAACGAGGAGCAGGGAACCTTCCTCGTCTTCTCACGCACCAAGCACGGCGCTGACCGCATCTCACGCAAGCTGCAGAAGCTCGGCCACGACTCCGACGCCATCCACGGCGACCGCAGCCAGTCGCAGCGCACCGCGGCACTCAAGGGCTTCGCAAATGGCAAGCACCGCGTGCTCGTCGCCACCGACGTCGCCGCGCGCGGAATCGACATCTCCGACATCGCCCACGTCGTCAACTACGACCTTCCCAACGCCAGCGAGGACTTCGTCCACCGCATCGGCCGGACGGGACGCGCCGGCGCTAAGGGCATTGCCACCACCTTCGTCATGCCGCAGGAGCGCCATGACGCACGCAAGCTCGAGCGCGAACTCAACATAAAGTTCGACTGGCGCGAGGCCGATAAGAACCTTGAGCGGGAGGAGCGCAACAAGCCCGTCGATCTCAACACCATCGTGAACTCTGGCGTCACCGACCTGCTCGCCCTTGAGACCCGTTCCTGGCGCAACGACTCCAGCGCATCGGCCTACGGCAAGCCTGCCGACTCGCGTGGCGGCAACAACGGCTTCCGCAGCCGCCGCAAGGGCAAAGGCCAGCAGCAGGGCCACGGCGGCAACAACGCCCATCCCGGCCGCAACGCCTCGCACTCGCGCGGAGGAAACTCGGGCAACCGCCCAACCCGCGGCAACCGGGGGCGCTAGCTTCAGTCTGAATCCTCGCTTCAACCACGCTCCGCGCCGGCCAACCAGCCCCGCGGAGCGTTTCGTCTTAACCGGGCTCGCGGTGCACTCCCTGTAAGGTGGAGGTGTTCCGATCCAGCATCTGCCTGCAGGTCATCGTCGGTGGAGGCCTCGTCTTCGCCGCCGGAGTCCTCACCGGCCAGTCCTGACGCGCGTCACTCAAGAAAAAATTTACCTTCTCTCAAGCTCCGCCCTATACGATGGAAGAAAAGCTATGACCTCTTTCTCCAAGGTCAGCACGCGCGACGTCCGGAAGTTCAAGCGCGAAGCGGCCTGTTCATGAGCGTGGCCAGCTTGCCAAAGACCGCGGCTCGCTTCGCAGACTCACGGGCCTCCGTTCTCTTCGATCTCATTCGCGGCCTCGCGGCTCTCGTCGTTCTCTTCGAACACTCGCGCAACCTCTTCTTCATCGACTATCACCAGATTACGCAGCATCGCGGTCTGCTGGCGCTGCCGTACCTTCTCTCGGGAGCGGGCCATCAGGCGGTTGTCGTCTTCTTCCTCCTCAGCGGCTACTTCATCAGCGGAGCCGTCTTCCGTGCTCTCGATCGCAACCAGTGGCAGTGGAGCGACTATCTTCTGCGGCGATTCCTGCGCCTCTGGGTTGTCCTTGTGCCGGCTCTTCTCCTGTGCCTCTTCTGGGATAAGCTCGGAATCCGCCTCGGCCACGCCCCGGCTCTCTACAGCGGGGCCGTTCAGAACCACATGATCGGCGATGTGCGACATCTCCTCGCCCCGCATATCTTCTTCGGCAATCTGTTCTTCGTGCAGGTCGTTCTCACGCCAGTCTTCGGCTCCGACGGCGCGCTGTGGAGCCTCGCCTACGAGTTCTGGTACTACATCCTCTTCCCCCTGGGCATCCTCGCGCTGCGGCGTCGGACGCAGCGGCTTTATCGTGTTGTGTGTGCCGTGCTCTTCGTGGCGACGGCGTGGTTCGTCCGCGGAGGTATCCTTCTCTCGTTTCCCATCTGGCTGGCGGGCGCGCTGCTCTACAAGCTGCCTGCGCCACGCCTCTCTGCTGGCGCGGGATACTGGTTGCGCATAGCCGCGGCGGCTATCTATCTGCCGGCCTTCTTCGGGCTGGCGAAGATCCACACCTTCCCGAGCCTTCTCAACGACTACATCCTGGCCATCCTGACCTTTGGCCTGCTGTGGCTGCTGCTTTCTGCAAACGACTGCTACACCCCCGGCTCCCCGGGCGAGCGGGCCTCGCGCAATCTGGCTCGTTTTTCTTACACTCTCTACGCCGTCCATACGCCGCTGCTGGTGTTCCTTGCATCGCTGCTCATTGGGGATACGCGCTGGACTCCCTCCTTGCGGACCGTCGCCCTCTTCATAGGCATTCTGCTCGCGACTGTCGGCTACGCCTATCTCCTCGCCTACTTCACCGAGTTCAGGACCGACACTCTGCGCCTACGCCTCGAAAGGCTCTTCGGCATGCCGACCTCCAGACCTGCGCTGCCCTCTGCCCCGGTCACAGAGGCGATCGCTGCGCGCGAGATGGCAAGCCAGTAAAAATCGGTGCGAAGTGCGACTTCTCTCCTCTGACGCGATCAAAGGGGCGACGCTCCCGCTGCAAGCGCTCCCTTCGAGCTGCACGTCGTTTCACATTCCCGATCTCGCGTGATCCATTGATCCGCTGCTCACAATTGCATCCACCGCGAAATTCGGCGAAACCCTGTAAAATAAGAGGAATCACATGATCTCCGTCTCCAACGTCACCATGCGCTACGGCTCGAAGCTCCTCTTTGAGGATGTTTCGGTCACCTTTACCACCGGCCGCCGCTACGGCCTCACCGGCCCCAACGGCGCCGGCAAATCCACCTTCATGAAGGTCCTCACCGGCGAGATCGACGCCCAGAAGGGCAACGTCGTCCGCCCCAAGAAGATCGGCGTCCTCAAGCAGAACCAGTACGAGTTCGACGCCTACCGCGTCATCGACACCGTCATCATGGGCAACAAAGCCCTCTGGGCGGCTCTCGAAGAGCGCGAGCGCATCTACGAGAAGCCTGAGATGACTGACGAAGACGGCTCTCGCCTCGGCGAGCTCGAAGGCATCGTCGGCGACGAAGACGGCTACGAGGCTGAGGCCAACGCCGCCGTGCTCCTCCAGGGCCTCGACATCCCCGACGAGCTCCACGAGCGCAAGATGAGCGAGCTTCAAGGCGGCCAGAAGGTCCGCGTTCTGCTCGCGCAGGCCCTCTTCGGCAACCCCGAAGCGCTGCTCCTCGACGAGCCGACGAACTACCTCGACCTCGACTCCATCCACTGGCTCGAGAATTTCCTCCTCCGCTACAACGGAACCGTCATCACCATCTCGCACGACCGCCACTTCCTCAACTCCATCTGCACCCACATCGCAGACATTGATTACGAGACCATCATCACCTACACCGGCGGCTACGACGACATGGTGCTGCAGAAGACCCAGGTCCGCGCCCGCATCGAGAGCCAGAACGAGCAGCGCGAAAAGAAGATCGCCCAGCTCAACGACTTCATCGCCCGCTTCTCCGCCGGCACGCGCAGCTCCCAGGTGAACTCGCGCAAGAAAGAGGTCGAGCGCCTCGCCACCACGGAGCTTGCCCGCTCTAACATCCAGCGCCCCTACATCAGCTTCAAGATGGAGCGCCCCTCAGGCAAGCACGTCCTTGAGTTCGAGAACGTCAACAAGTCCTACGCCCAGCCCGACGGCAAGACCGAGCACGTCATCAACAACTTCTCCGCCTCCGTGCTGCGCGGCGAGAAGGTCATCCTCATGGGCCGCAACGGCCAGGGCAAGACCACACTGCTCAAGGCGCTGCTCGCCAACGGCCCCGCCGTAGAAGAGACCGACGTCTCCATCGACTCCGGCGAAGTCAAGTGGGGTCACGAAGCGCAGATCGGCTACTTCGCCCAGGACCACACCGGGTCCATCCCCAAGGGCACTACCGCCGCCGAGTGGCTTCACACCTTCGACCCCAAGGCCACCAAGGAGGACATCCGCGGAATCCTCGGCCAGATGCTCTTCCGCGGCGAAGAGGGCATGAAGAAGACCGAAGCTCTCTCCGGAGGCGAAGCCGCGCGCCTGCTCTTCTGCAAGATCATGCTGCAGAAGCCCAACATTCTCGTCTTTGACGAGCCCACGAACCACCTCGACCTCGAATCGATCAACGCGCTCAACCAGGCGCTGCAGAAGTACGAGGGCACGGTCTTCCTCGTCACCCACGACGAAGACCTCATCGAAGAGGTCGGTACGCGCATCTGGCACTTCGAGGGCGGCCCCAACGACTTCCAAATCACCGACCACAAGGGCCCCTACGAAGAGTATCAACAGCAGCTTGCAATGGCCGCGAAATAGCTGAAATTGCAACACGCTCTCTGAATGGCGCGGCTCAGCAGTCGCGCCATTTTTTCATGAGCCATCTGAGTCCTGTCCTGCTTGTGGCTTACGCGCATGAAATAATGGATGAAACACACAGAAAAATCAGACGTCTCTCAAACAAAAGGTCAGGCGATCGATATGGCAGTCACAATTCTGCAAAACGACACCTCGCAGGATCCTCTCCACAAGGAGAAGCATCTGACATCCCGTTTCATCGCGCT
The DNA here is from genome assembly GCF_025685645.1 of Edaphobacter bradus. Classification (NCBI taxonomy): domain Bacteria; kingdom Pseudomonadati; phylum Acidobacteriota; class Terriglobia; order Terriglobales; family Acidobacteriaceae; genus Edaphobacter; species Edaphobacter bradus. Next base: position 226,990 of record NZ_JAGSYF010000003.1, read on the forward strand.
TGAAGAGCAATACGGCGCGCACAACTACAAGCCGCTCGACATCGTGGTCGAGCGAGCAAGCGGCGTCTGGGTCTACGACGTCGAAGGCCGCCGCTACCTCGACTTCCTCGCCGCATACTCCGCCGTCAACCAGGGCCACTGCCACCCGCGCATCCTCGCCGCCCTGCTCGAGCAGGCCCAGAAGGTCACCCTCACCTCGCGCGCCTTCCGTAACGACCAGCTCCCTCTCCTCTACGAAGAGCTGCACAACCTCACCGGCTTTGAGATGGCGCTGCCCATGAACTCCGGCACCGAGGCCGTCGAGTCCGCCCTCAAGATCGCCCGCAAGTGGGGCTACACCGTCAAGGGCATCCCAGAAGGCCAGGCCGAGATCATCGTCTGCGCCAACAACTTCCACGGCCGCACCATCTCCATCATCAGCTTCTCCACCGAAGAGCAGTACCGCATGGGTTTCGGCCCCTACCTCTCCGGCTTCAAGGTCATCCCCTTCGGCGACGCCGCGGCCCTCCGCGCCGCCATCACGCCCCACACCGCGGCCTTTCTCGTCGAACCCATCCAGGGTGAGGCCGGGGTCCTCATCCCGCCAGACGGCTACCTCCGCGAGGCCGCAGCCATCTGCAACGAAAACGGCGTCCTATTCATCGCCGACGAGATCCAGTCCGGCCTCGGCCGTACCGGCAAGCTCTTCGCCTGCATGCACGAGGGAGTCACTCCCGACGTCCTCATCATAGGCAAGGCGCTCGCCGGAGGCTTCTATCCCGTCTCCGCCGTGCTGTCCTCGCGTGAGGTTCTCGGAGTCCTCACTCCCGGCGACCACGGCAGCACCTTCGGGGGCAATCCCCTGGCCTGCGCCGTCGCGCGAGCATCGCTCCGCGTCCTCGTCGAGGAGAACCTCTCAGACCGTTCCGCCGAACTCGGCGCAGTCCTTCTCGATCGTCTCCGTCAAATCAGGAACCAGCATATCCGCGAGATTCGCGGCCGTGGCCTCTGGGTAGCCATCGAGCTGGACTCCCCCGCGCGCCCCGTCTGCGAGGCGCTGATGCGCCAGGGCCTCCTGTGCAAGGAGACCCACGACAACGTCATCCGCCTCGCGCCTCCGCTCATCATCACGAAAGAGGAGCTGCTCTGGGCGTGCGACCGCGTCCAGTCCGTCCTCGAGCAGCTCTAACCCGCGAACAGCCCCATCGCCGGGCACTGGAGCCACAGCACATGCCGACCACCGAACCCATCAAAGCCCCTGCCCTCAACGTCCTCGGCCAGCCGCTCGGCACCTGCGGCTGCGAGCCCATGACCGGCTTCTACCGTGACGGCTGCTGCAACACCGGCCCCGACGATCTCGGCGTCCACACCGTCTGCTGCGTCGTCACCGCCGACTTCCTCCATGTCTCCCGCGAGCTTGGCAATGACCTCAGCACCCCGATGCCGCAGTACGGCTTCCCCGGCCTCAAGCCCGGCGACCGCTGGTGCGTCTGCGCCGCGCGTTGGCTCGAGGTCCAACAAGCAGGAGCCGCCTGCCCCATCGTCCTCGAGGCCACCCACGAGGCCACCCTCGCCATCATCCCCTTCGAGATCCTCATCCAGTACTCCGTAGTTCCCGACCAGCTCCAGTAAAATCCGTGCTTTTGCATCCCATCAGTCCCTGAATTACCGGGTTTTGAGAACCTGGATTTGCAGAACGTTGATACAGAGCCCCTTGACAGCGCGCTCGCGCCTGATTAACCCTAGGGCTACTACACCAAAACAAACTGGGACCGTAGCTGAACCTTATGCGGCAGATACTTACGCCGCCCTAAAGAGCCCGGCCACCCACCTGAACACCGCGCCCACTTATCGGTGTCGTCTCATTCAAGGAGCCAGTTCACATGACACGTCCTACGTGGAAACGTCTCTCTCTCTCGCTCGCAGTGTTGCTGACCCTCGCTGTTGCGCCTCCCGCTCGACCCCAGACCGCCGGCACAGGGACCATCAGCGGCACCGTCACCGATACCTCCGGTGCTGCCGTCCCGAACGCCACTGTCCAGATTGTGAACACCGACAACGGCGCCGCTCGCAACCTCACCACTAACTCCGACGGCTACTACAGTGCCACCTTCCTTCAATCGGGACACTATGAAGTCGTCCTCGGCGGTGGTCCATTCGGCAAAGTAGACCGCAAGAACCTCCAGCTCACCGTCGGCCAGACGCTCTCCGTCGACGCCTCTCTCGCCGCGGCCTCCGTTGCCACCGAAGTCCAGGTCACCACTGAAGAGCCGCCCATCGATACCCAGCGCACGGAGCAGTCCCAGACCATCAGCCAGACCTACATCGGCAATCTCCCCGTCAATGGCCGCCGCTGGGATAACTTCGTCCTCCTCACCCCCAACGTCGCTCCCGACGGCTCTACCGGCCTCGTCAGCTATCGCGGTATCTCCGGCCTCTACAACACCAACCTCGTCGACGGCGTTAGCAACCAGCAGGCACTCTTCAATGAAGCCCGCGGACGCTCCCTTGGCGCTCCCTACGTCTTCTCGGCCGACTCCATCAAGGAGTTCGAGTCTGCCGTCTCCGGCTACTCCGCCCAGTTCGGCGGCGCCGCCGGTGGCCAGGTCAACGCCATCACCAAGAGCGGAACTAACCAGCTCCATGGCGATCTCTTCTATCTGCTTCGCTACCCGACCCTCAACGCACTCGATCCGTACAGCAAGTGGTCGGCCCTGCACAACGGCGCCAGCCCCGTCCTGTTGACCCAGACCGTGCACCAGCAGCATCAGTTCGGCGGCTCCGTAGGCGGCCCCATCATCAAGGACAAGCTCTTTGGCTTTTTCACCTACGATGGCTTCCGCAAGGTCAACCCCATCCTCTACACCTCCAGCACACCCGCTGCGACCCTCCTCGGCTACGCTAACTCCACTACCACCTGCCCGGCGCCTCTCACCGCCTCGCAATGCACCGCCGCCGCCAACTTCCTCATCTCCGAGACCACCGGGACCTTCCCCCGCAACATCAAGCAGGACGTCTTCTTCCCCAAGCTCGACTACCAGCTCAACGGCAAAAATCACCTCAGCGCGAGCTTCCTCTGGCAGAACTTTCACCAGCCCAACGGCTATAACACCAGCCCCTCACAGAGCAATGGCGGAATTCAGAACAATGGGACCGCAGCCTTCCACGAGCGTTTCTTCGTAGCCGGCTGGGACTCGGTCCTCGGCTCCTCCACCGCCAACGAGCTTCGCTTCCAGTGGTCCCGCGATCTTGAGACCAACACCGCCAACGGGCCCGGGCCCGGTGTCACCATCGGCTCCGGCGTCATTGGTAACTACGGCGAGACCGCGGCCCTACCCCGCATCGCTGAGCCTGACGAACATCGCATCCAGTTCTTCGACGTCATCTCACAGACCCGCGGCCGTCACAACTTCAAGGCCGGCGTCGATCTCAACTTCATCCACGAGATCATGATCAACCTTTTCCAGGGCAACGGCGGATACACGTACAGCGGCCCCGCGGCCACTTCCTTCGCCAACTGGGTTCAGGACGCCTACGGAGTCAACGGCGGCCAGCACTACTCCACTTTCACCCAGGTCGTCGATCCCATCACCAAGTCTGGCAAAGACGACTTCTGGAGCAAGAACCTCGCAGGCTTCTTTGAAGACAACTGGAAGGTGACCTCTTCCCTCGTCCTCAACCTCGGCATTCGCTACGACACGCAGCTTGTGCCTCAGCCGCCCCGCCCCTTCCTCACCAGCGCCAACGGCCAGCCCAGCGCTATCGGCATCGCCACCACTCAGATCATTAACACCAACTACAAGATGATCCAGCCTCGCGTGGGCTTCGCTTGGTCGCCCTATACAGGCACCGTCCTGCGCGGCGGCTACGGCATGTTCTACGGACTGATTCCGTTGAGCGCCTACTACAACGTACGCGTGGAAAATGGTGTCTTCCAGCAGCAGTACAATCTCCTGCCTGGCCAGGCCGGAGCGCCCACCAACCTCAACGTCCTCTTTACGCCTCCTGGCCCCCCGCTGGCTGCGCCCTTCGCAGGCGCGCTCACGCCTCAGCCAATCGGCGTTCCCGCAGGCCAGCCGCTGAGTCCGCACGGCGTCGATCCTCACTACACCCAGCCCTACACACACTCGGCAGACCTCGCCATTGAGCAGGCCCTGCCCTTCCAGACCACGCTCTCCATCGGCTGGGTAGGCACGCGCGGCATGCGCCTGCCTTACTCCATCGACCTCAACCAGCCCGCTTACACCGGCGCCACCCGCACCTATGACGTCGTCGACAAAACAGGCAAGACCCTCTCCACGGTCACAGTGCCCTTCTATCCTGCCGGGCTCCCCAAACCAGACCCAGGCGATGGCAACTTCCAGGTCTCCTTCAGCGGACTCAACACCTGGTACAACTCCCTCGCCGTCTCCCTTAAGAAGCAGATGAGCTATGGCTTCTCTGCGCTCTTCAACTACACCTGGGCCCATACCGAAGACGCCGGCCAGAGCGCCGGCGGAGCCTCCGGTGCCAACAGCTCCGGCGGAGCCTTCTTCGGCACCGACGTCCTCCTCGATCCGTTCAACCGCAAGGGAATCTACAACAATCCAGCCATCAACATGACACGCGAGCAGGCACGTTCGGACCTCGACATGAGGAGCCGCTTCGTCGCCAGCCTCGTCTGGCAGCCAACCCTGAAAACGGATAACGCCTTGGCTCGCCACGCCGCCAATGGCTGGACCCTAGCCGGCACAGCAACCGAGCAGACCGGCTTTCCGGTGACAGCGTTCTTGACCAACAACCCTGGTAAAGGCGTCTACACCACGAACGCTGGTAACACTGCCACCGCAGCCGGCTTCGATGGCAGTGCCACCGGAGCCGCCAACAACACCTTCAACTCCCCTGGAAGCGCATTCGGCCGGGCCCCGCAGGTCGCACGTAACGGATTTCATGGCCCCGGAGTTCATAACATCGATCTGCGGGTCTCTCGTGACTTTCCAATCCACGAGAATGTTCGCTTCCAGATCGTGGGCGAGGCGTTCAACCTGGTCAACCATCGCAACGGCCTTGGGGTGGCAACCAGTGCATTCTCCTTCGTCGCTCCCACCGCCACCTCGGTGACCTGCCCGGTCTCAGGCCATTCCAACACCTGTATCGCGCCGTTCGTGTCGTCGACGCCATTCGGCACCATCAACAACACCAGCGGCACCCTCTACGGCCCTCGCCAGTTACAGGTGGCCGCAAAACTCTTCTTCTAAACCGAACTACCCAACTAGAACGGCTCCGTTTCGACGGAGCCGTTCTCTTTGCCTCTCATCCTCTCCCGAGTTTTCCACAGCAAAATCTTGTCAAGCCCCTAAATGGCCTAATCCCATAAAAACAAATAACTTAGCAGTGGCAGACTAGTTACTGCAACTTGCTAGAAATTGAAATAGCTGGAAAACGGACAAAGCCCCGGTCATCCCGGGGCTCATCTGTGCCCATAACTATTTTGTTATGAATATTTTACGATTAAACCCTTTTGATGCAATATTTTACAAACGCCAAAAATCTCTAACTCTTTCTATTGCAATATTTTGCGGCTACCCAGGGGGGGGTAGGTACCCCAGAGCAGCTACTCCGGACGCCTCCGGTCCAGCGACAAAGGCCGCTTCGGCTGCGGCAGAATCACGTCTCGGTTCTCGGGTGAGACGGGATGTACGCCGAAGTCCCACACACCGAGATTCACCTCCCGGTCGCTGATCACCTCCATCAGCGCATACTCGCCGAACTCCAGCGGCTGGCGCGGCGTCAGCTTCATCCAGTGGCCTCCGGAGAGCACCTCCCGGGCCGTTTCGATCACGTCCTCCTGCTGGTGCACACTGCCCAGCATGCTGATTTTGAAGCTCGCGACAATGCGCGCGCCCTGACGCACATCGGCCCGCACAATCACATAGCGGCTGCCGGCCGATCCGCCAGCAGGCGCATCCTTGATGGCGCTGCTCGCCCCGTGCGTGTCCACCGTCAGCGGCGCGCCTCCCGTCGCTGGCGGCTCGTCGCTGCCGATGCGGAGGAACAGCGCCGGCGTGTCCACATGGAACTGCACTGCTGCCCGTTCACCCTTGAGCTGCACAAGCTGGTGCGAGCTCGACAGCGGATTGATCGCGGCCTTCAGCACATTGTGCGATGTGTTGCGGTTCAGCTCGCTGTCGGACTGCGGCATCGGAACCAGCTCCGGCTTGCCCTGAAAGATGTCGAGACCCAGCACGCTGTCCTGCTCCGGCAGACGCAGGTCCTTGGCAACCTCAGGCGTGTACGAGGCGCGCTCTGCCTCCTCCTTCAGCAGCTCCGGATCGATCGCCGGAGCGCCATCGTTCTGCCCTGCGTCGTTCGCCTGCTGTTCGGCATGCTGCCGCTCCCACCGCTTCGTCGCCTCGAAGTCCACTAGCGAGGCTGGAATCTCCTCCTGCACGCCGCCCCGCTCTGCGCTGACGTAGAGCACTCGGTCGCCCAGCACGCGATAGCTCATCACAATCTGGTAGCTTCCGTCCTTCAGAATCAGGCGGGTACGGTGAGGCTGCGCCGGGGCATCGGGGACAGGAAGGCTCTTCTGCGAGGAGGTCTGCGCCCCGGCGATGATATCCAGTGTGGCAAAAAAGACACAGCCTACCAGCAATACAGGCGGCAAAACTAAAAACCTTATGGGGCAATAATGCGTCTTATTCATAGAACTTCCCACAGTGTAGAGCCACTGGAGCTCTCCGGTTAGACGCACTCGACCACGGGCTCGATTGACAGCAACTCCACCGGCAGTTTGGCTCCTCACGCAGGGTATGTTACACAGAAAGCAGCATTCAAAACGCATGCAGACCATCTTCCAACGCGGACGCAGCACGCAGAGCCCTCTCTGGCTCAAGCTGATCGCTGTCTTCTGCGCATTCATGGTCTGCGTGATGGGAACCGTGCAAGTCAGCCACACTCATGTGGTCTTCTCGAGCGTGAAGCAGAGTCCCACTCACAACAGCCCGTCGCAGGACGACCATTGCCCGCTCTGCGTGGCGATGCACTCGTCGGCGCTGCCCGTCTCGGCCCACGCACCCGAACCGACCCTGCAAATGCAGGCGCTCGATTCGGTCGCCGCGGATGCCGAGAGAACCTTCCGCTGGCGGTTCGAGATGGCCAGCCGTCCACCTCCCGCTGATGCAGTCCGCGCCTAGTCCGCAGACACAATCACGTTCCGCGCAACTCAGTGTCTGAACCCACCGCGTACAACCTACGCGGACGCGCCCCATATCAGCACGACGCTCTTCCTGAGAGCGTCCCCAGGAGCCATCTTCTTTATGTGCAGGCCATCTCTCCACCGGCTTTTCGTATTCGTGCTCTCCCTCGCGCTGTTCGCCACAGTCGCGCAGGCACAGAGCAACTCCGGAACCATCTCCGGAACCATCACTGACCCGAGCGGCGCCATCGTCCCTAACGCGACCGTCGAGATCGCCAATCACGTCAGCGGTTACACCCGCACCGTCAGAACCGACAGCGCAGGTCAGTTCCGCTTCTATAACATCCCCTTCAACCCCTACCATCTCTTGGTCACGGTATCCGGCTTTGCCAAAACCGACAAAGCAGTCGACATTAACTCCATCGTGCCGGTCACGCTGCCGATCCAGCTCTCTGTTGAAAGCGCTTCGACGACCGTCAACGTTGAAAGCGGCGAGGAACTGATCGAGACCGATCCCAGCTTCCACACCGACGTTGACCGCTCGACCATTGACCGCCTGCCGCTCGAGAGCCAGTCTTCTTCTCTCAGCTCCATCGTTACGCTGTCTTCACCGGGAGTCGCGGCCGATTCGAACGGCCTCTTCCACGGCCTGGGAGATCACGCTGAGAACTCTTTCTCTGTCGATGGCCAGCCCATCACCGATCAGCAGAGCAAAGTCTTCTCCAACCAGCTTCCCGCCGACGCAGTGCAGTCGCTTGAAGTCATCGGAGGCGCCCCCACGGCGGAGTACGGCGACAAAACCAGTCTCATCATCGTGGCGACCACTCGCTCAGGACAAGGAGTTACGACTCCTCACGGCAGCATCGCCCTCGACTATGGAACCTTCGGCTCATCCAACCTGGATGCCAACCTTGCCTACGGTAAGCAGAACTGGGGCAACTTTATCGCGGTGAACGGCCTCAACTCGGGTCGCTTCCTCGATGGTCCCGAGTTCCTGACGCTGCACGATCACGGCAACGAACAGAACTTCTTCGACCGCGTGGACTATCAGTTCAACCAGGCCAACTCCCTCCACACCAACTTCCAGTACACGCGCTCCTGGTTCCAGACCCCGAACTCCTATGACACCTCGAGCGTCTTCGACCAGTTCGGTAACTTCCTCGGAGCCGCTGATCAGAGGTCCAAGATCGAGACCTTCAATATAGCTCCCACCTTCACTCGCATCGTCAATGCGAACTCTGTCTTCAACATCGGAGCCTATGTTCGCCGCGACGGCTACAACTATTATGCGAGCCACAACCCACTGGCCGACTTCGGCCCCATCCAACAGGAGACCGTACAACAATATCGCACGTTGACCAACGCCGGCATTCACTCTGACTTCTCCTACAACAAAGGCATTCACAACATTAAGATTGGCGGCGTCTATCAGCAGACGTTTCTGCGCGAGAACATCCACACCGGACTCGTCGATCCGGGTGTAAATGCTCCATGCGTCGATAGCAACGGCAGCTCCGTCGGCGGATTCACCGACCCCAACCAGTGCGCCAACGCCGGGCTGCAGGCCAACCCGAACTTCAACCCCGTTCTCCTGCCATACGATCTCACCCGAGGCGGCACCAAGTACTACTGGCACGGCCAGACCGACGTGAAGCAGCTCGCTCTCTACGCGCAGGACCAGATCTCGGCCGGCAACTGGCTCTTCAACGTTGGCGTGCGCGGCGACTTTTACAATGGCCTCGCCGTTCAGCGCCAGGCCGAGCCCCGCGTTGGACTCTCCTATAACATCAAGAAGACAAACACCGTGCTACGCGCCTCCTACGCGCGCGCGCAGGAGACGCCCTTCAACGAGAACCTCGTGCTTTCCACCAACGGCTGCTACGATCCCGTCATTCAGGGCATCTTCGAGACGCTTGGCCAGTGCACCCCCGCGCCGTTCAACCCTGGCTTCCGCAACGAGTTTCACGCAGGCCTGCAGCAGGCCTTCGGCAGGCACCTCGTTGTCAGTGCCGAGTACATCTGGAAGTACACACACAACGCCTACGACTTCAGCGTCTTCGGATCGACTCCCATCACCTTCCCCATCGAGTGGCACAACTCGAAGATCCCCGGCTTCGCCATCCGTGCCAATGTCCCGGAGACCCACGGCTTCAGCGCCTTCGTCGTGATGTCTTCGGTCGCTGCGCGCTTCTTCAACCCGCAGGTCGGAGGCGTCGGCGCAACCCCTGGGACGCCCGGCTCCAACTTCCCCTTCCGCATCGACCACGACGAGCGTTTCAACGAGACTACGCACTTGCAGTACAACCTTCCTTTCCGCAAGAGCGCCTGGATCGGCTTCAACTGGCGCTATGACAGCGGCCTCGTCGCCGGTTCGGCTCCGTGCTACAACGCAATTGATCCGAATAGCAAGTGCGCGACGTTCTCGTTCGACAGCAACGGAAACCCGCTCACTATCAATGGCCAGCCTGCTGTCGACCTGAGCGGCTTCACTGCCGACCAGGAGTTCCAGTCTGGGCTCATCTGCAATGGTGTTCGTGCAACACCGACCAATCCTTTGCCCGTGACCTGCCTCGCCTCGCAGCTCACCTCCAGCCTCATCAACATCCCCGCTCCGGGAACTGAGAACGACGACCGTAACCCGCAGCGTATCCAGCCGAGGCACCTCTTCGACATGGCTTTGGGCGAGGACAACCTCTTCCACGGTGACAAGTACAAAGTTGGCCTTCGTGCGACTGCTATCAACATCACGAACAAGTACGCGCTGTACAACTTTCTCTCCACCTTCTCAGGCACGCACTACGTCTCGCCGCGAGCAATCACCGGAGAGGTCAGCTTCACCTTCTAACCTCCCGCTGCGTCACCAGCAAACAAAAGCGAGTCAGCAACAGAGCATCGTTGCTGACTCGCTTTTTTGCTGACTCACTGTTGCTATAGTCTCAGCCCCTCGTCGCCATCTGGATGCATTCTTCCAGAATATCGAGCGCCACGTCGGCCTCCTGCTGTTTCACCACGAGCGGTGGGCACAGGCGAATGCTGGTCTCGCCGCAGCCGAGAATCAGCAGGCCGCGCTCAAACGCCAGATCGACGATGCGATCGCGCAGCGCGCCCACAGGCTCGCGGCTCTGCTGGTCCTTGACGATCTCGATGCCGATCATCAGCCCGCGCCCGCGAACATCGCCCACGTTCGCGTGCTTGCTGACCCACGAACGCAGCCGCCCCAGCATCTTCGCTCCAACCGTGGCGGCGTTCTGCATCGCCTCGCGCTCGATGATGTCCAGCGTCGCGAGCGCCGCAGCAATGCACACCGGATTGCCGCCAAACGTACTCGCATGCGAGCCCGGCACCCAATCCATCACCTCGGCCTTCGCCATGCAGACACTAAGCGGCATGCCGCTCGCGATGCCTTTGGCGATGCAGACGATGTCCGGCTGCACGCCCGAGTGCTCGATCGCCCACCACTTGCCCGTGCGGCCCACGCCCGACTGCACCTCATCGGCGATCAGTAGGATTCCGTGCCGGTCGCAGATACGGCGAATCTCCTCAAGGAAATTCGTCGGAGCAACGACATAACCACCCTCGCCCTGAATCGGCTCGAGGATAATCGCGGCGACCTCCTCCGGCGGAACCGTCGTCTTGAAGAGCTTCTCCTCGATGAACCGCGCGCATCCAAGCGCGAACGCCTCTTCCTCCTGCGGCCCGCCGCTGCAACCGCGATACGCATACGGATAGCGGACATGATGCACGCCCGGAACAAATGGCGCGAAGCGGCGCTTCTGCTGCGGCTTCGACGCGGTCAGCGAGAGCGCACCCATCGTGCGTCCGTGAAATGCCCCAAAGAAGCTGATGATGTTCTGCCGGCCCGTGTGATACCGCGCGAGCTTCAGCGCGCACTCCACCGCTTCGGCTCCGGAGTTGCCGTAGTAGAAGCGATGCGGCCCAGGCATCGGAGCAATCGCCGAAAGCCTTTCCGCGAGCTTCACCATGTTCTCGTAGTAGAAGTCCGTGCCCGACATATGCAGCAGTTGACCAGCCTGGTCCTGAATCGCCTTCACCACCTCAGGGTGACAGTGCCCCGTCGAGTTCACGGCGATTCCTGCGGCAAAGTCGAGGAACTCATTGCCGTCGACATCCGTAATACGAGTCCCGCGACCCGACTTCGCCACCAATGGATAACCACGTGTGTAGCTGGGCGAGGTCAGACTGTGGTCTTCGGCGACGGTCTTCTGGGCAAGCGGCCCGGGGAGCGGCATCTTCAGCTTCGGGCCGTACTGCGCGTAGTCGGCCTCGGTGGCAACTCGAGTCTGCTCGTGAATCAGGGTGCTCATGCGGGTCTCCTTCGGTTGTCAGCGAGAAAGGGTGAGCCGCTTCCATCCGCCGCACGAAGGCGGCGAGATGCTGCAAAGAAAGCAGAGAGTAGAACGGCTGACGCTGGGCGAGAACTTCGCCAGGCTCGGAGGCGCTCGGCTAGTCGCCGCCGAAGAGGCTAGGCCGCGTGCTGGAAGGCAGACCGCACAGGTACGTGCGCGGCATCTGCTGCGTCCTGGAGGGGCACGATACCCCTGTGGCCTTGGAGATTGGTTCCATCGCGACTGAGAGACGGGATCTCATAAGGCTCGGCCTGTGCCGCTGAGTATAGCGCATTGAGCCCACCTTAGTGGAGCGCATTGCCAGTAACGATCGGGTGCGGCATCCCATCGTCAAACTGGACCGAAAACTCAAGGATCCCCGTCAGCAGATCGCGATGCTGCGTCGTAAAGTCGAGGCAGATCACCTCATCTGCCTGCGCTTTCGCTCCGGCCTTCTGCTTGTCAGGGACTATGCTGCGAAAGCAGGCCTTGGCCGCATAGGTCGTCACCACCGGGACTCCAATAACCGCAGTATCATCCTGCCTGGCAGAGCCCAGCGTAATTGCTGCAGGACGGCCGTCGATCGTGTAGTGAAACGGCTCCTGCAACAGAGACGCCGTTCCATACCGCTTGAGCTGCCGCAGAATCTGCTCCTTCGTAAACCATCCCTGCTGCTCTGCCTGCTTCAATGCACCCGGACACGTGCCGTCGATGGCCGAGATAACAAACGCCGAACTGCCAAGCTTGCTCTCCGAGCCTGCGGAGAGAATCGAGCGGACGCACTGCGGCGCCGCGGGGCCTTTGTCCGATGCCTGCGCTTTCGCCGCGCCCGTCATCACAGGCGTGAACTCGGCCGGATACGCAAAGGTCATGTTCAGCCCGGGATCGCGAAAGAGTTTGAGCGCAGTCGTGGGAGGCTTAGCAGGAGATTGCTGCGAAGTCTGCGCGAGACAAGGAGCAGCAAAGAGAGGCAGGCACAGCAACACCGCGGTCCGCAGCAACATGGCCATATCGTAGCACTTGTGGTCAAAACTGCATGGTCAACGCCAGCAAGCTCGCACTCGATCCTATCTTCCGTCAGAAGTCTACTTACGCTTCCAGCGGACGCCGTCCTTCGAATCCTCAAGCAGAATTCCCTTGGCCAGAAGCTCGTTCCGAATCGCGTCGGCCCGCGCGAAGTTGCGCGTCTTCTTGGCCTGCGTCCTTTCGGCGACAAGTGCATCGATCGCCTCATCGCTCAGCGACAGCGTGGCAACCATCGATGAGTCGGCCTCACCCAGCCGCCCTTCAGCCTCAGCCCATGCCAGCGCAGCGCGTGTGATCTCGGCGTCCCTGTCTTCGAGCACCGCAAAGACTCCATCGAACAGCGCAAGCACGCGAAGAATCTCGCTCACATTGCCTGCGCGAAGCGCATGCGCATCCGCGGCAGAGTTCGCCGTGCGCACCAGGTCGAAGATCGCCGCACGAGCCTCGGCCGTATTCAGGTCGTTCGCCAGAGCGGCGGTGTAGTCCTTCTCGGCCTTCGCTGCCGCCTGCGCCACTGCCTCGTCCAAACCTTCAGGAAAGCCACCCTTCAGCATGCGTTGGTGAAACGTCCGCAGCCGGTCAATCGCGTTGGTGGACTCCTTCAGGCTCTCGAAGGTGAAGTTCATCTGATGGCGGTACGGAACCGAGATCAGCAGGAACCGTATCGCCGAAGCACGATAGCCCTTCAGCAGAAGATCGCGCAGCGTGTAGAAGTTCCCCTCGGACTTCGACATCTTGCGTCCTTCCACCAAGAGAAAGCGCACATGCATCCAGTGCCGCGCAAACGCGTGCCCGCTCGCCGACTCCGACTGCGCAATCTCGTTCTCGTGATGCGGAAACATCAGGTCTTCGCCGCCCGCATGCAGATCGAACGACTCACCCAGATACTTCATCGCCATTGCGGAGCACTCGATATGCCACCCCGGACGCCCGCAGCCCAACGCCGTATCCCAGTGCTGCTCGCCGGGCTTGCAGGCCTTCCACAACGCAAAGTCGCGTGCAGCATCTTTCTCGTACTCGTCCACATCCACGCGCGCGCCGTCTTCGATCCCCTCGAAATCCTTGCGCGAGAGCTTGCCGTACTCCGGGAACCGCGCGATGCGGAAGTACCAGCTCCCATCGTCTGTCTGGTACGCGATGTCCCTGGCCGCAAGGTTCTCCACCATCGCAACCATCTCCGGAATGCAGCTCGTCGCATGCGCTACATACTCCGGCCGCTGAATCCCCAGCGCATCGGAGTCCTCAAAGAAGGCCCGTTCAAACTTTGCCGTGTACTCCGCAATCGGCAGGCCTGCCATGGTCGCATTGCGAATGATCTTGTCATCCACGTCGGTCACGTTCATCACGTGCCGGACCTTCATCCCCTGCTCGAGCAGGAAGCGGCGCAGCACGTCGACGTGCAGAAACGTCCTGAAGTTCCCGATGTGTCCATAGTCATACACCGTCGGGCCGCAACAGTACATTCGCAGTTCGGGAGCGCCGACTGGCTCCAGCGTCTCGGTCTTGCCGCCCAGGGTATTGAAAAGTTCCATTGTTGCCACGTGCGCTCTTATCCTGCCGCAGCCGAGCACGTAGCGCGGTGCAGACCACTTTTCTTTTGAAATTCCCTATTGATTTTAGCCGATGGCCCGTTTGCTCATTGTTCCTCGAGGTGCTATCCCTGCCCCAGACGAAGCTGCGGCGTCGCGCCCAGGTCATCGCCTGCAAACTGCTCGAGGACAAACTTCGGCCACGCCGCAGCCGCAATCATCGCGGCGTTGTCGGTCGAAAGGGCCAGCGACGGAAACGCCACCGGCAATCCGCGCCGGTCAGCCTCAGCCTGAAACCGCCGCCGCAGCTCGCGATTCGCAGCCACGCCGCCCGAAACCACAATGCCGCGCGCGCCGAACGCCTCCGCCGCAGCGAAGGTCTGGCGAAGTAGATTCCCTACCACCGCGTACTGGAACGACGCGATCAAATCCAGCGTCTGCGCATCGCATAGCCCTACAACCTCGTCCGAACCAGGCTTCAACTCCAGCTTCGCCGCCAGCGCCGCCCGCCGTGCCTCCACGCTCTCTCGCATGTGACGCGTCTCGATGTGCCGCAACACCGCCGTCTTGATGCCGCTGAAGGAAAAATCAAAGCTCGGCCCACTCGCGGCCACAGGAGCCTTCTTGTTCGGCAGCGAAGCCCCATCGCGATGCGGACGCGGCTTGATCTGCGCGAAGCTGAACTTCACCGCGCGCGGATTTCCCCGCACCGCCAGCGAATCGATCCACGGCCCTCCCGGATACCCCAACCCCAGCAGCTTCGCCACCTTGTCATAAGCCTCGCCAGCAGCGTCGTCCACCGTGCGGCCCACGTTGCGGTATCGCCACGCGCCCTCGCTGTCCTGCGTCTCGGCAAGATCCCGCGTTTGTTCTGCCAAATACAGATGCGTGTGCCCACCCGAGACCACCAGCGCGAGCAGCGGCAGCTCCATCGGAGCCTCAGCCCGCTGCCGGGCCTCCATCAGCACCGCATGAATGTGTCCCTCCAGATGGTTCACGCCGATCAGCGGCTTCCCCAGTCCAAAGCTCAGCGCCTTCGCATACGTAATCCCCACCAGCAGCGCGCCGGCAAGCCCCGGCCCCTCGGTCACCGCCACTGCATCAATATCGTCCAGGCTCACACCACTCCGCGAAAGCGCCTCGCGCACCACAGGCACTACGTTGCGCAGATGCTCCCGCGAAGCCAACTCCGGCACCACGCCGCCGTAGTTCGCATGCAGATTCATCTGCGAAGCAACTACATTCGACAGCGCGTCCGTGCCTCCACGAACGACCGCCGCAGCCGTCTCGTCGCACGAGCTTTCGATGCCCAGGATTAGACCCTGTGTCCTGCTTAGGCCTGTTCCGCTACCATCGCGCATCTCTTTATCATAGGTGAGAGCCGCGCATGGCACCCAGCATCCAGTCCGACCCGCGATACCTCGCCGCACACGAGATCGCCCTCACCCTCCGCAGCGCGGGCCATCAGGCCTACCTCGCCGGAGGCTGCGTGCGCGATCTCCTCCTCGACATAGCGCCCAAAGACTACGACGTAGCCACCAGCGCCACACCGGATGCCGTCCTAAGACTCTTCCCCAACAAGAAAGCCCTCACCGTGGGCGCGCACTTCGGCGTCGTCCTCGTCTGTGAGCCAAACCGCGGGGAACCAAACAACGGGGAAGACAACGTCGTCTCCACCGAAGTCGCCACCTTCCGCCACGACGGAGTCTACTCGGACGGCCGCCGCCCCGACGCCGTTCGCTTCTCCAGCGATCCCACAGAAGACGTGCAGCGCCGCGACTTCACCATCAATGGCATGCTCCTCGATCCCCCCATCTTCGAGCGGACAGGCGATGCCCCCGCCGCAACTCTCGACTACGTAGGCGGCCGCAACGACCTCGCCGCACGCATCATCCGCGCCATCGGCGACCCCGCCCAGCGCTTCGCCGAAGACAAGCTGCGTATGCTCCGCGCCATCCGCTTCGCCTCCCGCCTCGACTTCGACATCGAGCCAACGACCTTCGCCGCCATCCACAACGCCGCAGCGCAGATCAATCAGGTCAGCCTCGAGCGCGTCCGCGACGAGCTCACCCTGATGCTCACCGAAGGCCGCGCCCGCCGGGCCTTTGAGCTGCTCGACTCAAGCGGCCTCCTCGCGCAGGTCCTCCCCGAGGCCACACGCATGCACGGCGTCCAGCAGCCGCCCGAGTTCCACCCCGAGGGCGACGTCTGGGTCCACACCATGCTCTTGCTTGAAAAGCTTCCCGCCGGCTGCTCGCCCACGCTCGCTTGGGGAGCGCTCCTGCACGACATCGGCAAACCCGCCACCTTCCGTGCGCCCAACCCCAACGACCCACACGACCGCATCCGCTTCAACGGCCACGTCGAGGTCGGCGTACGCATTGCAGAGAAGGTCCTCGCACACCTGCGCTTCTCCAACGAAGACTCCGCGCAGATCGTCGCGCTCGTCAAAAACCACATGCGCTTCGGAGACGTCATGCACATGCGCCAGTCCACGCTGAAGCGCTTCCTCCGCCTGCCACACTTCGACGAACAACTCGAACTCCACCGCATCGACTGCGCCTCCGCGCACGGCGACCTCAGCCTCTACGACTTCACAAAGCAGCAGTACGAGACCGCGCCCGCTGAAGAGATCCACCCCAGGCTCCTGCTCACCGGCCGCGAGCTCATCGCCGCCGGCTACCACCCCGGCCCGCGCTTCAAGGCGATGCTCGAGGCCGCCGAAGACGCCCAGCTTGAAGGCGCCGTTAGCACCCCCGAGCAAGCCCTCTCGCTCATACGTGAGCGCTTCGGCAAGCCTCCCGCCGCCTGAGCGCGTCTATACGGTTCCCTTTAGTTTTTTGATTCGCCGTTCACGTTCGTCCGGTACACACTCTGCGAGGTGTTCACCTGGCTTCGCAGCTTGATCAACTCCAGAACCCCAGGGTCGTTCGCCTGCTCACCATGGGGAGCAAACAAGGCACGTCCACGGTCCGCTGCACTTTCTCGAGGCTCGCACAGGTAGTACACAGCGAGACTGTTTCGTGCCCTGCCCGGCGGGCAGGTCACTGGCTCCGGAAGCCCATGCCACGACCTCTGCGAAGTATCGAAGATCACTGCACGGTTGAACATGCACGAAATCTGCTTCCGCAGTTCACCCGGCGCACCGTTGTTATCCGCCCAGAGCCCCAGCGCTCCTCCGTACTCCTCACGCCAGTCGGGAGCCACATAGACAATCAGATTCAGAATCCGCTCCAACCCCAGCTTCGGGTGGATCGAATAATCGAGGTGAGTGTTCAGTTTGCCGCCGGCGGCGTGCGAGTGCCAGCCGCCACCATGCAGGCCCGGATCGGCCCACAGCTTCACTCCGGCCAGCTTCGACATCTCCGCCACAAACTCATCGGAGTTCAAAAAATTGAACAGCGCATAGGTATTCTTCGGAAAACGATCCCAATGGTTCAACGCCTTCTTCACCTCGATGGCGTTGTTATAGACAGACCAAGCCGGGCCATCAAACTCCGGAAACTCCTCGGCAACCGCGCGCGCCACGTCTTCACGGAGGAAGTTATCGATCACAATATGTCGAAAGGGATCTCCCGAGTCGAAATCAGAACTCAGATCGTCAAAGTTGATCTCTTCACGAAGCAGGGATTCATTCTCTGTCTGCAGTAGATTGTTCATCTGAGAAAAGAATATGAGAGCGTTGGGGGAGCGTCAAACACATTATCGACTCTGGAACCACTTCAAGGCATGGGCTCTCGCACGAACTCCGTTGCGCCTTGCCAGACGGCCCTCAAGCCATTCCAGTCTCTCTGCACGATCCGGTTTCCTGATCGCAGCGCTAAATAAAGCGGCATACCGATCAATGCCAGTCTTGAGTGCCTTCGGATGAATCGGAGAGAGGACACCGTAATCGTCTTTGTCATGAATGGCTTTTGACTCTTCGGCGTGCTTGCCCCCTCCTTATGCAGCACCGCCGTATCTTCGGCCATCACAATCTTCCAGTGTGTCTCCTGCATTCGCAGACACAGATCAGTGTCATCGCAATACATAAAGAAGCCTTCGTAGAGCAGACCAACTTCTTCAAGCATCGCTCGACGTGCCAGCACGCTGGCGAAGGTTGTATAGCAGTTCTTGTCAAACTTCACCGGTGCGTGAAAATGCGTCGAGTAGGCGATCCACGGCCTGACCTTACCGCCACCCCATGCCTGCACCTGCGTCGGATCGTGCGCATACAGCAATACCGTTCCCACCAGCCCTGCCTCCGGGCTCGCCATCGCCCGCCGCACCAGCTTCCGCAGTGTGTCCTGCGGGCAAACCGTATCGTTATTGAGCAGCCATACGAACTCCGCACTTCCCGCAAGCGCGGTTTGGATCCCCACATTGCACCCCTTCGGGAACCCAAGGTTCTTACCAGTCTCGATCAGCGTCACCTCAGGAAACGCCGACCGTATGCGTCCCGCGGAGTCGTTTGTCGACCCGTTGTCCACCACAACAATCTGCAGATTGCGGTAGTCCTGTGTCCGAAGCGAGGATAGGCAATCGAGCGTATCCTGCCATCCGTTCCAGTTCACAATCACACAGCACACGCTCGGACTCGCGTCAGCTGTGTCGTGCATCTCCATCGACTGCTCTCCCGTCATTCACTCTATATCACCCGCTTCAGGCGGGAAGCGTACGCTCCCATCTGCAACGGCCGTGACACTATGGTCAAATAGCAATCGTGACCCATCCCTTCGAAATCGGCCGCGCGCCCAACACCGTCTCCGCCGGCCACGGTAAGCTCTTCCTCATCGGCGGCCCCTGCGTCATCGAGTCCGAACAGCACGCCCGCATGATGGCTGAGTCGATCCAGCGCATCACCTCCGACCTCGGCGTCCCGTACATCTTCAAGGCCAGCTACGACAAGGCCAACCGCACCTCCATCAAGAGCTTTCGCGGCCCCGGCCTTGTCGAAGGCACGCGCATCCTCCGCACCATCGCCGAGACCACCGGGCTGCCCGTCCTCACCGACGTCCATACCGCAGAGGACTGCGCCGTCGCCGCCGAGTCCGTCGACGTCCTCCAGATTCCGGCCTTCCTATGCCGCCAGACTGACCTGCTGATCGCCGCCGCCGAGGCCGCGAAGACCAACAACCGCGCCATCAATATCAAGAAGGGCCAGTTTGTCGCCCCGGCCGACATGCGCCACGCCGTCGAAAAAGTCCGCGAGAGCGGCTGCGATCGCGTCTCCCTCACCGAGCGCGGAGCCAGCTTCGGGTACAACAACCTCGTCGTCGATATGCGCTCGCTGCCCATCATGCGCGCCTTCGCGCCGGTCGTCTTCGATGGAACCCACTCCGTCCAAACCCCTTCGGCAGCCAACGGAGTCAGCGGTGGCCAGCCCGAGTTCATCCCCGTCCTTGCCCGCGCCGCCGTCGCCGCCGGAGTTGACGGCGTCTTCCTCGAAGTCCACAACGACCCGCCGCATGCCAGGAGCGACGGAGCCAACGCGCTTCACCTCAACCACCTCAAGGCGGTGCTCGAACCGCTGCTCGCCATCCACGAGATCGTCAAGGGAATATCGCCTTCAGCCTGACAGCGCATCAGGCGATGCGTGAGGCAAAGCTGAGCAAAGCAGCCCAAATCCAGAAAAAAAAACGGCCCCTCGCGTGAGGGGCCAATCTGCCTTGGTTCTCTCTGGTTAGGAGAGTCTATTGCGGAGTGCGATCTATGTCGCAGGCTCTGCAAACTTTAGAACTTTCGGGCGGCACTCAAGCATCGCTGCTCGGCCCGTGCCGCCCTTTGGGGGGAGGGCTACTCGGTCACTCGGGCTTGCTCACACCCGCGTTGGATGTCGTTGGGGGCGTCGGAACAGCGTTCGACGCCGAAGTTGAGTTCATGGTCGCGAGACTGTTGTGCAGCAGGGTCACGCGGACTCCGTTGACGAGCGCCTTCTCACCCTCAGCCGGCTTGGTCGTGTTGCGGCCCATTCCGGTGCGGTAGATGCGGTAGACCGGGATCTGGTGCTCGGTGACGAGGTAACGAACCACCGAGTCAGCCATCGCCTGCGAGCTCTGCACGCCGCCGCGGCTATATCCCTCCACCTCGACGATGTAGCCCTTCTCGGCGCTCAGCTTCGTCGCGACGTCGTCCAGTTGGGCCTTGGCCTTCGGACCGAGCGAGGTACGTCCCGCGGCGAACGGAATCTCGGTCGCCGAGACCTGCTGGTACTGGTCCAGATTGGTGACCGTGGTGTTCAGGGCATCTGTACGGGTGCTCGCGTTGGTCGCCAGCGTATTGGCTGCATTAGCGCGATTGCCCGCATCCGTCGCGTGCTGGTCGGCCAAGGTTGCGGCGGTCATCGCCTTATTGATGCCAGCCGTCGCGCGCGAATCCACATCGCGGATGTCGTTGGCGTTCTTGGCCTGAAGCTGGTCGAGTTCGTTGGTGCGATCCTTGATCGGATCAACCTGCCTGTGTACCCACTTCTTGCGAGCGAGCGGGTTCATCTTGCCCCAGAAGCCTTCCTTCGACTGCGTATTGAGGGGCTGGCCGGTGGCGTAGGTCCCCTTGTCGTCCGGGCTGATCTGCGAAGTGGTGCTCGCAGGCTGCGTGGACTGGCTAGCGGGCGAACTCGACTGGGCCAGGGCGCTCATTCCCATCGCGCTACCCAGCACCAAAACTGAGAGACCAAAGGTATTTCCTGTTTTCATCATTTTCAAACTCCTCAGTGTCTTGGTTCGCCTAACGTTCAGACGTCAACACGCCATTGCATAGAGCATCTGGCGTGCCAAACTCAAAAACCCGTGGTTGTCTTTGAAAGCAAGTGACTTATGGCCAACGAGGTCGCAAACCGGCTCTCGGGAGAATGAGCACACGTTCAGCAAATTCTTCCGGGTCGCCGGTAACATTTGCTGAATGCCGAAAGTCTGGATTTCCCAGCCCTTACCAGCCGGGAATTACCTGGTCTCAACCCGAATGATATGAACCTCGGGCATCTGCTGGTTCCAGTTCTGCGGGATCGACTCAAAGATCAGCCGGAACTCCCGCGAATCCCCGGACTTCAGAGGAGCGGACGCCACCGTCTGGGTGTCGATATAAGGCTCCCGCGTCCGAATCAGCATCAGAGGTACCGTCTCCACCTGCGGGGGCATCGCCTCGTCGTTGCGGAACAGCACCTGAACCGTGATGCCGGCCACCGTCTGGCTCCCTGTATTCCGCACCGTTCCGTCGATAAAGGTCGACTTGCCACCTGAGAGGCTTGTCGACTCGCTCATCGCAAGCCCCGAGAGCGGCAGGTTAGCCGCATAGGCCGCCAACGGCTGAATCCCGGTCACTGGAGACGCCTTTTTTCTGCCCGCAATGACCAACCCAGCCAAAACCGCCAGCACTACGACGCCGGCGATAACCCAGACCGAGGCTGACATCCCGCCCCCCGCAGGCGCCTTGGGCGCAAACATTCCCGAGTCCCCAGCCCGCTCTATCCCGCGTGTGCCTTCCTGCTCCCTATCGCTCATAAGCCCGGATTTTATACCTCGCAGTTGCCCTTTTCTCACGTACTGCAGTCACAAAGGAAACCAGCAGAGCACCTTCGCAAAAAAGTAGCCTGATTTTCATTTGAGGCCAGAACTTTCTGAGCCAATATGCCGTTAAGAGTCATCAAAGGGTTATGAGAGGAGACGCTCCAATGGACACCCCAACCAGCAAAGCGCCGCCCCCTGCTCAGAAAGCCGGGCAGTTTACCACCGTTTCCGACACCACTGCACGTTCTGCGCCGTCCAAAGTGGCGGACCGCGTCTACAGAATCGCCGCTTTGACTGCCGGAATCGCCCTCCTGGCGACCGTCGTCTAGCACCCGCGCCGCACGCGCTCAGGCGAAGCTTGCGCGTTTGATCTTCTGCCTGAAGTCCTCACCCTGCATCTCAACCACAACGCACATCTCCTGTAGCCTCGACCGCATGCGCTCGCCGATGCGGTCGCCAAGGGTCTCCTCGCGCACCGCTGTGCCGCGTGGCCCCGCCTCCGTGCCCAGCGGCCCGAGGTTGCTGTAGTTCGTGGTGATAATCGTCGTCCGCCGGTCGTTATAGCGGGTATTCAAGATGTGCGCGACCGTGTCCCAGACCCAGTCGGTCGGCTTGGCCGCACCCAGCTCGTCCAGCACCAGCACCTCGGCCTCAAACACGGGCCGCAGCACCTGAAGCTCGGTCTCGCGAACCTGCGGGTTGTAGCTGTTCTGCACCTGCTTCAGCAGGTCGCGATAGTCGTAAAACAGCCCTGACGCGCCGCGCTCAGTCACCAGGGCCTGCAGAATCCCGACCGCCAGGTGCGTCTTTCCCACCCCGATCCCGCCCGTCAGCAGCAGTCCCGTCCCCGCCGTCTCCAGCGGATAACTCTCCACAAACTTTCGCGCCCGCACCAGCGCCGCGCCCAGCGACCGGTGCGACGAGGGAAATTTCGTCTCATAGTTATCGAGCGAGCAGTGTTCATACCGCCGCGGAATCCCAGCCCGGCCCAGCCTGCGCGCCGCACGCTCCCGCACGCGGCACTCGCACTCCTCGGCAAACTGCCGCCCATCGCGCTGCACCACCCGCAGCCCGGCTCCCTCGCAGATCTGACAAATCTCAGCCATCGGTCGTAACTCTAGTATCGCAGCACTTCGCCGTCTGCGGGCCCTGTGCGAATCCCGATCGCACGGCTGAAAAGCTGGACACGTGATGCTAAAATAAGAGAAGCGCTTAGCCACTCCAGTCGGGGTGTGCCGGCTTCGCGACAGGCCTTCGATGTGACGTGACCGCACCGTCGCAAGCGATCCGCGACCCGACGAGCCATCTCAGCCAACCGGCCAACACACGCCTTTGGCAAAAGGATAGAACCACCGATGCCTAAAGAAGGAATCCACCCGAAGTACGAAACCATCACCGTCAAGTGCGCCTGCGGCAACCACTTTGAGACCCGCTCCACGCACAAGGGCGACATCGTCCTTGAAATCTGCTCCAACTGCCACCCGTTCTTCACCGGCAAGCAGAAGCTGGTCGACACCGCCGGACGCGTCGAGCGCTTCCGCCGCAAGTTCGCCCAGTCGGACGCCGGCAAAGCCGCAAAGTAAAGCGGAGCCGAAAACTATCAGAAGGCCTCCGCGAAAAACGGAGGCCTTCGCTTTCTACTCCCTACTCCCTACTCCCTATTCCCTGTCTTTATGAAGAAGCGTTACACACTCGAGCAGAAGCGCTGGGACTCGCCCCGTGAGTACGCCATGCCGGAGCACGCCCGCGTGCCTGCCAGCTTCTCCATCGGCAACGTAACGATCGCCCCGGCGACGGTCCTCGCACCCATGGCCGGTGTCACCGATACAGTCTTCCGCCGCTTCATCAAGAACGCGAGCCAGTTCACCGCTTCCACAGAATCCTCGACGAACGTCGAGGCTATAACCACCAACCAGCAATCCGGCTGCGGCCTCATAATGACGGAGTTCACCTCCGCCGACGGCCTCTCCCGCATGCGCGAGACCAAGCGCAAGCGCTATCTCACCTACTACGACGACGAGCACCCCATCTCCGCGCAGCTCTTTGGCTCCAACCCCGAGACCCTCGCCGACTCCGCCCGCATCGTGCAGGACGCCGGATTCGACCTCGTCGACCTCAACCTCGGCTGCCCGGCCAAGCGCGTCGTCGCCTGCAACGGAGGCTCCGGCCTGCTGCGCGACCTGCCGCTCATCGAGACGATCTTCAAGGCCATCCGCGCCGCCGTCACCATCCCCTTCACGGTGAAGTTCCGCATCGGCTGGAACGACTCCAACATCGTCTGCGTCGAGCTGGCGAAGCTCGCCGAGGACTGCGGCCTCAATGCCTGCGCGCTCCACGCCCGAACCCGCGAGGACGGCTACACGGGCCAGGCCCGCTGGGAGTTCATCGCCGCCGTGAAGGATGCCGTCAATATCCCCGTCATAGGCAACGGCGACATCCGCACCCCCGAGGACGCCGCCGCCATGGTCGAGGCCACAGGCTGCGACGCCGTCATGATCGGCCGCACCGCGCCGTCCAATCCATGGATCTTCCGCCAGATCGCCCAGTACACGGCCTCTAAAGAGGCAACGGGGACCGGCGCCTACGACATCCCCACCAACGAAGACCGCTACCGCATGATCCGCACCTACTTCCAGATGCTGGTCGACGAGATCGCCGTAGAAGAGGCCGCCGAAGCCGCCCGTGCCGCAGCCATCACGGCCTCAGGCCAGATCGCCCGCGAGCAGCGCAACCGCGACTGCGTCGGCAAGATGAAGCAGTTCGCCAGCTGGTTCACCCACGGCGTCCCCGGAGGCTCCACCCTCCGCAAACAAATCTTCGAATCCAAAAACGGCCCCGCCGTCCTCGACGCCGTAGAGCGCTTCTTCGAGTCCCAGCCGCAAACTTCCGCGTTAGAGATTCTTGCGACTGAGCCAGCAGACGACTCGCTCCTCACCTCAGCCGCTTACTGTGACTGAATTCGCCGCTACTGCATCAAAAGGACACCCACAAATCCTGCTGGTAGAAACGAGACCAAAGGTGCAGCCTAACAACATTCGCGTCGCTCTCGCGCAGTTCGCGCCCATCTACCAAAACAAGCAAGCCACGCTCACTAAAGCGCTTGACCTGATCCAGCAGGCGGCCGGCAAGGGCGCAAAGCTCATCGCCTTTGGCGAAACGTGGTTTCCCGGCTATCCCGTCTGGCTCGACGTCTGCCCCGCCGCCGGCCTGTGGAACCATGAGCCAACCAAGCGCATCTTCGCGGAGCTGCGCCAGAACAGCATCACAATCACCGGCCCTGAGACGAAGGCGCTCGCTGAAGCAGCCGCTGACCTCAGCATTGGAATCGTCATCGGCATCAACGAGCGCGTTGACGAAGGCCCAGGCCAGGGCACCCTTTACAACAGCCTCCTCACTTTCTCAACCGACGGCCTTCTGGCAAATCACCATCGCAAGCTCGTCCCCACATTCACCGAGCGGCTGGTCTGGGGCAACGGCGACGGCGGTGGCCTAAGCGCTGCTTCCATAGCCAACGCCCGCGTCGGCGGACTCATCTGCTGGGAGCACTGGATGCCGCTCGCGCGCACCGCCATGCACCAGTCCGGCGAGCACATCCACGTCGCGGTCTGGCCCACGGCCAACGAGATCGCGCAGCTCGCCAGCCGCCACTACGCCTTCGAAGGCCGTTGCTTCGTCCTCGCCGTCGGCCTGATGATGCGCGCCGTCGACATTCCAGGTGAGCTTCCTCACAACGTCAATCAGGAGTGGGCCGAGAGCGGAGGCAGCGCCATCATCGCGCCTGACACCAGCTACGTCGTCGAACCCATCTACGACCGCGAGGAGCTCGTCATTGCCGACCTCGACCTCAACATGATCGACCGCGAGAGCATGGCGCTCGATGTAACCGGCCACTATTCGCGACCGGATGTCTTCACCTTCTCGCATCGCACCCTCGCGGGCTAGCGCCAGGCTCTGCAATGAGTTGACTCTAATTTGGCTAAACGTTTTGTAGGAGAAACGATAGCTTCAAGCCGCCGTTCGTCTTGCAGTCCTGGGAGCGTGTGTTGGCCGTCGGCCGCGCCTGCTCTGTGGTTCCTGAATAAGCAGATCTGCCGAGATACCCCAGGACGCACTCAGCCGCCGGATCATCGTCAGCGTGAGCGGACGCCTTCCGTTCAATATCTCCGACACTCGCGCTCTGCTTCCCAGCAGATCCTCGAGATCTTTGCGCCGCAAACCTCGCTGGTCCATCACAAACTGAATGACTGCGACGGGGGTCGGGCACTGGATGGGAAAGCGCTTCTCCTCATAGGCCGCCACAAGCGTCGCGAGTACGTCCAGCTCATCCTCTTCGGCGGAGCTCCGGTTCTTATCCATCAGGACTTCGATCCTCGATAGAGCCTTCCCGTGGTCCTGCTCACTCCGAATGGGAAATATCCGCATAACGCTCCTTGTCGTGCTGAACAGTGGCGACATCGACCCTGTCGTACTCCGCATGCGTGCCCAGCCACTTGATGAAGATGACCTGTAATTGATAGTTGATACTCACGACCAGCCGGTAATCGTTGCCCTTGATGTTGAAGACCACTCTGTTCGCGGAAACGATGCTCGCCGAACCAAACATTCGCTTCAATTCGGCTGAGTTCTTCCACTCCGCCCTGGAGGCAATGGCATACCACGCCTCCAGATGATCGAGAACGACGCGTCGTTCTGCTCGGCGAACTCGGTGGTGCACGAAGTTGATCAGAGTGCTCCGAGCTACAATCCTCACTTCGAAAACATACCACGCTCCCATTTTGGGAGCAATGCCGAGAATGGCCTCTACGCAGTCGTACCCACACTTCGCTTCCGCCACACCGCCTTTACCTTCTCGCGCCACCGCTCATCCAGCGCCACCAGTACCCACTCCACCTGCGGCGAGATATACCTCAGTACCACCTCCGTCGCCGGATGCACCCGCAGCGAAGGAGCCACCAGGTACAGCCGCGGGTCCGCCTCCGACAACCGAACTCCACCAAAGTACCCCAGCCTCTGAAACTCCCCCAGCCCGAAGCCCGCATTCTCCGCCGTCTGCCGATGATGCCATCGCACTCGCACCCAGTAGTCCAGCCCTTGTAACGCGAGATGCAGGTCATCATCGGCCTTCAGCTCAATCACCGCCAGCCGCCCGTCGTCCGTCACTCCCAGCAGGTCGAGCATGCCGCGATCCCCCGCGGCAAACGCTGGAACCTGCGTGTACACATGCGCCGCATTCAGCCGCGCATCCAGCGGCTCGACATCTCGCCGCAGCACGTTCTCCAGCCAGCGCTCCGGCTGCATCCTGTAAAGCGGATCGCGCTTGTCCCCGCCCGAATGCCGCCGCTCAAACAACCGCGCCACCAGCTCTCCCAGCTCTCCCTCGTTCTCGCCGGTCAGCGGAGTCTCATTCGCCCCCGCACCAAACGTAATCTCATCCTCGCGATTGAACGAGGCGCCCGCATACCCACTGCGCACCCGCGCAAACTCCAGCCCATGCAGCAGGAACGCAACCTCCGCGCCGCTCCTCACCCGCAACTCCACCACACCACGCATCGCCTCAGGCACCAGCGCCATCACCCGCGCTGTAGCGTCCGCAAACCTCTCCCGCACAGCCGCCTCATTCGGAGCATGCACCAGCCGCGTCGTCAGGTTCCCATGGTCCGCAGGCTCGCGCTGCGTTAGCCCCTCGCTCGCCTGATCCAGCTCCCATAGCTCCCACTGCGCGGCGCGTGTATTCAGCCACGCCATCCGCGAGGCCGTCAGCGCCGCCATCCCACGCGGCACAACCACCTTCAGCCCCTGAAACACCCTGCGCCCATCACCCTTCGCGCGGCAGTGATCGAGCCACAGAATCCCCAGCGTCAGAATCCCATCGACGACAGCCGGCGACTCCTCCTCGTTCACCGCGATCACCGCCCATGCCTGCTGGCCCTTCACCAACGAACCACGAGCATACGCAGGCCCAAAGCTCTTCTCGAGGTCCATCGCCGTGCGCAGCCCGTCCACCTTCCAGTCGGCAAACTCACGCTGAAGCACGCGCTCCAGCACGCGCAGATACCGCACCCGCGTCGTCTCACGCGCCGAAGGCGTCCGCCGGTCGCGATCCGCCACCAGCTCGAGCGTCTGCGGCTTCGTCTGCCCGAAGCGATGCGTGCTCAGCCGCAGCACGCCGTTGCGCGTCGCGACGGCGCTCACCCTCCGCACCAGGTTTCTGTCCTCGCTCCAAAGGTGCAGCGTGCACCGCCCATGCTCCGCTGCGAGCCGGTACTTCGCCTCGCGCATTTCGAAGACCACCCGCCCATCCTCGAGCACCACCGCGCGCGGATGCTCTGACAGAAACGCATCGAGCCCGCGCGCAATCTCCTCTGGCGTCTGCTCCCTTTCGGTTCCCCGCGTCAACGTAGCCCCGGTCTCCCGCCCCACATCACCACTTCTTATTCGCGCGCAGACGCGTAATATGCGCTACGTGATGCCGCGAGTGCCATCCATACGCCAGCGTCGCCAGCTCAATCGACATCGGCCCGTCCTCCGGGTGCCGGAATCCCCTCGCCCACTGTTCCTCGCTCAGCGACTGCAACATCAGCACCCACCGCGCATGCAGGCTCTCGATCAGTTCCAGCGACCACTCCACCGGGGCAACCGAATCACGCAACGCCGCCCACGCCTTCTCGTCGTACGTCTTGACCGTCGGCCAGTCCTCCGTCAGCGCCAGCCGCACGCGGATAAACGCATTCATGTGGCTGTCGGCGATGTGGTGCACAAGCTGCCGCACCGTCCATCCACCCTCGCGATACGGCGTATTCAACTGCGTTGCATTCAGCCCGTCCACCGCATTTCGCAACTGCTCCGGCATCTCGGCGATCGACGCAATCGCATTCAGCCGGTCATCCGGAGTGATCGTCTCCGGCTTCACAAACTTTCCAATCGGATACTGCGAGTCCACCACCTCGGTCACATTCATCGCCCCCTCCTTCCCCTTTAGCAGCAAGGTAGCACAGCTACATTGCATCTCATCCAATCCCATAATTCCTCCACCCTGTAACCTCAAATAAGGAGCCCTCTCGATGCGTTTCCTCCCCGCGAGCCTCGCCACCATTCTTCTCTTCACCGCGACCATCGCGCGGCCCCAGCAGACTGCTCAGCGGCCTGCTGAGCATTTGGGCTTCGACGCCAACGACTACCCCGGCGACGCTGCCCTGCCCGCCCTCCGCCGGCACTTCGTTTTCACCGGATACTGGCTCAACAACCCTCCCGGCGAGACCACCAATCCCTGGCTCGGCAAGCGCGACACCCTTCTCCGCAACAACTTCGGCTTCCTCGTCCTCTACAACGGCCGCCTCGACGCCGAGATCCTCAAAGCAAAACGCCGCGGCACCACCCCTCAAGCCCTCGGCAAACAAGACGCCGCCGCCGCCATCGCCGCTGCGCAGCGCGAACACTTCCCCGCCGGCACCGCCCTCTTCCTCGACCAGGAAGAGGGCGGCCGCCTGCTCCCCGAACAGTCCGCCTACCTGCTCGCATGGACCGAAGCCATCGCCCGCTCCACCTACCTCCCGGGCGTCTACGCCAGCGGCCAGCCCGTCCCCGACGACCCCGGCACCACCATCACCACCATCCAGGACATCCGCGAGCAGGTCGCCGCAAAGCACCTCCACCCCATCGCCTTCTTCGCCTACCAGGACGCCTGCCCACCCTCAAACGGCTGCACGCTCACCCCGCCGCCCATCACCGCCGCCGGAACCCCCGACATCGCCGTCTGGCAGTACGCCCAATCCCCCCGCCGCCCCGCGAACACCCGCTCCTGCGCCAAAACCTACGCCGCCGACGGGAACTGCTACGCCCCCGGCATCCCGAAGCTCTATCTCGACATGAGCGTAGCCACGTCAGACGACCCCTCCCACGGCCGCTAGCACTACACTCAACCCAGCAGGAGAGGCCGCCATGAAGCTCCAAGCCGCGCTCACGTTCGCTCTCGTAGCTGCCTCTCCTCTCGCGCAAGCACAAGAACCCACTCCTCAAACACCCACCATCAGCACACAGTCCACTCTCGTCCTCGTTCCCGCTCTCGTTCGCGATAAACCTGGCAACCTCGTCTACACCCTCAACGCCGACGACTTCACACTCATCGACGACGGCGTCCCGCAAAAGCTCCACCTCGAGCAGGACACCGGCGGCGAACCACTCGCCCTCGTCGTTGTCATCGAGATCGGCGCCGCCGGTGCGCGCGAGTTCAACAAGTTCACCTCCATCGCTCCACCCCTCGCTCCCATGCTCGAATCCATCGTCGGCAATGTTCCGCACAAGATTGCCGTCGTCGCCTTCGACAGCCAGCCAACCCTCCTCGAAGACTTCACTCCCAGCATCGATCGTGCCGCAGCAGCCATCGCCACGCTAACCCCTGACTGCACACGTCAGCATCACCTCGACAACTGCGCCTCGCCGCTCGCCATCCGCAACGTACCACTCGGCGACAACGGCGACGCCATCCTCGACAGCATCGCCTTCTCCGTTGACCTCTTGCGCAAACAACCCATCGAGTATCGCCGCGCCATCCTGCTCATCAGCGAGACGCTCGACCGCGGCAGCCGCACTAGCCTCGATGACGCCCTACGCGCCATCAGCGACACCAACACCACCATCTACAGCATCGGTTTCTCCACAGCGAAGTCCGAAGCCGCCCACTACGGCGCGCGCACACTTCCCACGCAGCCAGGCGGCTTATGGATGGAAAACCACCACCCCAACCCGCCTCACGGCTGCATGGGCAAAGATCCCGATCCCGATCCCGACCCCGACGCCACCCACAACAAAGCCGTCCAGGTCTATGACTGCGCCACGCAGCTTCTGCCGCCGCTCGCGCTCGCCAAGATGGCCGCCATCCTCGCCACCGACGGCCTCAAACGCAACATCCCCGAGACCGTTGCCAGTCTCACCGGCGGCGAGTACTTCAAACTGACCAACGCCAAAAGCCTCGAGCGCGACCTCGCCACCATCTCCAACCACATCCCCAATCGCTACATCCTCAGCTTCCAGCCACAGTCACCCCACCCCGGCCTCCACGCCATCGGGCTGCAGCTGAAGGACTATCCCAACCTCCAGCTCACCGCCCGCACCAGCTACTGGGCCGATGCAGTCAATGCATCATCACAACCTGCCTCGCCAGGCACACCTTCAAAAGCACAGTAGATCGAGACGATCCTCAATCACCGGCAACAGGCAGCGATACACGAAACTCTGTTCGCCCCGGCTGCGAATCAAATTCAATCAGGCCATCGTTATGACCCACTAGACGCCGAGCAATGTCCAGCCCTAGACCCGTGCCCTGCCCCATCGGTTTCGTCGTAAAAAAGGGATCGAAGACGCGTGAGCGGATCTCTGATGGAATGCCCGGCCCATTATCGATGATGCGCACCACTATATGTTGACCCTCACAGCACGCGCTCACCTCCACGCGGCCACCTTCCGGCGCGGCATCCAGAGCATTATCGATCAGGTTTCCCCATATCTGGTTTAGTTCGGCCGCAAAACCGAATACCCGCGGCAGACCGGCCTGCAAATCAATGGCCACGGCCACCGACTTCTCCCTCGCCTTCGAGTTCAACACTGTCACGGTGTCGCTCAGTCCTAACCCCAGATCCACACGCTCGGCCACCATCGCCTGGTCCATGTGCGTGAATCCCTTCACTGCCATGACAAGACCAGAGATACGCGATGAACAACTCTGAATCTCTGACGCGAGACTCCGTACTGCACATCCGGCAGCCGCCCAGCGAAGCACGGCGTTGGCTGTTGGTCCCGGCACAATCTCCACAATCGAGTTCAGCGCCTCGAACGTAACCTCGGTGTCGGCAAGTATCTGGGCGTTGGAGGTATCTAAACCACGATCGGCAAGCCAACCGTAAATAGCATCTTCGCGGTCGGCTTGCTCCAGAGCAGATCGCGTCTTCACGGTCTTCTTCGCAAGGCAGGATTCTCGGATCGCATCCACCGCGGCCAACTGAGTTTCCGATAACCCGGCCGCTTCCAACGCGCGCGTCGCGTTTTCTGACTCTTCCAGCCGATCCGTAAGCAGGCAAACACTGCGCTCAATCGCTGACGCAGGATTATTCAGCTCATGAGCCAGGCCCGCAGAAAGCTTACCAAGCGAGATCAGCTTCTCGTTATCCAGCTCGCTCGAAGTAAACAGTCGCGCGCGGTCGATCATCCGATGCACCAGGATCGACGTGATCTCAAAACACTCCTGGATCATCTCTCGAAGATGGTCCCGATGCAGGGCCAGGATCTCCAAAGGCTCCTGTGCAATTGAATCTCCTGGAGGACTCACCAGCCGTGAGTACGGCAGCATCCCGGTTACGTCGCCCGCCCCCCACTCAACCAGCTTGCTCGGCCCGGCCCCACGGTCGACGAAGAGCGCCAGACGCCCCGACAGAATGACGTAAAGCCCCTCTACCGGATGCCCCTTTTGAGACAGCATCTCGCCGACTCCAAGCGTTCGAAGGGACCCATGTTCCACCAGCCAGGCCAGTTCCTCACGAGGTGCTGAGCCAAGTGTCTTGTGTTGCGCCAGGCGCTCGATCAGATCCGTTGCGGTCACTTGCATTGCAACCTCTCAATCAGGGCTGATTTTTCTCCCAGTCAAGGTATCAGATTGAGTAGTTGGGGAACGATCAAAGAAAATGGGCGTTTACTCCCTGCCGTGATACAAGGGCAATATCATGCACAAGCTACGATCATGGAGAATCCTGGACAAACGCCGATTCCTCAATGCAGCGATGAAAGAGCTTGCGGGAGCCGCTCATATCTCATTTGAAGGGAATCTCAGTTCATTGAGACTCACACATCTGACAGGGGCTTCGGAAGAAGAAACTCCCGCCCTAAGGAGGAATACGATCTGGCCCAAGCAGAACTTTGTCGTTCTCCCTTTAGAAGCTGGCCATTCAAAAGCGATCAATTCAGCTATCGGGGGAACAATACCCAAAGCGATTCTCCATATCCAGATTGAAAGAGAAGGTCGGCTTGAATTGGGCATCTACGACAATTTTCAAGGCATCGCCTGCGGGAGTGCACTCGGTTCTCAATTCTTCGAGCAGCTTCAATCAGCCGGAATCGTTAAGCACGCCGAAAACATCGAACTCGCTAATGAGTAGAAACCGCTGACTCGCTGACTCGCTCCCATTTGCCGCATCCTCACCCCACCCCTATCATCAAATCAAGATGACCACCCCCGCCCCTGACCACAAGCACTACTTCACCACCAAGCTAGGCATCTCCGAGCGCCTCATCGAGCGTTGCCTCGCCGAAGCCCTCTCCGCCGGGGGCGACTACGCCGACCTCTACTTCGAGTCCGTCACCTCCACCTCGCTCGGCATCGACGAGTCCCTCGTCAAATCAGCCTCCCAGGGCATCAGCCTCGGCTGCGGCGTCCGGGTCCTCTCCGGCGAGCGCACCGGCTACGCCTACACGGACGACCTCTCCTCCGACGCGTTGCTACGCGCAGCGCGAACGGCAGCCCTCATCGCCAGCGGCCCCGCCAAGGAGCTCATGACCGGCTTCCGCCACACCGAGGCCGAGTCCCTCTACCCCATCATCGGAGACACCGCCGACGCCCAAATTGCGATCCAGACCGCCCAGAAGCTCGACCTCCTGCAGCGCGCCGACGCCGCCGCACGCGCCTACGACCCGCGCATCACCCAGGTCCGCGCCAGCTTCTCCGACGAACTCCGCCGCATCCTCGTCGCCGCCTCCGACGGAACCTTCGCCTCCGACACCCAGCCCCTATCGCGCCTCAACGTCTTCGTCATTGCCAAGGACGCCACCAACACCGCCCGCGGAACCAGCGGCGGAGGCGGCCGCATCACCATGGACTTCTTCAGCGCCGGCGGCCCGGGTGAGGCCGACAAGAGCCCAGAGCACTTCGCCCGCGAGGCCGCACGCACCGCCATCCTCCAATTGGGTGCAGTAGCCGCCCCCGCCGGCGAGATGGAAGTCGTCCTCGGCCCCGGCTGGCCCGGCGTCCTGCTCCACGAAGCCGTAGGCCACGGCCTCGAAGCCGACTTCAACCGCAAGAAAACCTCCGCCTTCGCCGGCCTCATCGGCCAGCAGGTAGCCTCCAGCAAAGTCACCGTAGTCGACAACGGCCGTCTGCCCAACCGCCGAGGCTCCATCAACGTCGACGACGAGGGCAACCCCACGCAGGAGACCGTCCTCATCGAAAACGGTATCCTCAAGGGCTACCTCTCGGACAAGCTCTCCTCGCGCCTCATGGGAACCCCCAACACCGGCTCCGGCCGCCGCGAGAGTTACCACCACATCCCCATGCCCCGCATGACCAACACCTACATGCTCAACGGCGAAGACATGCCCGAGGACATCATCCGCTCCGTCAAGCGCGGCCTCTACGCCGTCAACTTCGGCGGAGGCCAGGTCGACATCACCAACGGCAAGTTCGTCTTCTCCGCCTCCGAGGCCTACCTCATCGAAGACGGCAAGGTCACCCGCCCCGTCAAAGGAGCCACCCTCATAGGCAACGGCCCCGAAGCCCTCAAGTACGTCTCCATGGTCGGCAACGACCTCGCCCTCGACGAAGGCATAGGCACCTGCGGCAAATCCGGCCAGTCTGTCCCCGTAGGCGTAGGCATGCCCACCATCAAACTCGACAAGATGACCGTCGGCGGAACCAGCTAGATACACGAAATGAAAGAGCGCGGTTACAGGGTTCGAGTGGAAGAGGGTCGCGTCTCTGTAGAGCATCGCGCGTCTTTCCGACCCCGCACGATCACTTATCTGGCGATCGCTTATCTGTGTTATTGCTTGCTCCCGGTCGTCAGGAAAATTCTCGTGGAGTTCTACACCTCTCGTGACCCGGTCATTGGATGTTTTGCCTTGCTGATGTGCCTCATTCCATTTCTTTTTGGAGCCACATGGCTCTTCTTCGCTTAAGGCGAAGTTCTGAGTTGCGATGCTAAGGAACTGCATTTCGCGCGAAGACGAACTTTCGGGCGATGGCACCGTTTTCGGTTTCTCTCTGCGGAGATTAGAGAACTTCGCCGAGCCTTTCGCGGCACTGGGAGGAACCGCAGTTTCACTGTGCTGACCTTTCAATATCATGGGCGAACGTTCGACATGCTTGAAGATTTGAGCCTGATCGGGTCTTACATGCTTGTAAATCGATGGCCGTGGACACAATCATCCCCATCGACCCAGCTGCTGCCATGATGAAAGACATCGACCAGCGAGGCTGGTTCGTCAATCCATTGCGGACTGATCGCGATGAGAATCCTCCAACAACGCAGTAATGATCTCGATCACGCTATTCCTGCCTCCTGCATGAATGGGACTAATCGCGCAAAGCGCGATCCGCCTCGCTTAAGGGCACGGCTTTAGCCGTGCCGCAAAGAACCAGCAGCGAAGTGGCTTCCGCTCTGCCGAAGGCCGGAGCGAAGTCCGAAGGGCGCAGCGGCCCGCGTTGCCCAGAACACTACCTGGCACCAACTACGGAACCAATCCCCCTCCAGACCGTATTCACAACAAGACCAAGAGGCACAAATCCATGCGATTCCTCACTACATCCGCCACCGTCCTGTGCGCAATCCTGACTAGCGCTTCATTCGCCACCGCCGCAACACCAGACGTCAAGCTACAGACCAGGCTCTTCCTCGACGCCTACGCACGCGGCGACCGCGACACCGTCCTCCCCATGCTCGATCCCGCCATCACCGTCTACGCCAGCGACGCAGCCGAAATCTTCCGCGGGACCGAAGCCGTCACCACCCTCCTCGCCAACGACCAGCGCCTCTGGGGAGGCCCCGCCCACATCGGCGAGATGGAAGACACCTCCATCGTTCAGCAGGGACCCTTCGCATCGCTCTTCTTCGACGCCAGCTTCTCCGCAGGCGGCCAGCCTCCTGTCCTCGTGCGCTTCGCTATGGTCTGGAAGCTCACCGACGGCAAATGGCTCCTCATTCAAGGCTCAAACGTAGTCCCCACACGCGGTCAAAGCGCAGCAGAGCTTCTCAAGAAAAACTGACTGCCAAAGCCGGGTACCCCATTCATGCGGCCTCATCGCATGAGTGGGAACAATCGCGCGAAGCGCGATCCGCTTCTAGGTAAAGCGGGGCTTCAGCCCCGCGTCTAAGGCCGCTGCGAAGCGGCTACCACTCTGCCGAAGGCCGGAGCGAAGTCCGAAGGACAAAGCGACTGATCTATTCGTGATCTCCAACACCGCACTAACAATCCGGGCCCCGCTCACTTCTTCGCCCGAACCGCCAACGTCACCTCAGCAACACGCTTGCCGAGCGACGTAGCGATCGCCAGATCTTCCGCCGTCGGCTGCAACTCGCCGCGCGGGCCGGCGATGGTTGACGCCCCATATGGAGTCCCCCCTCGAGCCTCCGTATGAATCATGCCGGGCAACGAGTACGGAACCCCGACAATCAACATGCCCAGATGCAGTAACGGAAACATCATCGACACCAGAGTCGTCTCCTGCCCTCCATGCGTCGATGCGGTCGAGGTGAAGAACCCCACCGGCTTACCTTCCATGTCGCCGCCAAGCCACAGCGATGCCGTGCTATCGATCAACGCCTTCGCCTGGGCCGTCATATTTCCATAGCGAGTCGGGCTCCCGAAGACCATTCCATCCGCAGCTCGCAGGTCATCCAACGTGCACTCCGGAATCGACTGCTGCCCCTGATACACCTGGTAGGCATAGCCGCCTTCTTTCTTCATGTGTTCCACGTTTTCCGGAAACTCCCGAATACGGCGAAAGACAACGTCAACACCTGCCACCTGCTGCGCTCCGGCAACAACGGCATTCGCGAGTGCGTGGACATGGCCATACATCGAGTAATAGACGACGAGAACCTTCACGGTTTGCCTCCTCTCGGCGGGGCCCGATAGAGTCACTCATGGTCGAAAGCAACAAGGCGGCCAATAGTGCCAACTCATGTAAATCCCGCGCTACGTTGTCCGTCAACTCGATCCAATTCTCCTGATAAGATTGTTGTTCGCCCATTGAGGCGTGGGTGGTCCAAATGAGACTGACCCCGGCTGTCAGAAACCTGCGATCTTTCGAGCGCCGCATTCGCCAGACGCGGATGCTGGCCCGGGCCATTAAATCGCCCCACCATCCGATCCTCGCCCACGTTATTCCCATCCGGCGCTGCAATCTCTCCTGCGCATACTGCAACGAATACGACAAGGTTTCCAATCCCGTACCGGCTGCGGAGATGCTTCGCCGCATCGATCTTCTGGCGGCCCTCGGCACAGGGATTATTACCTTCAGCGGCGGTGAACCGTTGCTGCATCCCGAACTGGACGACATGATTCGCCGTATCCGCGCACACGGCATCATCGCTACGCTCATTACCAATGGCTATTTGCTGACTCCGGAACGAATTCAGCGGCTGAACCGCGCCGGCCTTGAACACTTGCAGATCAGCATCGACAACGTGCAGCCCGATGACGTCTCGAACAAAAGCCTGAAGGTCCTCGACAAAAAACTGCAATGGCTGGCCGAGTATGCGGAATTTGATGTCAATATCAACTCCGTCCTTGGAGCTGGCGTTCAAAGTCCCGCAGATGCGCTTACGATCACACGCCGGGCCCTGGAACTGGGATTTGAAACGACCGTCGGCATCGTCCATGACCACAGCGGACAACTCCGGTTTTTGCGGGACGAGGAAAAGACTGTTTACGACCAGATACAAAGTGAGCGGAAGCCGGCCTTCTGGGCATTTGCCTACGACAACCTCTTCAACAGGAATATGGCGCTGGGGAAGCCAAACGACTGGCACTGCCGTGCGGGAAGCCGATATCTGTATATCTGCGAAGATGGGCTTGTCCACTACTGTTCGCAGCAACGAGGGTACCCCGCCATCCCACTCGAGCAGTACACGCATAAGGATCTTGAGCGAGAGTATTCCACCCAGAAGCCCTGCGCCCCCTATTGCACGATTTCATGTGTACACCGGGTTGCGATGATCGATCTCGTTCGGGACAAGCCGCGCGAGGCATTAGCGAACTTCTTTCCCCCTGCGGAATCAGGCGCCCCCGCCAGGCTCCCGCTCGGAGTAAAGTTTCTTACTTCTATCTTCCTTCCCCCGGAAGATGGCAGGCCTCAGAGCGCAGCAGCCAAGGCAACAGCTGGCGCGGTGATGAGACTGCTTGGAATTAAGTGACCGAACCACGCCGCAGCGACGATCAATTTCGTCTTTGATTTTCTTGTTGTCATTCCGAGCGAAGCCGAGGAATCTGCTGTTCGCCTAGAGAGCCACTAAATCTCGGGTGCCCCATTCATGCCGCAGCCTCACCGCGGCATGGGTGGGAAAGAACCACACCTCCAGCCACAAAATCTCTCACCGTTTTGTTGTCATTCCGAAGCATCATTTTGGTTGTCATTCCGAGCGAATCCGGGTGCCCCATCTTCGCGCCGCTTCATCGCGCTAAGGTGGAACAATCGCGCAGAAGCGCGATCCGGAGCTACCACCACATCCCGATGCCCCGCACACCTAGTCGAAGGTGCCGTAATAAAGACCGCGAAGCGGCTTCCACTCTGCCGAAGGCCCGAGCGAAGTCCGAAGGACGAAGCGACAAATCTATTCACGATCTCCGAACCGCCACCGAATCCTCACTTCGCCCGCTTCAAAAACGGAAGCAGCATCGGCGTGCGCTGCCTGTACTGCCTATACGCATCCCCGAACGCCCAGATCAGGTCATGCTCCTCAAACTGGATCGCCACCAGGATGTACCCTGTCGTCGCAAGGGCAAACACCAGATGCCCCACGGTCATCTTCGGCGTCGCACAGAACGCAATCAGAAATCCCAGGTAGATCGGGTGACGAACTTTCTTATAGAGCATCGGCGTCTTGAACCCGATCGGCTCATAGGGCTGACCACGCAGATACAGCCCAACCTGCCGCAGGCCGAACAGGTCCGCATGGCTCACCATCAGCGTGCTCCCAAGCACAATCAGCCAACCGATGAAGTAGAGAACCACCAGCACCCCGCGTCCCGCCGCGTTCTCGACACTCCACACCACTCCCGTCATGGGCCGCCACTGCCAATAAAGCAGATCCAGGCACAGGCTCGCGAAGACGACATACGTGCTCCGCTCGATCACTGTCGGAACAATCTTCGTCCACGCCCGCTTGAACCACGGTCGGGCCATCACGCTGTGCTGCACCGCAAACAGGCTCAGCAGAAGCGCATCGATCACCAGCGCTGCAAACGTGAACTCTCCACCGCCCGAGTCGATCGACTTCGGGACTACATAATTCCCGACAAACCCGATCGCATAAAGAAACGTGACGAAGAAGAGGAGATAAGCCAGGATTCCGTAGAGAAATGCAGCAATCTTTGCCAAGGTTGGCCTCCCAGAAGTTCGGACTTGCGTGGCCCCAAGGATCGGCACTAAAGATACGCTTGTTGGTGGTGAGATACGATCCCCCGCACCTTTTCCCCCTTCCACAGAAATCTTGTCAAGCCCCAAAACCACTCAACCCAATAAAAGCAAACAACTTACAAGTGGCAGAGTAGTTCCCCTCAATCCGCTAAAATAGAAACAGCAGCCAAATCAGAAAGCCCCGGACACCTCCGGGGCTTTCTCACATAACCGCAACCCATTTGTTTTGAATACTTTGACTATTAAAGCCTTTAGATGGAATACTTTGCACGGCAAGTCCGACGCTAAAGCAAATGAAATGAATACCTTACGCAAAAACAGGAGGAGGGGGATACTCTAGGAAAGACCATGCCGACTGAGACCAAGACCAACCTACGCCAGCTAGCCTCCGACGTCCTCGCCCGCGCCCTCCGCGCCGGAGCCACCGACGCCGAGGCCGTCGTCGCCGAGGGCGACGAGTTCTCCGCCCGCGTCCGCCTCGGCCAGGTTGAGACCCTCAAGGAGTCCGGCTCCCGAGCCGTCGGCCTGCGCGTCTTCCTCGGCCAGCGCACCGCCAGCACCTCCAGCTCCGACCTCTCCCCCGAGAGCATCGACCGTCTCGTAGACGGAGCCCTCACGCTCGCGAAGATCACGAGCGTTGACCCCTTCGCCGGCCTCCCGGAAGCGAGCGAGTTCGGCCAGCTCGAAGGCGACCTCAAGCTCTACTTCGACGACGTCAACCAGCTCCCGCCAGCCGAGCGCATCGAGATCGCCCGCCGCGCCGAAGCCGCCGCAATGGCCTTCGACACGCGCATCCAGAATTCCGGCGGAGCTGACTTCGACACCGGAACCTCCCACAAGATCCTCACCAACTCCCGAGGCTTCACCGGCGAGTATCGCCGCAGCTACTGCGGCTTCTCCGTCGCACCCATCGCCATCGACGCAAACGGCGGCATGCAGCGCAACTACTGGTACTCAAGCTCCCGCACCGCCGCGAAACTCGAATCGCCCGAAGAGATCGGCCAGGAGGCAGCAAGACGCACCCTCCGCCGCCTCGGAGCCCGCCGTGTCCCAACCCAGAAGGCACCCGTAGTCTTCTCCCCCGAGATCGCCCGCTCGATCATCGGCAACATCTTCGAG
Organism: Edaphobacter bradus; assembly: GCF_025685645.1. Lineage (NCBI taxonomy): Bacteria > Pseudomonadati > Acidobacteriota > Terriglobia > Terriglobales > Acidobacteriaceae > Edaphobacter > Edaphobacter bradus. Next base: position 267,048 of record NZ_JAGSYF010000003.1, read on the forward strand.
GCCGCCAACGGCGACGCCATCTACCGCCACGCCACCTTCTTCGCCGACATGCTCGGCAAGCAGGTCGCCGGAGAAAACATCACCGTCATCGACGACGGCACCATGATGCTCGACGGAATAGGCGGCTTCGGAACCTCGCCCTTCGACGGCGAAGGCCTCCCCACGCGCCGCAACGTACTCGTCGAAAAGGGCGTCCTCAAGACCTACGTCAACAACACCTACACCGCGCGCAAGCTCAACATGCGCTCCACCGGCAACGCCTCACGCGGCCTCGCCGGAAACCCCGGCATCGGCTCCCACAACTTCTACCTCGAGCCCGGAACCAAGACACCCGAACAGATCATCGGCGGAATCAAAAACGGCCTCTACGTCACCGAAACCATGGGCTTCGGCGTAAACCTCGTCACCGGCGACTACTCGCAAGGCGCCGCCGGCCTCTGGATCGAAAACGGCGAGCTCGCCTACCCGGTCGAAGAGATCACCATCGCCGGCAACCTCAAGGACATGTACCGCAACATCGTCGCCATCGGCAACGACCTCGTCTTCCGAAGCTCCGCAGCCGCACCAACCATTAGAGTCGAAGGCATGACCATCGCAGGCTCATAAAACAAGGAGTTTGAATGGAAGACGTTCGCACAAATGTGGCTTTTCAACCGTGGATCGGTGACGCATTTCAGGAGGGGATACGCGGTCAAAGAATTCTTGTCCTTGGGGAATCGCATTACCATCGATGCGACGAAGATGCCGCCTGCAGAAACGAGAATGACAATGCTCGAAAGACCATGCATGAAAACATGACGCGAGGCGTCGTCCAATGGTGGAAGGATAATGCGCACCCTTCACCACTCTCTTACCGCGTTCCTAAATTGTTCAACATTGAAAAGAGCGAATTTTGGACCAGAGTGGCTTTCTATAACTACCTGCAAAGTTTTGCCGGACCAGCTGCACGTTGCCGTCCTAGCGAAGAACAGTGGGGGGATCTGACCAACGCTCAAGGTTTTCAAGAGATCCTGGATCAACTTAATCCCAATCGAATTTTGGTCCTCGGAAAGAAGCTTTGGTCGAATCTTCCTAGTAAAACTCCGCCACTTGCGCGACAGCCTCAACAAGAAACAGGCTTACGTGTATCAAATGACGTGCGCTCTTACCATGAGGTTGATCACTTCTGTTACTGGTATTGGTCAAAGTCGGGCCATAAGGGACTTGCGATGCCAATAATGCACCCTTCTGCATCTCGTTTTTCAGCAGAAGAATGGACTGAACCAATAGTCAGATGGCTGTCTTTCAGTAAATAATTCAAGGCGTGGCGGCGTACTTCCACTTCGAAAAAATCATCGGCTTCTCGCCCGAGCAGGCCGATGAGATTTTGCGCGCCATCCCAGCGCTCCCCGGAGTCTTCGCCCTCTACGGCGAGCAAGCTAGCTCCGAGCCATACCTGACGCGAGCCGCTGACCTTCGCCGCCGCATGAAGCGCCTTCTCGCGCCGCCTGAGTCGCAATCCAAACGCCTCAACTTGCGCGACAAAGTGGCCCGCATCGAATACACGATCACGGGCTCCGAGTTCGAGTCCGCGCTCACGCTCTACCATGCAGCCGCGACGATCTTCGGTTACACCGAAGCGCGCCGAAGACTCAAGCTGCACACGCCAACCTTTCTCCGTATGACGATGGAAAACGAATTCCCCCGCGTCTACGCGACCAACCGCCTCTCCAAACGCGGCCTCGCCGAGATGTACGGCCCGTTCCCGTCCCGCGCCGCCGCCGAGCGCTACTGTGACGCCGTTCTCGATCTCTTCAAGCTGCGACGCTGCCACGAAGATCTGCAGCCCTATCCCGAGCATCCGGGCTGCGTCTATGGCGAGATGAAGAAATGCATCGAGCCCTGCAAGCAGGCGTGCACAACAGAGCAATACGCAGCCGAAGCCGCAGGAGTCAAAGCCTTCTTCGACACACGCGGCGAGAGCATGCTCTCCACCATCGCCGCCGACCGCGAACGTGCCTCCGAGGAGATGGAGTTCGAACGCGCCGCCGCGCTCCACGAGCAGCACCAGAAGGTCAAAGCTGCAGCCTCGCTCGCCGACGAGATCGTTCGCCCGATCCCTCAGCTTCGCGGAGTCATCGTCCAGAGGTCCGCCGAGACCGAAGACAACGCAGACAAAGCCGCGCTCTTCCTTTTCGAAGGCGGCTGCATCGTCGGCCCGGAGCTGCTCTCTACGCTCGGCGTCCGCGCCGTCAAGGAGCAGACCAGCGTGGGCAGCTCGCTCTTCGCGCAGCCGCTGATGCTGCAGGCTGTACCGCTCGAAGGCGAAGCCACGGATCCTGCTATTTCACCCGAAGACCGCGCCAGAGCCGCGCTTGAAAACCTTGAGGCTCGGGTAGCTCCGAGCCGCGACCTCGCGCTTCTGAGCGACCATCTCTCGCTCCTTCGCCGTTGGTACTACCGGCCCGAGAAGCAGCGCGCCGGCGAGGCCTTCCTGCCCAATCCGGACGGAAGCTGGCCGGTTCGCCGCATCCTGCGCAGCGCGGCGCGGCATGTACTCGGCGATCCGAAGCCGCTTCCAGACGTGCAGCGCGAGGCAGCCAAAGCGGTGAAGACGCGCATCCTGCACGAAGGCAGGCCCGAGGTCGAGCGCGTCGTCGCGGACGCAGGCCGCAAGCGGAGAAGGTCGCAGGCGCCCGAAGAGAGCGTACCCACGCCGAACGAATAGCCTCCTCTCTGCCTGCCGTCAAGTGCAACGCTGATAGACTCGCAACAGGGAGAATTTCCTTTGGTAGAACTGGCATTCTCAATCCTGGCCTCCGACTTCGCCCATCTGGCCGACGAGGTCGCGGCGGCCGAGCGCGGCGGCGGAAGCATTGTCCACGTCGATATCATGGATGGACACTTCGTCCCCAACATCACCTTCGGGCCGCCGATGGTTGAGGCGCTGCGTCCGGTGACGAAGCTGCCGTTGGACTGCCATCTGATGATCGAGAACCCTGACGAGTACATCCCCGCCTTCGCCTCTGCAGGAGCCGATCTCATCAGCGTTCACCAGGAGACCTGCCGCCACCTGCACCGTACGCTCCAGCTCATCTCCGAGCACGGCGTGCTTCCCGGCGTGGTCCTCAACCCGGCGACTCCGGTCGAGACGCTGATTGAGGTCCTTCCGATGGTCCACTATGTGCTTGTAATGAGCGTCAATCCTGGCTTCGGTGGGCAGAAGTTCCTGCCGCTGGCGCTCCGTAAGATCGCACATCTGGCTGAGCTGCGCGAGGAGATGGGGCTGAAATTCCGCATCGAGGTCGATGGCGGCGTTGCTCCAGAGACGGTTGCGTCGGTGGTCGAAGCGGGAGCGGAGATGCTGGTCGCCGGTTCGGCGGTCTTTACCCGCGGCAAGACCGAGCAAAGCGCCCGTAAGTTATTGAAGCTGGCGCGAGCGGCTGAGGCCGCACAAAGCTGACAGGAACGTCTAAAATAAGAGCACGTTCGGGCGCATCCGTTGCGCCTGGGCACGAGGTTCAGGGCTGATGATTGAACGTTCTTTTTTCCCAGGTGTACGGGCCGGCGTTGTCGCCGGTCTCGCAGTAGCGGGTCTGCTGGCTGCTTCGCTTCCAGGCGCAGCGCAGGTGACAGGTTCCACGCAAACGACGACGGACGCCAACGGTCAGCCGCAGCAGGCAGTCACGCTGTCAGCCTCGCCCAAGTCCTCCAAGAAGGAGAACAAGGTCGTCCAGTCCAAGGACACCAAGCGGCAGATCCGCAAGGAGAAGAAGACCAGCGCAGAAGAGGCAGCCGACGCCAGTCTTCCCGACAGGCAACTCTATGACAAGGCGCTTGATGCCACCAAAAAGGGCCACTTCGACGTGGCGCGGCTTGATCTGCAGACGATGCTGAATACCTACCCTGACTCTCAGTATCAGATGAAGGCGAAGCTGGCGATCGCCGACAGCTGGTACAAGGAGGGCGGTTCGGCCGCTCTGATGCAGGCCGAGCAGGAGTACAAGGACTTCATCACCTTTTTCCCCAATGCTCCTGAGGCTGCCGAGGCCCAGATGCGCGTGGGCGACATCTACTTCCGGCAGATGGACAAGCCGGACCGCGACTACACGAAGGCGGTTCACGCGCAAGAAGAGTACCGCCTGATGCTGGAGCAGTTCCCTGACTCCACGCTGGTTCCGCAGGCCAAGCAGCGCCTGCGCGAGGTGCAGGAGGTGCTGGCGACGCGCGAGGCCGAGATCGCCGGCTACTATGCCTCGCACGAGAACTGGGCGGCAACGATCGCGCGCTACCAGACGGTGGCCGACAGCTATCCGCAATTCAGCCGCATGTGCGACGTGCTGGTGGGCCTGGGCGATGCCTACGAGGCTGAGGCCCGGATTGTGCGTGCGGCCAGGCTGCCCGAAGACGCCAGAGCACGGCTGTTGACGATCTACGACGACCAGGCGGCGGCGGCGTACCGCAAGGTGGTGCTCGAGTACTCGGCTTCGGCCCACGTGGAGGATGCACGCGACCGTCTGGCGGCGATGAACCTGCCGATTCCGGTTCCGACGCCAGAGCAGGCCGCAGCCAGCACGGCGCTCGAGAACAGCCGTAAGGGATACAGCCTGCAGGACCGCGCGAAGCTGCTGGTTCTGCGCCGGCCTGACACGGTCATGGCGGCTCGCGACGGCGAGCCCACGCTAAGCGACCCGAAGGCGACACTGGCTCCTGACATCACGCGGGACTTTGTGAAGAATTTCAATTCCGCGATGAATCCTGCGGCTGCTGCAGCCGCCGCTAAGGACTCTCCGGCGGCTAGCGCAGCAGACGCTTCGTCCACGGACGCCAGCGCACCCGCTCAGCCGGCGAATCCTGATGCCGCTAAGGCCCCGCTTGCGCTTCAGGACGTTCCCGCCGCGGGTCAGGGCGATAGCGGCAGCGGTGCCTCGACGATGACGAACGTGCCTGGTTCGACGGGCTCGACGTCAGCCCCGGCGAACTCGCTGGGCGTGGAGATCGTGACTCACCCGGCGAACAACGACGCCAATGGCGGCCTGAAGGCAGTGGGACCGGACAACACCGCGACTCCGCCGCCGATTGAGAAGCCCGCGGCCGCACCGGATGCGGTCAACGACATCGCTCCGGGCTCGCAGCCTGCCGGACAGGTTCCCGGCGCCAATGCCAAGAAGACGGCCAAGCCCACCTACGACAAGGGCGATGAGTCGTCGAGCAAACACAAGAAAAAGAAGGGGCTGGATAAACTCAACCCGTTCTAGATTTCGTCACTCATCCCGGGAAGAAGCTGATTTTGAAAAGATAAGGCCGGGCTGTGTGCCCGGCCTTTCTGTCTTCTCTGACTTCTAGCTCAGTGAACCAGTCACGCAGGGCTGGGATGGCGGCGCTTCAAGTAGATGGCGGAGAACAGCAGGAGCGCGGCTGCGGCGAGGCTGAAGAGGAAGACCGGACTGAACGAGACACGGTGCGTGGATTTGGCGTGACCTCCGAGTGTGGAGAGGTGGCCACCAAGCACGTAGGCGCTGCCGGAGATCGATTCGTCGGTCTCGTAGACGGCATTGCCGTCGATGACGATTGCGTTGCCGCCGAGCCGGGCACCTGAGTCGATGACCGAATTGCCTCCGATGACGGTCGCACTGCCCTGGACGCGGCCGGTGATGTTGAGGCTGCCGAAGAGGACGATGACATGGCCGGTGAGGTCGCCCTCGACCTGGACCGAGCAGAAGAGGCAGATGGCGCTGTGAATCTGCTGGCCCTGTGCGACGAATATGTCCTGATTAAAGTAAGTGCGGTTGCCCGGGGCCTGCGCGTGAACGGCGGCTGGAGCTACAAGGAGCAGCAGAGCGGCGATTCGGAGCACCATCCTGGTCAGCAAAGGTCTCTCCTATGCGAAGGGTCTGTCGATGATACGCAGTTCCGATGGCTTCGGTTCCCTGCGTTACCGGCGGGGCGGCTGGATACCCCGGCCCTGGGGGTAGACGGGGAACTGGTAGCGGTTACGCCGGATGAGGTAGACGATAAGCCAGATAATGCCGATGAGGATGAGCAGCGGTGCGAAGGGGATGAGCAGCCAGAAGGCCCCGGGAAGGACGGTGCGGGAGCCGTGAATAGCGGCTCCGTTGGCGAGGTTGGCGTCGCCGGCGAGAATGGCGACATCGCCGCCGGTCTCAGCCCCTGCGCCAAGGTTGAGGTCGCCGCCCAGGATGGCGACGTCGCCGCCGATCTTGTGGCCTGAGTCGACGCTGACAGAGCCGAAGAGGACCGCTACGTCGCCCCCGACATCGCCGTGGATGCGGACGGCGCAGAAAATACAGGCGATGTCGCCGACGTTATCGCCTTCGTTGATCGTGATATCGGTGCCGATGCCGGCGCGGTCGTTGTTGCCATGCCTGCCCCTGGCAAAGGCAGGAAGAGCTGTGAGAAGGACAAGCAGGGCGGCTGAGAGAAGCTGTCTGCGCATGAAAAACCTCGAAAGCAGTTTACGGCGGAACAGAGGTCCTGCGACTCGGAAATAGTCACAAATGATGGCAGCACAAGGCTTCGGCTGCCCGGGCGACCGTTGCCTGAATGCTACGCTTAAGGGACATGAGTCACGAACTGCCGAAGGCATACGATCCGTCTGTTATTGAAGAGCGCTGGGCCGAATACTGGGTCCGCGAACACCTGTTTGATGTCGCCACTCCGAAGGGTACGAATACAGACCCGCAGAAGTTCACGATGCTGCTGCCGCCCCCGAATGTGACGGGACGGCTGCACATGGGCCACATGCTGAACCAGACCGAGATGGACATCCTGACGCGGTGGCACAGGATGCGCGGTGAGACGGCCGTGTGGGTTCCGGGAACCGACCACGCGGGCATTGCGACGCAGATGATGGTCGAACGGCAGCTCAAATCTGAGGGGAAGAATCGTCAGCAACTTGGGCGCGAGGCGTTTGTGGAGCGCGTCTGGGAGTGGAAGGACGTCTACGGCGGCGCGATTCTGGACCAGATGAAGCGGCTGGGCGCGAGCGTGGACTGGAGCCGCGAGTACTTCACCATGGACGACCGGCTGAGCGTCGCCGTGAAGGAGTGCTTCGTTCGCCTGTGGGAGCAGGGGCTGATCTATCGCGGGGCGTACATCGTCAACTGGGACCCCGCGATCCAGACGGCGGTTTCGGACCTCGAGGTGGAGCACGAAGAGCGCATGGGGAAGATCTACCACGTGCGCTATCCGCTGGCCGACGGGACGGGATCGATCGTTGTGGCGACGACGCGGCCGGAGACCATGCTGGGCGACGTTGCCGTGGCCGTCAATCCTGACGACGAGCGCTACAAGGCAGTGGTGGGCAAGATGGTGCGGTTGCCGCTGAGCGGGGTGAACAACGGGCCGGACCGCGAGATTCCGATTCTGGCGGACGACTGGGCAAAGCCGGAGTTCGGCACGGGAGCCGTGAAGGTGACTCCGGCACATGACCCGAACGACTTTGTCATCGGGCAGCGGCATGGGCTGCCGAATCTTTCGATTCTGGACGAACACGCGAATGTGTCGCTGCCGGGCTCGGCATATGACGGGATGGAAAGGTATGCGGCGCGGGAGAAGATCGTCGAGGACCTGAAAGAGCATGGCCTGCTGGTGGACGTGAAGGACCACGCGCTGTCGATCGGGCTGAGCCAGCGGTCGGGCGTGGTCGTCGAGCCGCGGCTCTCGCAGCAGTGGTTTGTGAAAATTCAGCCGCTGGCCGATAAGGCGATTGCGGCGGTGCGCGACGGGCACATCCGGTTTACTCCGGAGATGTATGCGAAGACGTACTTCGAGTGGATGAACAATATCCACGACTGGTGTATCTCGCGGCAGCTCTGGTGGGGACACAGGATCCCGGCGTGGCACTGCGCGAAGTGCGGCGAAGTGACAGTCGCCCGGGAGACTCCAACGACGTGCAGGAAGTGCCACTCGGCCGATCTGACACAGGAGACCGACGTGCTGGACACGTGGTTCTCGAGCGGACTGCTTCCCTTCACCACGTTCGGCTGGCCGGGTACGGATTCGGGGTTGACGGCAGACCTGGCGGCGTTTTATCCGACACAGTTGCTGGTGACCGGCTTCGACATCCTCTTCTTCTGGGTGGCGAGGATGATCATGCTCGGGTGCCACTTCATGCTGGATGTGCCGATGCCGGATGGTTCGGCCCGCACGCTCGCCGACGCGGTGCCCTTCCGCGAGGTGTACATTCATGCGCTGGTGCGCGATGCCGAGCGCCAGAAGATGTCGAAGACGAAGGGCAACGTGCTCGACCCGATCGAAGTGGTCGAGAAGTACGGCACGGACGCGGTGCGGTTCACGCTGGCGAGCATGGCTTCGCCGGGCACGGACATCGCCTTCAGCGAGGGGCGCACTGAGGGGTATCGCGCCTTTGCGAACAAGATCTGGAACGCGGCGCGGTTCCTGTTTATGCAGGTGGACCGTGCCCGCGAGGCGGGTTACAACGTGTCGATGCTGGCAAGCGGCGCGGCGCCGGCCCTGCCGGATGAGACTCCGCTGGAGACGCGGTGGATCTTCGGGCGGTTGAACGCCGTGTGCGCCGAGGTTGACCGGGCGCTTGCGGACTATCGCTTCGACGAGGCAGCGGCGGCGGTGTACCAGTTCTTCTGGGGAGAGTTCTGCGACTGGTACCTGGAGCTCGTGAAGCTGAGGCTGGAGTTCGGCGAGGGTCATGAGAAGAATGCCGCGACAGCAGTGTCGCTGGCTTCTCTGGTGGCCGTGTTTGAGGCGGCGCTGCGGCTGCTGAGTCCGTTCATGCCCTTCCTCACCGAAGAGCTTTGGCACGCGCTGTATGAGGGCAAGGCTCCGGCGAAGTCGATTGCTCTGACGCGGTATCCGCGGGCCGAGGACTTTGCCGCCGACGAGGCCTCAGTGGCGGCGATGACGACGCTGCAGGAGCTGATTGTCACCGTACGCGCGCTGCGGAAGGAGCTGGGCGTGCCGGAGAAGGAGGCTGCGCCGATCCAGTTGCATGCGGACAATCGCGTGATTGCGCTGGCGGATGCGAATGCGGACATGCTGGCGAAGATGGCTCGCGTGGCATCGGTAGAGTTTGCCAGCGAGCCGCTGACCGGCGCAGGTACGCGGTCGACGGTGAACTTCGACGTCGCTGTGGTCTATGAGCGGCAGATCGACGTTGCAGCAGAGCGCGAACGGCTGACGAAGGAGTTGGCGAAGCTTGAGAAGGGGTTGACGGCTGCCGAAAAGCAACTCGGTAACGAGGCCTTTATGGCGAAGGCGCCGGCGCATATCGTTGAGGGTCTGCGGAAGCAGTCGGCCGAGACGAAGATGCTGCACGAGAAGGCGAGGGCGGCGCTTGAGGCTCTGCCCTCGGCGTAACGGGAACTGAGGGATGCTGAGAGCATCCCTCATCCTTTCCAGGCAGAAGGAGCTGGAGGCGCTTCAGGCATTCGTCCTGGCTTCGACCTTGGGCGTGGTGGAGACTCCGAGCTGTTGCATCAAGGTCATCAGGTTCCAGTCAGCCCATATCTCTACGATCTGTGAGTTTTCTATCCGATAGATGGACGTTCCTGAAACGGTTACCTTGCGGTTTGTGGGAGGAATCCCGAGAAACAGGGCCTGGTGGGTACCTTGCGCGGTCCAGTGGAGTACCACCTCGCTGTGTTCCGCGACGGTGTCGTCGATCGTGAAGTTCAGATCGGGAAAGCCGCTCCGGCACAGGGCGATGTGACGCATCATGTTCGCTGCTCCCGACGTTAGAGACGGGAATACAGGATCATGGATACGGCAGTCCTCTGAGATAAGCTCGCGTACACAATCCAGTTTGCCCAGGTTCCAGCATTCGTCCATGAACCGGTGTGCGAGCTGCTTGTTGTCCATAAGAGGCTTGGTTTCGGTGATCATGTTGGAACCCCCTTATAGAGCGGCGATTATAGACCGCTCGCCTGAGGAATTGAAGTCGGTACGCCTTTGTCCAATGCTGGCAGTAAGATGCGGCGTTCAAGGTTTAGGATGAGTGAATGGACTGGAAGAGCAAGAAGGTTCGGGCGATCCTGGAGTCGGCGCTCGCAGAGGACAAGGCAGCGAATGATGTGACGACGGCGCTGACGATCGATCCGAAGATGCGCGCGTCAGGCACGATTCTCGCGAAACAGAGCTGCGTGGTCTCGGGACTGGGATGCATCCCGGTGTTTCTGGAGATCTTCGCGAAGATGAACTCAGCGCCGCTGGGGCGATTTGAGGTGGTGAGCCATCCGGAGATCTTCGACGGCGTAAAGGTGAAGGCAGGCCAGCCGCTGGCCGTGATCCGTTACAAAGCCGCGGCGATTCTTTCGTGCGAGCGAGTGATTCTGAACCTAATGCAGCGCATGTGCGGCATTGCGACGCTGACGAACGAGTTCGTGACGGCCGTGAAGGGGACGAAGACGCAGGTGCTCGATACACGCAAGACGATTCCCGGGCTGCGCATGCTGGACAAGTACGCGGTGAGCTGCGGCGGAGGCGTGAACCACAGGCTCGATCTGCAGGACGGGATTCTGATCAAAAACAACCACATCTCGCTGGGAGGCGGGCTGCCTACGGTGCTCGAGAAGGCGCTGAAGGGGCGCAAGACGGGGCAGGTCGTGCAGGTTGAAGTCCGCAGCCAGCAGGAGTTGGAACAGGCAATCGCGGGCGGGGCGGAGTCGATTCTGCTCGACAATATGACACCGGCCGAGGTGAAGAAGGCAGTGAAGCAGATTCGCGCAACTCTGCCGCGCGTGCCAATTGAGGCCTCGGGCAGCATGAACCTGAAGACGGTGCGAGACTATGCGCTGGCCGGTGTGGACTTTATTTCGGTAGGCGCGCTGACGCACTCGGCCACGGCGGTGGACCTGAGCATGCGAATCACGGCCGATGTGTTGTAGGCGCAACCGCTCATCCACCGGACGGGCGCGGAGTTTCTCTTTGTGAGTTGAAGTGTGAGTGGGTTTGATATAGCCGCAGTTGAGGCGAGCATCGTCGGGACGGAGTTTGCCGGGCGGGTGATGCACTGGGCTTCCGTCGGCTCGACGAATGCGCTGGCACTCGAGGCCGCGCAGGCAGGAGCACGCGGCGGCGTGTGGGTCGCCGATGAGCAGACGGCCGGACGCGGACGCGGCGGGCATGGGTGGCACTCGGCTGCGGGAGATGGGCTCTATGTGAGCGCGCTGGTTGCGCCTCCACTGCCGATGACGGATGCCCTGCGGCTGTCGCTGGCGACGGGTCTGGCTGCACGTGCTGCAATCGAAGAGGTGACGGGGCTGACGGTGGACATCCGTTGGCCGAATGATCTTCTGATTGATCGTCGCAAATGCGGGGGGATTCTGGTGGAGACGGCCGTAGCTCCGGATGGCACGCTGCGCTATGCCGTGATCGGTGTGGGAATCAATATGAATCACGCTGCGTTTCCTGAAGAGATCGCGCCGTTTGCCACGTCGTTGCGGATTGCATTGGGTAGATTGTTTTCACGCGAGGCCCTGCTTGCTGCGGTGCTGCGCCGGCTGGATGACGAGATACGGCTGCTGCTCCACGCTTGTGGGGGCGACGATGGCAGAGAGTTGTTGGAGCGGTTTGCGAAGGCATCGAGCTGGGTGAGCGGCAAGCGTGTGCGGGTTGAGGAGAGCGGTGGATATACTGGCGTCACGGCGGGGCTCGATGCGCGCGGCTTTCTGCTGGTAGATGGCGAGGACGGCGTGAGACACACGGTACTCTCAGGCGGCGTGCGCGAGCTTGCTTGATTTGGCGCCTGGGGAACAGGCTTTTTCTTCTGCACGAATGCAAAATTACTTCAACTACTTTACGGAGATCGAGGAGCGCTTCCAGCAACGGCGCGGGTCGCTGCTGATGCTGTCCACGCTGGACTGGGCCCTGATCGAGACGTGGCGGGAGGCAGGGATTCCGCTGGAGGCTGTGCTTCGCGGCATCGACAACGCCTTCGACAAGCACGACGCGAGAGCGCAGCGCAGTGGAGGCCGAATGCGCAAGGTCAACGGGCTGGCGTGGTGCGCGCAGAGCGTGATGGAGGCGGTGGAGCAGGCGATGGAAGCTGCGATTGGTGCAAACCCGCGCGGCGCATCCTCCGGCAGCGGCGCGGCACAGCAGGGGAGCGGCTTTGAGGCCGAGCGCGTGGCGCGTTACCTGGAAGAGAACGCGGGTGCAGTGCTGACTGCTGCGTTGCGGCCTCCAGCGGACACGGTCGCGACCGAGGTTGCAGAGAGACTGCGCGCACTCGCCACTACGCTGCGCGCTGAGCCTGCAGCTTCATTGGAGGAGTTGGACCGCACGCTCACGATGCTGGAGGAGAAGCTGGTCGCCGCGCTGCTGACCGAGGCCAGTGAACAGGAGCTGACTGCGCTCCGCGAGCAGGCAACGCGTGAGCTTGCCCCGTATCGCGGCAAGATGCAGGCCGTGCAGATCAAACAGGTGACGACGCAGTTTCTGCAGAAGAAGCTGCTGGAGGCGCGACGGCTTCCTCGCATGAGCCTGTTCTACATGAGCCTTGATGATATGTGATATGTGACCGATGAAGTTACTTATTGAAAAGGTAGTCTACGGCGGAGATGGACTGGCGCGGCTGAGCGATGGCTCGGTCTTTGTGCCGTTCACGCTGCCGGGCGAGACGGTCGAGGCGAGAGAGGTCTCGACGGGGGGCGGGCGGCGCGAAGCTGAGCTGGTGCAGGTCCTTCAGCCTTCATCGGCGCGAGTAGCGCCGGAGTGCGCGCACTTCGGTGTGTGCGGCGGCTGCCAGTATCAGCACGCAACCTATGACGAGCAGCTTGCGATGAAGCGGGCAATTCTGTCAGAGTCGCTTGAGCGAGCGGGCCTCTCGGAGTTGCCGGCGATCGTAACGCACACAGCTGAGCCGTGGGGTTACAGAAACCGAATACGGCTGCGACTCGCCGAGGTGGACGGAGTGTTGCGAGTGGGGTATCTGCGACGCGGATCGTCGGAGTTCCTGCCGGTGCAGATGTGCCCAATCGCTTCGCCGCTGCTGTGGCGCGCGGCTCAGGCTCTGCTCACGCTGCTGAGCGAGGATGCGCAGTGGCTGCGATCTGCGCTTGAGGTTGAGTTCTTTACGAATGCCGGAGAAACGAAGCTGCAGATGCTCCTTTTCGTCGAGCGCGAACCTGCGAAGGGATTTGAGAGGTTCAGCGAGAGATTGCGCGAGAGAGTTCCTGAGCTTGTGGGCGCTGGCGTTTCGGTAATAGCGAGCGCGGGCCGCAATCGCAAGACGCAGCGCATGCGGCCGGGTACGGCGTGGGGCGCGGACGGAATGGGCTGTGACGCGGCGGGCGAGAGCTACTGGGTGAGCCGCGGCGCGTTCTTTCAGGTGAACCGCTTTTTGATCGACGAGTTGGTGCGGCTTGTGACAGGGGGACGCGGTGGATCGGTTGCGTGGGACCTCTTCGCTGGAGTCGGGCTGTTCTCGCGCGTGTTGGCGAAACAGTTTGCGCGAGTGGTTGCGGTAGAGGCAGCGGCGGATGATCTGGCGCGGAGCTTCAAGAGCGAGGGCCGCGTCGCCGTGAATGCGACGACGGTGGAGTTTCTGCGCCGCGCGGTGCTCGAGCGCGAGAGGCCGGAACTGGTAGTGATGGACCCGCCGAGGGCCGGTGTAGGTGCGGAGGTCTGCGCGCTGCTGGCGCGGGTGTGCGCTCCCGAGATGGTCTACGTCTCGTGCGATCCGGTGACGCTGGGGCGTGACCTGAAGGCGATGGTAGACTCCGGTTACACGCTGGCCGAGCTGCACATGGTGGACCTGTTTCCGCAGACCTTCCATCAGGAGACGGTTGCGGTTCTTCGGCGAGAGACGGCGTAGCGACGACGGGGGCGGGTCTGGCAACCACAACACGCGAGCTTTGGGCCAAAAGCTATGTCGAGCGGCTTCGATTTCGAAGAGCTCCGGTGCTGGTTGCTGCGTGCTGGTTCGCGCTGGGGATGGCGATGGCGCGCAGTTGGCACGAGCCCGTGGTTCTGCTGGTGGCTGTGAGTTTGCTGTTCGTGCTTGCGATGGCAGCGCTGCGGTGGTCGCTCCGCGTGGCCGTGGTTCCTGTGGCTGGACTGTGGATCGCGGCGGGATTCTGTTGCTGGCAACTGCGGCCGGTTCCTGCTGCGCAGACCGAGTTGAAGCAGTACGCCGATGGGTTGAGCCGCGAGGTTCGGGGCCGCGTCGTGCGCGTGCGGGAGCTTCCGCCACGCACGAAGGCTGCCGATCAGGACAACGATCCGGCGTGGTGGATCGAGCGGGAGCCTGAGGCCGCTGAAGCGGTCTCGCTGGATGTGCAGGTGGAGGCTGTCGAGGAGGTGACGCCGGATGTCTCGCGCATGGTGCCTGTCGAGGGCGGCGTGCGTGTGACGGTCTTGGCGAGCGATGCGGCGCTGCCTGCGCTTCATTGTGGCGACATCGTCGACGCTCCGATGCGGCTGAAGGTGCCGGAACGTTATCGCGACCCGGGCGCGTGGCAGTATGCGGATTTTCTGCTGGCGCAGGGCATCGGAGTCCATGCGAGTGTGCGTACCGCGAAGCTGCGCGTGATCGAGAGCGGAGCGCCGAGCCTGCAGTGCCGCCTGTATGCCGCGCAGAGTTGGGCCTCGGGAAAGATGCTCGGCTTTGTGCGCTCGCGCCCGAACCGGCGTCTGCCGCAAGCGATGCGCCTGACGGAAGAAGATGCCGGAATGCTGAACGCAATGCTCTTTGGAGATCGCACTCGGCTGAATCACGTGCTGCGTCTGGGTTTTGAACGCACGGGGTCGTTTCATCTCTTCGTCGTCTCCGGCATGCATGTGGCGTTGCTGGCAGGCATGGTGCTGTGGATTGCGCGGCGGCTGCGAGTACGCGAGTGGCTGGCTACACCGCTGACACTTTTGCTGACGGCGGCGTATGCCCTGCTGACAGGCTTCGGCGCACCGGTGCAGCGAGCGCTCTTTATGACGGCGGTGTTTCTGACGGCGCGGCTGCTCGCGCGCGAACGCAGCGTACTGAACGCGCTTGGTGCGGCGGCGCTGGCTGAGCTGGTGTTGTCGCCGGCGAGTCTGTTCGAAGCTAGCTTCCAGATGACGTTTCTTGCGATCGTCGCGATTGGCGGGATTGCTGTGCCGCTGGGAGAGCGCGGCTTCCTGGAGTACGCACGTGCGGCTGAGAACATTCGCGACCTCTGGCGGGACCGGGCGCTTCGCCCGGCGGTGGCACAGTTTCGTGTGATGCTGCGGCTGTGGGGCGAGATGCTGAACCGTCTCCTCGGAAACTGGTCATACGGGCTCCCTGCGATGCTGCTGGGGCTTCTGCTGTGGGTCGCGGAGCTGGCGCTGATTGGAGTAGTTGCCGAGATGGTGATGGCGCTGCCGATGGCAATGTACTTCCATCGCGCGACTCTGTTTGCATTGCCGGCCAATATAGTGACCGTGCCTGTGGTCGGGGTGCTGGCTCCGCTGGCCATCGTAACGTTCTGCGCAGCGTTGGTGAGTCCACCGCTGGCGGCGGCTCCGGCTGCCGTGACAGCGATGTTGCTTCACGGCATCGAATGGGTGATCGGGCACGTGAGTCATCTGCATACCGCCGATGTGCGCGTACCCGCACCGGTGTGGTGGGTCGCATTGTTTGCCGTCGCGGCGTGGGCCTTCTGCTGCTGGGCGGTGCGTCGATCCAGCGCGTGGGCGTGGGTTGCTGTGATGACGCTGCCTTTGGTGACTGTGCTTGTCCTGTGGCCTGAGCCTGCGCTGGTCTCGCATGGGAAGCTCGAGGTGACGGCGATCGATGTAGGACAGGGTGATTCACTGCTGGTCGTTAGCCCGCAGGGCGAGACGATGCTGGTGGATGCAGGCGGACCAGTGGGTGGAGTGAACGAGGCCGCATCGGCGATGAGCGTCTTCGACGTAGGCGAGGAGGTCGTGTCGCCTTATCTGTGGTCGCGTCGGATACGACGGCTCGACGTGCTCGTGCTGAGCCATGCGCACAGCGATCACATGGGAGGAATGGCGGCCGTGATGCGGAGCTTCCGTCCAAGAGAGCTGTGGGTGAGCATCGATCCGGACTCAGAGGCGTATCGTGCACTGCTGGCCGAAGCGGCAGAGCTCGGTGTCTCCGTACGGCACCATCACGCGGGCGACGCGATGGACTGGAGCGGGACGCATGTGAGCGTGCTGGCTCCTGATGGGGACTACAGAAATGCGAGTGCCCCACGGAACAATGATTCGCTGGTGATGCGCGTGGACTATGGCGCGGGCTCGGTACTACTGGAGGGCGACGCCGAAGCTCCGAGCGAGCAGGCTATGGTGGCTGAGCATCGTGTGGATCCTGTAACGCTGCTGAAGGTGGGGCACCACGGTAGCAGGTCGTCGACGACGCCGGACTTCCTGGCGGCCGCCGCGCCGAAGGATGCCGTGGTTTCAGTGGGACGGGGGAATACGTTCGGGCATCCGCGATTCGAGGTGATTGAACGGATTGCTGACAGAGCGACGAGGCTTTATCGAACGGACCAGTTCGGCGTTACGACGTTTTTGATCGGACGCGACGGAAGCATTCGTGAGGTTGTAGGCGCCGCCGACTGACGCAAGACAAAAACAATGTGCGGAACCTGCGTCGGCTCCTGCCACTTAAGTTGTGGAAGGCAGGATGCGCCGGGCCGAGGTTTCGGAGTAGTGTGGAGAGCAGCGGAGGCTCAGCCTATGGATTTGGACGAATCTGGGAAAGACGTCGTTGTACCTGGTCCGGAGGAGATGGCAGAAGAGCAGAAGCTGATCCGGCGGCTGCAAATCATGATGAACATGGTGATGCAGGTGATCGCGCAGGACGCGTCGCTCACCGTGGACGAGGCATCGCAGATGATCGCCGACTCACGGAAGGCAGCGCTCACCATGTTTCCCGGCAAGGAACTGGCGTACGACCTGATATGGAGGCCGCGCTTTCAGCGGTTGATGCGGGAACGGTTTCGGATGATGTGAGTCTACTGCGCGGCTTTGGATGTCGCGGCTTCATCAGGAACAGCGATGGCCACGCCAGTCATGTCTCCGGCGATGACGATGGGCTGCTGCTGAGGACCGTAGGTCTTGATCGTGGTTTCTTTCGTGTGCGTCGGCGGAAAGGTTCCCGGCGGGCCGTTCGGTATCTCCTCACGGCTGACATCGCGCGCATTGGTGACTTTGAGAATGTAGTTACCCTCGGGAACAAAGTCGAAGCGAAAGGTGGAATCGTCCTTGTCAACCTTGGCCGAAGCTGCCTCGGAGTTGTCATCCGGGTAAAGAAGAACCGCCGTGCCAGCATTGACGACGCGGCCGGTGCGGGCCTGGACGATCCCTCCGGTGACGCTGTGCAGCTTTGAGATGGGAATGACGATATCCTCGTTGGAGTCGTCTTCGCCATCATTGAGCTTGATGTGTGTGGCGTTCCGCTGGCGGGTCTCGCCGCCAGAGTAGATGCGTATTCCAAATTTCGTGCTGCCAGAGGAGCTACCGCCAGAGCTTGTGGCGCTGTCGAAGAGGTGGGTGATGTAATTCTCGCTGACCTCAAGGCTGGTTTCAAGGATGTACTCGCCTGCGGGCAGACCGACGATGCGATAGCGGCCCTGGTCGTCGGAGGCGGGGCGATTTTTGCCCGCGACGCTTTGAATCCTGACACCAACCCATTTGCCGCTGCTGTCCTTACGGCGAACGCGTATGTTAAGACCGGGTGCCGGACTGCCGTCATCGTAGCGAATGAAACCGCTGATGGAAGCGCCGCGCCGCAACTGAATGTCAATATTGCTGATGCGATTCGGATCAACTGCAACAGTAGGTAGCACGCTGGCGATGAACTTCTGCATCTCCAACGAAGGGTGTGCAAGGTCGTCGCTGGTGAGTTGCGCGGTTGGCGAGATGTAGCCTGGATATTCGACAACGACATAGTAGTAGCCTGGCGTGACACGCGGCATGGTGAAGCTGCCATCGAGCCCGGTATCGACAGGCGTAAGCATCAACTGCTGAGAACGGCCATCGCTTTGCGTGGGCGTCCGGGAATCGGGCGCGTCAGTGATGGGCAGCAACGTCACGCTGGCAAGGCGCGCCGGAACGTTGTTCTCGCAAGTGACGCGGCCCGTAACCGAGCCGTAGATAGGTTTGGCCACGTTCTGGACAGGCGGCTGCGCGGCCTGCTGGCCGGCTGCGGTGAGCGCGAACGAGACAAGAGCAGCGAGAGAACAAGTTAGACGCAGCATGAGGAAAGTCTTCAAGATGGCCAACAGTCTAGCCTGAAGCGCAACAAGAGCACAGAAATTTCAGCGCCTGAGATGCTGTTAGGCTGGGTTATGCAGATTCGACTGGCTGCGCTTGAAGACCTTCCCGCACTGATGGCTCTGGTGCGGAAGGTCGTTCCGCTGATGAGGGCCGTGGGGAATCTGCAGTGGGACGAAAGCTATCCGAATGTAGAGGTCTTCACGCGGGACATCGAGCTGGTACAGTTGTGGATGGCAGAGATCGACGGCTCGGTTGCCGGAGTCGCCGCGGTGACGACGGATCAGGAGCCCGAGTATGCGCAGGTGGGCTGGGACATCGAAGAGCCCGCCGTGGTTGTACACCGGCTCGCCGTGCATCCGGACTTTCGCGGCGCAGGCGTAGCGCAGGCACTGTTGCAGCAGGCCGAGAGAGTCGCGGTGGAGCGTGGGATCTCCGTACTGCGCATTGATACGAATACACAGAATGAAGCGACCCAGAGACTCTTCCCCAAGCTGGGATACGTGCTGGCGGGCGAGATAGGGCTTGGCTTCAGACCCGGACTGCGGTTCCTTTGCTACGAAAAGCGGCTCGGCCAGGCGTGACGATCAGGCTTTCGCCGCTTGAGGCGGGTGGGCGAAGGGTAGAAGTCCAACGGTACATCCTTTTGCCTGATAAAAGAGAGCGTTAGCCTATAACAGCGCAGGAGGTAGAATTCTCCCGACGCGATGTTTGCGTTCATACCGGTTTTTAAAAAGGCGGTGCTTTCTGATGCGTATCAGTCTTCCAATTTCACGAGGACTCTTCGTGCTGATGCTGCTGGTCTCGGCTCCCATGGCGGGCCGCGCGCTTGATAACGGTCTGGCGAGAACGCCACCGATGGGCTGGAACAGCTGGAACAAGTACGCCTGCAAGGGCCTGAACGAAAAGGTGGTGCGCGAGACGGCCGATGCCATGGTCTCGAGCGGCATGAAGGACGCCGGCTACCAGTACGTCGTCATGGACGATTGCTGGCAGGTTGGCCGCGACGCGCAAGGCAACATCCTCGCTGACCCCGAGCGCTTCCCCTCCGGCATCAAGGCGCTGGCGGATTACGTTCACTCCAAGGGGTTGAAGTTCGGCCTCTATACCGATGTGGGGACGATGACGTGCGCCAAGCGACCCGGAAGCATCGGACATGAGTATCAGGACGCGAAGCAGTACGCGGCGTGGGGCGTCGACTACCTGAAGGAAGACTGGTGCAACACACTGCCGGGCCAGAACAGCGAGTCCTCGTACACACTGATGCGCAATGCACTGGGTGAGGCGGGACGGCCGATCGTCTTCAGCATCTGCGAGTGGGGTTCGACCAAGCCGTGGCTGTGGGCCGGTCAGGTCGGCAATCTGTGGCGCGCAACGCCCGACATTCAGGACTGCTGGGACTGCAAGCGTTCGTGGGGTGGCGGCGGCATTGCACCTATCCTCGACCTGATGGATGGGATTGAGAGCTACTCGGGGCCGGGACACTGGAACGATCCGGACATGCTCGAGGTCGGTAACGGCGGCATGACGAACGAGGAGTACAAAACGCACTTCAGCATGTGGGCGATGTTCTCTGCGCCATTGCTGGCCGGCAATGACATCTCCAACATGTCGCCGGAGACGAAGGAGATTCTGCTGAACAAGGACGTCATCGCGATCGATCAGGATGCGCTCGGACAGCAGGCCCGCAGGGTAAAGAAGACCGGCGATCTCGAAGTGTGGTCGAAGCAGCTCAGCGACGGCGGGCGTGCGGTGGCGCTGGTGAACCGCAGCGCGGCGACAGCATCCATCTCCGCTTCATGGACGGACGTTGGTTATCCTGATTCGCTCTCGGCAACGGTGAGGGACCTATGGACGAAGAAGCTGTCAAGCAACGTGAAGGGCAGCTTCTCCGCCGACGTGCCGAGCCACGGCGTGGTGATGGTGCGGTTGAATCCATAGTCGTGCGTTGGAGATGAAACAGGAAGCCGCCGGTAGATTGCCGGCGGCTTCTGCTCTTACGGAAGCTGAGGAAGCCCGATGACCGGGGTCTTGATGGGAACGGCAAGACCCACGAACTCGGTGATCGAGTTGTTCCCGAAGTTCGAGACCCAGACGTTGCCGCTGGCGTCGATGGCGATGCCATAGGCCTCCAGCAGTGCCGCGTCCGGAGCCCATCCGGCTGCGGGCGAGAGCGCCTTTCCGGGCGCACTCGAGGCCGACCCGGCCAGCTCGCTCAACGAGTTGCCACGGAAGTTGGCGACCCACACATTGCCCGCGCCGTCGATGCTCAGGCCGACCGGATGCACGACCCCTCCACCGGTGTATCCGGAGGAGACAACGGCGTTCGTCGAAGACGAGATCTCGCTGATGCTGTCGCCGTAGAAGTTCGAGGCCCAGATATAGCCTCGCTGATCGATCGCCAATCCCTGCGGGCTGTCACAGCAGTGAATGTTGGTGAACTGCTTGCCGTCCGCGGAGATGCGCGTGAGATAGTCACCGCCCTCATTGGCGATCCAGCCATTGTGGTTTCCATCGATGGCGACGGCGACAGGAAAGGCGAGGCCGGAGTCCGCTCCGCTCGGTGGAATGTAGCCGGAGGTTCCGGAGAGCGGCTGGCCCGTGCTCGAGAGCAACGTGACGCGGGAGTTGCCGTAGTCGACGACCCAGGCAGTGCTATTAGTGTCAATCGCGATGGACACCGGATAGTTCAGGCCACCGCTGCTGAAGCCTGTCGCTCCGGAGACAGGCTGGCCGCTCGAGTTCAGCTCCGTGACCGTGCCGAGCGCGGTGTTGACGGCGTAGGGGCTGTTCTCGTTGGGGACCCAGACGTTGTCCAGGCTGTCGATGGCAAGACCGTAGGAGGAGTTCAGCCCAGAGCCGGTGATTCCGTTAGCGAAGAGCGGTTTGCCGGTCGGCGAGAACTCGGAGGCCGCATTGAAGTAGTTCGCCACCCAGATGTTGCCGCTGGAGTCGGCGGCGATGCCCGTGGGTTCGTTCATTCCCCCGCCATTAAAGTTGACGAAGAGCGTCCAGTCCGCAGGTGCGCTAGTAAGGGCCGGCTGAAATGCGGTGCTCGCCGTCGAGAGGCTATACAGCGTGGCAACGTTGCTGCCCGGATTGCGGACGAGATTGAGCGCGGCATCGAGCGTGTTCGAAGGAGCCGTTGAGCCGCTGACGGTCGCCGCCGCAAAGAGCTGCGTGCAGGCGGTTGAGGAGGCCGTCGCCGCGACACAGGTGTTGAGCAGGTTCGCGAGCGTGTTGATCCTGGCCGCAGGCGAACTTCCGTTGCTCGGGAAGGCCGATCCAGGCGAGGTTCCCGCAGACGGGTCTGCGAGGCTTGCCGTCGTGGCGAAGGCATTGCTGAGACCTCTGGCATTCGTTGAGCTGGCGCCGACATTGCCTCCCGCAGACAGGAACTGCGACAGAGCCCACGCGGAGGCAGCGGTCGTCACCTCATTGACGGTAAACTTCTCCGCCGACGTAATCCCGTTGCAGGCCCCGATGGCATCCACCAGTACAATCGTCGCGTTGGCAGAGCCGGTGCCCACCTTTCCGCCGTGCGCGACCACATAGACCATCGACGTCGCCGAGGGACAACTATAGGACGCGGGAACCGTGAAGGCTCCGGTTGCATCCGTCGTGAGGGTTGTTGTCATAAGCGAGGTAGGCGTCGAGCCGTTGCCTGACGTACCGGCAGCGTAGGCCTGCACGGTGGCTCCCACCACGGGCTGGCTCCCCGCCATCACCTTGCCGGTAAAGCTCTGCCCCGGATAGCCGGATACCGCGCCCGGCCCAGAGCCCGACGGTGTGCCTCCAGAGCCGCAACCGGAGACCGTCAGGACGACAAGGCTGGCCACGACCAAACCGAGAGCAAGAAATGAGCGATGTGACTTCACCTTCACCAGGAACATGGACACCTATTGGAAGAAGCCACCCCAGTCTACCGGCTCCGGTAAGGCTGGGTCAGAAGATCGAGGTTAGCCGAGGCGAGGAAGCCCTTCATGGCTGTGCCCAATTCCTGACGCGCGAGATCAGATGGCATGGACGTGTCTGCCGTCTCGGCCTTGAGCAGAATGGGAATCGGCCGCTGCGGGTCCCGCGTGAATATGGCCTTCGGATCGGGCCTGCTGTAGACAAACCCGAAATGCCTGCGCTCACTCGTATACTCGCCGCAGGAGCTGCCACTGCAGATGGTCGTGGCCTCCAGAGACTGAGTCGCACTGTCATAGAACGACATGCTGAAACTCACCGGAACCTGGTTTGCCATCGTCACCGTGAGCTGATCGCGCCACAGCGGGTCTTCGCCGCGCGCCGAGTGGCAGATGAGCGTGTCATGCGCGCCAAGCACCGGAGAGACTCCCACGGCGATATGCGTTCCCCCGCCGGCCGGAGCGTAGTCTGCCCAGTGGAAGAGCAGCGCACCGCTGTTGAGGTTCTCGTTCCACGAACGCACCAGCGTGTAAGCGCCGATCTGCTTCGGGAACGGACCCAGGGCGCCTGGGCTCGAGTTTGTCTCGGCGGCGTTCGAGGCATGGCCGGATCGCATCGCATGCGCCACCCCATAGCAGCCGAAGAGGACGAACAGCGTCATCGCGACTAGTCGCAGCCCAGGCGAACCGGAAGCGGTCGCCGGAGCCATCTCCTCAGGAGCCTCAGGCTTTACCTGCCGGGGCGAGTCGCCAAGACGGCGAATGACGTAGAAGAGCAGGAAGCTCGCGAGGAGAAACAGGCACGCGCCGATAATGTAGTCACCCATCTCCGCCCGGGGCCGGAGCCACCTGATACGCAGCGCGACGATGTAGTAGAGCACCAGCGTGCACAGCCGCACAAAGTTGAAAACGTACCCCAGCAGGATGGCTCCCGCGACCACAGCGGCGTGCGCATGCCAGCGGAAGCGGTAGACATAACCGGCGACCAGCGCGATGAAGCCCATCGTCACCGCTCCGCGGATGCCGTTGCACCCCGGCGCGATAAACATGCCGAAGTCGGGAGTGAACATCAGGCGCATCTGGTCGGGAGTCAGTGGCTGGCCCAGAGCGATGGCGAAGGCGCGAGCCACGTGGGCCGAGATCCGCTGCAGCGGAAGGTCGACGAAGACGTTGAAGACGTGCGGAACAGGGTTGACGAACCAGAGCAGGACGATCGGAAACAGCGCGGCTCGGAAGAGACGCGGCCCGCCGAAGAGCAGAACCACTCCCGCCCCATATGCAAAGGCCAACAGCGAAGCTGGCGGAATGTAGATGTTCCATTGCGGCGACAGGACGAAGACGAGCACGGCCTGCTCGCGAAGGTGACCGATCGCAGCCGTGACGGCCAGGATCACCAGCCCCCACCATCTCCCGTCCATCTCCCAGTCCAGCGAACGCCAGGCACGGAGGATCAGCACGAAGCTGACCAGCGGAATCATCATTCCGATCGACTTCAGCGCATCCGTCATCCACATGCCCCACAGGGTGGTGACCGTCGACCAGATGGTCGACAACCCAAGGAGGGCAAGAAACGCTGCAATTCCTGCGGCCTGTCCTGAGGACAGCCTTAGCGCTCGTGACGTTAGGCGTTGGCTAACATCAGCCGCAGGAAGTGTAGACATTCGAAGATCCGCTTGTGGGCTGAGAGAAGAGAAACGGGCTTACTTCTTATTTGGACTTGCGGCGTGCATTGATGCGTGCGCGGGCCGATACAAAGAACGCACCGGCGGATCCGACAACGGCGAGAATTGCGGTTGGGTTTTCAGGGGAGTTGACGCAACCGTCCTGTGCGTGCAGCGGGAGGGCAGCCGTTACAAAAAGCGCGAGAGCGAAAACCAGGAACGAAGTGTTCTTCATAGGTGTCCTCAATTGGGAAATTACCGGTGCACTATTTGAAAGTCAACGCACGAAATGGCCCATTCTGTAACACTTTTGTGGAGTATTAGATTCCGCTTAAGCTTAACCGAACAATGGAATTCAAGAGCATTTGTTAATCGCCGGTACCTGGTTAACTACTCTCTCCTTCGCTTAGATGGAGGCAAGCCGGACGACCTATCTCATTGCGCAGAAGGAGCTTCTCCCCGCGCGGTGCGCCGCAATTGGCAACGAAAGACGCGGCCTTCCGGACAGTTTTCTCCCCCGCCGCCGCGTCTGAATCAGCCCATAAAGCAGGGCTCTCGCCGGGGCAAGCACGCAACGAGCCAAAGCGTCAGGCTGTACCGTTCCCGGTCAGGGGAGTGGCCGAATACCGGCATGAGCGCACCCGTGAGGCACGTATCTCAACAGCCCAGCAGAAGCAGCCAGGCTGGGCCCCACAGGCGCGGTGCGGGCGCTCCCTTCTCAGTTCCCGCCTGCAGCCGACGTGCTCTGGCGCCCCTCCAGCCAGCGCTGCAGGCTCGGCTCCTGCGTCGAACGGAACTGCACACAGGCGTTGATGGCATCGACGGACTGGGAAAGCGTGCGCTCGGAGGCGTCCACTTTATGGGTCGCAAAGAAGCTCGTCACCTGGTCGCGCCGGTCGACACTGCAGAACGCTCCCGTGGCGGCGACAACGCGCCCACCGGAGTTGGTCGTGAACTGCGCGTGGACCTTGTCCCAGTTCTGCCGGATGTAGTCCCAGGCCTGATCCCGCGTATCGCGCTGGACGAGAAGCACCGAGAGCAGAATCCAGCTGTCCTGATTGCGAACCTCGCCGGAGACGGTGTAATCAAGCGTCCGCTTCACCAGCGCGGGATCGCGGAAGCGCGGCAGCGTTCGCAGCGCATCTGACTGCGCATCCGGATTGGACGCATCCCTGCTCGCTGTCATCACCTTGTCGTAAAGGGCCGCGTCACCATTGGCCGCCGTGATCAGGATCGCGGCGTCCGTGAGCAGCGGGTCCAGCGTCTTGTCCTTCCGCGCTCCTGGAGCAAACGAGCGCTCGGTCAACTCGCGGGCCTGCGCCAGCACAGCGGGGTCCTTCGCGTTGCCCAGCAACTCAAAGAGTGTGGCGCGAAGCTGCTGCCGGTCGAACGGCTCATTCTTCTCCGGCGCTCCCAGCGCGGCGTACACCGGGCCGAACTCGCTGCGAAGCACCTTCGCGAGCCGGGCGCGGTCTTCATCGGTTGCGATGCGTGCATCAATCGATCTATTCACCTTGTCGAGCGCCGTCTGAAGCACCATAGCGTTGGGATCGTTCTTGAGCGCAAGGACGAGGTTCATGTAGTCCCCCACGCTGCCCTGGCCGCTGCGCACAAGCGCCCAACGGTCGCCAATCAGCCCGATTCGCTCCGTCGGAGTCAGCGCCGTCTCGGCCTTCGCGACAATCGCGTCGAACTGCTGCTGCGTGTAGGCGGTGCGGTAGTAGCCCTTGCCGCCAGCGTTGATGTAGAGCAGCGGCAGGCTCGCGTCAGCAGGAATTGGCAGGGCGGAGTCCTCCGGCGTAAGAACACGGCAAACCGGCTGACCTGCAGTCTTCAGGCAGACCGGGACCGTCCACTTCTGCGCGGTCCTGCTGTCCGGCGCGGCAGTGAGCAGGAAGCGGCTCTGCGTGACCGGCACGCCGCCCGACTGCTGTGCTGAGAGGGTCAGCAGAGGCACGCCCGGCTGCGTGATGAAGCTCTCCATGATCTTGTCGACGGGAAGGTGGCTGGTCGCGGTCTGCGTGTTCCAGAAGTCCTCGGCCCTCGCATTGCCGTAGAGGTGCGCCGCGAGATAGTTGTGCACGCCCTGACGGAAGACCTCTTCTCCCAGATACTTCTCCACCATGCCCAGCACCGCGCCAGCCTTGCCGTACGCGATGCCGTCAAACATCTCGTTGATCTCCGACGGAGTCTCAGCCTTGGCGCGAATGGTCCGCGTCGTCGGCTGCGAGTCGAGAGACAACGTGCCGTCGAGGTCCTGGGCTTCGTCCTGCGCGTAGTTCCACTCCGGGCGCCACTTCGCGACCGCCTTGGTCTCCATCCACGTCGCAAAGCCCTCGTTGAGCCACAGGTTGTCCCACCACTGCATCGTCACCATGTCGCCGAACCACTGGTGCGCCATCTCGTGCGCTACCACCACGGCGACTCGCTTCTTCGCAGGAATCGCGGCCGTCTTCTCGTCGATCAGCAGATCGGTCTCGCGATAGGTGATGCAGCCGAAGTTCTCCATCGCGCCAGCCTCAAAGTCCGGCAGCGCGACCATGTCGAGCTTCGGCATCGGATACTTGATGCCGAAGTATTCGTCGTAGTAGTGCAGGATGTACTTCGCGCTCTCGACGGCGAACTTCGTCATCTCCACCTTGTCCGGCGTGGAGCAGGCGCGGATAGGCACGCCGTCCGATTTGCCCGAGGTGCACTTGAAGTCCCCGACCAGAAAAGCCACCAGGTACGTGGACATCTTCGGCGTCGTCGCAAAGCGCAGCGTGTGCTTGCCGGTCACTGGGCCGGGAGTGTCGGAGAGCAGATTGGTGTTCGAGATCGCCGAATCGCCTGCATCGACGACAAGTGAGATATCATAGGTCGCCTTGAGCGCAGGCTCGTCGAAGCTCGGGAAGGCCCGCCGCGCGTCCGTCGGCTCAAACTGCGTCACGGCGTAGTTACGCGCCTTCGTCTTCGAGAGATAGAAGCCGCGAAGCTGATCGTTAAGGATGCCGCTGTACGCAACGGCCAGCGTCACCTTGCCGGCGGGAAGCGGCTGACCGAATGTGAAGGTTGCCTGTTGCTTTGCCTCATCCAGTGTGACTGTGGCCTGCTCGGCTGCATGCGACCCGGCCGGCGTGCCGGTCACGGAGACAAACTTGATCTCGGCTGAGTTCAGCGTGATCGCGCTGCTCGGAGCATCGAGCACAACGTCGATCGTCTCCGTGCCGGTAAAGGTTGCGGCCTTAAGGTCCGGCGTCAGGACGAGCGAGTAGTGCTCCGGGTGAACGCCACCCGGCAATCGCTGGGCACGCGCTGCGATGGCTGCGGAGAATACGGTCAGGACGATGGCAAGGGCTGGAAGGGGGCGGCGAAGCGCTGCGTTACAGAACATACCCTTCCAGCATACGCAAACGGAGGGCTCTCTGGCATCCGGCTGCGCCTGCCCCCTCAACTGTCCGAAGGAATTTGTGACCAGTTCCGGCCCAGGCCGTCAGGCAAGCGCGACAGACTCGGCCCTTTCAGAGCGGCCGCAGATCTCCGCCGCTCGCGCCTCGGCATAGGCCGCCGCCCCCAGCAGGGCGCAGCTATCATCGAGGATCACGCGCACAGGAATCGCCTGCAGCAGGGGCGACATACGTCCCTTGTCCATGAAGGCATGAACGAAGGATCCGCTCTGCAGCGTCTTCAGCGTCTTCGGCGCGATGCCTCCGCCGAGATAGATTCCGCCCGTCGCCAGCACCTTCAGCGCAACGTTGCCGGCCTCCGCACCGTAGGCCGAGGCAAAGGTCTTCATCGTCTCAAAGCAGATGGAGCTCGAGCCGTCCTCGGCACACTCACCGATCACCGCATTCGGGTCCTCGGACTGCATGCGCTGGCGAAGCCAATTTGGCTCGTCCAGCTTCTCCACGTCGCGCAGAAACTCATAGATGTTCTTGATCCCTAGGCCGGAGACAACGCGCTCAAAGCTGACGCGCCCATTGAGCTGGCCGTGCAGATACAGTAGCAGATCGACCTCGCGTTCCGTGCGCGCGGCGAAGTCGCAGTGACCGCCCTCCGAAGGCACAGGCCGGTGCTTCTTGCCATCCCAGATCAACAGCGCCTCGCCAAGCCCTGTCCCCGCCGAGACCAGCCCGCGGTTCCCCACTGCAGTCGCATCGCCGGCGTGCAGGGTAAAGATCTGGTCCGGAGCGAGCTCAGGAATGCCGTAGCCATTGGCTTCGAGATCGTTGATCAGAAAGACATGCTCGATCCCCAGCGACTTCGAAAGGTCGCGCACATCGAGCGTCCACGGCAGGTTCGTCAGCTTCAGCCGACCCTCGCGCACCGGCCCCGGCAGGCCGAAGCACGCTGCGAGAATCTTCTTTGGGTCCGTCGCCGGCGTGTCCGCATCGCCGGCGAGAAACGCCTGGACGACCGAATCGAGGTTGAGATAATCGTGCGCAGGAAACTTCGTGTCGCGGATCGGGTGCAGCCTGCCCTCCGCAAAGTCGTACAGCGCCAGATGGACCTTTGTGCCACCAACGTCGCCAGCAAGAATCATCTACTTGAGCTCCAAAGTTCCGGCAGAGTCGCCTTTTGCCGGTGCAGGAAGCTTAGCTGCTGCAGCCCGGTCGAGCAAGAAGGACAGTTGCCCGCTCGCCGGCCGGATGATCTGCGACGGGTAAGTCTCCGGCTGGTAGGGCCCCAGCAGAACATCGTGCAGCACCTGTGCCTTGCCCGCGCCTTCGATCAGGAAGGCGACCTGCCTGCCCTGGTTGATTACCGGCCAGGTCAGCGTGATGCGCCAGGTGTCCTTCTGCGGAACGTGATTGGCCACAACGATGTGGCTCATCTCGTTGAGAGCTTGTGTGTGCGGGAACAGTGAGGCCGTGTGCCCGTCGTCGCCCATGCCCAGCAGGAGCAGGTCGAAAGTAGGGGTCTCGGCGCCCTCCAGTTTGAAGCCATTGCGGATCGCCGCCTCGTACCGCGCAGCGGCCTCCTCAGGCTCCAGCTCGCCCTCCATCCGGTGGATGCGCTCAGCCGGCAGAGGCACCTTCGACAGCAGCGCCTCGCGCGTCATCTTGTAATTCGAATCCGGGTGGTCGGGAGGAACACAGCGCTCGTCCACCCAGTAGAGGTCGAGCTTGTCCCATGGAACCTGCTTCACAAACGGCTGCGATGGATCGGCCAGCAGCGCGAACATCGCTTTGGGAGTCGTGCCGCCGGAGATCGCCACACGGGCAATCCCGCGGGCCTCAGCAGCCTTGCGAACAGCATCCGTGAAGAGCTGCGCCGCAGCCGCGGCAACTTCAGCAGGCGTCGGAGAGATACGATAGGTGACGGTAACAGGTCGGGGCATTTGCTCGTCTTCGCCTTTAGCTCTTAGCCAATGAAGGTGGATCTGCGAATGTTCTCCATTCATCAGGCCCACGCAAAACTCACTCTCAGCCTTAGCCTCCAGCGAAAAGCTGGAGGCTAAAAGCTAAGAACTGTCTTCCTACAGCTTGCGCCACTTGCGGTTCTCGGACTCGAGCAACGCGTCGGCAGCCGACGGTCCCCAGGTCCCCGCGGCATAGTTAGGGAAGTCCTTCATCGGACTTGCCGCCCATGCCTGAAGAATCGGGGTTATCAATGCCCATGTCGCCTCGACGCCGTCGCGGTGCGCAAACAGCGTTCCGTCACCCAGCATCGCATCCAGCAGAAGCCGCTCGTAGCCATTGGCCGACGACTTGCCGAACGCATCCGCATAGTTGAAGTTCATCTCCACCGGGCTGATGTCCATGCTCGGCCCGGGAAGCTTCGCGCCAAAGCGCAGCGAGATGCCCTCGTCCGGCTGAATGCGCATCGAGATGCGGTTCGGCTTGATGCCCTCGCCGCACTGGCCCTCCGCGCCCTTGAACAGCAGCATCGGCGGCTGCTTGAACTGAATCGTGATCTCCGTCACGCGCTTCGCCAGCCGCTTGCCTGCGCGAATGTAGAACGGAACCCCGGCCCAGCGCCAGTTTTCGATCTCGAGCCGCAGTGCAGCGTAGGTCTCCGTCTGCGAGCGCGGATGCACGCGATCCTCCTGCCGGTAA
Source organism: Edaphobacter bradus (assembly GCF_025685645.1). Lineage (NCBI taxonomy): Bacteria > Pseudomonadati > Acidobacteriota > Terriglobia > Terriglobales > Acidobacteriaceae > Edaphobacter > Edaphobacter bradus. Next base: position 296,835 of record NZ_JAGSYF010000003.1, read on the forward strand.
CCCGGAACAGGCTTGCCGTCGACGATACCCGGGCCATACTGGCCGCGCACCGTGTCTGCCGGATGGATCGGCGTAATCGCCTTCCACACCTTCACCTTTTCCGCGCGAACAGCCGCCGCCTCAAACGACACCGGAGGCTCCATCGCGACAAAGCTCAGCAGCTCCATCACGTGGTTCTGCACCACGTCGCGCAGTGCGCCGGCCGTCTCATAGAACGGCCCACGCCCTTCGATGCCGATCGACTCGGCCGCCGTAATCTCCACATGGTCGATGTAGTTGCGGTTCCAGACGTTCTCAAAGATGCCATTGGCGAAGCGGAAGACGAGGATGTTCTGCACCGTCTCCTTACCCAGATAGTGATCGATGCGGAAGATCTGGTCTTCATTGAAGACCTTGTTGACTTCATCGTTCAGTGCACGCGCCGATTCCAGGTCATGCCCGAACGGCTTCTCGATAATGGTCCGCACCCACGGCGTCTTGCCGTCCACCTCTTCCGTAGGCTGCGCCATACCATGCTGACCGAGAGAGTTGACGATGTCGGAGAAGTACTCCGGCGCCGTCGCCAGATAGAACAGCCGGTTCCCCTTCGTGTTGAACTTGCCATCCAGTTCCGCCAGCTTCTTCTTGAGCGCGTCGTACCCTCCCGCGTCGTCGAAGTTCATCGTGTGGTACTGAATGCGATCGACGAACGGAGCGAGCTTCGGATCACTCAACTCGACACCGCCGCCGGCGATGATGCCGTCCTTCATGTCTGGAGCGAACGTCTTCTCCAGAGACCGCCGCGCAACACCCACGACGGCGAAGTCCTGCGGCAGCAGGTTCGCCTGCTGCAGGTGATAGAGCGCCGGCAGCAGCTTGCGCTTCGTGAGGTCTCCCGAGGCGCCAAAGATAACGACAATGCAAGGATCCGGCGTGCGCTCGGCGTTCCGTGCAGCCGCGGCAACATCGGGAGTAACTTGAACCTGTGTGGTAGCCATATCGATAACCCTCTTGTCTTCCTGATCTCTTTTGTTTCGTGCTTAGAGTCTTGCTAGTCGGCCTTCTTGACCTCGTGGCCGCCAAACGCGCCACGCATGATCGAGATCATGCGATCCGTAAAGTTATTGACTTCACGCGAGCGTACCCGCCGGATCAGCGACTCTGTAATCACAGGCGCCGAGATGTTCAGGTCGATCGCCTCCATCACCGTCCACCGTCCCTCACCCGAGTCCGGGACCCACGCCTCAAGCCCCGCCAGCGTCGGATTCTTGTCGAGCGCATCCGCCGTCAAATCCAGCAGCCACGACCGCACCACCGAGCCCTTCTGCCAGATATGCGAGATCTGTGTCAGGTCCAGCGCCAGCGGTTCCTTCGCCTTCATGATCGAGAAGCCCTCCGCATACGCCTGCATCAGGCCATACTCGATACCATTGTGAACCATCTTCACGAAGTGCCCCGCGCCCGACGGCCCAACGTGTCCCCAGCCCTCGGTCGGCGAAGGCGCCAGCGCCTGGAAGATCGGCTTCAGCCGCTCCACGGGAGCCTTGTCGCCGCCAATCATCAGGCTGTAGCCCTCCTTCAGGCCCCACACGCCGCCGGAGGTCCCGCAGTCCACATACTCCAGCCCGGTCGCCGTCACAGCCGCATGCCTTCGCTGCGTGTCCTTGTAGTTCGAGTTGCCGCCGTCGATGATCGTGTCGCCCTGTGACAGCAGCCCTTCAAGACTTGCGATCGTGTGGTCCACCGGATCGCCCGAAGGCACCATGACCCACACCGCGCGCGGAGCAGAAAGATTCTTCACCAGCTCTTCGAGCGAGTTCACGCCGAGCCCTCCGCTGGCCGTCAGCTTCGCCGTCGTGTCCTTGTTGTAGTCGAAGCCGACTACCTTGTGACCCGCCTTTTTCAGGCGCTCCGCCATATTGAAGCCCATCTTGCCGAGCCCAATAATTCCCAGTTCCATAATTGATTTCCTTTCCTTAACTAACCTGAACAGTAATGCCGCACTCAGCGAGCGCAGCGCGCAATTGTGCCGGCGACTCGAAGCGAATCGCGTGCATTCCCATCGCCGACGCAGCATCGCAGTTCTCCTGCTTGTCGTCGATGAACAAAGCCGTCTCCGGCGGAAGGCCCGAAACATCTGTCGCTGCGCGGTAGATCTCCGCCAGCGGCTTCATCTCGTGCACAGAGCCCGAGCAGATGAAGTAGTCGAAGTACTGGCCCAGCCCAAACGTATTCAGACGGTACTCATTCAACTCCCGTGATTCATTATTGAGTGTAGCCAGCCGAAACTGCCCGCTCTCCCTGAGCTCCTCGAGGATCTCAAAGCTCTCCGGATGCAGCACCCTGCTCTCCCCGCAGACCAGCTTCCACAGCTCCTCGAAGCTCACCTTCAACTGCGGATTCGCTCCGAGCACCGTCTTCTCGAAAAAGTCACGCGCCGACATCAACCCGCGCTCCCAGAAGTAGTTCACGCTGTCGTGGACAGCCTCATACGCCTTCAAGTCGACGCCAAGCCCTGACAGCACTCGCGCTCGCTGGTTCACGTCCCAGCCATTGGTCAGCAGCACCCCGCCGATGTCCCAGAAGATCGTCCTGATCGGGCCTTCGCTCATTGGCCCTCCGGAAAGTCCGCGCCTACCGTCGTCTCTTCCCACGCGGCCATCTCTTTCTGCCACCTGTCGAGCTTCTCGCGCACACGCTTCAGCGCTCCCGCACCCAGCAGCAGCCGCAGCGGAGGATTCGGCGACTCCACGACCTGCATCATCGCGTGGACCGCCTTCAGCGGATCGCCCGGCTGCCTGCCGTCCTGCTCGTTCATGTACCGGCGCGCATTGCCCGCAGTAGCATCGTAGTCTGCAATTCGCGTCGAGGCCTCAACGCCCGACCGTCCCAGAAAGTCCGTGCGGAACGGGCCCGGCTCAATGATCGTGAGGCGAATCCCAAGCGGAGCAACCTCGCCAGCCAGCGCCTCCGACAGCCCCTCCACGGCGAACTTCGTGCTCTGGTAAAGCCCCCAGCCGGGCCCGGCGGTCACGCCGCCAATCGACGACAGATTCAGAATGTGCCCGCTGCGCTGTTTTCGCAACTGCGGCAGAAACGACCGCGTCACGCGCAGCAACCCGAAGACATTCGTCTCATACATCGGCGCCAATTCTGCCTCGGAGACCTCTTCAATCGCTCCGGCGACGCCGTAGCCCGCATTATTCACCAGAACATCCACGCGCCCGAACCGCTCAATCGTCTTTGCGAGCGCCGCATCCACCTGCGCCTGGTTCGTCACATCCAGCGGCAACGCCAGCGCCTGCTTCGGATACCTCTGTTCCAGGTCCGCAATCTGCTCCACCTTCCGCGCCGTAGCTACGACATTGCCGCCAGCCTTCAACACCTCTTCGGCGAGCAACCGGCCAAAGCCCGTCGAACTGCCCGTGATCACCCAGGTGCGCGGATTGTGTGTCTCAGCCATTCCCTCTCCCAACGATCGTGCTGCCGTTGCGGCGAACCTGCCTCTACAAGCCCAGAGCCGTCCCGGCAACCGGCTGCATGTACTGCTTCTCGATGGCCTTCACCTTGTTCAGACGGCGGACAAAGCGCTCTTCCTTCGCGATAAAGTTCGCCTTCAGATAGGATTCGACGCACTCAAATGCCAGTGCCGCGCCGATAATCCGCGCGCCCAGCACCAGCACATTCATCTCGTCGTGCTCCACGCCCTGGTGTGCCGAGTACGTGTCGTGGCACATGCCCGCGCGAACGCCCGGCATCTTGTTCGCCGCAACACACACGCCCACGCCCGAGCCGCAGATTAGAATCCCGCGCTCCACCTCGCCCGACATCAGCGCCTTGCCTACCAGCGCCGCAAAATCCGGGTAATCCGAGGGCTCTGTGTTGTAAGCGCCCAGATCCTGAACGTCATGCCCAAGCTTGCGGACGTAGTCGCGCACCTCTTCCTTCAGAGGAAAGCCTGCGTGGTCGGAGGCGATAGCGATCTTCATAGGGAAGCCTCTCCCATATCTATTCAACTCTTGGATGCTCGAGAGGGACAACTCGACGCTGCAGCGTACGGATATCGAAAAAGCAACGGGCGAGGGATGCATCCCTCGCCCGCTCTCTTACTTCTTCACCAGCTTCTTTGCTTGCTCAACGATGTGCGCAACGCTGATCCCCAGCTTCTCAAGCGCAATCGCACCGGGAGCAGAAGCGCCGAATCGATCCAGACCGATCACGCCGCCATTGTGGCCGATGTACTTGTACCAGCCCATTGTTGCGCCCGCCTCTACCGCCAGCTTCGGCGTGTTCTCCGGGAACAGGCTCGCCTTGTAGGCCGCATCCTGCTCGTCGAACAGCCTGAAGCTCGGCATCGAAACCACCGTCGCGCCAATGCCCGCCGCCTTCAGCTCCTCAGCCGCCTTCACAATCAGCGAAACCTCCGAACCCGTCGCGATCAGGATGATGTCCTTGCCCGAGGCGTCCAGCGCATACGCGCCCTTCCTCACGCCCTCGCGAACCTTGTACTTCTCGGCATCGATCACCGGAAGGTCTTGACGCGAGAGCGCCATAAAGCTCGGGCTTTTGCGCTCCAACGCCAACTGCCAGCATGCAGCCGTCTCGTTCGCGTCCGCCGGACGGAAGTCCGTCAGGTTAGGAATCAGCCGCAGGCTCATCAGGTGCTCAATCGGCTGGTGCGTCGGGCCGTCCTCGCCCAGGCCCACCGAGTCGTGCGTGAAGATGAACAGCGAGTGCGCGTGCATCAGCGCAGCCATGCGGATTGCCGAGCGCGCGTAGTCCGAGAAGACAAAGAACGTCGAGCCAAACGGAATCAGCCCGCCGTGCTGCGCCAGGCCGTTCACCATCGCGCACATGCCAAACTCGCGCACGCCGAAGAACACATTGCGGCCCTTTGGATCGACATGGAAGTTCGGCGAGTCCTTGAAGATCGTCTTCGTCGAAGCTGTCAGGTCAGCCGCGCCGCCCATCAGCTCCGGAACCACGCCGGCGACTGCGTTCATCACGGTCTGACCTGCGTTGCGAGTCGCAATCGGCTTCTCGGTCGGGAAGATCGGGATCTTCTTCTCCCATCCCGCAGCCAGTTCACCCTTCACCACGCGCTCAAACTCGCCCGCTGGTTCCGGATACGCCTTCTTGTACTCCGCAAAGTTCTTGTTCCACTCCTCGCGGACCTTCTTGCCCTTCTCCTTCGCCTTGGCCCAGTTCTGCGCGGCCTCCTCCGGAACGTAGAAGGTCTTGTCCTCAGGCCAGCCGAGGTTCTTCTTGGTCGCCTTCACGGCCTCGGCGCCCAGCGCCTCGCCGTGCACCTTGCTGGTGCCGGCCTTCGGGCTGCCGTAGCCGATCACCGTCCGCACGCGGATCAGCGACGGACGCGTCGTCTCCGCCTTCGCCTTCTGAATCGCATGCTCCAGCGCGACCAGATCGTTGCCGTCGTGCACCATCTGCACATGCCAGTGGTAGCCCTCGAAGCGCCGTGTCACATCCTCGGTAAAGCTCAGCTCCGTCGGGCCGTCCAGCGAGATCAGGTTGTCGTCATACAGAACGATCAGCTTGCCCAGGCCCAGCGTCCCAGCCAGAGAAGCCGTCTCGTGCGAGATGCCTTCCATCAGGTCGCCGTCGCCGCACAGCACATAGGTGTAGTGGTCGATGATCGGGTGCTCGTCGCGGTTGTACACCGCGGCCAGGTGCTTCTCCGCCGTCGCAATACCGACCGCCATGCTGAAGCCCTGTCCGAGCGGACCGGTCGTCACCTCAACGCCCGGGGCCTCGCCGTACTCCGGGTGGCCCGGCGTGTGCGATCCGAACTGCCGGAACTGCTCCAGCTGCGACATCGGCAGGTCGTAACCCGCCAGGTGCAACACGCCGTACAGAAGTGCCGAAGCGTGTCCATTCGACAGAACGAAGCGGTCGCGGTTGATCCACTTCGGGTCCGCCGGATCGTACCTCATCAGCTTGTGGTAGAGCAGATACGCAATCGGGGAGCAGCCAAGAGGCGCGCCGGGATGGCCCGACTTCGCCTTTTCAACGGCATCGACGGCTAGAAAACGGAGAGTATTGATGGACAGCTGGTCAAGGGCATTCTGCTGGTCTAACTGCTGCTGGTCGCTCATTTTCTTCCTTTTTCGTTCAGGGAGAGGCGCGCACAAGGGCGGCTCTCGATCCATGGTTTGTTTGTGAGGGGCCTGTCGCTATCAGTGTACAGTCTGAACGGGTTAACTGCATCCTCGGGGCCCATCAGGGGCTGGCCGGCGGAGGCTCAACGATTGAGACTTCGACATTTCTTCCCAACCAGCGGGGCTCTTGTCCTTCACCCTGCCAGCAAAGCGTAAAAGCAATCTTTCCCGTCTGAGTCGGCGTCGTGGGGATATCGGCATACGCGCCCGCGAAACCCACGCTGGTCGAGATCAGGTTGTTGACTGTGGCCCAGTTGTCGGTCGAATACACCACTCGGAAGTGTTCATGATCCACAATCCTCAGCGTGTGGCCGGCGCGGAGCAACGTGAACGGCCGTCCCAGCGTGTAGATCTCCACATGGTTCTGGAACCGGCGCTTTCCATCCGCAGGTGTGTATCGCTCCTGAACCGCTGAGATGCAATCGAACACCTTGCCGTCCGTCACCGACCGCAACAGCTTCAGGTACTCCGAGTGCGCCCACACCAGCGGCTGCGCCGAACCAGCCGACCGTCCCAGACATAAGCCCTGTGCAGGAAGATCCTCCTGATCCCAGATCTGCTCCGGCATCATTCCGCCCCTTGAGCTGAACCTCTCCATCGCCGTGATGAGCGGAGCATAGTCGTTCCCCGCGGCCAGCTCATAGTGTGCCCGCTCGCCGGTCAGTAGCGGCCACGCGCGCCCCTGTCCCCAGCCTTCGAACGGTCCGCCGTCCTTCTTCTGCCCATAGCCGTCGTGGTTGTAGCGCCGCCAGCACGGCCCGTTCGGCGTGTCGATCTTCAGGCAATGGTCGATCACCTTCAATGAATCCACAATCAGTGGATCGTCCGCCCGCCGAATCCCGTAGCGCACCAGCTCCAGAAATCCGCCGTCGACTACGTCGCGCGCCTCAAACACATTCCGCTCGCCCGGCTCCCGGTTGGCGATCCGGAACGAACCCACCGGCACCGACGCGTCATAAAACGGCTCCCCCGGGCACGGCGGCTTGATCCGCATATAGTGCCGCTTCACATCCGGATGCAGCACTCCGTCGCTCGTTGTCGTCCACGCATCCAGGTGCGACTCGATCCAGTCCGCATATGTCTCCAGAAACCCGGCCAGCACCGACGAACCATGAAACCGCACGATGTCTGCAGCGCAGATCAGCCCCGAGATCACCGCCGCCAGCGTCGAAGGCGAGTACCCCGCCGTCTCCTCCCACCGCTCCTGCTGCGTCACCGGAGCGTACTTCACCAGAAACGACGCCGCCCGCTCAACAAACGGAAAGACCTCGAAGTCAGCCAGGGCCTCCTGCTTCCACAACCGCCACGCCAGGACGATCGGAAATGCCACCTCGTCGAGTTGAATCCCCTGCCAGTACGGCGTCCCATCGATCCAGAAGTTCTGCGCGAAGCTCCCGTCTGCCCGCTGCGTACAGGCCAGGTACACCAGCGCCCGCAGCGCGGTCTCTGACCTCCCGCACGCCCCCAGCGACGTCGCCGTCTGCACCATGTCGCGCGTCCACACCAGGTGGTATCCGCCCAGGTCCGAGTCCCCCTTCGACGCGCCCCACGGAATCGAAGCCGACGCGATAAACGCCCCTGAGTAGGTCTTGTCCTCATGCGCCAGCAGAAGGTTGTGGCTGATCCGCATCAGCGCACCGCCATCGGTCGCCGCCCCGGCCAGCCGCTCCGGCGAGGCCGCGCGCCCCCACTGCTGCAGGAACCGCTTCTGGTGGTTCTCAAACGGGGTCGCCAGCGTCTGCATCATCCCCGCCAGCGCCGCATGATGACCGTCGCCGAACGCAATCGCAATCGTGAACTCCCGGTGCTTCGCGAGATCGATCTCGCCCATCACAGCAATGTTGCCGTCCAGCGCCTCACCGAACTGCCACTTCATCTTCATATCGCCGAACAGGTCCTGGTAGCCATCGCTCGCGCCTACATAGCCGCACGACGAGCGTGAAAACCCGCAGCTCGCCCCCATCGCCAGCGAAGTCTCCCCCTTCCATGCCAGCAGGCAGCGCTTCCCCGCCACATCCACAGATCGCGCCGAGTTCCCCGCTCCGCCGCCGTTCAGGTGCGGAGCCAGCAGCGCGTAGCACTTCATCCGCGAGAGCACCGCCTCATCACCCTCGACCTTTACGTTCATGATCACCGTCGAAAAGTGCGGATTCGACAGCACCACCTTCGTCACCTTGTAGAGCTCGCCGGACTCTATCGCCGTCCACCGCACAGCCAGCGCATCGCCATCAACGTACTCGAGGCGGTACTTGAGATCGCGCTTCTCCTCGTGGAAGAACGTCTCGCCGTCGGTGAACAGCAGCTCCATATCGCGCGTCTGCGGACGGTCGATCGTCGGGTAGTAGATCTCATTCAGCGTGCCGTGCGACATCGTGTACCACACGCGGCTCGAAGCCGAGTACGCGGTCCCCACAGTGTCCTTGTCGCTCGACGTCCAGCGCGGCTCCAGGCCAGGCGCTCCAAACGCCGGACCATCGTCTTCCAGCCAGCGGTAGCTTGCAATCGGTTCGCTCATCATTTTCATTAGAGCGCAAAACACCCGATCGGGTCACTTCGCCCTGCGAAAGAATCGTGAACCTCACCTTGCGCTATCATCGGGAGGGCTGCGAGCCTGACCAGGTGCATCGCATCCTAACCGGACAGCATCGAATACAGTCAGGCCTGGCTGGCACAACAAAAGACAGGAGATGAAACGTGGCACACGAACTTCCGCCTCTGCCCTACGACTACGCGGCGCTTGAGCCCCACATCGACGAAGCGACCATGAAGCTTCACCATGACAAGCACCACCAGGCTTACGTCACCAATCTCAACGGCGCCATCGAGAAGCACCCCGACCTCGGCTCCAAGACCGCCGAGGAGCTCCTGAAGAACCTCGACGCCGTCCCCGAGGACGTCCGCGCCACTGTCCGCAACAACGGCGGAGGCCACGTCAACCACACCATGTTCTGGCAGATCATGAAGCCCAAGGGCGGCGGCGACCCCACCGGCGACATCGCGGCCCAGATCAAGGCCGACTTCGGCGACTTCGAGTCCTTCAAGAAGCTCTTCAACGAGACCACCGCCAAGCAGTTCGGCTCCGGCTGGGGCTGGCTCATCTTCACCGGCGGCAAGCTGAAGATCGTCACCACTCCCAATCAGGACAACCCTCTCTCGCAGGGCCACTACCCCATCCTCGGCAACGACGTCTGGGAGCACGCCTACTACCTCAAGTACCAGAACCGCCGCCCCGACTACCTCGCCGCCTGGTGGAACACCGTCAACTGGGACGAGGTCAACAAGCGCTTCGCCACCGCAAAGAAAAAGTAACCCAACTCCTAATATCGGAAAAGGGCTGCCCCGAGCAGCCCTTTTCCTTTGCCCAAAATTTAAGGAATTGACGCTACTCGCCGACCCGACTACTCTGGGCTCCCTCCCAGACAGGTCAGGTGTAAACATGCGCAGAGTTGGAGTACTCCAGGACTGGGCATCTCAATTCGCAGCTCCGATCAGAGGTTTCCTGTGCTGGACGTTTGCACTCGCCGCCTTTGTATTCCTTAGAGGAACGCTGCACATACTTTCCGATATTTGGCACCCATCTCATGCGGCGCCCAGTGTCGGGTGGAGAATAGCCCACAAAGCCATAGGTCTGTCGCTTCCCGTGCTGGCCGTTGTCTTTGCAATGGCGTGGTGGACTGTTTGGAGACGGAGGCCCTCGGCGAGGGGATGGGCGCTTGCTGCGAGCCTGGTGAATGTCCTGTTCGGTTGCATGATGTTCTACTTTGCGGGACGCGCCTTCTGGCAAGGAACTGTGCTTCAGCTGACTTTGGGAGTTGCCGGGCTAGTCGTATTCTCGCCCCGCAACCTCACGGCCAGGCTCGCCCAAAAAACTCCTGTGCTGCCGCCCATTCCAGGTGACGGAACCAATGCTCTCCTCGACAAGATGATTTGGATATTCGGACTCGCCGGATACCTCGCAGCCGCCAAGTGGTGGGTGCGCTGGGCCCATTCCGAGGGTCTTGCGAGGTCCTATCGTCCTGGGTCTTACCTCGAACTCCTGCTTGCTCTTTTAGTCGTAACTTTAGTGCACGAGCTTGGTCATACCATCGTGGGCAAGGCCCTCGGAATGAAGCTTCGCGGTTTTGTCGTCGGGCCCTTCGACTGGCACATTCGCGAGGGCAAATGGGAGTTTCGCTTCCTTCCCGCAAAGATCTTTGCATTGGACGGTGCGACTGGTGTCGTTCCCACAACTCTGGAGCACTTTCGCTCCCACCAACTCTGCATGATTGCGGCTGGTCCGGCGGCGAGCCTCATCGGCGGCCTCCTCGCGCTCGGCGCCGCCCTCACCGCGCCGGGAAACTCCTGGGAGCCCGCCTGGCACTTTCTCGCCCGCATCGCCACTCTCTCCCTGCTCGCCTCCATCCTCAACCTCATTCCCTTCCGGGCTAAAAACTCGTACTCCGATGGCGCGCAGATCTACCAGCTCCTGTCGAAAGGTCCATGGGGCGACTACCACCGCGCGCTCTCCATTGTCGCTTCCACCCTCGTCACGCCGCTGCGCCCCCGCGATTACGACATCGAAGCGATCCAGCGGGCAGCCGCCTGCATTGCACAAGGACAACGAGGGCTGCTTCTGCGTCTCCATGCTTCTTCGTACTATCTTGATCGCGGCCAGATTACCGAGGCCACACAGTCGCTGGCCGAGGCGGAAGCAATCTATCGGGACTCCGCCCAGAACATCTCAGCCGAATTGCACACCGCGTTCGTCTTCCGCACAGCTTTTCTGCGGCGCGACGCCGCCGCTGCGCGCCTCTGGTGGCAGCGCATGGAAGCCAAAAATCCGACTCGCTTCAATGTCGATTACTGGCTGGCTCGCAGCGCACTCTGCTGGGTCGAACACCATCTCGATGAAGCACAGGAAGCGTGGCACAAAGCCTTCGCGTTGGCGCAGCAGCTACCGAAGGCCGGAGCTTACGAATACGACCGCTATCGCGCCACACTGTTGTGGCGGGCCTTGGATCAGTCCCTTTCAGCCCGCCTGACCCAGGACCAGCCCACAACAACGCGATGAGGGAGCAAGCGAAGAACTGCCGCGGGCAGCCCTCATCCTTTGCCTGGAACCCTTTCCAAGTCGATATTGCGCAGCCCGAGTGCGACCTATAAGCTTCTTCCTGCTATTCCACACCGAAGAGGGCCCACAGAACATTGTCACCGTAACGGAGTACTCTCTATGAGCTTCACTCGGCGCACCTTCATCCAGCGCATGGCACAGATCGGCGGCTACTCCGCCGCCTTCGCTACCATGCAGGCCCTCGGACTCATCCCCCCGGTCGGCGCATCTCCGCTTCCACAGCTCCCCGCCGACTTCGGCAAGGGAAAGAAAGTCGTCATCCTCGGCGCAGGAATCGCCGGCCTTGTCTCCGCCTACGAGCTCCGCAGAGCCGGCTTCGAATGCACCATCCTCGAAGCCCGCAACCGCCCCGGCGGCCGCTCCTGGTCCGTCCGCAACGGCACTAAGGTCGAGTTCACCGACGGCACTGTCCAGACCTGCGACTGGCAGAGCGGCGGCTATTTCAACCCCGGACCCGCCCGCATCCCCTCCATCCACACCCATCTCCTCGGATACTGCCAGGAGCTGGGTGTCCCCCTCGAAGTCGAGGTCAACACCTCCCGCTCCGCCTTGATGCAGGCCGACGTTCTCAATGGAGGAACGGCCGTCCAGCAGCGTCAGGTCGTCTACGACACGCGCGGCTACCTCGCCGAGCTCCTCGCCAAAGCCATCAACAAGCACACCCTCGACGACGAACTCTCAAAGGAAGACCTCGCCCGCCTCCTCGACTTCGTCCGCGACTTCGGCGACCTCAACAACAACGACCGCTACATCGGCACCACCCGCGCCGGCTTCACCACGCCTCCCGGCGCAGGCCCGGCACAGACGGTCTTGCACAAGCCGTTGAAGTTCACCGAGCTCCTCGCCGCCAACTTCTCCTTCGGCGAGTTCTACGAGGAGCAGATCGACTGGCAGGCCACAATGTTCCAGCCCATCGGCGGCATGGATCGCATCCCCTACGCCTTCGCGCGTGCGCTTCCGGCAGAGATCATCCTCTACGACTCTCCCGTCGCAGAGATCACTACCGGCGACAACAACGTTGTCATCGCCTACACCAGATCCGGCGCGCCCCAGACCCTCACCGCCGACTTCTGCATCTGCACCATGCCCATCTCCGTCCTTGCCCAGACAAAGAACAACTTCTCCCCCGAGACCCAGAAGGCCTTCACCGGCATGCCCTTGATCGCCCTCTACAAGATCGCCTGGGAGTCGCCACGCTTCTGGGAGAAGGAAAACAACATCTACGGCGGAATCTCCTTCCTCCACGACACCGTCGACCTCGTCTGGTACCCCACCGATAAGCTCTTCTCGCCTGCCGGGGTCCTGGTTGCCGGTTTCGGCTCCGAGCGCGAAGACACCGCTGGCACAGCCCGGGGGGGCACTTTCACGAGCAAGCCCACTCATTTCGGAGCTCTCTCCACGGAGGCCAAGCTCGAAGCCTCCCGCGCCGCCGTCGAAAAACTCCACCCCGGCCGCTCTCACCTTCTCACCAAACCCATCTACGTCAGTTGGTCGAAGATCCCCTATTCCCTCGGCTGCTTCGCCAACATCTACCTCGACAGCAGCGGCCCCGCGTATGCCCAGCTCGACAAGCCGCAGGGCCGCACCTACTTCGCCGGAGACTACCTCTCTCACCTCGTAGGCTGGCAGGAAGGCGCAATCCTCTCCGCCCACCACGCCATCGAACGCATCGCCAGACAAATCCAAACCTAGGTCATTTCGACGATGTTGCCGATCGATTCTGGGACCCGTGTTTTGTAGAACTCTTCAGCCCCTGAAAACCGCCGTCTCAGGATGATGGTTCATCCAGTCGAACCAGTAATCTTTGTTGGCGTCGATCTCCTTCAGGCATCGTCCCGCAAGCTTTCCATCCACCGCGCATCCTTGAAAGTTCCACCCACTCCCCGTCTCGGCATCCTGCATCACTCTGTCACCTTCGCCTCGGGCAAACGTAAGCTCCGCAGCCTCGAACACCCGAATGGAAGCTCCATCCGATCCCACCACAACCACCACCGGCGAATCCGCCACTTGATCCTGAATCAACTTTGCCGCCAGAATCGAGTCGATCGGGTAGGCCTTATTCTTCCCCGCCACCGTCACCCCCAGCATCAACTGATGCGGCCCAATTCCTGACTTTTTCGTATCCACCATCGCCGGAGTCTTCTCGACATAGCTTTCCCAGCCCTTCTTCTCATACTCCGGGACATACGGCGCATCCGGCTTCAGCACATCTCCCTGTGGCTGCTCCTTACGCCACAGCGCAAACGTTAGCTCGCTGCTGTGAATCAGATTCAGATGCCTCCCCTTCAACGGCCCAAAGATCGCCTCTCCCGTGCTCTGTTGCCAGACGCTGTGCGTCTCCTCATCGCGCATCAGTGCATTCCCATTGTTGATTCCCGCCAGCCGAAAATGCAGCCTCTTCCCATCAACCACGGGATCCCAGACCAGCCCCGTGTGGCACAGCGTGCAGTACGTCACCGTAATAGGCACTCCGCCCACTGTGTCATTCACGATATGGTGGTACCCCATCGTCAGAATCGGGTATGCGCGCGCATGCTCACCAAGCCGCACGGCCAGCACTCTGTCATCCGGAGCAACCGGTACCGTATCCGCACTCCCAAACGCCGGCGCATCGTACGGATGAAACATCTTCTCGAAGATATTCACATGCGTCAGGCAAGCTCCTGCGATTGCAATCATGCACAGACTGATCATCGCGATCCGAAACCACAGCCGTCTCAACCCTCCAGCAACTCTCTTCCACGACCAGATCGTCACCGCCACAAGCCACGCCACGCACAAACCCGAAATCCACGGCCCCGCATCGTGAAACCAAAGCGCCACGGTCAACGCCGTGGGATCCTGAGGACGAAACGGCCGGATCACATGCATCGGAATCCACACGCACGCCGCCGACACTAAGGCACACCCCAGTCCAAGCGCGAGCCACAACCACGTCCTCGTTCCTACCCTCTGCTCTTCCAATACCTGTGCCATCGATGCCTCGCTCCGATTTGATGTGCCCGGTTCAAATTACTTTGAAATCCTCTCGATGACCATTGCATGCGAACCGTTGCGGACATAGTCCTTCCCGGTGACCGTGACATGCTCACCCGCAAACGGCATCAACTTCGAGTTTTGAGAGGAGGAGGGCGTTTTACTGTCGATGGGGAGGAAAATGGTGCCGTCATCGCGAAGGATAACGAGTGGAGAACCATTCTTTGCACATGCCTTGGCACACGCCACGCCGATCGGCTTGTCGAGTCCCTTGGTATAGGCGCACGCCGAATCGATCACCCAACCGGAGACCGTGATATTTGCCCCCTGATCTGCCGCGACCGCGAAACAGGATACTCCGATGAAAGTTGATGCCAGGAACTTACGGTATGCGCCAATCATTCCATCACCTCCAGAGCGAAGTTTTCACTGACCGCCTATCTTAGGCTGAGCGCTCCACAATCACCATCAACCAAAAGATTGATTCGAGTGCCGCCTCTCGCGGAAAGTAAAAGAGCAGCCCTGACACCCGCTTCGATCACCACCGACACGCAACCATTGCCGGACGACACACATCCGGCAGTGGCCCAACGATGCGGGTGCAGTACAGGTGCGGGTACCCCAGAGCCTTCCTTGAGCGTGCCGAAGGGTCTCGATTCTCGAGACCCGGGTTTCGCACGATGCCAATGCTAAAGAAGTTCACCATAAGGAAGAGCACGCGTCATGAAACGCGCGCTCTTCCTTCTTAACTTAGATTTGAGCAACTCCGCCATCGACAAATAACTCGATCCCTGAGACATAGCTGGCTTCATCCGAAGCCAGGAAAGAAACAGCCTTGGCGATCTCGTCCGGGTCTCCCATGCGGCCCAGCGGCACGCTCTTGGCGAGATCTTCTTTCATCTTCGCGAGCGCATCCCCCTGCTGCCAGCCCTCGAAGATCGGAGTATCGATATGGCCAGGGCTGATCGTGTTTACGCGAATTCGGCGCTCACGGAGTTCGTTCGTCCATGTGCGCGCAAAGGAGCGGACGGCCGCCTTGGTGGCGCTGTAAACGCTGATGCTTGGAAAGCCTTTGATCGTTGCAATCGATCCGTTCAGAATGATCGACCCGCCATCTTTCAGCAAGGGAAGCGCCTTCTGCACTGTGAAAAAGAGCCCCTTCACGTTCGCGTTGAAGTGCAGATCGAAGAACTTCTCCTCTACAGTGCCGAACGGCGCAAGTTGGGCGATCCCGGCATTCGCAAAGATCACGTCAATCTTCCGGTTCTGTTTTTGGACTGCTTCGTACAGGCGGTCAAGATCGCTCAGGTTCGCAACATCTCCCTGTACTGCTGTGACATTCTTTCCGATCTCGGCAACAGCGGCATCCAGCGCGTCCTTGCGGCGGCCCGTAATAAAGACTTGATCCATGCCTTCTTGAACGAAGCGCTTTGCGGTTGCAAGCCCCATGCCAGTCGACGCGCCTGTGATCACCGCAACCTTCCCTGCAAATTTGTTAGACATATCCAAATTCCTTTCTCAGGTGAACCATGATTGATCGCCTGTCTATGGAGTAGATAACGGCGCCATTGATTCGATGCGTCGCAAGATTTGATCACGCTGATCGCGGATAGCTATCACCATGGCAGCAGCCACCGCACATTCCTCAATCTGGATTGATCGCTATTACTTATCAGATTGATATCAACTTGCTATGGATCGTATCAGTTCTTCACGAATCTAGTGCTATACCGCAGCAAAATGTGCGAAGGCACTGAGCTGAAATGCAACCTCTATCAGCAGGAGCAAGGATGACGACCTCGAAGATGCAGACAACAACCGAGCTAGATGAAGCGCGCGGCTATTACCGCAACCAGGTAATCCCACCCGAGAAGCTCAAGATAATGGATAGGGCCACCGAGGAACTGATAGCAAGCGGCACCAAAGCTGCTGCTCTCAAAGAGGGCGACCGTGTGGATGATTTCATCCTCGGAGATGCCCACGGTAAGCCAGTTCGGCTTCAAAGCCTTCTGGACGCCGGACCAGTCGTGATCTCTTTCTACCGTGGTGGCTGGTGCCCTTATTGCAACATCGAGTTGCGCGGCCTGCAACGCGTCCTGCCGGAAATCAAGGCGCTTGGAGCATCACTCGTGGCGATATCGCCGCAGCTTCCAGACAATTCACTTTCCACCGAGGAAAAGAACCATCTGGCGTTCCCGGTGTTGAGCGATGTGGGGAATGATGTTGCCCGCCGGTTCGGTATCGTCTACAGACTGCCTGACGACCTTCTGGAAACGTACACGGCATTCAATCACGGACTCGCCGATATGAACGGAGAAGAAGGCGGAACAGAACTCCCGATACCAGCCACCTATGTGCTGGACCGTACAGGCATGATCCGTCTGGCGTTCATCGAGGAAGACTACACAAAGCGGCTTGATCCGCAAGCCATCCTTGAAGCCTTGCGCGGTCTAGTTGGCTAATCGCGGCATATCTGGAGAGACAAATGACGACCAAGAAGCTAATGACCTCCCTGGTTTTGGGACCATATACATTGCGCAATCGCATTCTGATGGCGCCTTTGACGCGTACACGCGCTGGTGACCGCAATGTCCCCCGCGAGATGAACATCGAATACTACCGGCAGCGTGCAACCGCCGGTCTAATCATCAGCGAGGCGACTCCCGTTTCACCATTTGGGCATGGATACCGGGGAACACCCGGTATCCACACCAAAGAGCAGCGAGATGCGTGGAAGCGCATCACTGACGCTGTTCACGAGCAGGGCGGCCTCATCTTCCAGCAGCTCTGGCACGTCGGGCGAATCTCCCATCAGGATTTGCAACCTGGCGGAGTACTTCCCGTTTCTGCTTCAGCGATTCGACCGGAAGGCAGCGCCTTAACTCATGACGGCCTCAAGCCGCATCCCACACCGCGCGCTCTACGCTCTGACGAAATTGCTGGCGTCATTGAAGAGTTCCGGCACGGTGCTCAGCTCTCAATGGAAGCTGGGTTCGATGGCGTTGAGGTGCATGGAGCAAACGGCTATTTGCCGGACCAGTTCCTCAATAGTGGTTCTAATAACCGGACGGACGATTGGGGTGGATCCATCGAGAATCGTGCGCGTTTCCTCCTCGAGGTTACGGATGCTGTCGTCAGCGTGTGGGGAGCCGATCGCGTCGGCTTCCGGCTCTCGCCTGCGAACCGCCACGGAGATATTGACGACGCGAACCGCTGGGAGACCTATGCCTACGCAGTGCGCGAACTGAACCAACGGCATCTTGCATACATTCATCTTGTCAGCCCAAGAGTAGACGGCGCTCACGACGCAGAAACGACGATGGACCTCGGCCCGGAACGTTTTCGCCCCTTGATCACGGGGAACACGCGTCTTATTGTGGCCGGAGGATACAAACCTGCAGATGCCGAGTCCCTTGTAAATCGCGGGATCGCAGATGCTGTCGCCTTTGGAAGATTATTCATATCAAATCCTGATCTTCCAAAGCGGATCGAGTTGGACGCTCCGCTCAACGCGTACGATCGTAAGACCTTCTACGCGCAAGGCGTAGAAGGATATCTCGACTATCCGATGCTTGATACGGCTCAACCCGGGTTTTCCACAGAAATCCTGTCAAGCCCCCAAACCGCATAACCACAACAAAACAAACCACATCGCCGTGGCAGAGCAGTTTCACGCAATCCGATAAAATAGAACCAGGCAAAAACAGGAAAGCCCCGGCAAACCGGGGCTTTCGCTTCTTAAGCCCATAACCCATTTCTTTTGAAGATCTTGATGTCTAACCCCTTTGAATAGAATATTTTACACCACAAGTCCAAACCTAAAGCCAATGCAATGAATACTTTGCGCAAAATACCGGGGGAGGGGGTACCCCTCGAATCTCAATCCCCTGTCACCGGCTGCGGAGCCGCCGGTGACCGCTTCTGTCCGGCCACCTGCTTCGCCATGCGAAGCCGCAGCCGGTCGAAGAACAGGTACACCACCGGAGTCGTGAACAGCGTCAGGCACTGCGAGACGATCAGGCCGCCGACGATCGTGATTCCCAGCGGCCTCCGCAGTTCGCTTCCCGTGCCTGTTCCGAACGCCAGCGGAACGCCGCCCAGCAGCGCCGCCATCGTCGTCATCATGATCGGGCGGAAGCGCAGCAGGCAGGCCTGGTAGATCGCCTCCTGCGGAGTCTTGCCCTCCAGCCGCTCGGCCGCCAGCGCAAAGTCGATCATCATGATCGCGTTCTTCTTCACAATGCCGATCAGCAGGATGATGCCGATCATCGCGATCACGCTGAGGTCGATCTTGAACAGCAGCAGCGCCACAATCGCGCCGACACCGGCCGACGGAAGCGTAGACAAAATCGTCAGCGGATGGATGAAGCTCTCGTATAGCATGCCCAGCACGATGTAGACCGTAACGAGCGCCAGCAGAATCAGCATCGGCTCGCTCGAGAGCGACGACTGAAACGCCTGCGCTGTGCCCGCGAAGCCACCATGAATCGTCGAAGGCATGCCGATGTTAACCCGCGCGTTCTCAATAGCCTCCGTCGCCTGGCTCAACGAGGCGCCCGGCGTCAGGTTGAAGCTCAGCGTCGCCGCCGGCGACTGCGCCTGGTGGTTCACCGTCAGCGGAATCCGCTGCTGCTCGAAGTGAGTGACCGCCGACAGCGGAACCATCGCGCCCGTCGTGCTCTTGATGTAGATGTTCTTCAGCGAGTCCGGATCACGCTGGTACTGCGGCGCCACCTCCATCACCACGTGGTACTGGTTCAGCGGCCTGTACGTCGTCGAGACCTGCCTCTGTCCAAACGCGTCCGACAACGTCGCGTCGATCGACAGCGGCGACACGCCCAGACGGCTCGCCGTATCGCGGTCGATCACCAGTTGCGCCCGCAACCCCTGGTCCTGCTGGTCGGTCGCGATGTCCTTCAGCTCGGGCAGCTTCTCCATCGCCGCCATCAGCTTCGGCGCCCACACGTCGAGGTCTGTCAGGTTCTCCGCAGTCAACGAGTACTGGTACTGCGTCGCTGACATTCGTGCGCCGATGCGCAGCTCCTGGAAGGCCTGCAGATACAGCGTCGCGCCCGGAATCCCGGCTGTCTTCGGGCGCAGACGGTTGATGATCACGTCAGCGGAATCACCGGTCTTCTGCCGCTCCGCATCCGGCTTCAGCGCGATGAACACATTGCCCGAGTTGCTGCCGCCGCCGCCCGGACCGCCGCCGCCTACAAACGCCATCACGTTCTGCACGCCCGGATCCTGCTGCACGATCGCCGCCAGTTGGACGACCTTCTGCTTCATCGCATCGAACGAGACATCCTGCTGCCCGCGAATCAGCCCGCCGATACGCCCCGTGTCCTGCTGCGGGAAGAAGCCCTTTGGAACCAGAATGTACAGGTAGATGTTCAGCGCAAAGGTCAGAATCGTAATCGTCAGCACCAGGCCCTGATGACCAAGCACCCAGCGCAGACCGTGCTCGTACTCTGCCGTCAGCCAGGCGAGCCCCTTCTCGCCCCAGCGGTAGAAGCGCCCATGCTTCTTCGTCCCATGCGGCTGGATAAACTTCGCGCTCAGCATCGGCGTCGTCGTCAGAGAGACCACGAGCGAGACCATGATCGCAACCGACAACGTCACCGCGAACTCGCGGAACAGCCTGCCCACGATTCCACCCATCAGCAGGATCGGGATGAACACGGCGATCAGCGAAGTGCTCATTGACAGCACCGTGAAGCCGATCTCCTTCGACCCCACCATCGCCGCCTTGAACGGCGACAGGCCGCTCTCCAGATGCCGGCTGATGTTTTCGATTACGACAATCGCATCGTCGACGACGAATCCAGTGGAGATTGTCAGCGCCATCAGCGAGAGATTGTCCAGCGAGTACCCGAGCAGGTACATGACCCCGAAGGTGCCCAGCAGGCTCAGCGGAACCGAGACGCTCGGAATCAGCGTCGTCCGTATCTCCCGCAGGAAGACGAAGACCACCATGATCACCAGCAGGATCGAGATGATCAGCGTCCGCGTCACATCCTTCACTGAGGCGCGAATCGTCGTCGTCCGGTCCAGCACGACACTGAGCTGAATCGCCGGCGGAATCGTGGCCTGCAGCGTCGGCAGCAGTGCCAGAACATTGTCGACCGTCTTGATCACATTCGCAGTCGAGGTCTTGAAGACGACGACCAGAACCGCCGGCTTGCCATTGAAAGTGCCACCGGTATGGATGTCCTCGACGCTGTCGGTTACCTCGGCAACGTCCTGGATTCGCACGACTCCACGGGCTGCCGCTGCAGGGCTCGCGCTGCTGGTCGCCGACGAGGAACTGGACGAACTGGAGGCTGAAGTCGCAGAGCTGACCGCACTCTGCAGCGACGTCGGCAATCCACTGCTCGCGGCGGCAGAGCTCACCGGCCCACGGTTCGTCGCAACGATCAGAGGAGCGTACGCCGCGGAGCCAAACAACTGATCGGTCGTGTTGACACTCCAGCGCCGGGTTGAATCCTGCAAATAACCCTTCGGCTTGTTTACGTTCACCGTGCCGATCGCAGCACGCAGCGCCTCAAGGCCAACTCCATAGCTCGCAAGCAGTGTTGGATTCGCCTCGACGCGCACCGCGGGCTTCGCGCTGCCTCCGCAGAACGTCTGTCCCACGCCGTCCACCTGCGCGATCTTCTGCGCCAGAATACTGTCGCAGGCGTCGTAGAGCTGCGGCACCGAGAGCGTGTCCGACGTCAGCGCCAGAATCACAATCGGCGAATCCGCCGGATTGATCTTCCTGTACCCGGGGTTCTGGGGCAGGTTCGACGGCAACTGGCTGCGCGCTGCATTGATCGCCGCCTGAACATCGCGCGCCGCGCCATCCACATCTCGGCTCAAGTCAAACTGCAGCGTGATCGAGCCGTTCCCCAGCCCCGAGGACGACGTCATCTCATTGACGCCCGCAATCCTCGAGAACTGCCGCTCCAGCGGAGTCACAATCGCGGACGCCACCGTCTCCGGATCCGCTCCCGGAAGTCCAGCGCCGACAGAGATCACCGGATACTCTATCTGCGGAAGGCTCGCTACCGGAAGCAGCTTGTAGGCGACGCAGCCCGCCAGAATGATCGCCACCGACAGCAGCATCGTCGCCACGGGACGCTTGATGAACGGCGCCGAGAAATGCACCCCGTCTAAGTCAGGGCGATTCTCCGCGTCCTTCCGCGCCACGGCGAGATCGTGATTCTCTTCGTGATCAGCCATCAGTCCGCACCCACTGCCTCATGTTCATGCCGACGGAACTCCCGATCTGCCTCCTTCGTATGCAGATATCTCCTTCCAATACGGTCAAAGAACAGGTAGACGACCGGCGTTGTAAACAGCGTCAGCACCTGCGACACGATCAGTCCGCCGACGATTGCGATTCCCAGAGGCCGCCTCAACTCGCTGCCCGTGCCGGTGCCCATCGCCAGCGGCAGGCCGCCAAGCAGCGCGGCCATCGTCGTCATCATGATCGGGCGGAAACGCAGCAGGCAGGCCTGGTAGATCGCCTCCTCCGGCTCCATGTTGTGCACACGCTCGGCCTCAAGCGCGAAGTCGATCATCATGATCGCGTTCTTCTTCACGATGCCGATCAGCAGGATGATGCCGATCAGCGCAATGACGCTCAGGTTGATATGGAAAAGCAGCAGCGCCAGAATCGCGCCGACACCGGCCGACGGCAGCGTGGAAAGAATCGTGATCGGGTGGATGTAGCTCTCGTACAGCACACCCAGAACGATGTAGACGACGATCAGCGCCGCGAGAATCAGAATCGGCTCGTTGGTCAGCGAAGCCTCGAAGGCCCGCGCCGTGCCCTGGAACGACGCATTCACGCTCGCCGGAAGATTCAGTTCATCCTTCGCCCTGTTGACCGCCTCCACTGCGTCGCCAATCGACTTGCCCGGAGCCAGGTTGAACGAGAGCGTCACCACCGGAAATTGTCCCTGGTGGTTGATTGCAAGCGCCGTCTGCCTCTCCTCGAAGTGCGTAAACGTCGATAGCGGAACCTGCATCCCGTTCGAGCTCTTCACGTAGATGTTGTCCAGCGAAGTCGGATTGAGCTGGAACTTCGGAGCTACCTCCAGCACCACGTGGTACTGGTTCAACTGCGTAAAGATCGTGGAGACCTGCCGCTGTCCGAACGCATCGTCCAGCGTGTCGTCGATATTCTGCGGCGTGATTCCCAGCCGCGACGCCGTGTCGCGGTCGATTACCAGTTGCGCCTCCAGCCCGCTCAACTGCTGGTCGCTGGCCACATCCGTCAGTTCCGGAAGTTGCCTCAGCTTTTCGAGCATCTGGTTCGTCGCCGAGGCCAGCTCCTCGGAGTTCGCATCTTCGAGCGAGTACTGATACTGCGTCCGGCTCACGCGATCGTCCACCGTCAGGTCCTGCAGCGGCTGCAGGAAGCACTGAATACCCTCCACCTGCGCCAGCCTCGGCCCCAGCCGTTGAATCACGTCGGTCGCCGAGTTCGTCCTCTGCTCGCGGTCCTTCAGGTTGATCTGAATGCGCCCGCTGTTCAGCGTCGAGTTAGTGCCGTCGACTCCGATAAACGACGAGACGCTCTCCACATCTGGGTCCTGCAGAATTACCTTGGCCAGAGTCTGCTGGCGCGCGCTCATCGCCTGGAAGCTGATGGTCTGCGGAGCCTCTGTGATTCCCAGCAGCACGCCGGTGTCCTGCACCGGGAAGAAGCCCTTCGGCACGACGATGTAGAGGTACACCGTCAGCAGGAATGTGGCCAGCGTTACCAACAGGGTCAGGGTCTGGTGACGCAGCACCCACTTCACACCGACGCCATACTTCGCAATCACGTAGTCGAAGAACACTTCGCTCTTGTGATAAAAGGCGTTCTGCTCGCTCTCCGGCTTGTGCTTCAGCAGTTTCGCGCACATCATCGGCGTCAGCGTCAGCGAAACCACTGCCGAGACCAGAATCGTCACCGCCAGCGTCACCGCGAACTCGCGGAAGAGACGCCCGACGATATCGCCCATGAACAGCAGGGGAATGAGCACAGCGATCAGCGACACGGTCAGCGAGAGAATCGTGAACCCGATCTGCTGCGATCCCTTCAGCGCGGCTTCCAGCGGCGAGTCGCCATCCTCGAGATACCGCGAGATGTTCTCGATCATCACGATCGCGTCGTCCACGACGAAGCCGGTCGAGATCGTCAGCGCCATCAGGCTCAGGTTGTTCAGGCTGTAGCCCAGCAGGTACATCACCCCGAAGGTGCCTACAATCGACAGAGGCACCGCCACCGAGGGAATGATGGTCGCCGAAAACGAGCGCAGGAACAGGAAGATCACCATCACGACCAGCGCAATCGTCAGCATCAGCGAGAACTGCACGTCCTTCACCGAGGCGCGGATCGTATTCGTGCGGTCGGTCAGCACCTGCACCGTTACGCTCGTGGGCAGCGTCGTGCGGAGCTGCGGCAGCAGCTTCTGCACTTCGTCCACGACACCGATGATGTTGGCGCCCGGCTGCCGCTGGATGTTGACGATCACCGCCGGCTTCAGCTCGATATCGCGCGCCGGCTGGTCCTTCGTCGCAGGAGTCGCTGCGGTTCCCATCCACGCGGCCTGGTACAGGTTCTCCGCGCTGTCGACGGCGTTCGCCACGTCCGACAGCCGCACCGGCGATCCGTTGTGGTACGCGATGATCACCTTCGCGTAGTCCGCGCTCGAGAGCAACTGGTCGTTCGCTCCGATCGTGTACGACTGCCTCGCGCCGTTCAGGTTGCCCTTCGCCTGGTCCACGTTCGCCGTGCCCAGCGCAGAACGCAGGTCTTCAAGGCTGAGCCCGTAGTTGGCCATCGCCGTCGGGTTCGCCTGAATTCGCACCGCCGGCTTCTGTCCGCCGTTAATCGACACCAGGCCCACGCCGGAGAGTTGCGAGATCTTCTGCGCCAGCACCGTATCGGCCAGGTCCTCTACCTTCGATAGCGGCAGCGAGTCGCTGGTCAGCGCCAGCGTGAGAATCGGCGCATCGGCCGGATTCACTTTGCTGTACACCGGAGGATTCGGCAGGTCCTGCGGCAGATAGCTGTACGCGGCATTGATGGCTGCCTGCACGTCCTGCTGCGCGACGTCGATCGACTCGGACAGCGTGAACTGCAGTGTAATCACGCTGCCGCCGCCTGAGCTCGTTGAGGTCATCTGGCTCAGCCCGGGGATCTGCCCGAACTGCCGCTCCAGAGGGGCCGTCACCGAGGACGCCATCACCTCCGGGCTTGCTCCCGGATAGAACGTCACCACCTGAATCGTCGGGTAGTCGACCTCAGGCAGCGCCGAGACCGGCAGCTGCAGATACGCCACCCAGCCCGCAAGCAAAATGGCCACCATCAGGAGCGAGGTGGCCACTGGGCGCAGAATAAATGGCCGCGAAGGGCTCATGGATGCTGACCTCCCGCGTTTGTGTTCTGGCCATGCTGCCCATGCTGGTGCTCCCCACCCTTGCCCTGCCCAATCACATTGGGGGTCATATCCGTCCCGCCGTCTGTGGCATTGGTTCCCTGCGCTCTTGGACCACCCGGCCTCATCGCCTGACGTGGGCTCACGCGGCTGCCGTTCCTCAGCTTCTCCTGGCCATCTACAACAACCTGATCCCCAGGGTTGACCCCGCCGCCCAGAATCGTCTGGACTCCCTCTGTCAGATCCACCTTCACGGTCTGCGCCACGGCGTAGAAGTGCGGTTGGTTCTGCTGGCCTGCACCCGAGGCGGTTCCGGATGCTGGAGCTGCACCTCCAGGCTTGCTTCCCGGATGCACTCGGCCACCGCCGGGCAGGCCGTGCGGGCCGGTATCACCCTGCAGGCTCGCCGGAGGATCGCCCGGCTTCACCAAAAAGACAAAGTTGCCCTGCGAACCCGACTGGATCGCCGCCGAGGGAACCACAATCGCGTTCGGCCTCTGCTGCAGGATCAGACGTACGTTCACGAACTGGTTCGGGAACAGCGCTCCATCCTTGTTGTCGAAGATGGCCTTCACCTTCACAGTGCCCGTCGTCGTGTCGATCTGGTTGTCCACCGTCAGAACGCTTCCGCTGGCAAGATGCGTCGCTCCGGAGCGGTCATACGCCTCGACGTTGAGCTTCTTGCCGCCCTTCATCAGATCAAGCACCTCAGGCAGATTGTCCTCAGGCAGCGTGAAGATCACCGTAATCGGCTGAAGCTGCGTCACCACCAGCAATCCGTTCGTGTCCGAAGCATGAACTATATTGCCCGGATCAACCTGCCGTAGCCCGACCACCCCATCGATCGGCGAGGTGATCTTCGTGTACTGCAGATTCACCCGCGCAGCCTGAATCGCCGCCTTATCGGCTTCGATCGAGCCCTGGGCCTGTCCCGACGACGAGATCTGCGCCTGCTCGCTCTCCTGGGAGACCACACCGGCCCGATAGAGCGCTGTGTACCTCGCCGCCTCGGCCTGCGCGTTCACCGCGTTGGCCTGGTCCTTCACCAGCTGTCCCTGGGCCTGCGCAAGCACGGCTTGATAGGGAGCCGGATCGATCTCGGCCAGCAACTGGCCCTTCCGCACCTTCTCGCCTTCACGAACCGCCACCTGGACCAGTTGCCCATCCACGCGGGACTTGATCGTCACCGTGTAATACGCCGTCACGGTGCCCAGCTCCGTCAGGTAGATTGGCATCGCCTTCTGCTGCACCGTCGAAACCTGCACAGGAACCGGGCGGTCGGCTGCCGCCTGCGACCTCTGATTGTCGGCATTCTGCTGCTGCGTGTTCTGCCGGATCTTCCACACGGCCACCCCGACCACCAGCAGGATCACCAGAGCGACGATCCACTTCTTCAGGCCTGAGCCCTTAGGCCTCTCCGGTTCAGGCACGGCTCTCTGCGGGGCAGTCGCAGGGAGAACTGGGCTGGTCTCTTGTTCGGTAATCTGGGCTGACGACATTGGCGCGTTCACCGTGCTCTCAAAATGAATTGGACTGATGCTGTTGAACCAAGGATATAAATCCAGGACTAGTCAAATTGCTCGACCTGCGTTGCGTCTCGAACTCAGCAACATGGTCGAAGTTTTTTCAATTCAGAGGGTTCTTCGGAAACCTCAGAATAACTGATAATGACGTTGGCCGCCTCGTGAAGGTTTCGCCCTGAACTCCGCCCTGGCCTGATATCTGTTCGTAACTCCAGTTGGCAGTGCGGTAATCGCTCTTCTTTCATTATTCTCAACAGAAGGATCATCATTTGCCCGCCACTGCCACCGAATCCGGTATCTCCGCCCTTCCGGCCCTCTGCGTCGACCTGGACGGCACTTTAGTCAAATCCGATACCCTCGTTGACTCGGTCCTCTCGCTCGCCCGCCACCATCCGACCGAGCTACTCAAGGTCCCAGGCTGGCTCCTCGAAGGCAAGGCGGCTTTTAAGCGCCATCTCGCCGGCGCTGTCTCCTTAGATGCCGCCCACCTGCCCTACAACCGCGAACTCCTGCAGTTTCTGGAGCAGGAGCACTCCACCGGCCGCCCCCTCTACCTGGCCACCGCGGCCGACCTCGGGATCGCCCGCCGCGTCGCCGAGCATCTCGGCATCTTCTCTGGAGTCCTTGCCTCCGACGGAGTCGTTAACCTCTCTGGACACAACAAGCTGGCCGTCTTCCGCGAGCACTTCGGCGACAACTTCTCCTACATCGGCAACGCCACGCCCGACCTCCCGCTCCTGGAGGCCTGCCGCGAGCCAATGGTGGCCAACCCCACCGCCGGCCTTCGCTCCGGGCTCCGCCGCGCCCGCATCACCCCCGTCCGCAGCTTCACCGAGCGAGTCTCGCCCATCAAGGCCTGGCTTAAAGCCATCCGGATCCACCAGTGGGCCAAGAACGTCCTCATCTTCCTGCCGCTTCTCCTCGCTCATGCCCTGCCCCTCGGCCTTGTCACCGGAACAATCCTGGCCTTCTTTTCCTTCGGCCTCTGCGCATCGGCCACCTACATCGTCAACGACCTCCTCGACCTCGACGCCGACCGCCAGCATCCCCGTAAGCGCCGCCGCCCCTTCGCCTCCGGAGATCTCTCCGCTGTCACAGGACTCGGAGTCATCCTCCTCTTCCTCGTCCTGTCGATCACACTCGCTGTCCTGCTCCCGGCGGTGGTCGCCCGGCTCTCACCGGATCGCGCCCTCGTCCGCCCCTACCACTTCCTCGCGTGGCTCGGAATCTACGCCGTCACCACGCTCGCCTACTCGCTCCGCCTCAAGCGAGCCGTCCTCGTGGATGTCATCGTCCTCTCCGGCCTCTACACCATCCGCATCATCGCCGGCTCCGCCGCAACGGGAGTCCCCGTCTCCACCTGGCTCGCGAGCTTCAGCATCTTCTTCTTCCTCTCGCTGGCCTTCGTCAAGCGCTTCGCCGAGCTCGAAAACCTCCGCGAGCGCGGCGGCTCTATCGCCAAGGGCCGCGGCTACCACATCTCCGACGTCGAGCAGCTCCGCAGCTTCGGCTCGGCCTCGGGATACGCCTCGGTCGTCGTCCTCACCCTCTATATCTCGAACCTCAACGCCGACGCCGCCCAGCTCTACAACCACATCAACCGTCTCTGGCTGCTCGTCCCCGTCATGCTTCTCTGGCTCAGCCGCCTGTGGCTGCAGGCCTCGCGCGGCGAACTCGATGAAGACCCCGTCGTCTACGCCATCACCGACCGCCGCAGCCTACTGCTAGGGCTGCTTGTGATTGCCGTCGTCCTCTCCGCGCTCTGACCTTATCCGTCTTCACCAAGTAGAAGAGTGTCATCCTGAGC
This sequence comes from Edaphobacter bradus, assembly GCF_025685645.1. Classification (NCBI taxonomy): domain Bacteria; kingdom Pseudomonadati; phylum Acidobacteriota; class Terriglobia; order Terriglobales; family Acidobacteriaceae; genus Edaphobacter; species Edaphobacter bradus. Next base: position 324,821 of record NZ_JAGSYF010000003.1, read on the forward strand.
GGAGCGCAGCGGAGTCGAAGGGACCTGCGGTTGTCTTTTGCATTTATCCTTATCTCTGGCCATGACCGACACCATCCCCACGCTTTCCAGCTACGACGAGACCGCCCTCGAAGCCGCCTTCGCCACTCTCGCCGAAGAGGTCCGCACCTCTGCCGCCGCCCTCACCACACCCGAGGCGCAGGAGAACTTCCGCCTCCACTGGCTGGGCCGCAAGCAAGGCCGCCTCAAGCTCATCTCCGACGCCTGGCTTAAGTCCGCGCCGCCCGAAGCCCGCAAGCCCCTCGGCATTCGCTTCAACCAGCTCAAGCAGCAAATCGAGCAGGCCCTCGAAGCCCCGGCAGCACCTATCGCAGCGCCGAAAGTGCAGGCCCTGGACATCACCCTACCCGGCGTCATCCGCACCCCCGGCATCGCCCACCCCCTGCTCAGCACCATGCATGAGATCGTGCGCGTCTTCCATCATCTCGGCTACAGCACCAACCTCGGCCCGCAGGTCGAGAGCGACTTCTACAACTTCGAAGCCCTCAACTTCCCACAGGACCACCCCGCGCGCGACACCCAGGACACACTCCAGATCGCCAATCAGCACGCGAAGCCCTCGCGCGACCGCCTGCTGATGCGCACCCACACCTCGCCCGTGCAGATCCGCACCATGATCGCGCAGGCCCCGCCCATCCGCATCGTCATCCCCGGCAAGGTCCACCGCAATGACGCCGCGGACGCCACCCACTCGCCCATCTTTCACCAGATCGAAGGCCTCTGCGTCGACACCAACATCACCTTCTCCGACCTCAAGGGCACGCTCGACCACGCCATGAAGGCCCTCTTCGGCTCGGCCGTGAAGACGCGCTTCTTCCCCAGCTTCTTCCCCTTCACCGAACCCTCAGCCGACGTGCAGATCAGTTGCATCTTCTGCGGAGGCTCCGGCTGCCGCAAGTGCAAACACTCCGGCTGGATCGAGCTCCTGGGCTGCGGCATGGTCGACCCGCACGTCTTCGCTTCCGTCACTGAAGAACGCCGCAAGATCGATCCTGCTGATGACGCCTACAACCCGGAGAAGATCACAGGCTTCGCCTTCGGCATGGGAGTCGAGCGCATCGCCATGATGCTCCACGGCGTCTCCGACATAGGCCACTTCTACTCCGGAGACATGCGGTTTCTCGAACAGTTCGCATAACGCCCAGTTCGCATCACAGTGAGTTCTCCTGGGTCCGCTACTTCAGGCTATTCTGCAGAGCATCCAGATTCTGCGGACGCACTCGAATCGCCCCGCCCCTCGGGCTATCGATATCCGCAATCAGGAAAAATGAGAGCGCAATCACCAGCGGCAGGATCATAAGCAACTTCGCCTCTGACCGCCGCACCCCAAAGCCCACCAGCGCATTGCTGAACAGGCCCATTCCGAACATCAGGCACCATGCCGCCACAGGGATTTTGTTCCACCAGGCCGCTTGCGTATATCCCTGCGAGTTCAGCACGTCGTTCATCCCCGCAGCAGCCAGGGAACGACCAACTGTAGGCTGCGCATTCGTCGGCCCCGCGACGCCTGCCCACAGTTGGCTCTGCAACCTCTCCGTGTCTGCGTTGATCTGCCGCAGTTCGTCGGCGTGTCGCGTTACATACCACCGTATTCGCAGGTCCGTATACTGCCGCAGCATCGTCCGCACCTGCGATGCTTCTGGCTCGGGCAGCAGGTCCGCGCGGACATACTCTGTCCCGATCGCGTTCGCCTCCGCCTCCTCATAGTTCTTGCGCAAGTCATATCGTGCCGTCGCCATCGAATAACTGAACCCGATGATCAGGCCAAGTAGGGTCAACGTCGCTCCCTGCACAAGGGTAAAGTCCGCCTTGAGGGCCTCCGTCAGGGCCTCTCGCCCCTCGCTCATCCGGCTGCCCAGTCGCGCAGCCAGCCAGAGAAGCAAAATTGAAATCACGAATATCACCAGTGGATATTTCAGTATGTGGAGCACTGGCATCCCCTCCTCTGATATCTAACTAGGCTTATTTGGCCACTTCAGGAACCCAAATAGCAGATGGAGGATCGCCAGCGCCAACGCGCCCAGGAAAGCCGCTTTAAACGTCGTCACCGAGAATCCCGGCACAAACTTGCTCGAGAACCAGAGAATCACCGCATTGATCACGAGAAAGAAAAGCCCGAACGAAAGTATCCCCAGCGGGAGCGTGATGAACTTCAGCAGCAGCCCCAGCGTCGCATTCAGCAGCCCGATCACGATCACCGCAATCAGCGCCGAGACGAAGTTGCTGACATTGAAGCCCTGGACAAAGTGCGAAACCACCAGCAGAGCCAAGGCATTCAGAATCCAGTGCAGAAGCATGCGAACCATAGCCAGTCCTCGTGAGCTTTAGAATTGAGCACCCAACTCTCGTGCACACGAGCATACCCGACGTCACCACAGCCAACCATCAAAACTTTTTGCCGCTGACTCCTGACCCGCGACTCCCTGACTTCCTCGCTACATCACTTCGCCGTTTCGTGGTCGTAGCTGATCACCCGCGCAATCTTCCACGCACCATCCTTGTACTGCCACAGGTGAACAAACTTCGCCTCGCCGACTGTGTCGTGCTCCTGTCCTGGATGCGTAAAGCGATGGACCCCGATCTCCACCGCTCCATAGCCCTTCATGTAGTAGACCTTGAGCGACTCTGGAACCAGCTCGCGGTGGGTCTTGCCGCAGATGTTCTGCCTGATGCTCTCGGACAGCGCCTTATTGCCGAGCGTCACTCCGCCCTGGTCGTGGTAGAACTCCACGTCCTCGGCGATGAGTGAGCTGAACTTCTCGAGATTGCACGTGTTGTAGGCATCGAAGAGCTTGGCATCAAGCATCGTAATCGCGCGGTCCAGCTCCTGCTGGTTGTGTATATTGTCCAGCGACGGAACCGCCTGGGCATCGGCCCGGCCGATCGAGCCCGCGAGCAGGACAAACGGTAGCAGAGCAGAGAACCTCTTCATGAGCATCACCTTTCTTGACTGGAAAAAGGAACGACACACCCCGATACGCAGCGAGCGATGGAAATGTTCGCCCAAAAAATCCGGATCGCCTGCCGCCGGCGCCTCTCCCCGCCGCCTTCGCATTGTTTAGACTAGGAACGTCCACTCATGAAGATCCTCACTCACTGGCTGCGCCACTACCTTCCTACCCTTTCCGTCACCGACCGGCAGCTCGCCGACGACCTCACCCTCCGCGGCATAGCCGTCGAAGGCGTGCATCCCCTGGGCGATAGCAACGGCTCACTCTTCGAGATGGACATCACCACCAACCGCGTCGACGCCATGAACCACTACGGCGTCGCCCGCGAGGCCGCCACAATCTACGGTCTCCCCCTCGAGCCGCTCCACCCGAAGCTCCCCGTCGGCACGCTCGTTGATGCTCCCTTCCCCGTCCGCATCGCGCCCGAGGCCAGGGGCCTCTGCGGCCGCTTCACCGCGCAGGTCCTCAGCGACGTCACCATCGCGCCCTCGACCGGCCTCGTCGCCGAGTACTTCAACCTTCTCGGCCAGAAGCAGATCTCGAACGCTGTCGATGCCTCGAACTTCACCCTCATGGGCATGGGCCACCCCACGCACGCCTTCGACCTCGACAAGATCGAGGGTGGCATCGTCGTCCGCCTCGCCCGCAAAGGGGAAAAGCTCCGGCTTCTCGACGGAACCGAGCGCACGCTCGAGGCTGACGATCTGGTAGTCGCCGACGAGAAGAAAGCCCTCGCCCTCGCCGGAGTCATGGGAGGCTGGGACTCCATGATCACCGCCGAGACGAAGAACGTCCTCGTCGAAGCCGCATGGTTCGACCCCGTCTCCGTGCGCCGCAGCTCGCGCCGCCATCTTCTCCACACCGACGCCAGCCACCGCTTCGAGCGCGGGGCCGACATCAACGCCGCGCCCATCGCCAACGCACTCGTCTGCCAGCTCATCCTCCAGGCCGGCGGCAAGCTCGAAGGCGAGCTCGTCGACGTCATCGACCCCGACGTCGCCGCCCGCACCGCCAACCGCCCAGCCATTGAGCTTCACGTCAGCCAGGTCAAGCGCCATCTCGGAGCGACCATCGCCCCCGAAGGCATCACCAGCGAGATCATCTCGCGCTTCCTCAGCTCGCTCGGCTGCCAGATGCTGCTCCACGGCCTTGACGTCTACCTCGTGCAGCTCCCGAGCTGGCGTCTCGACCTCGAGCGTGAGATCGACCTCGTCGAAGAGGTCGCCCGCGTCTACGGCTACAACCGCTTTGCCAACACGCTTCCCGCGCCGCTCCCCGTCACCGACTACCCCGAGGCTCGCGCCGAGCACGCCGTCCGCACTCGCCTCCTCGAGCTCGGCTACAGCGAAGCCATCTCCAGCAGCTTCGCCTCCCAGTCCGACAGCGACCTCTTCGCGAACACCTGCAAAGGCACCGTCGCCATGGAGAACCCCCTCTCCGAAGAGGCCTCGCTGCTGCGCCCGTCCCTCGTCCCCGGCATGACCACCATGCTCTCCCACAACCTCAACCGCGACGTGCGCGAGGTTCGCCTCTTCGAGCAGGGCCAGATCTTCACCGGCAACACCGAAGCCGTCACCGAGACCCCGCAGCTCTCCCTCGGCGTCACCACCGCGCCGACACAGCGAACGCCGCTCTACCCCGCGCAGGACGCCCCCATCTTCGAGCTCAAGGGAGCCATCGAATCGCTCCTCTCTCTCTTCGATCTCCCAGCAGAAAATGACCCGCCATCTCTCGCTACGGGAGAAGATGTGTCATCCCAACCGGAGGCAGCGTCTACCGCTGCCGTAGCGGTGGGGTCCGCTGTTTCCTTCACCTCCGAGGCCCCTGCCTGGCTCGAGCCCGGCCGCTCCGCCACGGCGCTCCTCAACAGCAAACCCATCGCATGGTTCGGCGAGCTCTCGCAGTCCCAGACACAGCAGCGCAAGCTCCGCCAGCCCGTCTATCTCGCGCAGATCGACCTCGCGCGCCTCTACGAGCTGCCGCTTCGCCGCGCCATCTCCCGTGAGCTCTCCCGCTTCCAGGGCGTCGAGCGCGACTTCTCCTTTGTCTTCCCGGACGCCGTGCAGTGGCACACCATCGCCGCCGCCCTCGACTCGCTCGCCTTCCCCGAGCTGCAGAGCCGCAAGCCGGTCGAGGTCTGGCGCGATCCGAAGAAGTCCCCTGGCGTTTACTCGCTGCTGCTGCGCTGCGTCTTCCAGTCCTTCGACCGCACTCTGCGCGACGAAGAGCTCACCTCCTGGTCAACCAGCATCATTGAAACCCTCACCAAGCTCGGCGGCACACTGCGAGCCTGAGGCTTTCTCTGTCTGCCACCCGTAGCGCAGCGCCGCGACCTTCGCGCTAACCTCTGCGTTCTTCGCGTTTGCCGTTGCTGTTGCTTCTGCCGTTGCAAAAAGGGGCACCCAGAAAGGTTCCCCTCGTACAAATAAATCCACGCCCATCGCATCTATACTTCTTCATAGGAGTAGCAGAAATGAGCACAGCCACCATCAGCGTCGACGAATTTCAGGCCCTCGAACAGAAGGTTCTCCGCGCAGTCGAGATCGTCAAGAAGGAACGCGAGGCCCGCGCCAAAGCCGAAGCCGAGATTGTGCAGCTTCGCGAACAGCTCGAGTTCCAGACGCTCGTAGCTACAGAGGCCCAGACCGCCGTCAACACCCTTACCAAGGAGCGCGACAACGTGCGCGGCCGCGTCGAAAAGATGCTCCAGCAGATGGACGACCTGCTCTAAAAATTCACTCTCAGGAGCCACGATGGACAACACACTGACCGCACCCCAGGCCGACACCCAGCCGCAGGAGAGCCAGTCCATCGCCGTCGAGATCTACGACCAGGTCTACCATCTCCGCGGAACCGACCCCGCCTACATCCAGCAGCTCGCGCAGATCGTCGACGCCAAGATGAGCGCCGTCTCCGCGCACGGCAACACCGTCGATTCCCTCCGCGTCGCCGTCCTCGCCGCCCTCAACATCGCCGACGAGCTCCAGAGTCTGCGCGACCGCTACGAAAGCCTCGCAGGCTCGCTCTCGATCTCGCAGGTAACCATGCGCTCCCGCGCCGGTTCCCTCGCAGGCCTCCTCGACGAGGTCCTCGAAGACCGCAAGGTCGGCTGAAAGCACTCCTACCTACCGCGATATAGACGCCGTATCCCGACCGAAGGCGGCGCCTCCGCCGCCGAAGTGGAGGGACCTGCTTTTTCCCTTTGACGCCGCAGCGCCTTCCTGTAAAAGAACTTCAGAATCAGAACATTCTGCGCTATAGGTTCCTAGGCTCCCATGAACCCTTTTGTCTCTCTGCCTGCCCGCCTCCTATCTGCAATCCTCTTTGCATCGGCCGCCGCACAGCTCCTCGCACAGCCTGCTACGCAGGACCCCGCCGTTCTCTCCGCGCTCCACGAGTCCGCCGACTTCCATCAGCGCGGCCAGCTAACCTCGGCGCTCGACAGCGCCCGCAAGGCCCTTAAGCTCGCTAAAGGGAGCTGCGCGGAGTGCCAGCGCCAGATCGTCGCTCTTCAGATCGAGATGGACCGGCCTCATGACGCCGCCGCCTCCGCTGCCGCCTGGGCCTCTCACGCCGCCACTCCCACCGAGAAGGCCGCCGCCGAGTACCTGCAGGCCCGCGCGCTCGTTCTCGAAGACCACGAGAAGCACAGTGACTCGCTCCTCCAGCGTGCCGATCAGGCCCTCAAGCAGGCCGCCGTCGATAACCCCTCTGACCCCGCCACTCATCTGCTCGAAGGCCGCGTCCTCGCCGCTCTCAAGCGCGACTCTGACGCAAAGGCGCAGTTTGCCGCCTGCCTGACAACGCCCGGAGCCACGCCGCTGCAATGCCGCCGCGCCAGCGCCTACGCCCAGAACATCGCCCTCACCACGAACGACGAGGCCCCCGAGTTCACTATCCGCCGAGCCGATGGAACCGCCGTAACTCTTGATTCGCTCGCCGGCGAGGTCGTGCTCATCGACTTCTGGGCCACATGGTGCGGCCCCTGCTCCCGCGACCTCGACTACGTCCAATCCATCGCCGAGGAGTTCCAGCACGACAACTTCGTCCTTCTCGGCATCAGCACCGACGAGAACGAGGCGAAGTGGAAGAGCCACGTCGCCGAGAACCGCATGATCGGCATCCAGGTCCGCGACGGCAACCATGCCGTCAACGATCTCTTCCACGTCAACGGAATCCCCACCTACCTCATCTTGGACGGTAACGGCATCATCCGCTTCCGCACCACCGGCGCACTCAAGGACCTCCGCACCAAGGTCCGCGAAGTGCTCAAAGAGTCCGCCCCGACTCCCTCCACAACGCAATCCGTCGTCAGGACTGCTGGAAACTAACTACTCCGCTCGCACGCTAAACTTTACGTAGCCGGCAAGCGAGCCAGCGCGAGAGGGCACCGAGTGTACATTCCCAAATTCAATGAAGAGACCCGCCTTGACGTTCTTCACGGCCTCATCGAATCGCAGCCGCTCGCGACCCTCGTCACCATGAGCGCCTCCGGCCTCTTCGCCACGCATCTCCCCATGGTGCTCGACCGCAGCACCACGCCCTACGGCACGCTGCGTTGCCACATCTCGCGCGCGAACACGCAGTGGCGCGACCTCACGCCGTCCATCGACGCGCTCGCCATCTTCTCCGGCACACAGCACTACATCACTCCCTCCTGGTATCCCGAAAAGGCTGAGCACGCCAGGGTCGTTCCCACATGGAACTACGCCACTGTCCACGCCTACGGCCCAATCACCATCATCGAAGACCCTGCGTGGCTCCTCGCACATCTCAACGCGCTCACCACGCAGCATGAAGCCAGCTTCTCCGCTCCGTGGAAGGTCGCTGACGCGCCCGCCGACTACATCGCCTCGCAGGTCAAAGGCATCGTCGGGATTGAGCTTCCCATCCGCCGAATCGAGGGGAAATGGAAGGTCAGCCAGAACAAGTCCGAGCGAACGCGCTCTGCGATCGAACGCGGACTCGAAGACCTCAACACTCCCGAGAGCCTCGCCATGCGCGACCTCGTCAACGGCAAGCGCCCGTGAATCCAGAACCAGTATCGCGAACTCCACTCCCCGTCAACTTGCAAAGCCAGTCACCGGCAGGTAGCATCCACTCAAGAGACCGGCCTGCAAAGCAGGTGACGCGATCCACGCTGGTTGAACCAACATTCATTGAACAGGGGCCTGGTTCGTACATATGGTTCGGTGTGCAGTGTCCGCCAGTCCGGAATGCCTAAAGAACCACGGCTAGGTCCCACCGTCTTAGGGCGGGTTCACCAGCGCTTCGTTGCACGGCCCAGTGGGTCGGTCCTCTTACACTAGCCGTGGCATCTCCGCTGCGCCAAACGCAACCACCTTGCATCCCACCCTCCTCCACCTCGGCCCATTCGTCCTGCCCACCTTCGGCCTGCTCGCCGCCATCGGACTCATGGCCGCCCTCACACTCAGCCTGCGCACCGCACCGCTCGCCGGCCTCAGCCCCGACCGCATCTGGAACGCCGGCCTCTTCACGTTGCTCTCCGCCTTCGTGCTCTCGCGCCTGCTCCTCGTCCTCACCAACCTGCACACCTTTCTCTCCTACCCGATCCTTCTTCTCGCCGTCCCCTCGCTCACTCCGCTCGGAATCCTCCTTACCGGCTTCGCCGCGGCTATCTACCTTCGCCTGAACGGCCTTCCCCTCCTCGCCACGCTCGACGCCTGGGCTCCTTGCGCCACGCTCGTCTGGGTCTTCCTCGCGCTCGGCCATTTCGCCGAGGGCAGCGATCCCGGCATGATCACCTCCGTCCCCTGGGCCATCCCCTCCTCCACCGGACTCACGCGGCTGCACCCCATCGCCCTCTACGCCGCAGTTCTCGCCGCGATCCTCACCTACGTTCTCTTCCGCCAACTCCCGCGCCGTCGTAACCCCGGCGACACTGCCGCGCTCGCGCTCGCCTCCACCGGCATCGTCCAGTTCCTGCTCTCCTTCCTCCGCCAGCCCGCGCTCTTTGGCACACCTCTCGGCGACATCCTCGACCCCATCCAGTGGGCCGCTCTCGGCATGGTCCTCGCCGCTGGCCTCATTCTCATCACTCAACCGCGGAGGCCTGTCTCCCATGCCGTCTAAGCACATGCTGCCCAAAGGCCAGCGCCGCCGCACCGTCAAACCCGAGTACCGCGCCACGCGCGGCATCGAGCCCCCCGCGCCTCCTGTCATCCCCACCGTCGACTTCGGCGACGACGCCGAAGCCGAAGACGCGCTCCACACCTTCACCGCCGCACCCGAGGCCGCTGGCCTCCGCCTCGACCAGTACCTCGCCCACGCCATCCCCGACATCAGCCGCTCCCGCGTCCAGCTCCTCATCGAGCACAACCAGGTCCGCGTCAACGGCACCCCGGCCAAGCCCAAGCAGAAGCTCCACGGTGGCGAGGCCATCGAGATCGAAGGCGCGCCCCACCCACCGCCGCTCCACGCCTTCCCCGAGGACATCCCCCTCACCATCCTCCACGAGGACAAGCACCTCGCCATCATCGACAAGCCCGCCGGCATGATGGTCCACGCCGGCTCCGGGGCAACCGACGACGCCCGCAACCACGGAACTCTCGTCAACGCCCTCCTCCATCACTTCGGCAAGCTCTCCGACGTCGGCGGCGAGCTCCGCCCTGGCATCGTCCACCGCCTCGACAAGCAGACCAGCGGCATCATACTCGTCGCCAAGGACGACAGCACCCACCGCAAGCTAAGCGAGATGTTCGCCGAGCGCCAGCTCGAAAAGACCTACCTCGCCCTCGTCCACGGCCACATCGTGCGCGAAAACACGACCATTAGCCTGCCCATCGGCCGCGACCTCATCCGCCGAACCCGCATGACCACCCGCCGCTCCGCCGAGAGCGAAGGCGTCCGCCCCGCCGTCTCCCACGTCAAGGTGCTCAAGCGTATCGCCTCACCCTACGGCCCCTTTACTTTGGTCGAAGTCAGCATCGAGACCGGCCGAACCCACCAGATCCGCGTTCATCTCCAGGCCATGGGTCATCCGGTCGTCGGCGACACCCTCTACGGCGCCCCGCACCACGTCGGCCAGCTGCCCGACACCCTCTCACTCGACCGCAACTTCCTCCACGCCGCGCACCTGGCCTTCCATCACCCCCAGACCCGCAAGGCCATGCAAATCGACTCTCCCCTACCTCCAGAACTCCAACAGTTTCTAGGGGCAATCGGCGTCAACTAAGAACTGCCACGGACGGGTGCCCCAAAACCTCACCACAGACGCCACCCCGCCCGATTATCTCGATACCACCCAGAGGCCAACTCCGGTAGAATTGCGCCAGTGACTCTGACCCGCCGAACCAAACTCGTGCCCTCCCTCCTGACCGCTGCGCTGCTGTTCTCCACGGCACTCTCCCCCGCCTCTCTTCGCGCCCAGACGCAGCAACCGGCTCCACCCCTAGCGACCCAGCCCGCGCCAGCCGAGCCCCAGCCTCCGGCCCCGACCGTCACCTCCTCGCAGTCCGCCCCCACCAGCTCCGATGACCTCGTCCCGACCATCAAGGTCCAGGTCAACGAGGTCAACCTCATCTTCACCGTCACCGACAAGAAGGGCCGCTTCATCACCGGCCTCCAGCGCCAGAACTTCGGCCTCCTCGACAACCGCCTCCCGCCCGAAGCCGTCCTCCGCTTCGAGCAGCAGACCAATCTTCCCCTCCGCGTCGGCATCATGCTCGACACATCGAGCTCCATCCGCCAGCGCTTCCAGTTCGAGCAGGACTCCGCTATCGAGTTCCTCCTCCAGATCCTGCACCGCAACGACCGCGCCTTCGTCGAGGGATTCGACATCGAAACCGACGTTGCCCAGGGCTTCACCAACAACATCGACCTTCTCAACCAGGGCATCCGCAAGCTGCGTCCCGGCGGAGGCACAGCGCTCTACGACGCGCTCTACAAGACCTGTAAAGACCAGATGCTTACCCTGAAGGAGAACGGCGCCGTCCGCCGTGCCCTCATCCTCGTCTCCGACGGCGACGACAACTACAGCCGCGCCGAGCAGTCCGACGCCATCAAGATGTGCCAGCGCGCCGAGACCATCGTCTACAGCATCAGCACCAACGTCAGCCCTAGCAAAGACAAGGGCGACGACGTCCTGAAGACCATCTCCGAGGCCACCGGCGGCGAGGCCTTCTTCCCCACCAAGATCGAGGACGTAGCCACCGGCTTCCACAACATCCAGGAAGAGCTCCGCAGCCAGTACTCGCTCGTCTACCGCCCCGCCAACTTCAAGCAGGACGGCTCCTTCCGAACCATCTACCTGCAGGCCCTCGACCCCCGCTTCCACGTCCGAGCCAGCAAAGGCTACTTTGCCCCCCGCGCCACCCCATAGCGAGCGCTAACCTTCGAGATCCTTTCGCGCCTCCTCGCCCTCAACCACGAACGCGCCACCGCTCCAAACCAGACTGCCGTTTAGCTTCTTTTGAAACACTTGCAGAATTTTCCCCTCAAAAACAAAGGGAAAATTAGGTAGTGGGTCAGTTTGGAGTGAATGTCTGGAGTTTCCGAAAAGCCGACTTTGAAGGCAGTTCATGCGGCGCTTTTTGTGGGAGCGCTTCTTGCCCCGGTGTTCAGAAGTCCTGTCTCTCTACAACTAGAGCAGAGATGGTGAGGAATCCAATCACGATCGTCATCATGCTTGCCAAAACTGACCAAGGCAATGCCCCGGTTAGCTGGTAAGAGTGCATTTGGAAATAGCCCATGTTATGACCTGTCATAACATGCAGAACGTTTAGAGAGGGCAAAGTCTTCAGAATGGGGGAATTTACAGTGGCAATATAACCGAATAACGTACCCATACAGATCAGCGGAGTTGAGTACACCCCTACCGTGAAGCTTGACAGGAGAAAGGCCACAGCAAACCATACGGAGCCACATACAAACCAAAGGATGCTGAACCGTATTGCTTGGCCGATTGGATAGAACTGCGCCACCATTGGCGATAGGCAGATTATCGTCAAAGCAGGTACGAGAGCTAATACAGCGATCTCTAGCAGACCCACGGTCGCCCGGACTCCGGCGAATTCCCACCGACTGACAGGAAGCGTCAATGTAAGGGATGTCGTTCTTTCAGTTCTTTCTCGCGAGAGGCCGCCGATTCCCAAGAGCGTGGCAAATAAGAGAAATATCAAAACCGTTGCGTCGCCATACGTTGTTCTATAAATGTATTCGATGTACGAAATCTGCCTCGGAACGCCACGAATGTACTGACTGTGAAACAGGACGAACTGCCCGCAAGCTAGGGCCAGGAAGCAAACTGCCACGAAAAAGCGCGTCCGGCTTTCAAGCCAGGTTTTGTACCAAATCATACTCATCCCCCTTGACCTGTTCTAAAAACACTTCTCGCAAACTGCTCGGCGTCACCTCAAGCGACACAGGGTCAAAACTCCGAGCGAACTCTGCAATAGAGTCAGCGCCGTGGCTTGTAAGCAGGCTAATCTGTCGTCCATCCCTACGGATTGATAAAACGCCCGGCATGAGGAAGTCCGTATCAGGCAATTGGCGGGAAAAACCGAACGTTATTCGCCTGTATTTCTCGCGCAGTTCGTCGAGAGTAAACTCGCTCACCAGGCTCCCTCGGTCGAGTATGGACACCCGATCTGCGATGCGTTCGACCTCTGCGATTTGATGAGAGGAGAAGAACACCGTCGTGCCTTCAGATGAGGCGGATGTCATCTCCTCGAGCAACTGCTCTATCGAAACAGGGTCTAGCCCCTCGCTTGGCTCATCCAAAATAAGAAGCTCCGGGCGGCGTGCCAACGCTAGGAGCAAAGCGAGTTTAGTGCGCATCCCTTTTGATAATGCTTTGATTTTGCGGTTGTGCGGCAACTGAAAGCGAGCCATAAGCCGATGCTCAACCTCAATTCTCCAGTCGCTGTAGAAGGATTTAGTGAAGGCAATCATCTGTTCAACTGTCATGTAGCCGTAGAGCGGTTTGTCTTCGGCCACATATGCAACTCGTCGTCTCATTTCACGATTCTGCTTGGGCGCATCAATGGAGTGGTCAAGTACTGTTGCCGCTCCCGCTGTAGGGTGGACCAGACCTAAGAGCATCTTGATTAGGGTGCTCTTACCTGCTCCATTGCGCCCAAGAAATCCTGTGATCTGCCCTGTTGCAACACTAAGAGTCAGGTCTCGTACTGCGGCATGGGACCCATAGGTTTTGCTCAGTCCATGTGTTTCAATGACGAATTGTTCACTCATCTGACCCTTTCATCGGTTGCATAGAGAACCTCTGCTTCAAAGAGTCGGCGGAGCTCTTCTCCGGAAAGACCTTCTCTCTGAAGTTCTTCCACGAGAGAGCGAACACGAGCGTGCGCGATTCGTACTTTTTCAGCGCGCGCTCTTGTGCCACGATTTGCGGACACGAAGGCACCGGAACCGTGCCGCAAATCGAGAAGCCCCTCATGTTCCAGCTCGGAATACGCTTTGGCAACGGTGTTATGGCTCACCACCAACTCCTGCGCCAGCGTGCGAATCCCTGGTAGAAGATCGCCGTCTTGCAGGATGCCAATCTCTACCGCGTGGCGGATTTGTTGCATCAATTGAAGGTAGAGAGGCTGTCCTTCGACGGGATTGATCTTAAAGATCATGTGACTAACTGTACCACTGTACTTGTACAGATATACGGAAGAGCTGTCAAATGGGTACTATCCACCAAGGCCTTAAATGTCGCGAACACCACACAACCGAGATCTCAAGCCCATTGTGTGGGGCAAATCAAATGCGGAGCGGAAAAGAAAGTATCGTTTTCCTCTCACGCATGACACTCGGCCGATTTCCGTTACCACTAAACGAGGTGTTGTGAGAAAGTGTGAGTCTGGATTGGCCCTAACAAGGTTTAGCGTGAAATGAGGGCCGAAGTTCCCGCAATACGGGGTTATAGGTAACTTTGGTTGCCCCGGAGTTCAAACTGGCCCACTACCGAAAAATATCTGTCAAGTGCCCCAAACCTCTGCGGGAACCCCATAACAATACAAGTCACACAAAAGCAACCCCTTACGCCGCAAAAATAAACTCCGGCAAAGTGGCAGACCAGTTTCCACTAATCTCGTAAAATAGAAGTAAAAGAGAAGAAACGAAGAAAGCTCCGGCATGCTCGGGGCTTTTTCAATTTTAGATCATAACCCATTTGTTTTTAATACTTTGCAAATTAAGTCCTTTGAATGGAATACTTTGCAATACAAGTCCAGATCTAAACCTAAAGCAATGAATACTTTGCGCAAAATCAAGTAGGAGGGGGAGTACCCCAGGAAAGGAGAAAGCACAATGCCACACCACCACTCCGGCTGGTCAGCGGAGCCAAGAACTATCCCAGTAGAAATGTGTCTAACCTACAAAGAGGCACTAGGCAAATGATCCACCGACTCCCCGTCTACCTCCTCGCGCTCACGCTTGCCGTCCCAGCCGTCCAGGCCCAGCGGCCTCCCGGCATCACCGAGGCCCTCACTCAGCTCGCTGACCAACCCGCCACCCACGTCGGCTTCACCTTCGACCGCTCCATGCTCGACTACGCCCGCAGCTTCATCGACAACGGCAACGCGCAGGTCAAACGCGCCGCGGCATCGCTCAGCAGCATCACAGTGGACACCTTCCATTACCCACGCCCGGCCTTCTACACACCCGAGGCAATGACCGTTCTCATCAACACCTACCACGCTGCAGGATGGAAACATCTGGTCAACGCCAACGCCTCGCCGGCCGAGAGCGCGCAGCCTAACAACCCCATCACCGACCTCTGGCTGCACTTCAACGGCGCTGAGATCGACGACGTCACAGTCCTCGTCCGCGGCCCGCGCGAGATGAATCTCATCCAGATCTCCTGCGTGCTGCGCCCGCTCGACCTTATCCACCTCAGCGGACACTTCGGCATCCCCCGCGTCGACCCGAACGCCGTCATGGTCCCCGCCCCCAACGGCAGATAAATCTCGCCACTTAGCCGTTAACCCGTTCCCATCTGCGAAGATCCACGGTCGGCCTCACCACCCATACTGCTCAACCCGCTGCAGCAGCTCCAGCTTCTGCGCCGGCTCCAGAAAGCTCGCCTCAATCGCGTTCGCCGCAAGCTCGCGCATCTGCTCGAGTGAGAACCCGAACCTCTCCTGCGCGATTACATACTCGCCGAGCAGATCACTGCCAAACATCGGCGGGTCGTCGGAGTTGATCGTCACCATCAACCCAGAGTCGAAGTAGTGTCTCACCGGGTGCACATCGTACCCGCTGCAACATCCCGTCTTCACATTGCTCGTCACATTGATCTCAAGAGGAATCTGCTTTTGCGCAAGAATCTCCATCAATTCGTGATCCCGCTGCGCTGCAAGCGCATGGCCGATCCTCTCGGCTCCGATATTGATCGCCGACCAGATGCTCTCCGGTCCAACTGACTCGCCCGCATGCGCCGTGAGCCGCAACCCGGCAGCCTTCGCCTCGGCATACAGCTCGCGGAACTGGTCCGCCGGCCCACGCGCCTCATCGCCGCCGATCCCGATCCCCACAATGCTCGGATACTGCGCCCGAAGCTCCGCGGCCTTGCGAAAGACCTTCGCCGCTTCATCCACGCCGAAGTGCCGCACCGCATCGATGATCCACAGCACCGTCGTCCCAAAGTCCTTCTCGCCACGCAGCCGCCCGCGCTCGATCGCCTCGACGTAAGGCTCAACCTCTTCTTTCTTCCAGAAGTAGATAATCCCGAACGAGATGTAGACCTCGGCGTGCACCACACCCTGCGACGCCAGCTCGCGGACCATGTTGTAAGTAATCAGTTCGTAGTCGTGCGGCCCCTTCAGCCGCTCGGTCACCGCTTTGAACGACGTCAGAAACCCGATGAAGTTCTCATACTGATAGAGCGCCTTCGCGTCGCCGAGCGACAGCGGCTCCGCATCGTGCCGGCGACTCAGCTCCACCAGTGTCTCGGGTTTGATCGTCCCTTCGAGATGCAGGTGCAGCTCCGCCTTGGGAAGCCTGCGCAGCCAATCAACGACATCAACCTCAGCCCCTCGTTTACCGGTTTGTTTACTCATAACGATTAGTCTAGTGCTTCAATGCGGCGCACTGCAGGCTATGGCAAGGATTAGTCAATGCGCGCCTGATCGCACCTCGACCTCGGACCCCTCGGCCAGCAAGACGCTGAAGGGCCGCTCCCGGCTCAACGAAGAGAATCCTGCGCCGTACACCTGAGCAAAGTCGACGTCGACCAGGTAGCTTTCGATGGGATAAACCTGCCAGCGTGGATGGACGACCTCGTACTCCAATGTCCTTCCCCTGGACAACCTGGTGTAACCCCAGTAGTGCTCCGTAATGAACTCCTCTTCACTACCGCGCTCTACCAACTGCATCTCGCGCGAAGCGAGTGCCTGCATCTGATGCCATCGTCCGGCAAGCCGCCAGCGATATCCGACTGAGAGGCCAGCCTCCTCGCAACGCCACTCATGCCGCATTCGCGCCGTAGCGTAGTTCTCTCCATAGAGAGTATTCGCCACAACGCGAAGAGCCAATCGCGGCACAACCTCCTTAATGAAGACGACTCCTCGCTTCCGCACACCGGTCGCATATGCGACGCACATAGAAGCGAAGATTTACCTCTTCAAATTGAACGTGAAAGGGTACGCGAATGCCTCTCACTCGCGTGTTCTGAAAGAGAAATCCAACGAGGCTGACGTAGCAGCTGCCGTTGTAGAGATCCAACTCAGTACCGGCTGGAAGATACGGGAGTAGAAGATCTTCCGGAACGGCATAGTTGGCCATGATCAGCTTGCGCCACTCTGCAGTAAGAAAGGTCTTTGCCATCTCCGGCACCCACCTGCTGAGTTTGTCTCAGCTCAACTCGCCCTGCTTTGCAGCGTAAAACTCACTCCGCTTGCGGCTGTAGAACACATACACAAACAAGCCCACCACCAGCCAAACAAAGAACCTAAGCCACGTCTTCGTCGGCAATCCGGCCATCAGCAGGACGCAGAAGAACACGCTCAGAAACGGAATCACCGGCCCGAACGGAACCCTGAACCCGCGATATCGCTCAGGCTGCCGCACCCGCAGCACAATCACGCCAATCGACACCAGCACAAACGCAAACAGCGTCCCGATGTTCGACATCTCCGCCAACGACCCCACGTCGAACAGCCCCGCAGGAATCGCCACCAAGATCCCAGCGACCCACGTCGCAAACGCAGGCGTCCTGTACCGTGGATGCACCTTGCTGAAGGCACTCGGCAGCAGCCGGTCGCGCGACATCGCAAACCACACTCTCGCCTGTCCAAGCTGAAACACCAGGATCGACGAGATCATCCCCACAATCGCGCCCAGCAATACCGCGAGCCGTACCCAGTGCAGGCTGTGGCCGCCCGGCAGCAGCGAGACACGCTTCAAGGCGTTGACCACCGGAGCGCCATCGCCCGCTACTGTCTGCCACGGCACCAGCCCGCAAAGCACCATCGCCACGCCGATGTACAGAATCGAGCAGACGATCAGCGTCGCCAGAATCCCGATCGGAACATTCTTCTGGGGATTCCTGCACTCCTCGCTCGCCGTCGAGACCGAATCGAAGCCAATGTACGTGAAGAAAATAATCGACCCACCCGCCAGAACCCCGCTCCAGCCATTCGGCGAGAAGGGCACATAGTTGTTCGGATGAATGAAGCTGAGCCCGAAGAAGACGAACACCAGGATCGCTGCGATCTTCACCAGCACCATGATGTTGTTCGTCCGTGCCGACTCGCGAATTCCGCGCACCAACACCACCGTCAACAGCAGCACAATCAGGAACGCCGGAATGTTGAATCCCGTATGCCAGCCCGGAGCGTAGATGTCACGCCCCTGCAGGTCCTGCAGGCCCAACGGCAGATACGCCGGCGAGAGCCACTTCGGCGACAGCGGTATCCCCATCCAGTCCAGCAGCGCCACGACATGCGCCGCAAAACCCACGCTCACGCTCATGTTGCTGAACGCATACTCGAGGATCAGGTCCCACCCGATGATCCACGCCACCAGCTCACCAAGCGTCGCGTAGGTATAGGTGTACGCCGACCCCGCAATTGGGATCATGCTCGCCAGCTCCGCGTAGCAGAGCCCCGTGAGCGCGCACACGATCGCCACCAGGACCAGCGAAACTGCCAGCGCCGGTCCAGCGCCTGGCCGCCCGGCCACCGCGCCGTGATGCAGAATGAGGTCGACCACCGGCGAGTCGATCCATCGGGCCTCCGTCGCCGGATTCCCGCCGATCGCCGTTCCGATCACCGTAAAGATGCCCGACCCGATCACAGCGCCAATCCCCAACGCCGTGAGGCTAACCGGGCCAAGCGTCTTCTTCAGAGCCTGGTCCGGCCGCTCCGATTCCGAGATCAGCTTGTCGATCGACTTAGTTTGAAAGATTTGCCTTGCCAGAGCCTTTCGCTCCTCAAACAGAATTGTTCCGGGGAATCCCGGCCTCACAACGCAACTTGAGACTTGCAGCGTATTCAGAGGAGCGGGCTCCCTGAGCGCAGAATCGCACTCAGGGAGCAATCATCGTCTTAGGCTTAGCGCTTCGACTGGCCGCGTGATATCTTCTTGACCTTTGCCTTGCTCGAGCCGCGCGGAGTCGTCCGCTTGCCCTTCGGGGCAGCCTTCTTGCGTGCCGCCCGTTTTACCTTCTTGCGCTCGACCTTATCCGTAATGCTCTTTGTATTTGCCATTAACTTGCCAATCTCTCTTAAGAATGTGATTCAGAACCTAGAGGCGCTCCAACTGGGCAAACTTCTCCACCAGCTTCTTAACGCCATGCTGTTGAAATTGTACTGTAATCTTGGCGTCATCCCCATCGCCTTCGCGGCGAAAGACAGTTCCTTCGCCATACTTCGGATGCCGCACCCGCGTCCCCTGCTTCAGCCCGGTCTTGCCCGTTGGCTCCTCGACCTCCATCTTCGGCCGTGAGACCTTCTGGCCGCGCGCCGCAAAGAAGCTCGCAATATTGTCCATCGAGCCGCTGCCACCCGCAGTCCGCCCTGCCGGTCTCTGCCGATTGCTCTGTGAGCCATAGTCGCCTCGTGGAGCGCTCTGGTCCTCATCCTCGTAGCTATAGTGCCGCTCGCCTGCCTCGGCATCCTTTCTGCCAAACCGGTTCGCCTTCGGATACGGCGTCGAATACATCCCGCTGTAGTCACCCGAAAACTGAGGCCGCGCCGCAGGACTTCCCAGGTCCTCCACCAGCCGGCTCGGGACCTCCTCCAGAAATCGCGACGCAACGCTGGCATCCGGCATATCGCTGCCATAACGCCGCCGGTATCGCGCCCGCGTCATCACCAGCGTGTCCATCGCGCGCGTCATGCCCACGTAGCAAAGCCGACGCTCCTCCTCAAGACCCGCCGGTTCCATCAGGGTCCGCCCGCTCGGAAACAGACCTTCTTCCATTCCCGCGAGAAACACCAGCGGAAACTCCAGCCCCTTGGCCGCGTGCAGCGTCATCAGCGTCACCCTCGCCTCGGCTGAGTAGCTGTCGGCGTCGCTCACGAGCGCCGCATGGTCCAGAAACTCCGAAAGCGTCTCGCCGCGCTCCTGCGCATCGTGCGCCGCGTTCGCCAGTTCCTTCAGGTTCTCAATCCGCGAGAAGCTCTCCGGCGTCCCCTCGTCCTCGAGTGCCCGGATATACCCGCTGCGATCGTTCAGGAACTTGATCAGCTCCGGCAATGTGGCCGGATCGCCGGGACTGCGAAACGCCTGCCGTTCCACCGAAATGTCCTCTCGACCAGCCACCAGACCGGGTGCCCCATCTTCGCGGCCGCGTTTGGCCGCTAAGATGGGCCTGCCGCCACGACTCTCCTTCAACACCACCGGAGCAAACGGATTGAAGCTCGCCACATCGATCCCGTGCGCCGCATCCGTATCCTGCGAGTTCTCCGCCGCAATCGTCGACATCTCCTCAGTCGGTCCAAAATCAAATCCGAAGTTGAAGCTCGTATCAAACGAGCCCTGCCCAGGCTCATCCGCCTCCACCTGCACTTCTTCGGAGGCCGCCAGCGCTGCTACGTCAAACGAGATATCCGCGGCCTCATCGGCTCCTTCTCGCGCACCGTCCATGAGCTTTTCCGCAAACTCCGGCCCTAGCATCGCGCGCGCATCTTCAATCAACCGACGGAACCCACCCAGAGCAATCAACGCCCGCTGGGGCAGCAGCTTATCCTCGATCGCGCGGCCAATCGCGTCCCACGTGCTCATGCCCGTGCTCAGGGCCATTCGCTCGAGCGTCTCCATTGTCGTCTTGCCGATGCCGCGCGCGGGAGAATTCACCACGCGATTCAACGCAATCGAATCATGCGGGTTCTGCACCAGCTTCATATAGCTCAGCAGGTCCTTGATCTCCGAGCGGTCGTAGAAGCTGAAGCCTCCCACCATATGGTACTGAATCTGATACCGCCGCAGCGCCTCTTCCACCAGCCGCGACTGCGAGTTCGTCCGGTACAGCACTGCACACCGCGGCGTCTCCTCCTGCTGGCCTGCGTCGCGCAGATACTGCCGAATCCTGTCGGCGATAAACAGCGCCTCATTCTCGCCATCGGGAGCCTCGTAGTAGCCGATGAGCGATCCGCCCTCTCGCGAGGTCCACAGGTTCTTGCCCTTGCGCTGCGTGTTCTGCGCCACCACAGCGCTTGCACCCTCAAGAATCACCTGCGTCGAGCGATAGTTCTGCTCCAGCCGAATCGTCTTTACATTGGGAAAGTCCTTCTCGAACTCCAGAATGTTCCTGATGTCCGCGCCGCGCCAGCTATAAATCGACTGGTCCTCATCGCCCACCACGCAGATGTTCGCCTCAGGCCCCGCGAGGAGCTTCATCAGCTCATACTGCGGCCGGTTCGTGTCCTGGTACTCGTCGATCATCACGTACCGGTAGCGACGGTTGTATCTTTCTCTCACCTCGGCCGAGGACTTCAGCAGCCGCACCGTCTCCAGCAGAAGATCGTCGAAGTCCAGCGCATTCGCCTTCAGCAACTCCTTCCGATAGATCTCGAAGATGTGCGCAATCTTCTCCTCCATCGGATTCGATGACGCCAGAAAATACTCCTGCGGATCGATCATGTGGTTCTTCGCCCAACTGATCCTCCCCAGCGCCACGCGCGGCTTCAGGCTCTTGTCGTCGACGCCCAGCCGCTTCAGCGCGGCCTTCACCACGGCCTCCTGGTCGGTCTCGTCGTAGATGGCGAACGTCTTCGTCAGCCCCACGCCGTTCACGCGCAGCGCCTCGATATCGCGCCGCAGCACGCGCACGCAGAAGCTGTGGAAAGTCGAAAGCAGCGGCTTGGCCAACGACGAATGCCCGAGGATCTTGTCGACGCGCTCAGCCATCTCCTTCGCAGCCTTATTGGTAAACGTCACCGCTAGGATCGAGTCCGCCGGTACGCCCCGCTCTTCAATCAAATACGCTATGCGATGCGTCACGACGCGCGTCTTGCCGCTGCCCGCACCGGCCAGCAACAGCACTGGCCCATCGACCGTCCTGATTCCCTCTTGCTGCTGAGGGTTCATGTTCTCTAAAAGATGACTCAAGTTGCCCGTCCAACTTCAATTTTAACGCTTCCTTCAACCATTCGACGGCTCGTCACGATTTCCACACCGCTCGTCACATCACGCACATCCAACGGAACCTTCTCAAGTCCAACGACGTAGTTCGCAACGATGAGGTCGCCAGGTGCACCGATGCAGTCGAGCGCTCTCTCAAACCTCGAACCACTGGGAGTGAAACATGAATCGTCGCAATCTCTTCGCAGTCACCACCATCGCCGCATCGTTGATCGTCTCCCCCGCCGTTTACGCCGCAACCAGCATTCATTCTCCGGTCAGCGCCATGTTCGGCAAGACGAAGATCATCACACTCACCCTCGTCAACGACTCCGGAGCCTCCATGCAGGTGAAGGCAGGCGAAGACGTCATTACGCTCGAGACGGGCAAGCCTGTCACCGTCAAGCTTCCGCCCGGTACGCGTGTTGTAGCCACCACCGCCACTCCTGTTCATCAGGCCGGCTCACTCATCGCCGAGGTCTCTAACGCACTCAACGGAGCAGTTCTTCACATCAAATAACAACTCACCTATCTGGCACGGGGATGCCGCGTCCGCGTTTTTGAGCCGCGGCGTCCCCACTTAATCCCGTTCTGCTGCTTCATCATCCCCTCACATTCTCTGAATCCGTCCCTGCTATCCTCAACGGTGTGATCCGCAACGTTGCCATCTTCTGCGCCTCCGCCGACGGAGTTGACCCTGTCTACCGCGAAACGGCTGAGACTCTCGGCCGCACACTCGCCCAGAAGAACATCGGCCTCGTCTACGGCGGTTCCAACGTCGGCCTCATGCAGGCCGTCGCTGAAGCCGCACTCGCCGCTGATGGCCGCGTCATCGGAGTCATCCCCGAGGTCCTCGTCGACCTCGAGGTTGCTCACCACGGCATCACCGAGCTCCACATCGTCGACACTATGCACACACGCAAGGCGCTCATGGGCAACAAAGCTGACGCCTTCATCGCCCTGCCCGGTGGCTTCGGAACCTTTGAAGAGCTCTTCGAGGTCCTCGCCTGGCAGACCCTCAAGCTCCACGCCAAGCCTGTCATGCTGCTCAACATCAACGGCTTCTATGACAAGCTGCTGGACTTCCTCGACCACTGCGTCACCGAGGGCCTGCTTAGGCCGAAGAGCCGCGAGATTCTCCTCGTCGCCAATACGGTCGAAGAGGCCCTTGCCCTTCTGACAACCTGATCTCACGGAGACGCGATTACCGCACATAACTTGCGGAATACAGCCAGATAGGTGAATATGTATTTAGAATACATATTCACAGGAGGAGTAATGCTGGCCCAGCAAAAGGCTATCGTTCAGGCAACCGTCCCCGCACTTCAGCAGCACGGCGAAACCATCACAAAGGTCTTCTATCAGACTCTTTTTGAAGAAAATCCGGCCCTGCTCAACATCTTCAACCCTGCCAATCAGCAGAGCGGCGGCCAGTCCCGCAGCCTCGCGGCCTCGATCCTCGCCTATGCCGCGAACATTGATCGCCTCGACCAGCTAGGCGGCATGGTGAGCCGCATCACTCACAAACACGCCAGCCTTGAGGTACAGCCCGAGCACTATCCCATCGTCGGCGACCATCTGCTCCGCGCGATTCGCACCGTACTCGGCGAAGCCGCAACGCCGGAGATCCTTGACGCATGGGGCGCCGCCTATCAGCAGCTTGCAACTATCATGATCGGCGCCGAAAAGCAGCTCTATACCGAAGGCGGCGCACAACCCGGCGGCTGGTCCGGCTTTCAGCCTCTCGTTGTCGAGCGCAAGGTCGTCGAGAGTGAGACCATTACTTCCTTCCATCTCGCCTCTCCTTCAGGACAGCCGCTGCCTTCCTTCCTTCCCGGACAGTACCTGGCCGTCAAGGCGCACGTCGCCGACGCGCCCTTTCAGCAGATTCGCCAGTACAGCCTCTCGCAGGTTAGCAACGGCAAGACATACCGCATAAGCGTCAAGCGCGAGACGGCTCCCCTGCACATCGCCGCAGCCAACAACGGTCTCATCTCCAATCATCTCCACGCCGACGTTCATGAAGGCGACACCATTCTGGCGCATGTGCCGCAAGGCGATTTCGTTCTGCGCGAGGGCAGCAGGCCGGTCGTGCTTCTCAGCGGCGGCGTCGGCATTACCCCGGCGATCTGCATGTTGCAACACCTTACGCTCAACTCCACGGATCGCCGTGTGCTCTTCGTGCACGCTACAACCCAGCGCAGCCACCACTCCTTCCGCGACGAAACACGCTCGCTCGTCGAGGTCCACCCTGACGCACGCGCACTCGTCTTCTACGAGAAGGTAACAGCCGCCGACAACCTCGGGCACGACTACGATCTCACCGGCCGCATCGACGCAGCATCTCTGCGGCCCTACCTGCCGCAGGAGCCTGCCGACTTCTACTACTGCGGCCCCCCGGGCTTCATGAGTGCAGTCGAGAGCGTTCTCGATGCCCTTAACATCCCGCTGGCCGACCGTTATAGTGAAGCTTTCGCCCCCGATCCCTCGTTCGCGACCGAAATGGCGAGGGCCTAGCCTAAGGAGTCCGCTCACCTCATGAACATCACCCGCTTCTCGGACCTGTCCCTGCGCCTTCTCATGTATCTCGGCAGCCGCGCCGAGCCCATGCAGGCCACGGTCACGGTCCGCGAGGCGGCCTCGATGTTCAATGTTCCCTACGCCCACCTCGTCAAGGTCGCCCATCAGCTTGGCCAGCAGGGATTCCTCGTTACCACGAAAGGCGCCGGCGGCGGACTCCGCCTCGCGCGCCCGGCCGAGTCCATCCGTCTCGGTGAGGTCCTCCGCATCACTGAGCCCTCCGACGCCGTAATCGACTGCACGGCCCAGCCATGCCCGCTCGCAGGAGCATGTCTTCTCAAAGGCGCGCTCGACAGTGCCTACGCTGCGTTTCTTGACACGCTCGACCGGTACACCCTCGCCGAGGTCGCGCGGACCCCGCGGCTGCAGAAGCTGGTCTATCTCAAGCCTTGAGCGCCTGGCTCTTCGACCTGCACGCCTCGCACTGGCACACCCGCCGCAGATACTCCCACGAGTAGATTCCGCTCTCGTGCCCATCCGTCCACTTGAACTTCATGGCGTACTTGCCCACCGGAGTCACCTCCACCGGACGCACCGGAGCCTCATACATCACCAGCAGCGTCTTCGGCTTGGGCTTCGGCTCACCCGGCCTGCGCCCGCTCTGCTCGCGCTCTTCATGACACGTCGCGCACGGACACGCATTGCGCAGCCACGCAAAGTTCCACTCGCTCGCATGGCCATCCTTCCACTCAATCGCGACGCCGGTGCCTTCCGTCTTCATCACGCGAACCTTCTTCGGAGTCACGGCATCCTCCGGCAGTCGCGCTTCCTCCGCTGCCTCACGGTGCGCCTGCTCCGCGCTCACAAACCGGATTCCCTCATGGCTCATGGCTCCATCTCCTCGCTTGCGCCGTCGCGATCGTATTTCATCTTCAGAAACAGAATGCTCAGTGACAAGGCCAGCGTCACTACATTCGATGCAATCACCGGCTTCGACCTGATCATCAGTCCATACATCAGCCACATCGCCACACCCACCGAGAACAGCAGAAAAGTCCCCAGCGAGATCTCCCTCGCCGACCGCAGCTTCAGCACGCGAAGCAGTTGCGGCACAAACGCCGCAGTTGTGCAGAACGCCGCGACAAACCCAATCTCCTCCACCAAACGCTCCCCGGACAAAATCATCCGTTCCTCCAGAAAAAATACGCCGCCATCACACATCCCGTCGTCACCACAATCGCGCGCAAAACATCTCCATTCATACGCCGCGCATACTGCGCCCCCACATACCCGCCAAGACCGGCAAACACCATTGACACCACGCAGTAGCGCCACAACACCGCACCGCTCACAATAAACGTGCCAATCGCCACCATGTTCGACAGGCACGCCATCACAACCTTCAGCGCATTCAACGTGTGCATCTCTTCCACGCCGAACAGCGCCAGGACCGTCATCACCAGGAACCCGCCGCCCGCGCCAAAGTAGCCTATATAGAAACCAATCGGAAACAGCGTGACGAACAAAGGAAGCATCTTTGGCGTGTGCCTCACATGCGGCGTTGACGACCGCGTCCACAACCAGCGTGAGATCCTCCCACTCACCCCGAAGATGACCGCGCCCATCAGCAACAGCCACGGGATCTGGTGCAGAAACGTCACCTGCTTAGTCCGCAGCAGCACCGCCGCGCCCGTCAGCCCACCAAAGACCGCCGCCGTCACCACCGCCGGCAGCAGCTTAATATGAACATCCTCGCGCAACGCCGCTACCGAGGTCAGTTGCCCTGGCCACAGCGCGACCGTATTCGTCGCGTTCGCCTGAACTGGCAAAACGCCCATCGCCATCATCGCCGGAAACGAAACAAACGAGCCACCGCCAGCCATTGCATTCATCACCCCGGCAATAAGCGAGGCAGCGACCAGCCAGACATAATGCCAGTGCGAGCTAAAATCCAAAACCATCCATCTTCCATTGTACCGGCTGCACCAGCTCAGCTCTTGCGCCGCGAAAGACCGGTCAATTCAGCGGTTTGTCGAGGGCAACCTTAAACCCGCACCTCAGGCGTCGCCCCAATCAACTCCCGCGTGTAAGCCTCGCGCGGTTCGCAGCACACCTGTTCGCATTCACCCAACTCCACCAGCCGCCCCTTCCGCATCACGGCTACGCGGTCGCACAAATATCGCACCAGCGGCATCGAGTGCGAGATAAACAGATACGTCAGCCCATAGCGCTGCTGCAACTCCCGCAGCAGATTCACCACCTGTGCCCCCACGCTCACGTCCAGTGCGCTCACTGGCTCATCCAGCACCACAAACTCCGGCCGCAGCGCCAGCGCCCGCGCAATGTTGATCCTCTGCCGTTGCCCCCCGCTGAACTCATGCGGATAACGTTCCAGTGCCGAACCATCCAGCCCAACCTCGCCAAGCATCGCAGACAGCCGCTCCGCAGGGCATCTCTCTCCATGAATGGCAAAAGGCTCCGCCAGAACCTCCTTCACCCTCATCCTCGGGTTCAGCGCGGCAAACGGATCCTGAAACACAATCTGCATCCTACGCCGCAGTGCGCGCAGCTCACGCGCTCTCGCAGCCAGCAGGTCCTCGCCGCAATACCGGACCTCGCCCGCTGTCGGCTCCGTCAGCCGCAGCAACATCCGCGCGACTGTACTCTTGCCCGAACCCGACTCGCCCACCAGCCCCAGCGTCTCGCCGCGTCCGATCGTAAACGACACATCATCCACCACGCGCGAGCCCGCGCCATACTCCTTCACCAGTCCCCGCGCTTCCACCAATGCACTCATCGTCTAGCCGATGCTACCATCCACTTTGAGCAAACCTGTAGACGCATCCAGGAGCGAATTCGTGACACCCTCGGCCACACTTTCCAACAAAACCGCCATCGTCACCGGAGCCAGCTCTGGCATTGGCCACGCTACCGCGCTGGCTCTCGCGCGACACGGAGCGAACCTCATCGTCACCGCCCGCCGTGAAGACCGGCTCCGCGCCCTCGTCGACGACATCGAAGCACTCGGCGCCCGTGCAGCCCTGCACGCCGGCGACGCCACCGACGACGCCACCGCCCGCCAGACCATCGCACTCGCCATCGCCGAGTTCGGCCGCATCGACATCCTCGTCAACAACGCCGGCGCAGGCAGCGACAGGAATCTCATCGACACCACCGTCGAAGACTACGACGACCTCATGGACACCAACATGAAGTCCAGCTTCCTCTTCTCCCGCCACGCCGCGCCCATCATGATCGAGCAGCGCAGCGGCACCATCCTCTTCATCGCCTCCGTCGCCGGCCTGCAGGGTGCAGCAGGCGAGTCCGTCTACTGCGCCGCCAAGTTCGCGCAGGTGGGCTTCGCGCAGGCGCTCGACGCTGAGCTCCGCAAACACAACATCAAGGTCGGAGCCATCTGCCCCGGCGGAACCAAAACCGAGTTCGCCGTCGGACGCGGCCGCACCGAAGAGTGGGTCCGCGACTCCGAAATGATGCAGCCCTCCGAGGTCGCCGACGCCATCGTCTTCGTCTGCCTCCAGCCCCCAAACGTCCGCATCCCCCAGATGACCGTCCGCCATATGGGCTAACCCACATGAGTTAAGCCTCCACCGTCTTTTGTTGGCATCCTGACCGGAGGCGTCCCTCGCCGCCGCGACTACCCCTCGTTGTCATCCCGACCGGAGGCGGCGCTTTTGCCGCCGCAGTGGAGGGATCTGCTTCTCGCCTTTTGAAGCTAATCCAGTTTCGGATGCATCAGGTGAAAACTCGTCGTATCCTGATACGACCGCGCCAGCGCAGCCAGTCGAGCATCCGAGTACAACGCCCCCAGAAACGTCAACGACACCGGAGTCCCCGGCCCACCCACATTTTCCCGCGCGCCATCCTCTTCGCTGTCCGGCTTCGGAGCACCATCGCCACGCAGGCCATTCGGCACAACGATTGCGGGATGCCCCGTCAGGTTCGTCGCCGTCAACTGCGCCCCGTTCGAGGGAGTCACAATCACGTCTACCTCGTTGAAGACCTTCGCCATCGCCTCCATCGCCATCGTGCGAGCCCGCTGCGCCTGCACATAATCCACCGCCGAATAGAACCTCGCCACATGAAACTGATTCGGCCAGTCGAACGGCATCTGCCCGGTAAGCAGCTTGTCCCGTCCACTCGTTGTCAGTTCATCAAAGGCCGCCGCAGCCTCCGCCTCCAGCAAGGGAGTCATGTCTCCGAAGTGATACCCCGTCGGCATCTCCACCGGAATCAGGTTCACGCCCATGTTCTTCAGCGCATCCAGCGCAGCCACCCCATACTTCAGGTCGTAGACACGCCGGTCGTAATCCCTCTTCTGCTCCGCAGTCGCATCCGCAGCCAACTTCGGAGCTTCGAACTCGCTCTTCAGATACCCCACCCGCAACGTCTTCCAGTCGAAGTCCGCGTCCCAGTTGAAGGCCGCATCCTTCACGCTGCGGTCCTTTCCATCCGGCCCATAGATCGAAGACATCACCAGCGCGCAGTCCTCCACGCTCCGGCAGATCGGCCCGATTTTGTCCATCGTCCAGCTCAACGCCATCGCTCCTGTACGCGGCACGAAGCCAAACGTAGGACGCAGTCCCGTCACGCCGCACCGCGTCACGGGCGACGAGATCGACCCCAGCGTCTCCGTCCCGAGCGCAAACCCCACGCAGCCAGCCGACACCGCGCTCGCGCTCCCGGCCGACGACCCGCTTGACCCCTGCTTCTGATTCCACGGATTCCGCGTCCTTTCACCACCAGCCCGCGCCCCGAACCACAGGTCACCCTGCGCCAGCGCGCCCATCGACAGCTTCGCCAACAGCACCGCTCCCGCCGCATCCAGCCGCTCGACTACCGTCGCGTCGTAGTCGAACCGTTGCTCCTCAAACCCCGCCGCTCCCCACGTTGTCCTGTAGCCCTTCACCGCCAGCAGGTCCTTCGCGCCCCACGGAATCCCATGCAGCGGCCCACGATACTTACCCGCAGAGATCTCCTTATCCGCGGCGGCCGCCTGCTTCAGCGCCCGCTCCTCGGTCAGCGTAATCACAAAGTGCAGACGCGGATCGTGCCGCTTCAACCGCGCCAGGTACATCTTCGTGAGCGCAACGCTCGTCACCTTGCGTGTCTTCACCAGCTCCGCAAGCTCCCGCACCGAGGCAAACGCCAGCAGACCCTCTCCAGCGCTCAACCGCGAAACATCCGGAGCCGCACTCATCCGCATCGGCCTCCGCTCTGTATCGAGCTTCATCCGGATCAAACACGAACGCCGGAGCCACACTGTTCGCCAGCTTCATACTTCGGATCGCGATCACCGAATCCCGCTGCTTCCCCAGCCCCTCGAGCATCATCGACTTCTGCTCGTCCTTCAGCTTGATTCCCGCAATCACCGCCGCCGCATCAATCATCTCCGGCGTAATCTTCCCGAGCTCCTTCGCCTTCTCGCCCGAACTACTCGCCGCCGGAGCCTGAGCCGCCATGCCCCAAAGCACACCAGGCATCAGCGTCTGACCCAACCCAAGCGCCGAACACACGCCAAGAAACCTCCGCCTATCTACAACCCCATACTGTTCGCCCATCCCGGCATTATTGCATCGCCCTTCGCTCCAGCCCGAAAACAGGCTCACGCGCGCATGCTTTGGCAGAATCTGGCATCCCTCACTCGCTATCCAGACTGGCTCCTCCTCTGGGGAAGTGATACATTCTTTTCGTTCACCCGGACACACCTTTAGTGGCCGTGAACGAACGTCATGCACGCGGGCCCAAATCACACATCTGAAAGGAAGGCCATATGCGACTCCGTAATGCTCTTCCCCTGCTGATGGTGCTCCTTCTAACAACCTTTGCCATGGCGCAAAAGGTCAACACCGACTACGACCGTGCGGCCACATTCTCCAACTACCACACCTACGCCTGGACCGCAGGCACCCCCGTCCCTAACCAGCTTATGGATGGACGCATCCGTGACAGCATCGATCAGCAGCTCGCCTCCAAAGGGCTACAGAAGGTTACCGACCCCGAGAAGGCCGATCTGATCGTCGCCTATGAGGCCGCCCTCGGCCACGAGACCCAGATGAATACGACAGACTTGGGCGGCTGGGGCGGCTGGGGAGGATACCGCTATGGCGGCATGGGCGGAATGTCCACCACCACCGTACAAAACATCCCCGTCGGCCAACTGATCGTGCTCCTCGGCGATAACAAGACCAAGAAGGTCGTCTGGCGCGCCACCGCCTCGGACACGTTGAGCGACAAGCCCGAAAAGAATACCAAGAAGGTTCAGAAGGCTGCTTCGAAGATGTTCAAAAATTACCCGCCCAAGGCCTAAGGAGCCAGATCGCAGCAGGGCAAAAATAAACGGCCTCACGTATGCATCGTGAGGCCGTTCTGTTTCAACCAGACTTTGAAGACAGCTCAGATATCCAGGTTCTTCACATCCAGAGCATTCTCTTCGATGAACTTCCTGCGGCTCTCCACATCCTCGCCCATCAGCGTCGTGAAGATCTCCTCGCAGGCAGCAATATCTTCGAGCTTCACCTGCAGCAGCGTCCTGCGCTCCGGATCCATCGTCGTCTCCCAGAGCTGCTCGGCCGTCATTTCGCCCAGACCCTTGTAGCGCTGCACCTGGTACTCCTTGCGGCCCTGCTCGATCACATACTCGAAGACCTCGCGCGCCGTCTTCTTCTCCACCGGGTCCTGACCCGCCCGGCCAGTCTTCCTGGCCTTGACGGTCTCAGCCGCTCCTTCTTCTTGAGTGGCCTCCTCGGCCTCTTCCGCAGCCTCAGCCTTCGCAGCCTTCCCCGCATACTCAATCAGGAACGGCCCCTCAAGCTGCTCGCGAATCAGCGCATGCTTGCCCAGTAGCTGACGGCTCTCCGGAGCCGACGCCAGCGGCCAGTCAATCGTCCGCGTCGCGCCCTGCGCATCCGTGAAGTTCACCGAATACGTCCGGTGCTCCTCATCCAGCTCCACATCGCCAACGTGCTTGAACTGGTATTCCTTCGTCATCGCCACCAGCTTCGCGCGTAGCGCCTCCAGCTTCGCGGGAGTCTCAAAGTCCGCGCGCTTCGCCGGCTCCTTGCCCTCATGCGCAAACATCTCTGCGAACTCCCGCGTCACCTCTTCGTTGCGCAGCCGCTTCTCCACCTTCTCGAAGAACTCGAGGTAGTCTTTCAACTGCCCCATGAACTTCGTCAGCGTGGAGCCCTCCAGCTTCGCGCCTCCGTCGCCATAGTGAATCACCATGCCATCCGAGGCGCGCTTCACCATCACGCTCACGTACTCGCGGTCGTCCTTGATGTACTGCTCGAACTTGCCCTTCTTGATGCGATACAGCGGTGGCTGCGCAATGTATACATGCCCGCGCTTGATCAGCTCCGTCATATGCCGGAAGAAGAACGTCAGCAGCAGCGTGCGGATGTGCGATCCGTCGACGTCGGCATCGGTCATGAGGATCAATTTCCCGTACCGCAGCTTGGTCGCGTCGAAGTCATCCTTGCCGATCCCGCACCCAAGCGCGGTGATCATGGCGCGAATCTCTTCGTGCCCCAGCATCTTGTCGTACCGGGCCTTCTCCACGTTGAGGATCTTGCCCTTCAGCGGCAGAATCGCCTGGAACTTCCGGTCGCGGCCCTGCTTCGCGGTTCCACCTGCGCTCTCTCCCTCGACGAGGTAGAGCTCGCAGCGCTCCGGCTGCTTTTCGCTGCAATCGGCCAGCTTGCCGGGCAACCCGCCGCCATCCAGCGCTCCCTTGCGCCGTGTAAGATCGCGGGCCTTGCGGGCCGCCTCACGCGCACGAGCTGCGTCAATCGCTTTGTTGATGATCTTCTTCGCAACCGAAGGAGTCTGCTCCAGAAACGCCCCCAGGCGCTCGTTCACAAACGCCTGCACCGTTCCTGCAATGTCCGAGTTCAGCTTGCCCTTCGTCTGCCCTTCAAACTGCGGCTGGCTCAGCTTCACGCTCACAACGGCGACCAGGCCCTCGCGAACGTCATCGCCGCTCAGGTTCTCCTTCACGTCCTTGAACAGGCCCATCTGCTGCCCGGCCCAGTTGATCGTGCGGGTCAGCGACGCGCGGAATCCCTGCAGGTGCGTTCCGCCATCAACCGTGTTGATGTTGTTGGCAAAGGTAAAGATCGTCTCCGAGTACGAGTCGTTGTACTGCAGCGCGATCTCCATGGCCACGCCATCGCGCTCGGCCTCCATGTAGATCGGCTTATCATGCAGAACCTGCTTGCCCTTGTTCAGGTGCTTGATGAACTCCGCAATTCCGCCGACGTACTTGAACTCCTGGCGCTTGCTCTCACCTGTCTTGGTATCGGTGGTCCGCTCGTCAGTCAGGTGAATCTCGAGTCCCTTGTTCAGGAAGGCGAGTTCACGTAGCCGCTGCGCCAGCGTGTCGTAGTTGAACTCCGTCACCGTGAAGATGCTCTTGTCCGGAAGGAAGTGGACCTTCGTTCCCCGACGCTTGGTCGTTCCCACCTTCTGCAGCTTGCCCAGCGGGTCGCCCTTGGAGTACTCCTGCGTCCACGCGTTGCCGTCGCGCCACACCTCGACGTCGAACTCCTCGCTCAGCGCGTTGACGCAGCTCACGCCCACGCCGTGCAGGCCACCCGACACCTTGTAGTTCGAGGCATCGAACTTACCGCCCGCGTGCAGCATGGTCAGAACCACCTGCACGGCCGGCATCGTCTTCCCGTTGATCGTCTTGTCGTCCACCGGGATTCCGCGGCCGTCGTCGGTCACGGTAATGGAGTTGTCCACATGGATCGTGACGTCGATGCGCGTCGCATACCCCGCCAGGGCTTCGTCCACCGAGTTGTCCACCACCTCATACACCAGGTGGTGCAACCCCTGCTCGCTGGTCGAGCCAATGTACATCGCCGGACGCTTCCGTACCGCCGCGAGGCCTTCCAGAACTGTAATATTCTCGGCCGAGTAGCCGCCGCTGCTCTTCGTCGCAGCGTCCTTCTCTGCGGTGTCTAGTTCCAAAAGTTCACTGCCGGTGGGGACTGCGGTCGTTGCCATGGATCTCCTGATGATGCGGGAAGAGACCTCCGGAATTCTGTCGCCCGAAACTCGCGCAAAACCGCGTCAATCAAGCACTTTGCACAGATTCAACCGGGGTCTTCCGTGTCTTAAGTATAGCACGTCCCGGGGGTCGAAACCCGCCTCCGGGGGCCCCCTCCGGAGTATCCGCAACGGTTCAGTCCGGCCCCTTCCGGATGGTTCCGCCATGCATTCTCCCGGCCACAAAACCACCCCGGTTTACCCCTTTCGTGGGACTGGCCTAACACCTGTGGCTTGTTATGCTTCGCTCGGTATCACGAGGTGAAGAATGAAACTGAATCGCTTGATAATGGCTTCTTTGCTGAGTCTTTCCTTATCCGCTACCTCCGCCTATGCGTGCGACCACGGTGCAAAGGGTGACGGCAAAGGCGGCACCGTCTTCAACCATCACCACCACGACGACGACCACGATCAGGACAACGATCGCGATCACCACGACAGCGACCACCACGACGGCGACCACCACCAGTGCTCCGGTGGAGACCACTCCGGTAGCGGCGGCAGCGGGAGTGGCAGTGGTAGCGACAAAGGCGGTACCACCCAGTACAAATAACGGCCTCGCAATACCCGCTACACCCGTTTTTCATGCACCGTCCACTAAACACGAGGTAATCCCATGAAACTAAACCGCTTGCTAATCGTCCCCCTTCTTGGTCTATCGCTACTAACTACTTCCGCTCTCGCTGACGACCACAGCAATGACAGCAGCAGTCACCAAAGCCATTGGTCTTTCCTAAGCTGGATCTACAACCCTGTTGCGGACTCACACCGCCAGTGTGACCAGTATGGGCAGGATTCCGGCAGAGGCAACAACTGCGATCGCGGCAGAGGCAACGGCGGAGGCTACTGCGGAACCGGCGGTAGCACGTCGGGTGGCGGCACCAGCGGTTCAGGCAGCGGAAGTACAAGCAGTGGGGGCGTTACCACCCAGTACAAATAGCCCTTGCCGAAAACCACAACGACAACCCTAGCACCTCGGACCGGCACCAGCCGATCCGGGGTTTCCTTTTTCCGGTATCGTCGGTTTGCGCCGATTCACCTCATTTCCACGGGAGATTCTTGTCAAGCCCCTGAGGCGATCATTCTCAACAAAACAAACAACTTGCGAGTGGCAGAGTAGTTTCCCAAAACTGCTAGAATTAAAACATCAGCCAATGAAGAGAGCCCCCGGTCATCCGGGGGCTTTTCTATGTCAATAACCCTATAGTATCGAATACTTTACAGATAAAGTATTGATTTTAGATACTTTACGTGATTAACGACAGAAAGTACAAGGCTAAGCCGTTATTTTTGAATACCTTGCACAAGAAATATCCAGGGGGGCCAAAGGAAGACGAAATGAAAAGCTGGACCATCCGATGGATGATCCAGCCGTCTTGTCAGGAACGAGGTTCTGCTACTCTATCGAGCCCTTGCGAGGCCGCCGGTTCGCCTGCAGTACCTTCTTGCGTAGCCGGAGCGACTTCGGAGTAACCTCGACCAGTTCATCGTCTGCGATGAACTCGATCGACTGCTCCAGCGTCTGTTGCTTGTACGGAACCAGCCGCAGCGCGTCGTCCGAACCTGAGGCGCGCATGTTGGTGAGCTTCTTCTCGCGCACCGCATTGACGTCCAGGTCATTGTCGCGCGAATGCTCGCCGACGACCATGCCCTCGTAGACCTCGGTGCCGTCGCCGACGAACAGGATGCCACGATCCTGCAGCCCGTTCAGCGCGTAGGTCGTCGTCGTGCCGTTGCGGTCGGCGATCAGCGCGCCCGTAGGCCGCTGTGGAATCTCGCCCTGGTAAGGCACGTAACCATCTGCTATGGAATTCATGATGATCGTTCCACGCGTCTCCGTCAGCATCTCCGAGCGCAGCCCGATCAGTCCGCGCGAAGGAATCTTGAACTCCATCCTCACGCGACCGGAACCGTGGTTGGTCATCTTGGCCATCTCGCCCTTGCGCGGCCCAAGCCGCTCGATCACCGTGCCCACAAAGGCCTCCGGGACGTCGACCGTCAGGTACTCGCTCGGCTCCATCAGCTTCTCTTCGATGCGCCGCGTCACGATCTCCGGACGCGAGACCATCAGTTCGAAGCCCTCGCGCCGCATCATCTCGATCAGCACCGAGAGCTGGAGCTCGCCGCGGCCCAGCACCTTGAAAGTCTCAGGGGAGCCGGTGTCTTCGACGCGGATCGAAACGTTCGTCAGCAGTTCCTTCTCCAGCCGCTCCTTCAGGTTGCGGCTGGTCACATACTGCCCCTCGCGGCCGGCGAAGGGTCCGTTGTTGACTGAGAACTGAATCGCAATCGTCGGCTCGTCGATCTTGATCAGCGGCAGCGGAGCTGGATTCTCGATGTTAGTGATCGATTCGCCAATCGTGATTCCCGCCACGCCGGCAATCGCAACGATGTCGCCCAGCGTCGTCTCGGCAATGTCGGTCCGCCTCAATCCGTCGAAGCTGAACAGCTTTGTAATCTTGACGTTCTCAAGCGAGCCATTGGTCTTAGAGACCGCTACCTCCTGACCGGTCTGGAGCGTACCGTTGAAGACGCGAGCGATCGCGAGCCGGCCCAGGTAGTCCGAGTAGTCGAGGTTGGTCACCAGAATCTGCAGCGCACCATCGGGATCGCCCTTCGCCGGAGGGATCGTCTTCACGATCAGATCGAAGAGCGGCTTCAGGTCGGTTCCCGGCGTTCCCAGGTCCATGGTCGCCGTGCCCTGCTTGCCGTTGGTGTAGATGATCGGGAAGTCGAGCACGCTCTCGTCGGCGTCGAGGTCGATGAACAGGTCATAGACCTCATTGACGACCTCCTGCGGTCGGGCGTCGGGCCGGTCAATCTTGTTGATCACCAGGATTGGCGTCAGCTTCGCCTCAAGCGCCTTCGAGAGCACGTATCGCGTCTGCGGCAGCGGCCCCTCGGAGGCGTCCACCAGCAGCACCACGCCGTCAACCATCTTCAGCGCACGCTCCACCTCGCCGCCGAAGTCGGCGTGGCCCGGCGTATCGACGATGTTGATCTTGGAGTCGAGGTAGTGGATGGCCGTATTCTTGGCCAGAATCGTGATTCCACGCTCTTTTTCAAGGTCGTTCGAGTCCATGACGCGATCGGCGACGGCCTCGTTGGCGCGGAAGGTGCCCGACTGGCGGAGCATGGCGTCGACCAGCGTCGTCTTGCCGTGGTCAACGTGGGCGATGATGGCGATGTTGCGGATAGGCTGCTGGGTGCTCACTGCGTTTGAATGTCCTGTCTGTGCGCTGGGGATGAGGAAAACCTGAAAATGCGCGTGTACTACTAGTTTAGCTTAGTTGGCTGACTCTTGACGGCTCCGGGGCGCGCCAAAGCAACAACATCGCGTAAAACTTGAGAATCACACGCGGTAGGGCCAATAATGGATACACGCTCAGATTCGGCGAAGGAGCAAGCCAATGACGACCCCAGAGATTGCAAGCTGTACCCACCCGCTTCGGACCAGCGTAGCGGACTTCATATCCGGACTACGTGAACTGGAGCGGGACCTCATCACCAAGGAACGGATCGCAGCCTACATGGCCGCGACGACGCTGCGCCCCGAAGCCCTGCACGACTATGTCTGGTGGCGCGACAGCTTCTACACTCGTAACCTCATCTATCGCGACGAGCTTTTCGAGGTCATGACCATCTGCTGGTCGCCGGGACAGAAGACCGCCATCCACACCCACAACGGCCAGCTCGGCTGGATGACCGTCTCCCAGGGCGAGGTCTTCACTCACGAGTACCATCACACCCGCTGCAACGCGCCCGAGAACCAAAACGTCGTCAATATCGACTGCCTCGGCGGAGCCACCGAGCTCCAGATCGACAAGGTTCGCACCCTAAGTTGCTCCGAAGGCACGGGAATGGTCACGGTGGACAAGCTCCAGACCATCCATCAGATTGAAAACGCTGGAACAACCGGCTGCATCAGCCTGCACGTCTACTCCAAACCCTTCGACTCCTGCATCGCCTTCGACCTCGAACACCAGCGCTGTTACCGCAGACAATTGAGCTACTTCAGCAGGGATGGGCACAGAATCGAGAAGTAGCAGGGCAGCGAATTTTGTCTTTGGACAGCCACAAATCAGGCCAGCCGGAGCCGAACATCGTGCTGCTCACGCCCGGAGCCTTCTGGTGGAGAAGGCGACGCGGCTGCCGGAGCAACTTCCTCCGCTGACTCGGAAGCAGAAGATGGCGCAGCAGCAGTTGAAACCCGTCGATCTGCGTTCTTTAGAGATTTAGCTTCTTGAAGATGCGCTCCGGGATATTGCGTACGACAAACATGATGGGCTGCCACTGAAACGGGACGTAGAGGTTGTCCTGGCGCTTTTCGATGGCTTTGACGATCGACTGTGCGACCGTGTCGACGTCGGCGAACTTCTCGCTGCCCTTCATTCCGGCTGTCATCGCGGTCTTTGTTGGGCCGGGCTTGATGGTGAGGATTGTGACTCCTTCGCGATCTACCCTGTTGCGCAGGCCAGCGAGGAAGGCGGAGAGGCCGGCCTTTGAGGAGCCGTAGACGTAGTTCGACTTGCGGCCGCGGTCTCCTGCGACCGAGGAGAGAACCGCGATTGTTCCAGAGCGACGTTGCTCGCAGAAGTTCGCCAGCCAGGTGAGTAGAGAGACCGGCGCCATAAAGTTGGTGTGCAGGATGTGCGCGGCGGTGTTGAAGTCCTGCTCGGCTGCGACCTGATCGCCGAGGACTCCGTGCGCGAGATAGGCGATGTCGAGTCCAGTGAGCGAGTTGATGGCGTGCGCGAGCAGCCCGGGGTGCTGGTCGGTGTCGTCGAGATCGACAACGGCGGTATCGACGTAGCTGGCTCCGCGGGCCTTCAGGTCCTGCGCGACGGCGGCGAGCTTTTCGGCATTGCGAGCGACGAGAAAGAGGCTTGCGCCCTGCGCAGCCCAGATGCGGCATGTGGCTTCGGCGATTCCTGAGGTTGCTCCGAGGACGAGGATCTTGCGTGGTGCGCTGCTTGCTGTCTGATTCATAGGCTTGGCTTGTTTCCGGTGACGCGCTCCCAGAAGCTGGAGGTGAGGAGCGGGTCGCGGTAGCGGGCGAACTGCTGCCACTGCGGGTAGAAGGCCTGGAACTGCGCGGCGGTCATGGCTGCGTCCTTGGCGGGATAGAGACGGCCACCGAACTCGAGCGTCATGTCGGCGAGGCGTTCGCAGAGCGGGAAGCTCTTGCCGGGCTTGATAGGGAAATCCAAACACAACGTAATGCCGGGCTTCGGGAAGCTCATCATTCCGGGCGAAGGAACGTCGCCGAAGGCCTTGAGGACGGCGAGGAAGCTGGCCAGGCCAGACTTCGCGACCTCCTTGAGGATGGCGACTGTGCCTTCGCGCGCGTGCTCCCACGGAATGACGTACTGGAACTGGAGCAGACCGCGCTTGCCGTACATGCGGTTCCAGCGCAGGACCTTGTCGAGCGGGTAGAAGAACGGCTCGTAGTCCTGGAGCGCGACGACTCGCTTGCTGAACTGTTTGTGGAAGAAGAGCGTGTTGAAGAGGCTTACGGAGAGACTGTTGAGCGCGAAGCCGGGCGCGTCGAAGGGGAAGATGAGCCTCGGCTTCGGCGAGGGTTTTAGCTCGTCCCTCTTAGTCGAGTGATCGCCCTGCATGAAGATGCCGCGGCAGAAGTTGCGGCCGGTCGAGGTGCAATCGACCCAGCTTACGGTGTACTCGATGTCTTTGCTCTGCTCGGTGAGCGAGATGAACTCGTCGATGCCGTGAAACTGGATTCCTTCGTAGTCGATCTTGCGCGAGACGATGGGCTTGAGTTGCACCGTTGCCCACGAGATGAAGCCGGTTAGACCGAGGCCGCCGATGGTGGCGGAGTAGAATTCCAGATTCTGCGTTGGCGAGCAGAGGATGCGCGTTCCGTCGGTGCGGACGAGCTCGAACTGCGTGATGTGGCAGCCGAAGGTTCCGGCGATGTGGTGGTTCTTGCCGTGAATGTCGTTGGCAATTGCTCCACCGAGCGTTACATATTTTGTACCCGGCGTGACGGGAAGAAAGAAGCCGCGCGGAACGGCGAAGTCGAGGATCTGTGCGAACGACATTCCGGCTTCGGCGGTGAGCAGGCCGGTCTCCGGGTCGAAGGAGATGATGCGGTCCATGCCGGTGGTGACTAGCAGGTTGCCGTTTTCCAGCAGGCCGACGTCACCATAGCTGCGGCCGAGGCCGACGGGAAGAATGCCATTGTGCAGGCCCTCGGTGACAGCGGGAAAATCGCTCTGCCAGTGAAGCGGGATGATGTTGGCGCGGTAGCTTGGGTAGCGGCCCCAGGACTCAAACGATGCTTTTGTTCCGTTCTGAGTAGGGTCGGAGGTCTCTGCCATGTTTTCTAGGATAACGTCTTCGGTGCGGCCGGAGATGAACGCGATGGAATGATGGCCCCCTTTTGCGTCGCGAGTTAAAGTGCGAAGGGCACAGCTTCGAGCCGTGCCCCTCAGGTAAGCAATTTTGTTGCTGCGCTTAGGCGGCCTTCTTCTCCGACTTGGCGGCGGCGTTGGCGGCCTTTGCCTGCTCGGCGAGAGCGGCGAAGCCTGCCGGGTCGTTGGCGGCGATGTCGGCGAGGACCTTGCGGTCGAGCTCGTTGCCGGCCTTCTTAAGGCCGCTGATGAAGGTCGAGTAGCTCAGGCCGTTCAGCTTGGCTGCAGCGCCGATGCGGACGATCCAGAGAGAGCGGAACTGACGCTTCTTCTGCTTGCGGCCGGTGTAGGCGAACATGAGCGAGCGCTCGACGGCTTCCTGCGCTGCCTGGTAGAGCTTGGATTTCGTGAGGAAGTAGCCACTCGCGCGCTTGAGTATTTTTTTGCGGCGGTCACTACGTTTCGTACTCCGTTTTACACGGGGCATCGTGCTTCTCCTTTTGCGTACTTCGTTTGAGCGGCTGGAGGTAAGGAAACCTCTTCACTCGCTTTTCTCATCCAGGTCTCGGTTGGCTTCGCTGACGCTAATCCAAGGGGCCTTTACGCTTTTGCGGCCCTTTGCTTCTATTGAAGCGGCTTGACCTGAAAACCTTCGACTCCCTGCCCTTATCAGGCGTAGGGGATCATGCGTGCGACTTTGGCCGAATCCGCCTCGGAGACCAGGGTGATACGAGCAAGCTTGCGCTTGGTCTTGGTCTTCTTGGAGGTGAGGATGTGGCGCATCTTCGACTGGCCGCGCTTGAACTTGCCCGTACCGGTCTTCTTGAAGCGCTTGGCTGCGCCGCTGTGTGTTTTCAGCTTTGGCATTGTGATTCCTAAAAGGTTACTGCTTTGGACAACCTTCTAAGTATACACGGCGATTCCAAGAGGGCTTTCGAAGTGCCCCCCGGGCCTCTCCCGCGCAAAATATTTGCCACCCCCTCCCGCCCTTTTTGTGCAAAATCTTCCGAACAAAGACTTTAGGTCTGGACTTCGCGTGCATTTATTATGCCGAAGCGTGAAAAGTCCGGAAAAATCATGGCTTGATATATGTAAAGTCTTCATATGGTTTGGTTTATCTGGAATGAACTAAAGGAAAAGGCCCCGAATAGTGTCCGGGGCCTTTCTCTTCCTTCTGTTTCTAATTTTACCGGATGCAGGGAAACTAACGTGCCACTTTGCCGGAGATTATTTCGCGTCGGTAAGCGATTGATGCATTTGCAGTTAGGCAATCCAAGCTTGATCTCTGCACCGGTTGGGGTCTTGACAGGTTTTAGAGCGAATTACGCCTCGCGAAGGATGGGGCACCCGGGCTTTTGTGGCACTGCTGACAAAATGCGCTTCGCTCAGAATGACAGCAAAAAAACGAATGCAGAAGAGGCGAGCGTTACGCTCGCCTCTTCTGTCCAAGGTTTGTTTGATGGCTAGTTATGCGGATAGTCGACCCTTACGGTGAGGATTTCGTAGGGGCTGATGTTGGCTGTGACTTTGTTGCCGCTGACGGTTAGTGGCTGGCCTTCGGGTTTTTCCATCAGGCTGGTTTCGGTGGCGGCGGTGGCGCCCTCGGGGACGGTGAAGGTCACGGTGGACTGCTTCCCTGCCCACTCGAAGACGCGGAAGATGAGGGAGTTTGAGTCCTCGGCTTTTTTGACTGCGGTGAGGACTACGTTTTCCGGAGCGACGGAGATCCATGAGTGCGCGAGCGGGAGGGTGCCGGTGTGTGGAGCGACCTGCGCGGCGCGTAGCTCGTAGTTGTACTGGTAGCCCTTGCGCTCGGTGAGGGCCTGCTTCCAGGTTCCGGCGTGCGGGTAGAGGGCGTAGCTGAAGTGCTGATGGCCACGATCGGCGTCGGCGTCAGGCCAGGTTGGCGAGCGAAGGAGTGTGAGGCGAAGGACGTTGTCAGCGGCGTCGTAGCCGTACTTGGCCTCGTTGAGGAGGCTGAAGCCGTGCTGTGCGTCGCCGAGGTCGGCCCAGCGCATGGCGGGGACTTCGAACTTGGCTTGCTCCCAGGAGTTGTTGCGAGTGGTGGGACGCTCGATGTTGCCGTAGGGGATCTCGTAGGTCGCCATCGGGCCAGTGGCTGCCAGCGGAAAGGCTGCTTTGAGGAGGACGTGGGTCTCGTGCCAGTCGATGTCGTTGATGACGTCGACGGTGTCGGTGTTGGCGTAGAGCTGGATGTCCTGCACGAACCTGGAGGACTGCCAGGTGCGGGTGACGCGGATGACGGCGCGCATGGGGCCCTTTTCGACGAGTTCGACGGAGTCGACCTTATCGATTGGGGTCATGTGGTCGAGCGTGCCGGGGTCGATGTTCCAGGCGTCGTAGTCCTTCGGTGTGTCCTTGAAGGTCTGGAGCTGGTTGCCGCAGGCGCCTTTGGCAAGCGACTCGAAGTTGGAGCGCTTGTCATAGAGGCTGGTGATGCAGCCGGTGGCCGGGTCGACGGTTACGCGGAGAGCCGCGTTCTCCATTGTGTAGCCGCTGGCTTTGAGGTCGGTGGTGAAGGGCTTCTCGCCTGCGACTGCGTGGAGAACTTCGTAACCGAGTGAGGGGACGTCCTTCGCCTGAACGAGGAGCTTGTAGGTGTTGGTCTTCGAGTCGGTGGAGAGGACCTTCGACGGGACTACGTTGTTGTGCGAGTCGAGGATGGAGATACCGCTGGGTGAGGCGGTGGGCATCTGCACGGTGACGGTGGTGACGCCTGTGTCCGACCAGGCGAGAGGATTGACGATGAGGACGGGGACTTCGCCGGCAGCGCGGGTGTCGATGCCGGCGGCGAGGGTGTGGAGCGAGTGAGAGGAGATGGCGTTGGTGGAGAGACGGACCTTGTCGAACTCGGCCTGCGCCTCTTTGTAGATGATACCGATGCCGGAGCCGGCGGCGAGGTCGTGGAAGTCGTTGAAGGTGACCTTCTTCCAATCGTCGGTGAGGTCGGCGTTGGGATACGAGTCACCGTTGAGCCAGGCGAGCGAGGCGTACTTCTCGGCGTTGAGGGTCTGCTCTTCGCTCTCGCGCATGTTGCGCTTGTGCTGCGCCTGCGAGGTCATGACTCCGCGGTGGTACTCGAAGTACATCTCGTCTTTGAAGGTGGGAATGCCGATCTTGCCGGCCTCGGGCGTTGGCGGCGTGTATCCCTTTGCGAGGTCGCTGTAGTTGATGACGGGTGAGTTGGGGGAGACTTCCTTTTCGACCTTCGAGAAGTAGGACTGCGCGGTTCCGAACTCGAGCTTCGGAACGATCATGCCGGACTGGGTTTCGGAGTGGG
The DNA here is from genome assembly GCF_025685645.1 of Edaphobacter bradus. NCBI lineage: Bacteria > Pseudomonadati > Acidobacteriota > Terriglobia > Terriglobales > Acidobacteriaceae > Edaphobacter > Edaphobacter bradus. The sequence goes on from NZ_JAGSYF010000003.1 coordinate 367,609, forward strand.
CCCAGTGGTTGCCTTCGTCGAGAATGGCGCGCGTGGGGCCGCCGCCGTGGTCGCCGATGCCGTAGAGGTCCATCATCTGCTCCATTCCGGGTGCGCGCTGGCGTGCGGTGGCGAGGTCGGCGGAGAGGCGGACGGGGTTGAGGTTGCCATTGGCGTAGTCGTGCGGGAAGTAGGTGAGGACCTTGGAGCCGTCGGGTGACTGCCACCAGAAGAGTTTGAAGGGGAGCTGGTTGGTGTCGTTCCAGGTCATCTTCTGGGTGACGAAGTAGTCCATGCCGGAGCGCTTGTAGATCTGCGGGAGTTGCCAGTTGTAGCCGAAGGAGTCGGGGTTCCAGCCGATGCGGACGTCGACGCCATACTGCTGCTGGAAGAAGCGCTTGCCGAGGAGCAGCGAGCGAACCTGCGATTCTCCGTCGGGCATGTTGAGGTCGGGCTCGACCCACATGCCGCCGACGATCTCCCAGCGGCCTTCCTTGATGCGCTTCTTGATCTCTTCGTTGATGGCGGGGTACTTGGTGGCGATCCACTCGTTGTAGGCGGCGGCGGACTGCGTGTAGGTGTAGTCCGGATACTCGTTCATGAGTTGGAGCGCGGTGGAGAAGGTGCGCTTGACGACGTCAACCGTCTCGGAGACGGGCCAGAGCCACGCGGCGTCGATGTGCGAGTTGCCGGTGAGGTGGATGGTCGCCTGCTGGAGGACGGGCTTGAGGGCTTCGAGCTTCTGGCGGGCCGAGGTGAGCGAGGCGTCGAAGGTTGGCTGATTGGCGGAGTCGAGTGCTTTGAGGTCGACGGTCTGGATGGAGTTGTTGAGGTTGGCGAGGTCCTGCGTGGAGTTCTTCGAGAGGCTGGGGAGAAGGACCGCGCTGGAGAGGAACTCGAGGCGGAGGTCCGCGGGGTTGGGGCGATTGGAGGCGAAGTCGATCCTGGTGACGACACCGGCGAAGGTCTTCGTGTCGACGGTGTGGAGGAGCTTGACGGCGACGAGGACCTTGTCGCCAGGCCGGGCCTGATCGAAGAGGACGATGGGCTCAAGATCGTCGCCGAGCGCTACGCGGCGGCCGTTGAAGTATACGATCTGAGGCATGGGGCCGTTGGCGTTGGCGCGGAACTGGAACCAGATGCGGGCTCCGGTGAGGTCGTAGCCGTTGAGGGTTTTGGGGACTTCGATGAGACGGCGGTACCAGACGGCTTCGTTGGGCGCGTGGCTGCGGGGCTTCACGACCTGCCATGAGGAGTCGTCGAGCGCGGGGTCTTCGCCGTGAGCGAGATCGCCGTTGTGGTAACGCCATTCGGAGGCGGGGAGGTTGTCGAGGGCGCCAAGACGCTCGATGACTGACTGCGAGGCAGAGGGGAGCGAGTGGGCGATATCAGCAATCTCTTTTGCGGACTGAGCGAATACGGGAGTGGCGAGGAGGGTGGCGAGCAGGATCTTTGCCGTGGTGCGCAGAGAGGCGGTGACAGTCAAAATACAGCTCCTTCTTTCTTTACCGGTTACTTTCGCAACGAGGTTTTTGGTTCTAAAGCAGACAGAGGGAGTCTAACGCACTGCGCTCCCGGAGAGCGAGGGTGTGGATTGCAATGGTGCGTGTTGGGAGACGGCGACACTGGAGGAAGCAGCGGTTGACAGTGAGGGTTGGGGCAGATAGGGTAAGCGCGGGCGTAAGCGATGACGCTCGTGATTTGAGGAGGAGCTGCGTGGGTTTTGCTCGCGGATTGAAGACGATTGTCACCGATAGCCACTTTCTGGTGCCATTTCTGGTGCTGCTGGCGGGGATTGCGCTGCTGGTGGCTCTGCACTAGTTGGTGGATGGAATGGGAGAACGGATGGCTGCTGGGGAACAGGTGGTGACGAAACGCGGACTCTCGCTGCATGGTCTGGGCGTGATCTGCGGGTTGGCGGCGGGAGTGTGGCTGGGGGCAGCCGAGGCTCCAACGAAGCTGGTGAATGTGGGGCTGTCACCGTTTGCCGTGTCGCTGTGCATGGTGGCGGGAGTGTTCACGGCGCGATGGACGTTTCCGACCCTGCTGAAGGGGACGGGCTACGTCTTTGAAGATCTGATGGAGAAGAAGCACCTGATCGTGTGGGCCCTGCTGGCCGGAGCGCTGTGGGCGGTGGCCAATACGCTGACCGTGTTTGCGATTCGCGATGTGGGGCTGGCGGTGGCGTTTCCGCTGTGGAATGCGAACTCGCTGATCGGACTGTTCTGGGGCCGTGTGCTGTTCCGCGAGCTTGAAGGCGCGAACGCAAAGAACATCGGCAAGGTGGTGCTGGGGGCGGTCGCGATCGTGATTGCCGCGGTGATGCTGGGCTTCAGCACGATTCATGGAGGGACGACGCAGGCGCACCATGCGATGAGCGGGATTCTGGCGGCCTTCGGGGCGAGCCTTATGTGGGGGACAATGTATGTTCCGTACCGGAAGGCTTACCTGAGCGGGATGAATCCGCTGTCGTTTGTGACGGCGTTTACGGTGGGCGAGCTGGGCACGGTGCTGGCGTTGACGCTGGCGCTCGACGGGGGGCTCCACTCGCCGTCGTTTCAGCTGTTCCATCATCGCGGACTGGTGTTCTGGCTGTTTCTTGGAGGGTTCGTTTGGGTGGTGGGCGACCTCTTCCAGCAGTTCGCCGCGAAGTACCTGGGGATTGGACGAGGAATTCCGCTCTCGAATACAAACCAGCTCTGGGGGCTGGCGTGGGGCGCCCTGGTCTTTGGCGAGCTGGCGGGAGCGGACAGACAGCACAAGTTGCTGGTGCTGGCCGGGTCCGCCGTGATGATTCTGGGAGCGATGGCGATTGGGACGGCTGTGGCCTCGTCACGCGAGCAGACATCGAACAACGAGGCGGTGCTTCGCGAGTGCGAGCGCTATGGACTGGACTACAACCGCACGCTGGCAGCGATGGCAGGCGACGAGTTTGGCGGACGCGACGAACGGCGGCGCTGGTGGGACTACGTGATTGTGGCCGCGGCGACCCTGTTGTTCGTGTGGCTGGGACTGCGCGCGGTCGTGCCTCCGCTGGCGATGAATCTTGCCTGGGTTGCAGTGCTGGGAGCATTGCTGGTGGTGAGCCTGGCTGTGGGCGGATGGTGCCTGTGGCGGCGAACGAGGTTTTGTTAGCGGAGATAACGCTTCGACATCTGTCGTAGCTGTGGGATGATGCATTTTATGGCGGTCAGGCTAAAGGACATAGCGCACGATCTGGGTGTTTCGGTAGTCACGGTCTCGAAGGTTCTGCGAGGCAACAAAGATGTAGGACCTGAGACACGGCGGCGTGTCCTGAAGCGCATGAAGGAGCTGAACTATCAGCCCAACATGCTCGCGAGAGGGCTGGCCAGCGGCAAGACCTATACGGTGGGACTGGTGGTGCCGGACCTCGTGCATCCGTTCTTTGCGGAGTTTGCGAAGTCGCTGAGCGAAGTCCTGCGGAAGAGCAGCCGGGCGCTGATCCTGGCATCGTCGGAGGAAGACCCGGAGATAGAGCGGCAAGAGATACGCACGCTGCTGCGGCGCGGGATCGATGTGCTGCTGATCGCCTCGTGCCAGTCGAACCTGCGGAATTTCTACGAGCTGGGCGAGGAGCGCACGCCCTATCTGCTGTTTGACCGCAACTTCCCTCACCTGGCGGCGCACTTTGTTGGGTCTGACGATCTGAAGGTGGGAGAGATCGCGACGTGCCACCTGATCGATATCGGGAAGAAGCGCATTGCCCATATCGGAGGCAAGCATACGAGCCCAGCCTTCGATCGTCTGCGAGGCTATCGGACCGTGCTTGCTGAGAAGGGACTGCCTGAGAAGCCCGAATATGTTGTGCTGTGCGAGCGGACAGAAGAGGCCGGCGACAAGGCGGGATTCCAGGCGATGAAAGAGCTGCTGCGCCGGAAGCCGCGGCCGGATGCGATCTTCTGTTACAACGACCTCACCGCGATCGGAGCCATGGAGGCGGCGCTTGAGGCTGGTTTGCGGATTCCTGAGGACATTGCGTTCGTCGGATGCGGCAATCTCCGCTATGCCGAGTATTTGCGCGTCCCGCTGAGTTCGATCGACCATGGAACGGGAGAGCTGGGACGAATTGCGGGTGAGTTTGCGCTGGAACTTTCCGCCAAGCCGGACCAGGACCCGAAGAGCATCCTGGTTCCGCCGAAGCTGGTGGCCAGGACTTCGACGATGGGGAAGTCGTAGAGACACGTCAGGGCTGGAAGAGGAGACGCGCGCCTTGTTCGGAACTGAGAGTCGACGTCGCGTAACTGTAACAGTGCTCAAGGGAAACGAATTTTCACTTGCCAAACCAGGCAGCGGGAGTGCTATATTTCCATCAACGTTAGCGGTAACGTAAGTTAGATCCGCTCGTCTTCTGGAGGAAAATATGGCCGCGAGTATCACCAACCCAAATGCACCGTTGAAGGATATGGACGAGTGGGACGACTTTCTCACCGGCCGGTACAAGGAAGGCAAGAGCGAGACGGAGTTCCGGCAGTATGACGCCCAGGCCAATCCGGGCGTCGCGGAGTTCTACCGGCTGAACCATCTGCACCAGACGTTCGACTACGTGATGGCGAAGGAGAAGCAGTACTTCGGCCTGGACAAAGGCATGAAGAGCATCTGGGAGGCGGCGGAGTTTCTGAATACGCTGGTCGACGACAGCGATCCGGACACCGACCTGACCCAGATCGAGCACCTGCTCCAGACCTCGGAGGCGATCCGCAGGGACGGGCATCCGCGGTGGTTTGTGCTCACCGGCTTCATCCATGACCTGGGCAAGGTACTGTGCCTGTGGGGCGAGCCGCAGTGGGGCGTCGTGGGCGATACCTTCCCTGTGGGCTGCGCATACTCCGACCAGATCGTGTTTCCGGAGGACTTCAAAGCGAATCCTGATTTCAACCATCCGGTGTACAGCACGAAGTACGGCGTCTATGAACCGAACTGCGGGCTGGACAAGGTGCATATGTCGTTCGGGCATGACGGGTACATCTACGAAGTGATGAAGAACTACATGCCGGAGGAGTCGCTGTACATGCTGCGGTATCACTCGTTCTATGCGGCGCACCGGCATGGAGCGTACCGACACTTGATGAACGAGCACGACCTCGAGATGCTGGAGTGGGTGAACAAGTTCAATCCGTATGACCTCTACTCCAAAGGCCACACCAAGCCGAACTTCAAGGAGTTGAAGCCTTACTACGACGACCTGTTCGCAGAGTTCTTCCCAGAGAAGATTGCCTGGTGACGCAGCGGCTGCGTCGCCAGTGATTTGCATTGGATTCATGAAAGACAGGCACAATGCAGACAGATGCCTTCTCTTGAGGAACAGATTTGACGACAGTACAACGTGCAGTGCAGATTGTGGCGGGTTCATTGCTGGCCGCCGCGAGCTATAGCGGAGTTGCGCAGCAAGGCAACCAGGCCTCGCAGGACAAGGTGGTGAGGCTTAACCAGATTCAAGTGATCGGCTCGCACAACAGCTATCATGCAGGGTTTGCGCCGAGTGAGCGGCGATACCTGGAGATGAAGAATCCGAAGGCGCTGCGCGGGCTCGACTATCACCATGCTCCGCTCGCTGATCAGTTATCGTCCGGCGTGCGGCAGATTGAGATCGATATCTTCGCCGACAGTAAGGGCGGCCGCTTTGCGCATCCGATGATCGACCGCTGGGTCACGGACGCGGGGCTTCCGGCTGATCCTGATTTCGATCCGCAGCATGAGATGGACAAGCCGGGATTCAAGGTGATGCACGTGCAGGACTTCGATGAGCGGAGCACGTGCCTTACGTTTGTCGCGTGCCTCACACAGGTGAGGAACTGGTCGAGGCAGCATCCGGGACATCTGCCGATCTTCATCCTGGTGGAGACGAAGGAAGGTGAGGTGAAGGAACTGCCTAATGCTCCGAAGACAGAGCCGTTTACTTCGGCTGTCTTCGATGCTCTGGACGCTGAGATCCGTTCGGTCTTTCGGCCCGAGGAGATCATCACTCCGGATGAGGTTCGCGGGCGGCACAAGACGCTGATTGACGCCGTGCGCGCTGGCGGGTGGCCGACGCTTGCGCGAGCCCGCGGACGCGTGATTTTTCTGATGGACCAGAAGAAGGCTGGGCCGATTTACACCGAAGGGCATCCTTCGCTGCGTGGGAGGATTTTATTTACGAACGCTGAGCCTGGCGCTACGGATGCCGCGTTTGTGGAGCAGAACGATGGGACGCCAGAGGCCATCGATGCGCTGGTCCGGCAGGGTTATCTGGTGCGGACGCGGAGCGATGAGCCGACCGAGCAGGCTCGGAACAATGACACCCGGCGACGCGATGAGGTGCTGTCGAGTGGAGCGCAGATGATCAGCACGGACTATCCGAAGTCGGAGCCTGCATCGTGGACTGGGTACTCGGTGAGTCTGCCGGGTGGAGTTGTGGCTCGGTGCAATCCGGTGACTTCGTCTTCCGGATGTGTCGACGATCTGCTTGAGCCTGCCCGGTAAATCATGAATCGCCGACGCGCCCGCAGCTCGACGGTCCGTAAAACAGCTGCGGAGATGGCCCGAAGATGTGTCCGCGGTCGAGTTTTTCTTGCTTGCAGCATTTCGCAGCGCCCGCGATTCATTGCATTTTCCTCAAGTCCTTGAAGCTGATCTTGCCGGGTCTCAGGAGCAACATGAGGAGAAGATAAGCGAACACCACCCACACGATCAGGATGAATCCATCTGACGTTGCCAGTGTGTAGGCCTGTGCTCGTACTTGTTGACTCAGAATGGCGACCGCACGATGCTGTGCCACTTCTGGCCCGGTGGAATATGGAAGCATTGCTCCGGTTAGCATATGCAGTCGGTTATCGGTAAGCCAACTGCCGGTCTGGAGATGGAGCCCCAGCATGTTCGAGTGAAATTTCTCGCGAACCGAAATGAAGCGGGTCAAGACAGTCACGCCGATCTGACCGCCGAAGATACGAATAAAGTGCATGAATCCGGAGAATGTGGCTGCATTGGCGGCGCTTGTCAAGGCACCCGCTTCGAGCCCCTCCAGGACTATGCTGCTCACCAATCCAATGTATGTGCAAGCCAAGGCGCATGCCAGGAGAAGTTCTACTGACTGAAAGCTATTTCCCGCCCACGAAGTATCCACATGTGACCAAAGCCAACAGCTCACCGCGCCCGCGGTGAGCCCCACCGCCAGAACCATCCGCGAGTTGGTGTAGATGATGGTTGTGGCAACCAGCCATACGACTACAAACATCGGTAATGCCACCCAGGCAAGGGTGTGGCCAGTCTCAAGGGGCCGGTAATGTTGAATGTTGCCCAGAAATCCGGGGACGAGCACAATTGCGGCCAAGTGCATGAACTTGAATACAAAAATCGATAGAGCCAGAATGATGATGTTTCGAGTGTTCAGGAACTTAAGATTCAGAACTGGGTTTGGCTCGTAGAGCCGACGCACGACTGCCGCGGCCAACAGGAAGACTCCCGCAGCGGACATCGCGACGACCGTGGCCGAGTTGAACCAGTCAAGACGCTCCCCTTGATCCATAGCGCCATACAGTAGAGCGAGGCCCATACTGAAGTAAACGAACCCCTCCCAGCTGGGTTTCGGGTCCGCAGCAGGCCGGCGCGGGATTCCGTAGTAGACGCAGACCATCATCACCGGAGAGAAGAGCGCGGCAGTCCAGAATATCCACTGCCAGGCCCGGCCCTCCATAAACCAACCTTCCAGCAAGGATGCAAAGTTGCTGACGAAGACGATGTCCGCCGCATAGGCTGCGATTCCGAAGATGATCAGCCGCTTCGGAAGGATGGTCAACACAAAGGTCATCGTAAGCGAGTAAAAAGTGCCTGAGGAAATACCTGCGAGCACAACCAAGACCAACATTGTTTGGTAATTCGGCGCAAAAGGCAGCACCATGGAAACGACCATAAAAATCGCAGCAGCCGGCAGCAAGATTCTGCGCGGCCCCCAAAAGGCGTTCAGGAAGACGATAAAGACACCACTAAACATCGTCGCCATATTGAGTGCGGTCGGAAGCCATGAGGCCCCGTCGAAACTGAGACCGAGGGCGCCCCGCAGGTCCGGGAGGCCGACACTGAGCAATCGGCTGTTCAGCGTGGCAAGTCCCGCACCGATAAAGACCGCCAGGATCCCCACGTATGGATTGGTGGTGACCGGGATCGATGAAGGTTGCGGGACTTTCTCTGAATCGTTCATCCGGCCCTCCGAGGCGACGGGTGACCACCTTGTAGCAACTGTGCGCCGCTTAACCATCGGCGCGCGATACAGAGCTCTAAAGATAATCCGCTCTACCGCGGGATGCATGCAAGAAATCTGTGGGTGAGTGATTTGGGAAAAAGATTCCTCCCCATTCGGCTTCCCATTCGACTTCGCTCAGGGCAAGCTGCTCAGGGCGGGCTGCTGCGCTGCGGAATGACAACAAGAGAACAGGCAACGGCTAAAACGAACGCAAAGTACGCAAGGGAAAGGGAACGGTCGCAAAGGCAAGGCAACTGCGAAAGCAGCTGTCTCCTGTGCTTCGCTCCGGTCGGGATGAAGGATCTATCGTGACCTGCAATTAATTAACGATGCTAGCGCCCCATCCAGTGCTTGATGCGGGAGCGATAGGTTCGGCTCATCGGGATCCTCTGGCCGTTGCGGAGGACTACACCGTAGTCTCCGTCGTTTTCGGGACGGACCTCCTTGACGTACTGGAGGTTGACGATGGAGGAGCGGTGGACGCGGAGGAAGGTGCTGGGGTCGAGCTTCTCCTCGATGCGCGACATGGTCTCGCGGAGGAGGTGCGACTCGGACTGCGTGCAGATGCGGACGTAGTTCTCCTCGGCGCCGATCCAGCAGATCTCCGAGACGGGAAGGAAGAGGATGCGGCCCTTGGATTTGAAGACGATGCGCGTAGTGTAGGGGCTGCCGTTCTTCGCTTTGCCGGTTTGGGCCTGCGGGTTCTGTCGCAGGTTCTTGATGTGCTGGAGAGCGCGCTGCGTGGCCGCGCGGAAGCGCTCGAGCGTGAAGGGCTTGAGCAGGTAGTCGACGGCGTGGATCTCAAAGGCGCGCAATGCGTAGCGATCGTACGCTGTCGTGAAGATGACTGAGGGCATGGAGTCCCCGACAGTTTCGGAGAGACGGCCGATGACGTCGAAGCCGTCCATGTCGGGCATGCGAATGTCGAGGAACAGCAAGTCAGGCTTAGCCGTGCGGACCAGGTCAATGGTCTCGGCGGCGGTAGCGCCTTCCCCGACCACCTGAATCTCGGGAATCTCACGTAGCAAATGGCGCAGCTTCTGCCGTGCCAGAACTTCATCGTCTGCTAATACGGCCTGAATCATGTGACACCATACCTTGTTGTGTTCGTTTCAGGGGAGTGGGAACCAAAGAGGAGCGGGAGTGTCATGACAACCTGCACACGCCGGTCTTCTATCTCGGAGAGGAAGAGGCTTTGATCTGCGCCGTAGTGCATGCGCAGACGGTTGCGAACGTTGGCGAGACCGACTCCTGTGCCGGAATTGTCGCCGTTGGAGGCCAGGGCGAGGCCCCGGCCGGAGTTGGTGACGCAGAGGCGCAGATGCGAGTCCTGCCGCGATGCCTCGATGGAGAGCAGGCCGCCAGAGTTGATGTGTGACAGGCCGTGGCGGTAGGCGTTTTCGACGATGGGCTGCAGGATCATGGTGGGAACGAGCGCGTCGTGAAGACGCGGGTCGATCCGCATCTTCTGTTCGACTCGTCCGCAATACCTTCGGCCCTGCATGGCGAGGTACATCTCGATGAACTCCATCTCGTCGCTGAGAGGGATAAATTGGGCGTCTCCGCGATGGAGGGTGATACGTAACAGACCGCTGAGTTGTTCCAGCATGAGGTCGGCGGCGGCGATGTCGGTGCGCATGAGGCTGGAGATGCCGTTCATCGTGTTGAAAAGAAAGTGGGGATTGAGCTGCATGCGAAGCGCGCGCATCTGCGCTTGCACGAGTTGTGACTCGAGCTGTGAGGCCGTCCTCTCCTTCTCGCGGTAGCGCTGGTAGTAGCCGAGGCCGCGGAAGAGGAAGAAAGCGGACCAAAAGATGACCATGCTATCCACGAACTCGGCGTCGAGCTGAAAGGCGAGCCGCGTCCAGAAGTGCATGTTGGGATGCCCCATGGGAAGGTGTGGAAAGAGGAGGACCCAGATGACCTCTTCGACGAAGCAGACTGCGATGCTGAGGGGAGCGAAGAGCAGCAGGATGGTCCGCAGTCCGCCATCGTTGATTTGCGGGCGAAGCAGCATCCAGAGGAGCCAGCAGATGGTTCCCCAGAGGAAGTACTGGGCCCCCCAGGCGCGAAGGAGCAGGCCGAGGTCAATGTGCATGTGGTAGTTCCATGAAAGCGAATGGACCCACTCCTGCACGCCAAAGAGAAAGCCGAGCACCGTCGCACTCCCGATGAACACGAGAGGGTGCATGAAGAGCGGCTGATTGAAATCACGCTTCCATCTTAAAAAAGTCAGGGGCTTGTCCTCGGCTTTCGTGGGCTTTCGTAGGCTTTCCTGCCTTCCGCTCACGGGCAATGGAAAAAACAGCTGACGTGAAGATGCGATTTTGACCCGTGGGAGTGTCTTGCACTGCATAGACGCAGGAAACTACGCATCGGTTATCGCCCCGGTTCCGCGATAAGGCCTGAAGAGTTATTCATCCCGGGATTTGGTCGCTTCGTCACAAAGAACGGCACTTGGCTGCTACTTTGCTGTGAGCGTGGGCGGGGTTCCGCGGCCGGTGAGGGCGTGGATGAGGTCGACTTCGTGCTGGCGGTAGGGGGTGAGGTCCGGGTGGAAGACGTCGTGGAACCAGATGGTTGGCTGAGAGAGGACGTAGGGATGCAGCCAGGAGTCCCAGGGGAGGTAGGTTTGGGTCTTGCCAGCGACGAGGCCCCAGTTGATGGCAGCTACGTTGAGTTGTTTGGCGAGGGGGAGGACGGTGTCAAAGGTGCTGCCGCTGCCGCGAGCCATATACTCGGTGCAGAGGATGGGGCGGTGCAGGGGCTCGAGCGATTTGACGCGGGCCTCGAAGTCCTCAGGCCAGCCGTAGTTATGGAAGGTGATGATGTCGGATTCGGCGAGCTGGATTTTGGTGACGGGGCTCTCCTGGGCGGGGTCGGTCCAGTCGCCGGTCCAGACACCGCTGGTGAGGGGCTGGGTGGGATGGACGGAGCGTGCCCAGGCGAAGGTCTTCGGCAGGAGTGCGGCGACGAGCTCTGCCTTGTTCTTAGGCTCGCCGGGCCTGCCGCTGGTGTTGTCGGGCTCGTTCCAGATGTCCCAGCCGAGGATGCGGTCGTCGTTTGCGAAGGCTCCGACGACTCCTTTGACATAAGCCTCAAGTTTTGGCTCGTAGGCGGGGTCGGTGAGGCCGGGGGCTCCGGGGCTCTGGACCCATCCGGAGTTGTGCACGCCGGGGATGGGAGGGTGCTGCGGGCCGAGATGCGGGTTGGGCTCCCAGCAGGAGTCGAAGAGGACGAGCAGCGGGCGAATGTGGTGCTTCGCGGAGATGGCGAGGAAGGCGTCGAGGCGCCGGGTGAACCCTTTGGGGTCCTGCTCCCAGAGCTGGTCCTGGAGGAAGACGCGGACGGTGTTCATGCCGATGGATTCGGCGGCTCCGAGCTCGCGGTCGTTGAGCGCGGGATTGAAGGTTGCAGCCTGGAACATCTCAAGCTGGTTGATCGCGTCGGAAGGGACATAGTTGGCACCGACCAGCCAGGGCTGGCGGGCGTACCAGTCGTTGGCTTGCTGCTCGGTCCAGCGGCGCTGAGCCAGAGCCGAGGTAGCCAGAGAGAGCGTGAGGCACAGAAAGATCGCCAGATTTCGCATTGGCGAAATGATACGTGTGGCGGAAAGAACAGAACAAGGTACTGTACGAAGTGACGGATTTGGTTAATGATGAATGCCTAAAATCGTTTAGGCCAAACAAGCGAACCGGGTGGGCAAGAAATGAAACGAACAGGCTGGGTGAGGCGAAGGCTATGGGTTTACGCCGTTTCAGTGGCCGCAGTGCTGGCACTGCAGGCGATGAATATTGCAGGCGGCCAGAGCACAAAGGGCGGCGGGGGCAGGCTCAAGGTCTACTTTGTGGATGTGGAGGGCGGTCAGGCGACGCTGTTTGTGACTCCGGCGGGACGCTCACTGCTGATCGATACGGGCTGGCCGGGCAATGATTTCCGCGATGCGAGCCGGATCGTTGCGACAGCCAGGAGGGCGGGGCTGCGGAAGATCGACTATGTTCTGATTACGCACTACCACGTAGACCATGTGGGGGGACTGCCGCAGCTGCTGGAACGGATTCCGGTGGGCGCGGTGATCGACCACGGCCCCAACCGCGAGATGGACCAAGGCCCCACCGAACACGGCTATGAGGCCTACCTGAAGGCGATCGGCGACAGGAAGATCAGGCGGATTACCGCGCATTCAGGGGACGTGCTGCCGATCATCGGAATGAAGGCTACTGTTGTGAGCTCGGACGGCGATCTGGTGACGAGTCCGCTGGCCGGCGGAGGCGGGGCCAATCCTTATTGCAAAGATTCTGAGACGAGACCAACGGACGAGACCGAGAATGCACGGTCGGTCGGAGTGCAGATCGTCTTCGGCAAGCTGAAGCTGCTGGACCTGGGCGACCTGACGTGGGACAAGGAGATGGAGCTTATGTGTCCGGCGAACAGGCTGGGCACGGTCGATGTGTTGATCGTCTCGCACCATGGGTCGGATCTGAGTTCGAGCCCGGCGCTGGTAGGCGCGCTGGACGCGCGGGTGGCCATGATGGACAATGGCGCGAAAAAAGGCGGGTCGACGCCGACGCTGGACACGATCAGAAAGGCTCCGGCGCTCGAGGCGCTGTGGCAACTGCATTACTCGGAGGAGGGTGGCACGGAACACAATACTCCGGAGGAGTTCATTGCCAACCCGGAGGGGGTGGACGGCGAGTATCTGGAGCTGATCGGCAGCGGAGACGGCAGCTTCGATGTGATGAACTCGCGGACGCGGAAGAGCGTGCACTACTCCGCGCGGTAGCGGTGGGCATCTCAGCGTGATTGCGAACTGGGGAAGAGGCAGATTCTTCCCCATTGGTTTCCCATTCGACTTCGCTCAGGGCAAGCTGCTCAGGGCGGCTGCTGCGCTACGGAATGACAACCAAAAAGGCTTGAGTGCGGTTTTGTTCGACAGCCGGGGGGAGCTTTGTTACCTTGTGTGGGATGCGATCCGTTGCTCCTCGTACCCCGTCGATCAAGCCAAGCGGCAAGAGATATTACCCAACCCCAGCGCTCGAGAAGGGGCTGGACATTCTCGAGTTGTTCGCCAGCACTCCTGAGGGAATGACGGTGAGCGAGGTTGCGCGGCGGCTCAACCGCACCATGTCGGAGATCTTCCGCATGCTGCTGTGCCTGGAGCAGCGCGGGTATCTGGCTCAGTCCGGTGCGAAGGACCGATATCATCTGACACTCCGGCTCTTCCGTATGGGGCAGGAGCATCCGCCGACTAAGCGCATGGTGGTGGAGGCGATGCCGATCATGCACCGCGTAGCGTACGAGACGCGGCAGTCGTGCCACCTGGGCGTTCTGGACGGAGGACATGTCGTGATCATCGCGCAGGTGGACTCGCCTGAGTCGACGGGCTTTTATGTGAAGGTGGGGTCGAAGGTCGACCTGATGCATGCATCGACCGGACACGTGATTCTGGCGCACCAGGATGAAGATGCCAGGGAGAGAGCGATCCAGGAGTGGGCGATTGAGACAAAGAAGAAGAAGCCCGCCGACCTGGGTGATCACCTCGACAAGATTCGCCAGCGGGGCTATGAGCGGCGCGCCAGCTATGAGGTGACAGGTGTGGTAAATATCAGCTTCCCGGTCCTGAACTCGCAGGGCAATGCCGTGGCCGGACTGACGGTGCCTTATGTGAAGCGGATCGAGGACACGATCGGGGTACAGGAGATTGTGAATGCGCTTCGGCTGGCGAGCCGGGAGATCAGCGTAGCGATCGGCGCGGTGCTGGAGAGTGAACCGGTCCAACAGGAGCCAAAGCATCGCACTGCGAAGGCAAAAAAGTAGCCCTGCCGGTATGAGATAGCGGTGGTAGGGCTTTGTGGGGAGTAGTGTGATAAAGACCTAGACACCGCTCGCGACTTGTTGTTGCGGACGAAATCGGTGTTTTGTTTCGGTATGGCGTCGCACTCGCGCCGGGGGCCTATGTTGAGCAGATAATTGCCGCCGTCGTGAACTCAGGAGATCAGTTGCGGATGACGGTCTTTGACGACTTCCAATTGTCGTCGGCACGCTGGTAGCCCCAGGAGTCGTTGAGGGTTATGCGGCTCTCCTAGGCTCGGCTGCCTGTCTCGGCCACGATCTTTTGCTCGGGCGTGGAGAAGCGTCCATTGCGTTTTTGTTCTTCAAAGTTGAATTTGAGACGAGCCTGCACGAAGGGTCTTCCCGATGCCGTGTGACAGGGGCCGGAAAACTGCAGCTCGACTGCAGCAGAGTTGTAATGGGCAGTAATTGATAATTGTCAACAATAAAAAATATGTTTTAAGAATCTTCATTTTTTCTTTACCCTCTTTTGTCTGAGAACAGCTATTTAGCCAATTTCGAAGTATGATTTCATTTACAAAGAATCGCTTCCGTAAATGGAAATTCAGGAGCTGGCCCGAAAGGATGCGTTAAGAGAGACCGTGAGCGAAATCATCATTACCGACATCCGCGTCATCGATCTGAGGTTTCCGACGTCGCGCGAGAGCATTGGTTCGGATGCGGTGAATAAGGACCCGGACTACTCGGCGGCGTACTGCATCCTTGAGACGAACACGGGGCTCGAAGGACATGGACTCACGTTCACACTGGGGCGAGGGACGGAGTTGTGCGTCATGGCGCTGGAGTACCTGGGCCATGTGGTCAAAGGCCGCTCGCTGGCTTCGCTAACCGAAGATATGGTTGGCTTCAGCCGTGCGTTGACCGATGAGAGTCAGTTCCGGTGGCTCGGGCCGGAGAAGGGCGTGATTCACCTCGCCGCAGGCGCTCTGATTAATGCTGTGTGGGACTTGTATGCGCGGGCGGAGAAGAAGCCCTTGTGGCGTCTGCTGGCGGGGATGGAGCCGAAACAGATTCTTTCTGCCGTCGATTTTCGCTACATCGATGATGCGTTGAAACCTGAAGAAGCGCGGGAGATCTTAGAGGCAGCACAGGCAGGCAAGGCCGAGCGGATCGCTGTGCTGGAGCGCGATGGGTATCCGGCGTACACGACCTCTGTGGGATGGTATGGATTCAGCGATGAGAAGATCCGCAGGCTGTGCCACGAGGCGCTGGCCGACGGGTGGACCAGGTTCAAGCTGAAGGTCGGCGGCGATCCCGTGAACGACCTGCGGCGGGGACGGATCGTGCGCGAGGAGATTGGCTGGACGAACAAGCTGATGGTGGACGCCAACCAGAAGTGGGGCGTCGAGGAGGCGATTCAGCGAACGCGCGAGTTGGCCGCGCTGGATCCATGGTGGATGGAAGAGCCTACCAACCCGGACGACATTCTGGGCCACGCACGCATTCGCGCTGAGGCCGCGCCGATCCGGATCGCGACGGGAGAGCACTGCCATAACCGTGTGATGTTCAAGCAATTTTTCCAGGCGAAGGCGATCGACGTGTGCCAGATCGATAGCTGCAGGGTTGCGGGAGTGAATGAGAACCTCGCGATTCTACTGATGGCTGCGAAGTTCAAGGTTCCGGTGTGTCCGCATGCGGGCGGCGTGGGCCTGTGCGAGTACGTGCAGCATCTCTCGGCGTTCGACTTTGTCAGCGTCTCAGCGACTATGGAGGACCGCGTGATCGAGTATGTGGGCCATCTGCACGAGCACTTTGTTGATCCGGTGCGCATACGGCGAGGGAGGTATCTGATGCCGGAGATGCCGGGCTACAGCATCGAGATTCGCGCGGAGTCGCTGCAGCGATACCGCTTCCCGGAAGGTGAGGCCTGGCGCGCTGAGGAAGCGCAGGAGACGGCCATCGCGGAGAGTGCGCATTGAGTCCGCTGCGGGGTTCCAGATGGTTTTGTGCGCCTCGGCCGCTATGAATGCGCACTCAGGCTATTCGGCTGTAGACAGGATGACCTCGGAGCGCGGCGCATCAGCGTGGCCGCGCATCAGCATGGTGTAGACGGTGCCAGCGGTAAAGAATCCGACGAACCAGGCGTAGTCGTAGAAGTGCACTAGAACGCGCACAACGTGATGTCCGCCAATCAACCAACTCGCTCCGACGCCGAGGCGATTCAGTACGATACCGGTAAGCGCCAATAGGACTCCGGTGATGAGTGCGACGATCGCACGCGGGTTGATGCCGCTTGAATACTCGTAGACTCCGTTGCGCCGGTAGAGCGAGCAGACATCAAGCCTTCTCCTGCGAATCAGGAAGTAGTCGGCGACCATGATTCCTGCGACCGGGCCAAGCAGGCCGGAGTATCCGACGAGCCAGCCGAAAATGTACGAACCGAAGGTCGCCATCAGCTTCCACGGCATCATTGCGAGGCCGAGGAGACCGGTGATGAGGCCTCCGGTGCGGAAGGAGATGTAGCGCGGCGCGAGGTTGGAGAAGTCGTTGGAGGGGGAGACGACGTTGGCGCCGATGTTGACGTTGAGGGTAGCGATGAGGATCGAGATGAGCGCGAGGAATGCGATGAACGGCTGATGGAAACGCCCGAGCAGCGTGATCGGCGACCAGATGGGTTCGCCGAAGATGACTGCCGACGCGGAGGTAACGGCGATGCCGATGAAGGAATACAGCGTCATCGCGACGGGAAGCCCAAAGGCCTGGCCGACAATCTGGGCATCCTGGTTCTTTGCGTAGCGCGTGAAGTCGGGGATGTTGAGCGAGAGCGTCGCCCAGTAGCCAACCATCGCGGTAAGAGAAGGAAAGAAGAAGCGCAGGAAGCTTCCGGTGGAGTGAAACTGGCTGGGTGCAGCGAGCATGGGACCGAAGCCGCCAGCCTTTTGGAGCATCCACACGAGCAGAGTGAGCGACATGCAGAAGAGAAACGGCGCGGAGAAGCTCTGGAGGAAGCGGATGGATTCGACACCACGCCACACGACCAACATGTTCAAGAGCCAAAAGCCGAGGAAGCAGGCCCAGAGCACCCACGGCATTCCCTGTGCGGCGGGCGAAAGAACATAGATCATCTGCGCGATGGATTGGCCTCCGATCCACGACTGAATGCCAAACCAGCCGCATGCCACAATCGCGCGCAGGATCGCTGGAATGTTTGCCCCGCGCGTGCCGAAGCTTGCGCGCACGAAGACGGGGAACGGAATGCCATATTTCGCGCCCGCGTGCGCGTTGAGGATCATGGGGATGAGGACGATGAGGTTTCCCAGCAGGATGGTGAGGACAGCCTGCTTCCAGTTCATGCCGCCAGCGATGAGCGAGGAGGCGAGCATGTAGGTGGTGACCTCCATCGACATGGAGAACCACAGCGCGATGTAGTTGTAGGTGCTCCAGGTGCGGTGTTCCGGTGTGGTGGGCGCGAGGTCGTGATTGTAGAGGCGCGCGTCGGCGTTCGCGATTCTTTGCGCTGTATCCGTCGCGACAGAAGAGCCGGTGGGGATCACTAGGCGAACCCTCCTGCGTTGGCTTCGCGCTTGAGAAAGCGGCCACGGCCGACTTCTCCGATCCACTCGCCATCTTTCACGACGAGATCACCGCGCGAGAAGACGTGTTTTGCGTTTCCGCGGACCTTCCAGCCTTCGAACATGGAGTAATCGGTCGCCATGCGCTGCGTTGCGGCGGAGATGGTGTAGTCGGCGTTCGGGTTCCAGAGGAGGATGTCGGCGTCCTTGCCGGGTGCGAGCGTGCCTTTCTTCGGCATGCCGAAGATGCGTGCTGGAGCGGTGCAGGCCAGCTCGACGAACTGCTCTGGTGTAAGGCGGCCGGAGTTGACGCCGAAGTGCCAGAGGATCTGCATGCGGTTTTCGATACCGGGGCCGCCGTTGGGGATCTTGCTGAAGTTATTGCGGCCAAGGGATTTCTGATCGGCGAAGCGGAAGGGGCAGTGGTCAGTGGAGACGACGGCAAGCGAGCCTTTCTCGAGCGCCTGCCACAGCGGCTCCTGGTTCTTCTTCTCGCGGAGCGGAGGCGTGAGGACATATTTCGCTTCATCCCAACTCTTGCCGGGCATCTGATCTTCGAGCGAGAGGACCAGGTACTGGATGCAGGTCTCGGCCATTGCGCGGGCTCCGCGTGCCTGCATGAACCTGAGCTCGTCCAGGGCGTACTCGTTGGAGAGGTGCACGATGTAGACTGCTGCGCCGGTCATGTCGGCGAGTGCGATGGCGCGGTGGGTCGCTTCGGCCTCGGCTTTGGGCGAGCGCGAGAGCGCGTGGTAGTGAGGCGCGGTCTTGCCCTCGGCAAGCATCTGCGCGACGACGACATCGATGGCGCTGCCGTTTTCGGCGTGGACGCAACAGAGCGCGTTGAGTGCGGCGGCTTTCTGCATGACCCGGAACATGAGACCGTCGTCGATCATGAGGACACCGGGATAGGCCATGAAGAGCTTGAAGGACGAGATGCCTTCGGCGACCATCTCTTCCATCTCACGGAGGCCGCGCGAACAGTCGCCGCCTCCGAGATCGGTAACGGCCATGTGGAGCCCATAGTCGATGCACGCTTTGCCGCGCGACTTGCCGCGCCAGGTATCGTACGCCTCGCGCATGGTGTGGCCCATGGACTGGAGCGCGAAGTCGATAACGGTGGTTGTGCCGCCGACTGCGGCGGCGATGGTGCCGGTACGGTAGTCGTCAGCAGAGACCGTGCCGCCGAAGGGCATATCGAGATGCGTGTGCACGTCGATTCCGCCGGGCATGACGAAGAGGCCGGTGGCGTCGACCACAGTGTGATCAGCAGCGGAGAGGTTCGGCGCGACCTGTGCGATGGTCTCGCCTTCGATGAGGACGTCGGCCTTCTGCCGGCCGTCGGCGTTGATGACGGTTCCGTTCTGAATCAGCATTCCCATTGATGCTTCTCCGGTTGTGCGGTTATCCGTTGGTGTTCATGACCTCGCGCGCGCCTTCGGGGACGAGTCCTGCGGAGGTGCGTTCATCCCAGTTCTGCGGCGGCAGGCCGTTGTTGATCTGCTCCATCGTGATGCAGTTCTCGACCGGACAAACGAGCGCGCAGAGGTTGCAGCCTACGCAGTGCTCTTCATCGACGCGCGGAATGCGCTCGAGCGGCGTGATTGCGCTTGAATGGGCAGCGCCGCCGGAGTCGAGCTTGGGGATGGGCGTGGTCGAGATGCGTTGGGCCGACGTAGCCTCCACCATTGCCGGCGTACGCGTGGTGTCGGGCGCAGGAGCAGTGCGGTCGAGGTGGATGCACTGGTGTGCGCCGTCCCAGCAGGCGGTGTAGCAGAGCTGACAGCCGATGCAGAGATCCTCGTGAATGCGGGCGACGATCTTGTAGTTGAGGTTGAGGTACTTCCAATCGGTGACGTTGGGCAACGAGAGGCCGCGGAAGTCGTCGATGGTCGTGAAGCCTTTCTCTGCCATCCACGCGAGGAGGCCGTCCTGCATGTCCTCGATGATGCGGTAGCCGTAGTGCATTACCGCGGTGCAGACCTGTACGTTGCCGCAGCCGAGCAGGATGAACTCCGCTGCGTCGCGCCATGTGCCGATGCCGCCGATGCCGGAGAGGGGAAGCGCGGCTGCGGGATCCGATTGCACCTGCTGGACCATGTTGAGCGCAATGGGCTTAACTGCAGGGCCGCAGTAGCCACCGTGCGAGCTCTTGCCGTCGACGTTGGGGTTCGGCTGGAAGTTGTCTAGGTTAATGCCGGTGATGGAGTTGATGGTGTTGATGGCGGAGAGCGCATCGGCTCCAGCGCGCTTGGCGGCGCGGGCGGGCATGCGGATGTCGGAGATGTTGGGCGTGAGCTTGACGATGACGGGTGTGCGCGCCTTCTCTTTGACCCACGAGGTAATCTGCTCGCAGTACTCAGGCACCTGGCCGACGGCCGAGCCCATGCCGCGCTCGCTCATTCCGTGCGGACATCCGAAGTTGAGCTCCAGGCCGTCGGCTCCGGCGTCTTCGGCGCGCTGCACGATCTCGTGCCAGGTCTCGCGCTTCGACTCGACCATCAGTGACGCGATGACGATGTTCTTTGGATATCGGCGCTTGACCTCGGCGATCTCGCGCAGGTTGACCTCTGTGGGCCGGTCGGAGATGAGCTCGATGTTGTTGAGGCCCATCATGCGGTGTCCGTCCCAGTCGATCGACGAGTAGCGCGAGCTGACGTTAGTGATGGGGGCGCCGATGGTCTTCCATACGGCGCCGCCCCAACCGGCGTCAAAGGCACGCATGACCTGCTCGCCGCAGTTGGTGGGTGGAGCCGAGGCCAGCCAGAATGGGTTCATACACTTGATGCCGGCGAAGGTGGTTTCGAGAGTTGGCTTAGGCGTGGACATGATTGCCCTCCAGCCAGGCAGCGATACCGATGCCTGCTCGTTTGCCGTCGGCGACGGCGTCGACGACCTCGCGGCCGCCGTTGGTGCAGTCGCCGCCGGCGAAGTACTTCGGGTTCGAGGTCTGGCCGCTGACGCGATCGATGACGATACGGCCACGCTCGAGCTGGATCGTCGCGCTCCCACTCCCGTTGGGGAGAAACGTGGTGTGGGTTCCCTGACCAATCGCAAGAACGACGAGGTCGATGGGCAGCGTGAACTCTGAGCCCGGCTCCAGGATGAGCGAGCCGTCAGTTGTGGGGGCGAGTCGCGTGAGCTGGAGCGACTCGACGGAGCCGGTGCCGCGGATGGCGGTGGGCTGCACGTGCCAGAAAAAGTTCACTCCCTCCTGTTTGGCGTGTTCGTACTCAAAGGAGAAGGCCGACATGTGCTCTGCTCCGCGGCGGTAGATCATGTGGACCTCGACGGCGCCGAGACGGACTGAAGCAATCGCGGCATCAATGGCGGTATTCCCTGCCCCGACGACGGCTACGCGCGCGGGAGACGTGGTGATTAATCCGGACTTGTAGCCGGCGATGAGGTCGAGTGCGTTAGTGACTCCCGCGAGTTGCTCACCAGCGACACCGAGCTGGTGGATGCCTCCGAGACCGATGCCGAGAAAGATCGCATCGTGGGTGCTCTCAAGCTGGGCAAGCAGCGCCGCGTCGACCGGCGTCTCGAAGCGAAACTCCACGCCAAGCTGGGCAAGCAGATCGATCTCGTGCAGGCTGTCGGCGAGCGTCAGCTTGTACTCGGCGATGCCGTAGGTGTTGAGTCCTCCGGGAAGCGGGCGGGCGTCGTGGATCGTTGCGCGAATGCCCCTGCGGCGAAGTTCGGCGGCACAGGCCAGCGAGGCGGGTCCGGCGCCGATGAGCGCCACGGATCGGCCAGTCTCCTCACCGGGCTCAAAGGGCAATGGATTACCGCTTGCATGAAAGGAGTCCATGGCGAACTGCTGCAGGCGGCCGATCTGGATAGGCTGCTTGTTATAGCGGTGCATCACGCAGGAGCCCTCGCAGAGCACATTCACCGGGCAGGCCCTCGAACAGCTTGCGCCGAGGATGTTCGCATCGAGAATCGTGCGGGCAGAGCCTGCGAGATTGCCGCTGGCGATCTTCTTGATAAAGCGCGGGACGTCGATGTGCGTGGGGCAGGCGGCCGTGCAGGGAGCGTCGAAGCAGTAGAGGCATCGGTTGGCCTCTACTGTGGCTGCCTGGCTGCCCAGCGGGGGATGGATATCGCCAAACTTCGCCGCGATTTCAGGCGCAGGAGAGAACTGTTGCCGGTATGACGCTCGTTGACTCATCGTGCAGAATTCCTCCCGTAACAACGAAAAACCGAAATACGAGACTGACGGATCACGGACGCTGACATGACCCTCCTTGAAATTCACCGATTCAGATCAGGAGTGATAATTATGCACCATAGAAGGGTCATAGCGTTATAGAAGAGTGATCGCTATCGCCCATTCTTTACAACACGTCTCCGGGCCGGACGCTCGGTTATTCATAGCCTCATTGTGAGTTACGTCCGCCTAACCAATTCAACGTCTTGTGGGCGAGCCGGTCGAAGGCCTGCACTGCAAGCTCGAGATGCTCCTTCCTGGTGTCTTCGGCCTTGTTATGGCTGAGGCCGGCGAGCGATTGCGTGAACATCATCACCGTGGGGATTCCGGCGCGCGCAACCTCGGCGGCATCGTGCAGCGGGCCGGAAGGAAGGCTGTGCGAGACGCCCGCAGTCTCGCGAATCGCCTCCTCGCAGAAGCCTATCAGGCGCGAGTTGAAGGGGATCGGCTCGATGTTCCAGATTTTCGACCACTCCACGGAGCAGCGTTCTTCGGCGGCGAAGCGCTCGCTGGCGGAGTGGGCCTCCGTGAGCATGGAGGCGAGAACGCCTGCGTCAAGATCGCGCATGTCGAGCGTCGTCTCGCAACGGCCAACCACAGCGGTCACGATACCGGGGAAGGTCTTGACGCTGCCCATGGTCGCCACCGAATCAGGGTGCTTGCGGGCGATTGGGCGAATCTCAAGCGCGAGCTTTGCGGCAGCGGCCAACGCATCGCGACGCACCGCCATCGGCGTCGAACCGGAGTGTGCCTCCTGGCCGTGAAACGTAATTGTGTGGCGCTCGACTCCCTTGGTTCCCAGCACGGCTCCGAGCGGAAGCTGCTTCGCCTCGAGCACAGGCCCCTGCTCGATGTGAAGCTCGAGATAGGCGGAGGCGTTGCGACGTTCGACCGCAGCGTCGCCGATCCTGTCGATCAGAACGCCACAGTTCTTTAGAGCGTCTTCCAGACGTACCCCGTCGCGATCGGTTCGGCCTCGATCGGTCGCGATGGTCTGCGTGCCTGCAAACGCAGAGGAGCCTAAGAGGCTCCGACCAAAGCGCGCGCCTTCCTCATCGGCCCAGTCAACCACACGAATTGTGAAGGGCGGTCTGCCATTGAACTCCTCCTGCAGGC
Source organism: Edaphobacter bradus (assembly GCF_025685645.1). Classification (NCBI taxonomy): domain Bacteria; kingdom Pseudomonadati; phylum Acidobacteriota; class Terriglobia; order Terriglobales; family Acidobacteriaceae; genus Edaphobacter; species Edaphobacter bradus. The sequence continues at coordinate 390,515 of NZ_JAGSYF010000003.1, forward strand.
TGCGTAGAACCTCAAAGCTAGCCAGTACGCCCAGGCAGCCATCGAGCCATCCGCCGTTCGGAACTGAGTCAAGATGACCGCCTAGAATCAAGGCGCGATCGGATTCTCCGGGAAGCGTCGTCCACGAGTTGCCGGCTGCATCGAGATGGTGCTCGAATCCCAGGGCCCTTCCCTTCTCCTGAAACCAGGCACGGGCCTTGAGCCACGTCGGGCTCCAGGCTACGCGCTGTGCGCCATTAGCATCGGCTGTCAGGGAACGTAGCTCTTCCAGATCAGAGACTACTCTTCGCGGATCAAGCGGCATTTCCTCTTCCTCCAGGGACGAAGTATGAGGATAACCGCACTTGGCATCTATGTGTGGGAGAAAGTCTTCCTAGTCCTCCTCGATACATGGCCTGTGCCAACCGCCTGTCGGAAGAACGCTCTGGTAGGCCTCCTTAGGCCCCCACGTCTGCGGTGCATACGGATAAATCGGTGTATCAGCCTTCAACACCGGATCGACAATCCTCCAGGCCTCTTCGACGTAATCCTGGCGGGCGAACAGCGTTGCATCTCCGGCCATGGCATCGCTCAACACCCGCTCGTACGCTTCCATTTCGCCGGGGTGCGGGTGGCGGCTAACGACGAGTTCCGCGCACTCTCGTTTTCCGCCTTCAATGGGGGGAGGTACCGAGACGCCCATCGCTACCGTAGTCGCAGGATTCAGGCGGAACCGCATGTAGTTCTGTGGCGAGTCCGCCGGGATGATATTAGGCAGCGGGAGGCGACGAAAACGGGCGATGATCTCAAGGCATGTCGCCGGCAGATTTTTCCCTGCACGGATGTAGAAAGGAACTCCCTGCCAGCGCCATGAGTTCAACTCCAGCCGAAGCACCGCGAAGGTCTCGGTCTTCGAGTCCGGAGCCACTCCCTTCTCCTTGAGATAACCCTCAAACTGCCCGCGAACGAGATCTCTCGGCTCGATCGGCGGAATGGATTTCAGCACCTTGACCTTCTCGTCGCGCAGGGATTCACTATCGTCGCGCGCGGGGGGCTCCATCGCCAGGTTACACATCACCTGAAAGATGTGGTTCTGGATGACGTCGCGAATCGCGCCAGTCGGATCGTAGAACGCACCTCGACCCTGGATCCCGAAGTTCTCTGCCATGGTGATCTGCACGCTCTCAACGTGATCGCGATCCCATATCGCCTCAAGGAAGGGGTTCGCGAAACGGAAGCTGACCATGTTGTAAACGGCGTTCTTTGCGAGGTAATGGTCTATGCGGAAGATAGACGATTCATTGAACGCGGAGAGCAAAATCAGATTGAGCTCCTGGGCAGAAGCCAGATCGTGGCCAAACGGCTTTTCCACGATCACGCGCGCGCCTTTGGCCGAGCCAGACTTTACCAACTGCTCCACAACCGTCTCAAACATCGATGGCGGAATCGCAAGATAATGCGCAGGATGACGTGCGTCGCCGAGTGCGGTTCGCACGGCCTGAAACGTGGCCGGATCTGCGTAGTCACCGTCGACGTAGCGAAGCAGGCCGCTCAGCTTGGGCCATGCTTCGGCATCGAGGCCGCCGTGCTGCTCCAGACTGTCTTTGGCTCGCGCCCTCATCTGGTCAAGATTCCATCCAGCCTTCGCGACGCCAATCACCGGGACGTTGAGCGTCCCGTGCTTGATCATCGACTGCAACGCCGGGAAGATTTTCTTGTACGCCAGATCTCCCGTGGCACCAAAAAACACCAGCGCGTCAGAATGGGGATTGCTCACAATTCCCTCCTTTGTGGCTGATCCCAACCACTGACCGGAATCAGCTTCGTGCACGGGGTTTCCGCGCCGGCATGCAGAATGACGAGACATAGCTTGCGCGAGCAGTATATGACAATAGTTGACGCTACTTACATTGGCATCAGGTGATGGAACCGACGACCTGTAACGGGCGGAATTTTAGCAGAAGCGGCGATACCGGCGCTTCCTCAAGTCACCCCGAACGAAGGCCTTTTATGAGCAATTTCATAGCGAGGGCTACCGCGCGTTTTGATGTTTCGGTCGTCCCCGGGCTCGAAGCTGCATGATGCGAGACCGGCCACCTCATCTGGAATTTGATAACGGCAAAAGGGGCACTTGACGCCGCAACGCGGAAGCGAGATTATCATAGTCCGCCAGAGGTTCTACATACTGCGTAAATTGAACCACTTGACGCTTTAGGCCCCCTAGATTTCAAAAAATCGGTTTTGAAAGCCGGCCGTTGCGCTCGCAGTGCCTCAGACAGCGCAAGGCGCCCGGGAGAGCCAGCATGATTCAACGAGTTTTTATGACTGCTGGCGACTCCGGCAATAGGTAACGCTAACAATGCAGGCACCTAGACCAAAGGCACAGTGGAGCAGAAGCCGCGACTCCGTATTTGCACTGAAAGCGTGCAGTGAACAAGGAGATAAGACCAACTAGAGGTCTAGGAATTTGTACGGCAAATGATCCTACCCGGGTGAAATGCCATGCTGCCTATCGATCAGGTTTGCGTCTCATCACGCGCTCGGCAACGGGGGATGCTTTCTTCTCTGCATCTCCGGTCAATACTGCTGCCTTGCATATTGTCCCTGACTGCAGGCGCCGCATTGGGACAGTCTGCTACAAGCATCTTTAGTCCTGCGGCAAGTCCCGCCCAGTGGGAGTACGGGCTTTCCATGCTTGTCCTTTCGGTTACGCTCGTCATCTTTTTAGTCGTCGGAGGTCTGCTGCTTTATGCGGTCATCCGGTTTCGGCAGAGACCAGAAGATTCGGAGCGAGAGCCGCCCCAGATCTACGGCAGCGAACAGATTGAACTTTCGTGGACGGTCATTCCAATCCTCATCGTGGTGATGCTCTTCCTCTCGACTACGCGGGTGATTCTTGAGACCGAGGCAGCTGCCAAACCCGCCAGTGCGCTCGACGTAACCGTGATCGGTCACCAGTTCTGGTGGGAGTTCCGCTATCCCAAGTACGGAGTCGTTACCGCAAACGAACTGCATGTGCCCATGAGTGATCCAGCGCGGCCCACGCCGACCTACCTTGCGATGTCCTCGGCCGATGTCTCCCACAGCTTCTGGGTTCCCCGGCTGGCGGGAAAGATGGATGTGATTCCAAACCGCCTGAACACGATGTGGATCGATCCGTGGGCACCAGGACTTTATCTTGGGCAGTGCGCTCAGTACTGTGGAACGCAACACGCGAAGATGTTGCTGAGGGTATATGCACAGTCGCCAGCGGACTTTGCCGCGTGGATCAAGCAACAGCAGCAACCTGCGGATCAGGACCTATCGAACAACTCCGCAGCGGCGGAGGGACGAACCGTGTTTATGCACAGCGCTTGCATCAACTGTCACACAATCACAGGAACACCAGCGACTGGGCGCTTCGGGCCAGACCTCACGCATTTAGCAAGCCGGGACACGATTGCCTCAGGTCCGGTACAGAACACGGCCGAGAACCTTAGAAAGTGGATTGATAATCCCGACTCAATGAAGCCCGGCGTATTGATGCCGTCGATGCATTTGAATGATCACGATCTCGACGTTATTACGGCATATCTAACCACGCTTCACTAACGGCCACGGAAAGAAGCGCAGACATGGCTAACTCTACTCCAGTAATGGAAGCGATCGATCAGACGATTGAGAGTAAGCGACGCCCTCCCTCCGACGTGATCACCGAATGGGTGTCAACGGTGGATCACAAGAAGATCGGCATCATGTACATCGTGTATGCACTGATCTTCCTCCTCATCGCGGGTGTGGAAGCGATCATTATGCGCATCCAGCTTGCAGTCCCGAACAATGATTTCGTCAGTCCGCAGGTCTTCAACAGGATGTTTACCATGCACGGCACGACGATGGTGTTCTTCGTCGGCATCCCAGTTCTTTTCGGTTACGGCAATTACCTCGTTCCGCTGATGATCGGCGCACGCGATATGGCATTTCCGCGCTTGAATGCCTTCGGCTTCTGGATATCGGCCTTCGGCGGCCTGTTGCTCTACTTCAGCTTCTTCGGAGGGGATGGACTTTACGGAGCCGGCTCTGCACCGGATGTCGGATGGTTTGCCTATGCTCCTTTAACCGCAAAGGTGTTCTCGCCTGGTAATAATACTGACTATTGGACATTAGGGGTCCTCCTCAGCGGCATTGGGACAACAGCAACCGCGCTTAACACTGTAACGACCGTGATCTCCATGCGATGCAGAGGCATGACCATGGGCCGCCTGCCACTCTTCACATGGCTGATGCTGATCACTAGCTCCATGATATTCGTTGTGGTGAGTCCACTTACTGCGGCGCAGATCATGTTGATCCTGGACCGCTATCTTGGTTCACACTTCTTCGATACGCAGGCAGGCGGCTCGGCTGTACTCTGGATGCACTTCTTCTGGATCTTCGGCCATCCTGAGGTGTACGTCCTGGTTTTACCCGCCTTCGGTTTCGTCAACGAGATCATTCCTGTCTTCTCTCGAAAGGCGGCGTTCGGTTATCCCGCGATGGTTGCGGCTTCGGCGGGGATTGGCTTCGTCAGCCTGAGCGTGTGGGCACATCATATGTTCACGGTAGGACTAGGGCCGGCCGGCAATACTTTCTTTGTCTTTTCGACCATGGTGATCTCGGTCCCTACTGGCATCAAGATCTTCAACTGGCTCGGGACTCTCTGGGGAGGGAAGATCATCTTCACCGTCCCTATGCTGTTCTGTATTGCCTTCCTCTTTCAATTTCTTGTTGCAGGCTTGACCGGCATCATGCTGGCGGCGGCCCCATTTGACTGGCAGTTGGGCAACTCCTACTTTGTCGTCGCTCACTTCCACTACGTGCTGGTTGGCGCGATCGTCTTTGGGCTCTTCGCAGCGTTCTATTACTGGTACCCGAAGATAACTGGGCGGATGATGAGCGAGACTCTGGGCAAGTGGCACTTCTGGCTCTTTGTCATTGGCTTCCACCTGTGCTTTGACTTCATGCATATTCCGGGGCTGCTCGGCATGCCGCGGCGTATCTATACCTATGAGGCAAGTCGCGGTTGGGAGACGTTGAATCTGATCGTGAGTGTTGGGGCCATCTTTCAGGGCGTCGCTGTCTTGATCCTGGTCTACAATCTCGTACGCTCCTACTACCGGGGCGAGAAGGCCGGCCGCGACCCATGGGATGCATGGACCCTGGAATGGGCGGTTCCGTCTCCACCGCCGGTCTATAACTTCGCTATCGATCCCAGCGTAAATAGCCGCCGCCCGCTTTGGGACCTCAAACATCCGGAAGAACCGGATTCGGACTACGAGTGATGCAAACGGCAAGTGCAATCCCGATCAACGAGCAGGGCGGAGCGCCGTGGGTATTGCCGAGCCGCGGCATCATCGGAATGGTCTGCCTCATCATCGCCGAATCTGCGATCTTTCTTATCTTTGTGGTCGCGTACATCTTCTACATCGGGAAGAGCCTCACAGGGCCGTATCCGAAAGAGGTGCTTGAACTGCCGATCTTCGGCACAGTATGTCTGCTCTCCAGTAGTTTCACGATCCATCATGCCGTAGCGGCGCTGCGCAAGAGCGATACCCGTGGCTGCCTGCTTGGTCTCGCAGGAACGGTCCTGCTCGGAGGGATCTTCATTGCAACGACCGCGAAGGAGTGGTACCACCTTATCTACCACGAAGGGCTGACGGTTCGCACCAACTTATTTGGAACGACCTACTACTCGCTGGTCGGTCTGCACGCCTCTCACGTCATTGTCGGGTTGATCATGCTCGTGACTGCGCTTGGACTTTCGCTCGCTGGCCGCGTGAGGGAAGAGCATGCGGAACGGCTCGAGGTGCTGTCGCTTTATTGGCATTTTGTCGATGGAGTCTGGGTCGTGGTGTTTACAGTCGTGTACATATTGGGCAGATAGTGCTGGATATCGAAGAGGGAGCGGGAGGCGACACGATGGAAGATCCCAGAATCGCAAAGCCAGTAGAATCCGTCCGACTCCCTGCGTCGACGGCGTGGCCGTTCGTACTCGCATTGGGGATCTCTCTGATGTTGACGGGACTGGTGACACATTGGGTGCTCAGCCTTCTTGGAGTTGTGCTGTCACTGATGGCGGCCGTCGGTTGGTTCTTCCAGATTTTCCCCCACGAACATCACGTCGATGTGCCCGTGGTGGCCGAGAGCTTTGAGATTGCAAGTCCACGTTCAACAAAAGCGCTGATTTCTATCGACGAAAAGCATCGAAAGATGCTACCGATTGAGACCTTCAACGTAATGTCAGGGGTTAGAGGAGGGATAGCAGGGGGGATCGCCATGATCATACCTGCGGCTCTCTATGGTCTATTCCGATATCACAGCATATGGTATGCGGCCAACCTCCTGGCTGCAGGCGGATTTGTCAGCTGGGCGAACGCGAGCAACGAGTTTCTCGCGCAGTTTCACCTACAAGGCCTGCTGGCTGCTTCAGGGATTCATGCTTTGGCTTCCCTACTCGTGGGCCTGCTGTACGGCGCGATGCTGCCTATGTATCCCAGGAGACCAATTCTGACATGCGGGTTTATAGCGCCGCTTGTGTGGACAGGCTTGCTGCACTCGGCACTCGGCATTATCAGTCCAATTTTGAATCAGCGAATCGACTGGATTTGGTTCATCGCTTCGCAGATCGCATTTGGCCTGGTCGCCGGCTATGTCGTCAATCGGCACGTGAAGGTACGTACAGCGCAGTTTCGGGCTCTGCCGTTTGCTGTTCGTGCTGGAATCATCGCCACCGGCCTGAGCGAAAAGAAAGAAGACGAACGGTGAGAACGACCATGTTGAGGATTGCTACATTGAACACCTTGGTGACGGTTGCAGGTCTCCTCTGCCTCGGGTGTGATCGCATTCCTGGTCGCCCCGGGCCTGGGCCGGAGGTGGTACGGCCCGAAGAAGTGCTCGACTTTGACGTCCTCTATAAGACGAACTGCTCCGCTTGCCATGGTGACCACGGCAAGGGCGGAGTCGCGATCTCACTTGCGAACCCGGTGTATCTGTCGCTCGCAGGAGAGGAGAACCTACGCCAGATCACCAGCAAAGGCGTGCCGGGCAAGTTGATGCCACCCTTTGCAAGAGATGCGGGTGGTATGTTGACCAATCAACAGGTCAATGCCATAGCGCACGGCATGATTGAGCATTGGGGACAGAGGGATCTTTCTGCGGCTCAGGACGGCCCGCCATACGCAGCCGCTGGTTCGGGTGATCCCATTCAAGGACAGCAAGCGTTCGCCGCTTATTGCGCGCGATGCCATGGAGCGAACGGCGAAGGAACCGCAGCCGACACTACCGCGAACAAAACGAAGAAGATTGGCTCCATCGTCGACGGCTCCTATCTTGCGCTTATCAGTGATCAGGCCCTTCGTAGCACCGTGATAGCCGGAAGGCCGGACGAGGGAATGCCCGACTGGCGCTCGGATGGCGCTCAGCCCATGACGGATGGCCAGATCACAGATATCGTTGCGTGGCTTGCTTCAAAACGTGTCGCCAATCCCGGCCAGCCATATCCGACGCACCCTTGAAGGGTTCCCAGGCCAGTACGTCGACAGGAGCAACTGAGATGAATACCGGTGAAAATAGTCCGCAGACAGAGATGGCCAACAAGAATGCTTCCCTGAGTTCGCGAAGGACATTCCTGTTCAAACTCTCCCTTCTGCTAAACGGAGCCGTCGGCGCGGTCCTTGCGGTGCCTATCATTGGTTATCTTTTGGGGCCAGCCGCGAAGGGGGCGAGATACAACAATTCATGGATCACACTCGGTCCATTGAGCAACTTCCCCGAGGGGGAGACGCGTCTGGCCAACTTCCGCAATCCGGTGACAACCTCGTGGGATGGCCAAACTGGAGATATTCCGTGCTGGGTTCGACGGATCTCCGGAACAAGCTTCCAGGTCTTTGCAATCAACTGCGCGCACCTGGGTTGTCCGGTGCGTTGGTTCGCTCAGTCGAAGCTCTTCTTGTGCCCCTGCCATGGAGGCGCCTACTATGCCGACGGAAGACGCGCCTCTGGACCACCCGAGCGCGGCATGTTCGAGTACGAATATAAAGTCGTTGGAGATGAGTTGATGATAAGTGTCGGCAAGATGCCGACACTGGCCGAAGAGGCAAGCATTTCGCCGCCACTCACTCAGATTGCAGGAGCACACCGGCTCTCCGCGTTGGAAAAGCCAAAACCGAGGTGCGGATCATGCCCAGGATGAAGCAACGCGTCACTGAACTGTATCTCTGGTTCGAGCGTCGGCTCGGCCTCGGCAAACCCATGATCGATGCGGCCGAGCATCCGGTGCCTGAGAACACTTCGAGCTGGTGGTACGTCTTTGGCAGTGCGGCGACAGTGCTCTTTGTGCTTCAGGTCGTGACGGGAGTACTGCTCGCGCTCGTTTATGCGCCTTCGGCCGGCAATGCATGGAGCAGCCTCGAGTTCCTCGATCACAACGTGAAGCTGGGATGGTTCCTGCGCGCGCTGCATGGCTGGGGCTCCGATTTCATGATCGCCGTCGTCGTAATCCACATGGCGCAGGTCTTTTTCTTTGGGGCATTCAAGTTCCCGCGCGAATTGACGTGGATCATCGGCGTCTGTCTGCTGCTGCTTACGCTGGGGATGGCGTTCACCGGGCAGGTTCTGCGTTTCGATGCGGATGCTTACTGGGGTCTCGGAATCGGGGCCTCCATTATCAGCCGCGTGCCAGTTATCGGCGGGGCACTCGTCGACATATTGCTGGGAGGCCCGATTATCGCAGGTCCAACGCTCAGTCGCTTTTTTGCCATGCATGTCTTCGTCATTCCGGGGATACTGCTGGCACTGGTCGGCCTGCACGTCTGGATGGTCCTTCGTCTTGGCATCAATGATTGGCCGATGCCCGGGCGCATCGTTCGCAGAAGCACGTACATTCGCGAGTATCACGAACTCACGCACCAGACCGGAATCCCCTTCGTGCCTGACGCCGCCTGGAAGGACGCTATCTTTTCCGCGGCCATCATGCTGGCGGTTATCGCGTGCGCTCTTCTCTTCGGCCCCTTCGGCCCCACGGGACAGCCGGATCCGACCATTATCGAAACCGCGCCCAAGCCTGACTTCGCGTTTCTTTGGATCTATGCGGTGCTTGCGTATCTGCCGCCAAACCTGGAAACCCCTTTCATGCTTATCGCCCCGGTCCTCGGCATTGGTGCAATGCTGCTGCTTCCACTGGTCGCGGGAGAGGGGGAGAAGCATTGGTCACGCCGACCCGTCGCAGTCCTGATGTTGACGGTCATCGCAGTGATGCTGGGAATCTTTACGCGCCTCGGCACCTACACGCCGTGGAGCCCAATCATGACGGCGTGGGCCAGTGACCCGATTCCGGCGGTTTACCTCCACGATCGAACTCCACTCGAGAGACAGGGCGCGCTCGTCTTCCAAAACAAGCAATGCCGCAACTGTCATTCCATTGGGGGAGCCGGAGGTTTGCGCGGACCTGCACTGGATAACCTCGCGAACCAAATGACGGAAGATCAGATTATTCGGCAGGTACTCCAGGGCGGCGGCAATATGCCGGCCTATGGCAATGCACTCAACCCCGCAGAGACCACGGCTCTGGTTCGTTTCCTCACCACGCTGCGGGGAAACAATCTTCCCGCCGCTGTCGACGCATCACGGCAGATGGTTCTTTCCGGTGAAAAAGCAACACCCAAGGGGCATTAGTGCATATACCCTACCCTCATGCCACCTGAGTTTCGGGCGGTCTTTGAAGATTGGTCGCCGCCTCTCCTCCTTACCGGAAGCCTACTCCTCTGCGGCATAGTCTACGCGAGAGGCTTTCTTGCGATTCGAAAGACGCGCGCGTCCCAGTTTCCCATCTGGCGGCTGGGGGCATTTTTCCTGGGGCTTGTTACCATCGGGATTGCAATCGCGTCACCGCTTGACGGATTCGCGGATGTGTCGCTGAGCGCCCACATGGTGGAGCATCTCCTCCTGATGTCGTTCGCTCCACCGCTTCTACTTCTCGGAAACCCCATCGTCCCGACGCTCCGCGGACTGCCTCAATCAGTGATGGTCCGACTCTTCGGGCCGTTGATGCGCTCTAGATTGCTTCGGGATTTAGGCCACTTACTGATCTCTCCGCTCGTTGCATGGCTCGCGATGAACCTCGCCTTTCTTGGCTGGCATGTGCCGGCGGCCTATGACTTCGCCCTCGATAACGAGCATTGGCATGAGGTCGAGCACCTGTGTTTTGTGGGAACCTCAATTCTGTTCTGGTGGCCCCTTATTCGACCGTGGCCCATGAGACAAAACTACTCACGCTGGCTGCTGCTGTTCTACCTGGTCATGGCTGATATCGTGAACACCGCGCTTTCGGCGTTTCTCGCCTTCTGCGACCGGCCAGTGTACGCGTACTACCTGCGCACACCGAATCCCTTCCACATCTCTCCCCTCTCAGACCAGCGCGCGGGCGCGGTTGTGATGTGGGTTATCGGATCATTGATCTTTCTTGTGCCTGCCGTGTTCATCACGTTCGGACTTCTGCGGCACAATAAGCAGTCAGTGTTCGCCTCTTCAAATTGAATCGTCAAAGTCCATACACCTGCGTCGCAGTGCGGTGCCGAATGGCTTCCGCTTCCTCGTCGCTGAGGTCAACGAGCCAGCTCGCTACGACACCTAACCAACGCTCATAGCTGCTCGCCAGCATGAGAACAGGCCAGTCGGAGCCAAACATGAGCCGTGCAGGACCAAAAGCGTTCAACACGACATCAAAGTACGGCTTCAACTGATCGGCGCTCCAGGAACTCCAGTCTGCCTCAGTTGCCATCCCGGAGATCTTACAAAGGACGTTCTCCCGCTCCGCCAGAGCACGAATGTCTCTGGCCCATTCGTCGATCTCCCCTTTGGCAATCTCCGGCTTCGCAATGTGATCCATGATGAATATCTGATTCGGGTGGCGATCGACGAATGTGATGGTTTGCGGAAGATGCCGCGCGAAGACGAGGAGGTCATAGCGCAGGTTGTAGCGCTTGAGTTGATTTACGCCATCATTGAAGTCTTCGCGGAGCATGTAATAAGGGTCGGGTTCGTCTTGCAGGATGTGACGCACGCCTTTGAAGAGGGCGTCCTGTGCGAAACGCCCAAGATGCATTTCGACGTCGCGGTCAATCAAGGGCACCCAGCCCACCACGCCTCGGATCAGCGCGCTATTTCGGGCGGCCTCGATGAGGAATTCGGTCTCCTCCATCCGCTGCCGAGCCTGTACAGCGATGGCCGCTTTGACACCGCCGCGACTCGCAACCTGCTCGAGATCACCGGCCAGAAAGTCTCGGCGAAGCGTTGCCATCCTCTCGGACATCCAAGGATATTCTTGTTCGTTGTATTGCCAGAGATGGTGGTGGGTATCGATCCAATGATCTCGCATCGTCATTTGTTCTTAGCAACGCTATGTGGTCCAGATTTTGATCTTTGAAGCACGACACTTTTGCATGATGCGTGATTTCCTCGAATATGTCACCCTTGCTTTACAGATTTCGGATGCCATAAAACCAGAGAGCCACCAGAGATACTATCTGTCCGATATCCTGCTCATTGATGGGCACCGTTAACATTTGCCGGCAAAGGGATCAGAAGATCGCCCTTGGACAATCTAAAAGAACGAGTGAATGACCTTTCAGGTCAGTTCATTGGCCCTCTACTAGCCCTGGTAACGGAGCAGGGTAGAATATGGCGTGTGAAGATCACGAAGCTGGCCGTTCTCGCGTTTTTTACACTCGCAGTCTTTTCCTCGCCGGCGCTTTCAGCAAGCGACGCTCCCTTGCGAGCGTCTGCCATTGCCGACAAGGTGCTTGTGCTGAAGGGGGAAAGGAAGCTTCTGTTGATCAAGGGCGACGAAGTGTTGAAAACATATAGCGTCTCGCTCGGAGGAAGCCCGGTCGGCCCCAAGACCAGGCAAGGTGATAGCAGGACGCCTGAAGGCAAATATTTACTTGATCGGCATAACGCGAAAAGCCAGTTTCATAGGTCCATCCACATCTCTTATCCAAACGCAGAAGATCTGGCACGCGCGAGACAACTGGGCGTACCGCCCGGTGGGGACCTGTTCATCCATGGGCTGCCGAATGACTTCGATGGGCCGAGTCAGCAACTGGGCGATTGGACCGATGGCTGCATCGCGGTGACCAATGCAGAGATGGACGAGATCTGGCGAGCGGTGGCAGACGGCACGCCGATCGAGATCAAACCGTAGTCGCGCCCACCTGCGATAGCCGCCCCTCTAACTTTTTTATTGTCCCGCTTGATTTTCTTTATTTGGGATACGGGTAGCCCTTGGCCAACTCCTCCTCGAGCGTCGCATCGTGTCCATAAATATCGTGAAAGAAGTGAATGTCTCCGTTCTCCTCTACGACAGCAGTTTCGTAAACGATCAAGACCGGAATAGGTGAGGCAAGATTTACTCTTACGTTATCTCGGCCCTCATGCATGGCGTGCTCAACTCGTTCCAGATCCCAACCGGGCGTGTTGCGCAGGAGCCACGCGGCGAGCTTGTCCGGTTCCTGCGCGTGGATGCACCCATGGCTGACCGCCCGTTTTCTCTTTTCAGAGAACATGTCCACGCTCTCCGGCGTATCGTGGATATAGACGTGGTGTTCGTTTGGAAAGATGAATTTAACCAGTCCCAGCGCATTCTCGGGACCGGGTGGCTGCCGCACGGTCAACTTTCCTGATCGCACCTGCTGCAACATCGCAGGTGTGACGTCCCCGGACCTGAAGACCTGCCCGCTCGCGCTGACCAGCTCCAGGCCATTTTCCTCCAGAGAGGGATCCTCTTTTAGCTCGGGGATGATTTCATTGCGCAGGATTTTTGGCGGAGGGTTCCAGTAAGGACGGAAGACGATGTACTGGATGTTGTTTTCGAATATGGGAGTTTGAAAATCGTACTCCTCGCCCACATTCACGTTCATGGTGAGACCGAGTTGATTTCCTTCCTTGAAACCGTAGAGACGGAATTCTGGAACATTGACTGCAATCGGCGGCTGTTTGAACTCGTAAGGCAACCAACGGTATCTTTCCAGCCCCAGGCGCATCTGCTCAAGACGATCACTTAGCGGCACATTCATCTCAGCAATGGTTTTGGAGTCGAGTTCGCCGGTCGGGCGTAGTCCATGACGCCCTTGGAAGCGCTTGACCGCATCAGCCAGGGCTGGCTCATAAATCTTCGAGTCAGGCGGAATCGTGACGCTATCCGGCAGATCGCCCACCAATCGCAATAGGCTAGTCAGGCGTCTCGTGCCCTCGTACTGCCCGCCCGGAGGCAGTAGTATCGGGTTGGACAGTTTCTCCCCATCATCACTTTTCGCCAATTCCATGTAGTGCTGCAAAGCGTCGCGTAGTCGCTGGTAGCCTGCGAAAGGCGGCCCGACCCCGGCCAGTTCCGAACGTAGGTCGGAGCCGTTGACCAGACGTTGGCGGACAAAGTGGGGCAAGTCGAGTTTCTTGTGAGAGACGTCAAACTCAAAACCCAGATGCTGCGGGTTGATTCTTCCAACGTGGAGGTCGGAAAGATAACGCATGGCGCAGACGGTGAGGGCGGCATCGAAGCGTGCTTGATCAGCGTCGTTATGCGTTTCCTTCAGCGATGTCAGGCGATCGGCCCAGCGCGAGGCGTCGTAATCTTCGGCCCGAAGGCCCTCCCGATCGGCGTCCTGCAGTATCTTGATCAGTTCGACGGCCTGCGGAGTAGGCTCGCCGTCGCGGACCCACGCCAGCTCGTATCCCGAAGGGCGGTAAAAGTTGGTGAGGTGCAACCGGTAGTCGGAGAGGTTGGGCCAACGAAGATCTTCAAGGCGACCCGAAGCGACGATCGCACTCAACCGGGTAGCTGCACCCTTTGGCTTCTTTGTGGAGCTGGCTTGGGCGCTGGTCGCAGCCGACGAACTCTTCGCGACCTGCGCGGCGGTTGGCACGCTGAGCAACGTTGCGGCGACAAGAAGCAGAATGGCGATCTGAAGCTGTCGTCTGGAACGCACAAGTCACTCCTCGGAAAGCTGCAGCTTCCTGTTTAGAGAAGAACTTCTAAGCAATTCGCGGGCCCGCAGGCCATCATAACAATACCCGCGCTTCCGCGCCCTTACGGCCCGTCAGGGTCACGTATTGTTCCAACAATTTATCTCGCAAGCTCAATTGCAATTCAATTGTCCTAGCCTGGGCTTTGCTCACGCAAGCCGGGTTCGTGACCTGTGGAATCACATTCAACTGGGCAGCCTTGGCCAGGGCTTCAACACGACGATTCTTGGCCACGGCGTGCGACTGCTGAAGGGCAGGGGCGAGGGGCATGCTCCGACGGTCGAATCGCAGAGCTATGAAGCGGAGGCAGCCACGCTGCACGGCACAGCACAGCAGTGATTGCCGCTTGTCCGGCCTGCTCGGGTCTGACTGAGAGGAAAGTCAGCGACCGCGCGTTTGGCGTGGTCGGCGACGAATCGCACATCCCCAAGTTGGGGACACCTCCCTTTCAGAAAAAAGTCGTGGACATTCTTTCTAATTGTTCGTTAGTATTCCCTTCGTAGTGGACAAATAGGGCAAGCAATTGCCAGGCGCGCCAATGCCGATTTCCGTCGGGGCAAGCGACGCCTCCTTGTTTATTGGAGAGTGGAAAGCTGATGACGGAGATGCTTCATATATCAATGAGCGAAGGTTGCCGGGGGTTCTTGGCCACACTAGATGCACGTTTCGCCGTAAGAGCATTGCCGCAAGATGACGGATGTGCCGTGTCACTCGCTTGGTGCTGTTGCTCCGCTCGTCGCGGCTTGCGGGCGGGAAGAGACTGGATGAAGCGCTTCATTCTGACTGGTTGAGACGATATCGCAGGGTTTATTCACTTGGGAACTTAACAAAACTATTTCTTGAGAGGCAATCCTATGAAGCGTTCTTGTTTGTTAATAATCGCGCTTTTCCTGCTGGTCTCCCTACCGGGTATAGCGCAAACCGTTACTGGTGCCATTCGTGGCATCATCACCGATCCCACTGGGGCCATTGTTCCCAAAGCAACTGTTACCGCAGTCAATGTGGCAACAGGCGTCGCGACGGTAGCACAGACAAACCAGGCCGGAGAATACGCGATCCGGTTCCTGCAAATTGGACAATATAAACTGGCCGTTGAAGCGCCAGGTTTTACTACCGCCAAGTATGGTCCGTTCTCTCTTGAAATCGACCAGACCGCGAAGATCGACATCCCGCTGAAGGTAGGTGCTACAACCACAACTGTGGAGGTATCTGATCAGTTGCAGCCGATCTTGAACACAGAAGGCGCAACTCTCGGCGAAACTTTTACTGAAAATACGATCAACAGTATTCCGCTAAATGGTCGAGATTTTAGCCAATTAACGGTATTTACACCTGGAGCTGTTGCACCCGGTTTCAGTTCCTTCGGAATGAGCGATTCAACCGAGCGCGCTGTGGATGCAAACACCGAAGTTTCTGTAAATGGCAATCGCCAGCAGTCAAATAACTACCTGCTTGACGGACAGGAAATCAATGAAAATATTAACAACACAATTGGGTACAACCCCAGCCCTGACGCATTGGCACAGATACGTGTCATCGCCTCGAATGCGAACGCTGAATTCGGCAACGTGAACGGTGGCACCGTTCTGGCAGTCATGAAGAGTGGCGGCAACCAGTTTCATGGCAGCATCTTTGCATTTCTAAAAAATTACAATCTCGATGCGAATAGCTGGAGCAACGATAACAATGTGATTCCAGTCCCCAAGAATTCATATACAGCTACACAGTTTGGGGGCACCTTTGGCGGTCCGATCATCAAAGACAAGCTGTTCTTCTTTATGGACTATGAAGGATTCCGTTATCACGGAGCTGGTCTGACGACAGCCAGCGTAGCTCCTGCAGCCTTTCGCACAGGAGACCTGTCGTCCCTCATAAGTACCCTTGGGATCCAACTCTACGATACCCAGACGATTGATCCAATAACGGGCCAACCGAAAGCATATGCAAACAATAAGCTCACGATCACAAATCCTGTCGCTCTCTACCTGTTTAGTCACCCCAACGCTTACCCGCTGCCCAATCATCCAACGAGCGACCCACTTGGAATCTACAACAACTTCATTGGACCATCGGGTAGTTTCGCCAGGAATGATCAAGGGGACGTGAAGATCGATTGGCACCTGCATGCTAACGATGCGTTCTCCTTCCGGTATTCCCAGGCATACGCACAGGATGGTCAAACAGCTGATCCACTTCCTGTCCAATTTCCGATCGCAAACAACTATCCAGACCATTTTTTCAATTCCAACTGGGTTCACACGTTCTCCTCGGCAATTGTGAATTCTTTTACAGCTAACTATGGACGCATTCGCTTCAATAACGGCGTTTCAACCGACCCTAGCGGCATCTTCGGGCTGACAGGGAATCAACGCGTAGGAATTCCCGGCAATCCGCAACAGACTGCGGGTTTCAGTGCACAAAACTTCAACGGTACCGGAGGCACTGGCTTCCCGAGTGGCTTTGGCACAAACCCCTCTCCGGAAATCTTCATCGACAACGTCTTCGGATATTCCGACAGCCTTACTTGGCAGAAGGGGCGGCACCTCATGAAGTTCGGTGCCGAATTTATTCGCTACCAGCAAAACAGCTTCTACCCCGGTAACGACGGAGAGTTGGGTGCATTCAACTATACGGGCGGCTATACCGCCAACCCGTATGCGACTAACAGCACGCTTTATCCCTTCGCCGACTTCCTGCTAGACCGAGTTCAGGATGTCCAGATCGGTGCCGTGACTGGAAGAACCGGACAACGCCAATGGAGAGACGGCATCTTTGCTCAGGACGATTTCAAAGTGAGGCCGAATCTCACCTTGAATCTCGGTCTCCGCTGGGAGTTTGATCAGCCCATCTATGAAGTCAATAACAAGATGGCCAACATCAACATGCAGACAAAGCAGATTGAGCATGCTGGTGTTGGCGGAAACAGCCGCGCTCTATACGATTCCACCTATACTCAGTTTCAACCGCGAGTGGGTTTTGCCTATCAGCCAATGACGCGGGTGGTGCTCCGTGGCGGCTACGGAATATCAAGTTACCTCGAGGGCACGGGCGCAAATCTGCGGCTGACCCAAAACCCACCCTTCCACACGGATTTTGAACAGACCGGTCAGAATCCGAGTACCGCAGACGGCTACTCACCAGGCGTGTTCTACCAAGCATCGAATGGGTTCCCGACAAGCACTGTGCCTACCACCACGTTCTATGTATGGCCTAAAGATCTCAAGGCGGCCATTACCCAGGAATTCAGCCTGACAACTGAATATCAAATTGGAACCTCGTCATCATTTCAGTTGGGCTATGTCGGTATCGTCGGACACCATCTTACGGATCCGTATTGGGGCAATCAACTCACGTCACCCGGTGCTACTGCTCCATATGCCAATATTGTGGGACAGGGTGGCATCATCAAGATTACTCAGACGGAATCCGCCAGCAGCTACAACGCCTTGCAGGCTGTCTTCAGGCAGCACCTCACTGCGGGCTTTGAGTTGACCGCTAACTATACCTACTCCCATTCGTTGACAGATGACATCGGCTTCTACGGAGTAAGCAATATTTATAGTGGCCAGTACTATCAGCAGAACGCATACGATATGAGATCGGAGTGGGGGCCAGCTGGCATGGACACCCGCCATAATATCTCCGTCACTGGCGTGTATGACCTTCCCTTTGGCCGGGGGAAGAGGTTTGGCGCCACCTCAAATTACATAGTTGACACTGTACTCGGCGGCTGGAGGTTGAGCGGTGCCCAGGTCTATTATTCTGGATTTCCAGTCACTGTCTCTTCGCCGGCAAACTACTCAAGCACGGTGAATGCTTTTACCGGCGCGGCACGCCCCAACCAACTCCGTCCGCTGAAGGTCGTCAACCGTTCCATCAATGCTTACTACGGCACTGCGGTACAAGGTACTTCCTGCGGTCCTAATCAGGATGATGGAAACTGCGTCTATGCCCAGCAGCCCAACAATGCCTTTGGTACGGTTCGCCCGGGCTCACTCCGCGCTCCTAGCTTCCAGAACATTGACATGACGGTTGCAAAGAAATTCATAATCTGGCGTGAGCATCGCGTGGATTTCCGCGCTGATTTCTTCAATGCCTTCAACATTGCCGACTACGCTCCGCCAGATAGTGGTATGACTGACTCCAACTTCGGCCAGATCACTGGCACTGTAAGCAACAGTCGTTCCATTCAGCTAGCACTGAAATATGCATTCTAGTGGTTTATTTCGCTCTTCAGTATGCATTTTCCAGATAGGATTCCCTTCAATGCCTATGCTGCAGCCGAAATCAGGCTGCAGCGTTTCTTTTAGAGGGAGCGATGGTTGCTTTTGTATGCGCTGATTGTGCAATGGATGTGGAGCGCATCCGCGATGAGGTTGTTGGCCCAACCCCTAGCCTCCTCCTATTGAGCCACAAGCGTATGTTCGATAACGGCAGTGGCGGAACAGTCCTTGTAAAGCGCACCTTCCTTCATGATTACGTGCAGGTTTTTCTCATGCACAACGACGTCAAGATCTTCCAACGGATCCCCATCCACCAGAAGCAGATCTGCCAGGTAGCCTTCCTTGATCTGGCCGAGTTCGTTGCCCAAGCCCATTACCTGCCCACCAATGCGTGTGCCGCATTGCAGCGCTTCGTTCGGTGAGAAGCCGAGGAGATCGACAAAATGCTTGAGGTCTCGCGCATTGTCACCCTGAGGCGATTGGGCGAATCCGTAGTCTCCTCCGATGAGAATGCGTACGCCTCGCTTGCGCAGCTCTGTATACACGGCGGCAGTGGACTCGATGACGCGTTCCATAGTTCGTCCAATCTCAGAATCGCGACGAAAGCCAAACGGCTCACCCTCGTAGAGCGTGCCATAGATGATCCCAATCGCGGGTCCCACAAAGATCCGGTCCTTCGCGGATTCCAGCATATCGATCGCTTCCTCGTCCGCAGATTCGCAGTGATAGATTACATCCACACCGCAACGGACGGCGCGCTTCACCGCTTCTGCCGCACGGGCGTGGCAGTTGACCTTCTTGCCGAAATCGCGCGCAGTATTGACGGCCGTCTGTACCTCTTCCTCGGTCATCACGGTGAGGCCGCCGTGGGCGGCCGGGCTGAGATCATCGCCCGAAATATTCACCTTGATATTGTCGACGCCTTCACGGCAGCAGAGACGAATCGCCTTCTTGATCTCTTCCTTGCCGTCGGCGATCAGCCCAAAGCTCTCGTAGTACATGTGTGCTTTGCGCTCATCGCCGAGACCGCCGGTCACCGTGATCTCCGGGCTTGCGGCGCGTATACGCGGCCCGGGCAGGCGGCCTGCATTCACTTCATTGCGGATAACGACATCGAGCCGCAGCTTGGAGGTGGCAGCGCTATAGCAGCTGGTGAAGCCATGATCGAGCAGCGTCTTCGCGTTCCGCATGGTGAGCAATACATGCTCTTCGGGAGGGATGTTCCCAAGGTCGGAATCATTGACAGCTCCGCCAAAGGAAATATGCGCATGACCTTCCACCAAGCCTGGCATCAGGGTCCGGCCTTTCGCGTCGATGACCAAGGCTCCATCTACGTTGGGATGGCCTGGCGCCCGGGCAATAGTCTTGATTCTGCTACCTTCGACAAGCACATCGGCCGGAAACGCGGCCGCGCCGCTGCCATCCCAAACACTGGCGCCGCGGAAGAGAATTGGTTTCATCAGATGACCTCCTTGCGAGTTGCAAAAACTACCCAATAGATTCAGCTTACTGATCGGCTACATACGCGCCGATGCGACCCGCCAGGTCAGGCGACAGCTGCGCCATCACGATGCCATAGACCTCGAACAGGGCGAGAGCACCGAGCGCGATCCAGGGGAAGACATTGAAGGGCCAAGTCTGGCCTGGTTGGATAGGACCCCGCGGCGGAAGCAACATGATCAGCGTACCGGCAATTGGCAGCAGCACATGACGCAAGATCTCAAGTTCGCTGCGATGGTATCGGGTCACGTAGACCGGAAGAGCAAGATTCGTGAGCATGTAAACCCGAATCCGGACCCGCAACCGCCAGTCCTTCCTGCTCTCCGCGAGTGAATGCGGCAAATCGCATGAACATCGCCTTTCAGTATTTTGGCGGTACTTTAGAGGGGCCTCGAGTCGATTCTCGACGTCTGTATCAAATTCAACATGACCCACAATTGTATATTTGTCAATGAATAATATATTTTCTCAGAATGTGCAGTACGATAGCTCTACGGAAAAACCCGGATGGAATGCGCCGATGAACAAAGAGTCTTCAGCGAACATGACCCAGGGAGCCTATGAGGCCCTGCGCGCAGATCTGCTCGCTTGCCGCATCGTTCCCGGGAGAAAGCTGAAGATCCAGGAGCTGTGCGGTCGGTTTTCAGTCAGTTTGGGAGCAATTCGCGAGGCATTGTCGCGCCTGACCGCCGAGGGCTTGGTAGTCGCCGAACCGCAGCGGGGTTTTCGTGCTGCCCCCATTTCAGCAGCCGATCTCACGGATTTGACGATGGTGCGTATCGAGATCGATAGCCTCTGCCTCAGGCGGGCGATTCAGTTCGGCGACGTGGATTGGGAAGCGCGGCTAGTCGCGGCGGCGCACCGGCTGGCACGCACACGCGAACGTGCTTCAGACGATCCCGCGCGCTTAAGTGAAGAATGGGTGGAAGCACACGCAGCATTTCATCTCGCGCTGGTGGATGGCTGCGATAGTCTCTGGCTATTGCATCTGCACAATCTTCTGTATGCACAGAGCGAGCGCTATCGGCGGCTATCGGTGCCCTTCTCCACCAAAAGCCGTAACGTGGACGAGGAGCACCGGGCCATCGTAAGCGCCACGCTAGCGCGTGACGCTGAAGCCGCAGTGCGGCTGCTCGCGTCACATCTGGGCGCCACGACTCGCATCCTGCTGGATGCGGAAGTAGAAGGACGAAAGCTGCTGGAAGATGTGCAGGAAAGCGTCAACAACACTGCTATCAGGCGAAGCATGCCGATTGGTATTCCAGCCTCGGACGCAAACAGCATCCTGCACACATCTTCCAAGCCATGAGAGAGGTCCACAAGCTGTATATGAAGATGTTTGGAGTGACCCGAAGCATTCTCATCGCCTGCTGCGCGACTGCTTTCGGCATCACTTTATCCGCCCAGAACGCTGAGAACACTTTAAACCGCATCACTGTCCTCGTCGACCAGGTCGGCTATGAAACCAATGCGCCCAAACTCGCCATTATTCGCGGAAGCTCAAGCAATCACCCAACGGAGTTTTCTCTGCAGGACGAAGTTTCCAATAAGACAGTTCTCACTGGCGCGCTGTCCTCCGCTGGAAAGGTTGCGCACTGGAGCGGCACCTATTGGATCGCTGATTTTTCTGGGTGGAAGCAGACCGGACACTACGCGCTTCGCATACGGAGCGAAGCAGGCGAGGTGACTTCATGCGCTTTTGTGATCGATGACAATCTGCTTGAGCGCAGCACGCTTTCCGATGTTATCTACTACTTCAAAGGCCAACGCTCCACTGGTTTGATCGATCGCGCCGACAGCCATCTAAAGCTGCCTCCAGGGCAAACTGGATTTGTCGATGCACACGGCGGATGGTATGACGCAACGGGAGATTATGGCATTCATCTCTCGCATCAGAATCCGACCTCATACTTCAATCCACAACAGATGCCGCTCGTGGCGTGGACGCTGCTCAAGAGCTACGAGTCGCTCGTCGTGCGCAAGGACGACAACTTCAGCGAATACGAGCGGCGCATTTTGGATGAGGGCCTCTTCGGCGCTGACTATCTAACACGCATCAAGCGCCCCGGTGGGTCCTTTTACGAGAGCATCACCGCGCCCGGCCGCGAGAAGCTCGCGCAGGATCGCGCAATCGGCAACCCCAACTGGCGCACACAAATCAAGAAAAACGACACCGACTCCACCGAGGTCGGCAGCGCAAACCGGCCGCACTCCTATGAGGCAAGCTTTCGCGCCGGCGGTGGCATGTCCATCGCGGCACTCGCACTGGCCGGCACCATGCCAATCGACGGGGACATCCCACGCGCGACCTATCTTAGGACAGCCGAGGAGGCCTTTGCCTTTCTCGACGCGCACAATCGCGAGTTGCTCAACGACGGCAACGAGAACATTCTCGATGACTACTGCGCACTGCTGGCCGCCACCGAACTCTACCGCGCCACGCACAAAGATGCTTATCGAACCGCAGCGAAACGCCGCGCCGAAAACCTGCTTCAGCGCCTCACCACCGCCAACGGCCACCGCGACTACTGGCGCGCGGATGATGGGATACGTCCCTTTTTTCACCCCTCCGATGCTGGCCTGCCCGTCGTCAGCCTTCTGGAATACGCAACAATCGCGCCTGAGGATGATCGTGTTCGAGTCCTTGAAGCAGTGAGACGCTCGCTCGACTCGGAGATGGAGACCACCGCCGAGGTCAATAACCCCTTCGGCTATGCGCGTCAACTGGTGCGTTTTGGAAATGGGCAAGTGCGTACTGCATTCTTTTTTCCTCATGATACTGAAGCCGCACCGTGGTGGCAGGGCGAAAATGCGCGTCTGGCTTCACTCGCCTCTGCTGCGCGCCTCGCGGCTCCCTACTTCGGTGGCGATCCAGCCTTCCACGCTCGCCTTGAGGAGTATGCATGGAATCAGTTGCACTGGATACTCGGACGCAATCCCTTCGATGCCAGCATGCTGGGTGGCAGCGGCCACAACCAAGCCCCCTATATGTTCTTCCGCTCGTACAAATACGCCAACGCTCCAGGAGCGATCGTCAACGGCATCACTAGCGCGCTCAACGATCCTGATGGAATCGCATGGAATGAAGGCTTCGCTATCACCGGCAAGGATGAAGACTGGCGCTGGTCAGAGGAGTGGCTGCCCCACGCAGCCTGGTACCTCTACGCCATCAGCCTGCCGCACGAGTAATGAAGCACGCTGGCCCTCAGTGCGGAGTCGACGCAAGAATGTCGAGGCTCAACGTCGCCGGAGTCGAGCCTGGCTTTAGATCGCCGAAGTTCTCTGAGTAGAGATGTCCGCTGGCCGCATCCACCGCAAGCCCAAACGGATGCTCACCCGTAGTCATCGTCGCAGTGACAGTATTTGTAGCGCCGTCGATCGCTGTGACCGTGTTGCTGTACGTATTCGCAATATAGACCTTGTTCGCCTTTGCATCGACGGCTATGGCCTGTGGCCCTTCCCCGGTTTGGATGGTGGCAATCGCTGCATCATTGTTGCCATCCACAACAGTCACGCTGTCGTCGCCGTAATTCACGGCATAAACGCGATTGGTTGCGAGATTGATCTGAACAGCGCACGGCATCTTGCCCGTTGGAATATCCGTGCTCTTGCCGGTAGCCAGGTCGATGGCCTGTAGCGCATTCGTTCCTATGTGCGTCACATACATTTTGCCTGTCGACTCGTTGATAGCAAATCCCCACACATGGCCGCCAGTGGTGATCTTCGACTGCGCGTTGCTGGCGCCGTCCAGCACTGTCAACTGGGTGCCTTCATAGCCGAGAAGATAGACCTTATCGGTTTTTGCATTGACCGCAATTGCGTCAGCTGAGCCAGCTTTCACCTGCACTACGTCGCGCGTCGCTCCGTCGACGACCGTCAGTGCATCGCTGAAGGTATGCGAGACGTAGATCCTGTTGGTCTTGGGATTTACAGCTATCGCGTAAGGGAGATGCCCAACATCAATCGTTGCGCGCGGCACATCCGTCGCGCCATCAATTTCAGTCACCGTACCGCTGCCCACATTTGCAACGTAGATGGTGTTGGTCGCCTCATTGATGGCAAGTGAAACCGGCTCCTTACCTGCGGAAATTGTAGCCGTGGCATTGCTCGACGCGTAGATCACCGTGACCACTCCGGCCGACGAATCCACTGCGTATACCTTGCCCGTCGCCCGGTTCGCAACAATCGCATATGGGCTGATCAACTGGCCTCGCGCCTCCGGCTCCTGCGCCGTTGACTTGAACACCAGTAGCGGGACCGTAAGGATGGCAGTTCCCGTCGCAACTCTCAAGAGCGTTTTTTGAATCGATTGCGGCCTCATGACGGAACTCCTGGCCACTTGGCCATTTCTATTGACGTACCGACTCATCCTAGGATACTTTGTAATGGTTCACAAGTATCTACTAGCATTACAATTGCCCAGAACGACGAGGGGGCGTTCCAGACTCTTTTTCTTTTGCCTCTCGAACACAACGCTTCAGTTCAAAGATGTTTACCACGTGGGGGAAACATGCCTTTCTCGCAAGTATCCTCGTCTTCGAATCGGCTCTTCCATGTCTTCCGCCGTTCCGTCCTCATGATGCTGATTGCATTCGCAACCACTTGTATGCTGCGTGCTCAGAATCCCGCTCCGAAATTTCGCGTCCTCGCCATCGCCGAGGCCGGCGGCATACACAGGCCCTTCGTCGATGCGGCGATGGCTTGGCTCGCCAAAGAAGCAAAGGAAGACAAACTCTCTATCGACTATATCGAAAATACGGATAAGATCGACGACGCATTCCTGGCGCAATACCAGCTCTTTATCCAGCTGAACTATCCGCCCTATGGCTGGAAACCCACCGCCGTTGCCGCATTTCAGAGGTACATTGACGAAGGCAAGGGGGGATGGATCGGTTTTCATCACGCAACCCTGCTCGGCGAGTTCGACGGCTATCCCATCTGGCCCTGGTTTCAGGACTTCATGGGCGGGATTCGATTCAAGAGCTACATCGCCACCTTTGTCTCCGGCAAGGTCAATGTCGAAGATAAAGCGCACCCCGCGATGAAAGGTCTGCCGCCTTCTTTCGAAATCAAGGATGAAGAGTTCTACACCTACGACAAATCGCCCCGTCCCAACGTACATGTATTAGCAAGTGTGGACGAGAACACCTATACGCCAGACAGTAAGATCAAGATGGGCGATCACGCCGTGATCTGGACCAACCAGAGCAAGAAGGCGCGTAACATCTATATCTTCATGGGGCATCGTCCTGAGCACTTCCAAAACCCCGCATTTACTCAGCTCTTCCGCAACTCCATCCTGTGGGCGGCCAGCCAATGAAGCGATGTCTGCTGGCAGCTCTCTTTGCGCCGGTACTGGCCTTGGCACTCGCGGCCCAGACACCCGCCGACCCGTCAATCCATGTGCTTGCGCTTTACTCAACCAATGTGGAGCCGGATCACGTTGATTTCGCACGTGGGGCGCTAGCCTTTCTTACAACCATTGCTGCCCGGGATCATTTTGCCGTTACACCCTCGACCAACTGGGGCAACCTTAACGACGCGACGCTCAAACAATACCAACTTGTTCTTTGGCTTGATGACTCTCCGCACTCCGAACAGCAGCGCACCAGTTTCGAGAAATACATGGCTTCAGGCGGAGGCTGGATGGGCTTTCATGCCGCGGGTTACAACGATCGCGATACCAAGTGGCCCTGGTTTGTCGACTTTCTCGGAGGTGCAGTTTTTTACACCAACAGTTGGCCTCCACTTCCGGCGAAGCTGATCATCGACGATCCTAGGCATCCAGTCGCCAAGGGACTGCCTGCCACCTTCGTGTCTCCAGCTAACGAATGGTATATCTGGCGGCCAAGCCCACGCCTCAACACCAACGTGAAAGTGCTTGCCACGCTTGGTCCCTCGAACTATCCGCTAGGATTCAAGGACGTTTTGCTCTCGGGCGATCTCCCGGTCATGTGGACTAACACGAAATTCAGGATGATCTATACGAATATGGGCCACGGAAACAAGAGTTTTGATAGCTCGACGCAGAATCAACTCTTCGAGAACTGCCTCGTCTGGCTTGGATCGAACGGTAAGAACAAATAGGCTGGGGTGACCTGATCGAGGACTGGCCCGCTATATAGCGGATCTCAGAACAGAGTGGTTCTCGGAACACGTTTTCAATTCTGCGCTAAACACATGGAGGCTCCTTGCAACGCCACTCGCTGTCCTTGCTTCTCTTCGTGCTTCCATGCCCAACAGTTTTCGCGCAGACCGTGTCTCCAACAGCCGATATCCCGAAGGCCGCGTGGACGCGCCCACTTGGTCTCCCCTTAGAGAACCCCGGTGTGACCCGTGTGGCAGGCGACATCGACGACGGCTATTGGCAGGGCGTCCCTGTTGGCGGATTCGGCGCCGGCACCTTCTCCCGTACCTACCGTGGAGACTTTGCCCGTTGGCACATCAAGGCTGGCGTGCACAAGTATGAAACAGTTCCTGCGAATCAGTTCGCCATGTTCCAGCAGTCCGAGGGCGATGTAACCGGTACGGCACGCGTGCTCATGAATGGCCATCCCGCTGGCGGCGAACTCTCCAGTTGGCAATGGGACTATCCCGTCGGTGCAGGCGACTACTACGCGCTCTACCCCAAATCGTGGTTTGACTATAAGTGGGACAAGTTCCCCGCACATGTGGTGCTTGAGCAATATTCACCAATCCTGCCGGACAACTACCGCGAGTCGAGTTATCCGGTCGCAGTATATCGCTGGCATGCGAACAACCCTACGAACAAGGCCGTCACTGTCTCAGTTCTGCTCTCCTGGACGAACATGGCCGGATGGTTCCGCACCTTTACGCGGGACTTCAAAGGAACTCCGAATCAGGGTAACTTCAATCGCTTTCAGACCGAGGCTGTGAGCACGGATAGTTCGATGAAGGGCATCGTCTTCGATCGCAACCGTAACGGCAGTGGGTCCAACGAGTGGGACGGTCAGTTTGTGATTGCCGCACTCGAGTCGAAGGGAGTCGAAGTGAGCTATCAGACAACCTTTGAGGCAGCAGGAGATGGCAACGCGGTATGGACTTCATTTGCGAAAGACGGCCGTCTCGCCAACGACGGTAAGTCATGGGTGAGCGACAAGGAAAAGCTGGGTGGCGCTATTGCTTTGCGCTTCACACTGCAGCCTGGCGAGAGCAAGATCATTCCAATGGTGGTTGCATGGGATTTTCCAGTCGTCGAGTTCGGCGAGGGCCGCAAGTGGAATCGCCGCTACACGGATTTCTACGGCTCTGACGGCCAAAACGCCTGGAAGATCGCACGCAATGGCTTGCTGAACGCGGCTAACTGGAGCAACGAAATCGATAAATGGCAGGCGCCCATCATCCGTGATGAGAGCAAACCCCTGTGGTATCGCGGAATGCTCTTCAACGAACTGTATGCGCTCACCGATGGAGGCACGTTCTGGGGTCGTCAACAAGGAGCAAGTCTGAAGACCGAGCCATCCTTTGCGTTACTGGAATGTTTCGATTACGCATATTACGCGACACTCGATGTGCGGTTCTACGCTTCCCTGCCCCTGCTCAAGTTCTGGCCGAAGGTTGACATGCAAGTACTGCGTGAGTTCGCGGATACGGTGTCGAAGGAGTGGCCGGAGCAAGGTCTGTGGGTCTGGAAGAGTGAGCAGACTGGGGCACCAGTCACCCACAAACGCAAAACGCGTGGCGCAGTGCCGCATGACCTAGGCGTACCGGAGGGAGACCCATTCGTTGCGGTGAACGAGCCAGGGTGGCAGGATACAAACGGCTGGAAGGATCTCAACTCCAAGTTTGTCCTCATGGTTTATCGCGATTACGTACTTACCGGCCGAACAGATCTAGCCTTCCTGCGCGAAACCTGGCCCGCAGTCAAAGATGCAATCGAGTATCTGCGCAAGTTCGACAAAGGTGGAGGGGTACCTGAGAACAGCGGCTATCCTGATCAGACCTACGATTCCTGGATAGTAAAGGGAGTGAGTGCATACTCCGGTGGACTGTGGCTCGCCGCTCTGCGTGCCGGCGAAGAGACAGCGCGCATAATAGGCGACACCAGAACGGCGGAGGAATACCACAAGCTCTTTCTGAAGGGCCAGAAAACCTACATCACGCAGCTATGGAATGGCGAGTATTTTCGCTACGACACCAACAGCGAATCGAAGGACGCGATCCAGGCCGATCAGCTTGCGGGTCAGTGGTATGCCAATCTCACAGGACTGGGCGATATCGTTCCACACGATATGCAGATCTCGGCCATGGAGAAGATCTATGACTTCAATGTGAAAAAGTTCGGCGGTGGCGAGATGGGCGCGGCCAATGGCATGAATGCCGATGGGTCGATCATGACCAATGAACAAGGGAAAGAAGTCTGGGCGGGAACAACGCTTGGATACGCAGGCTTACTGATGAGCGAAGGCATGAAGGACGAAGCCTACGCAACTACCCACGGGCTCTACCGCGTCATCTATGAGAGCAAAGGTTACTGGTTCCGAACACCGGAGGCCTGGGATATCACGGGCGACTTCCGCGCCGGAATGTATTTGCGTCCCACTGCCATCTGGGCACTCGAGATGACTCCTCCGAGAAGAGACAACTCCGCGAAGTAGACGAGTTGCAAATTTAGGCAACATTCCTCAATCGGGAGGTCAATTCGACGTCCAGTATTTCGTAAAGCCTGCATACTCCGCTGGCACTGAAGCCAGAATCTTTCGCCGGAGTTCCAGAAGGTCCACGGAGCCCAACGTCTTGTAGAGCACCTTGCCATTTGGCCCCAGTAGCACAGTATATGGAACGGCTGAATCCCAGTTGGGATCGAAGGCCTTCTGCAGTGCCGCCGTATCTTCTGAACCGAACAGAAGGTTACGGCTGGTTGCGTGTTTCTTCTCCAGCAGCCGCATCACACCAGCTTTCTCATCTGGTTGATTGGCAGCGACCGTGACCAGTTCGAAGTCACGATCCTTGTACATGCGGAAGGTGCCCTGCAGATCCGCAAACTCCACGACACAAGAACCGCACCACGTGGCCCAGAAACTCACCAACGTCACATGACTACCTGCATTGGCGCGAAGCAACTTCAATCCCTCCGCGTCCACCATATCCAACTTGACTGGCGTCGCTTCTAGCTTGCGCTCATCTGCCTCACGCGCTGCACTCTTCTCTGCCCACTTCGTCGAGCATCCAAACGTACCCGTGTGGCCAACCGCGATATCCTTGCCTGCCAGCAAGGCTTCGATGGCGTCGCGCGCATCCGAGGTCTTTACCTGTTCGATACGATAACTGTTGTCGACCCGTCCTTCGTAGCGAAGTTTCCGTGCCTTGTCGAAGATAAAGATATGCGGCGTGGCCTGCGGCCCGTATGCCCTGGTCACCGCCTGCGTATCGCCGTCATACAGGTATGGATAGTGCAGATGCTTCCAGGCGACTCGCGCCTTCATCTCGGCCAACGTGTCGCTCATATCGGAGGAATCCAGCTCGCCGATCAGCAGTGCCTTGGGATCGTTACCCTGGATTGCCACCACGGCCACGCCGCGCTTGCCGTAGTCCTCATACATTTTTTCTATCCGTTGCTCATACATCTGCGCAATTGGGCAGTGGTTGCATGTAAACACCACGGCAAGTACAGGACTACTCGCATAGTCACTCAACTTATGCGTCTTGCCATCGACGCCCGGCAGGGAGAAATCCGGCGCTTGTGAACCAAGGTTCAAAATTGGATGTCCAGGATGCACCTGTTTCGCTGAGGGCTGCTCTGCAACGGCCGCTCGAGCCAGAGCAATCGTCATCAATACCACCGATGCAAACCAAAATCTCTTCGACATCATGGTTCTCCACAGTTCCAAACTATTTCTGAGAATCTACCTGTGCAGGCTGCGGTGCCACGGTCTGCCTCTACCGACAGGCCGACTTTCTATCCTGAATGGACAGCCTTTTCAGTTTCTAATGTTTCGCAATAAAGTCTGTACGCGTACTACATAATCACAGCGCGAAGCGACTGGTCAAGAACGCTCTGAAAAAAACTACGCTATCAGCGATTGCTAAATTTCTGGCACAGGCAGCAGCACCGAAGCAATCTCCTCAAGCGCAATCGAGATAGCACCCCACAGGACTGCGCGGCTGCCTAGCGCGCTCACTGCGATCCTGGTCACCGCAAATTCACTGCCCTTGAGCTGCTCCTCGACCGCGAAGATCAGCACAGGATGACTGCCGATCTCGCCTCCCAGCAGAATTAGTCCTGGATTGAGGATCAGCGACAGATTCACAATGATGTCCGCGACAATATTCGCTCGATGTTGCACGATCTTTCCTGCTATCGCGTCACCGGATTGCGCCATCGCCAACACATCGGCTCCGTCAATGCCTTTGCGGCGTCCGCGATGGCTTTCGCTCGGAGTCTCACGAATCTCGTTCCAGCTTTTCAGTATCCCCGAAGTCGTCAGCACCGACTCCAGTTCACCGAATTCGTGGATCGTCGGCTGTTTGCGCGAGATATAGGGCAGGCGAAGATATCCGATCTCGCCCGCCGACCATTGCGAGCCGTGATGAATCCTGCCGCCGAGCACAATGCCTGCGCCTACATTAGCGCCAATACTGATAAAGACGAAGTCCTGTTCATTGCGCGCAGCACCGCGATAGCGCTCCCCCTGAGCGGCGAGATTGGTATCGTTTTCGACGATCACCTGGCAATCGACGATCTTCTTCAGCATCGTGCGCAGCGGCACGGAACGCCACCGTTCCAGGGTACTGATCGACAGCACGACACCTTCCTGCACATTGGTGATAGCGGGTACGCCCACCACAAGCAGCAACAGCTGGTCACGGGTTCTTTTCTGTCGCCGGAGCATTATCCGCAAGCAGTCGCCGATATAGCCGCAGATGGCCTCAGGCGTTGTCCTTTGCTTGTCTAGCGAATACTCGTACGTTTCGAGCTCACGCCCATCCAGATCGGTCAGCAGAAAGGTAAGGAGGTGTGCCGTAATCTCCACCGCCAGCAGGCAACCCCGCTCGGCTTTGAAACGAATCATATCTGGCGGACGTCCACCGCTTGACTCGCCTTCACCAAGCGGCTCAATGAGATTCTCTGTCAGCAGGTCCTTGACCACATTGGTCACAGTCGGGGCACTCAGCCCTGAGGCGCGTACCAGGTCCGCGCGAGAGCACGGGCCAGCCTGTCGCAGCAGCTTCAAAATGCTCTGCGCGTTGGCATGCCGCAGAACAGATGGCCTCCCAATTGGAATCGATCTTCGCTTCACGTTCCCTGCTTTTACTCCTTCGCCTAACAATATTCCAGCTTGCACGGGACCCGCCTTTCGCTCCGAATGGAGCTACCGGATCTGCCCGAAGAGACGGCCGGCTGCAAAATGCACATCCCGCGAAGCACTCGCCCGCACTTCCGTGGACATAGGAGCCGGGCCTTCGCAACTCCGTCAGCATATCCTATCGCGCCAACAAGTCACCCGAAGAGACTCTTGCGTGAAAACCGTTTAGGAACGATACTAAATAATCATTAGGAAGTATCTCAATCCCATGCTCAATGTTTACACTATCCGCCCTGAGGTATCCGATGAAAACCGTACCGGATTTCCGGCCGAGTTTTGCCGCTCTTGCCTGCACTGCCGTCGCATAGCTCCAGCACGTTAAGGAAGAAGATGGAAACAGTCTCCCAACCCGCGCCGCAGTGGATCAATGGCATCGAACCATCGAAAGAACTGCTAGCTTCAAATGGAACGCAGATTCTCGAGTTCGAGTGCCGCGAGCAGCCGGCGCGCCTGCGCGAATTGCTGAACGTCTATCGCGAAGACCATACGCTGCGAGCCGAGTTTGCTAGGTTCCGCGAGCTTAACGCGGCCCCCGGCCCGGTACTCTTCATCGGTATGGGAGCGTCCTATTGCTCCGCAATCAGCGCTTCGATTCAATTACAGTCGCACGGGCGGTCGTCTTTTACAGTGGATGCCGGCGAGTGGCTGAATTATTCCCAGCCAGTTTGGTCCGACGCCGCGCTCTCCATCCTCATCACGACGTCGGGGGAAAGTGCCGAGCTGGTTGAACTCTTCAAGCGCGGGGGCGACCGGCCGCGCGGGCTCATCTGCAACAACGCTGCCAGCACATGCTGGCATCTTGCCGAGAACAAACTCCCCATCCTCGCCGGCCCGGAGTACGGCAACGCCACCAAGACCTATACAAACTCGACCGCCGCAGCAATCATCCTGGCCTCGGTGATCGTTGGGCAACCTTGGCAGCAGGACGCCGAGCGTGCTTTCGACGTCTTTTCCAGCAGCCTCGATCCCATCTTTGCCCGGCGCGACGAGATCGAAGCGTTCTGCCGGGGCGCGGCCAATATAGAGATCGTCGGACGCGGCGCAGCGTACGGCGGCGCGATCATGAGCGCGCTCTGTATCCGCGAAATGAGCGGCTTCCGCGCTGCGCCACATACCGGCGCCGGCTTCCGACATGGCCCCAATCTCGACGTGGACGGCTCGCATGTCGCCATCATCTTTGCCCTCGGTCGCACCGCCTCCCTAGGAGTCAAACTTGCGCAGGAATGCGACCGCCGTGGGGGCAAGGTCGTGTTGGTCTCTTCGGAAAATCACGAGGAGACCGATCGGTTGTATCCGGTTAGGATCGAAGCTGTACCCGAGCCGTGGGAAGGTATCGTTTCGCTGCTCGTGCCCCAGGCCCTTACCCTCGCAATGGTCGAGCGAACTGGCTGCCGGCTGCCGCCACGCTTTCAGTATGGAGTCATGGAGCAGTAAGGAAACCAATTCGCCGTCCAAAAGGAAAAGGCCATGCCCGAAGCAACACCGGTTTCGATTGCCGCGCAACACACCGAGGTGAAACGCGGCTTTCTCTGGCGGGTCTCCCTCATTACCGGCCTCGGCGGGGTCCTCTATGGCTTCGATATGGGCATCATCGCCGCTGCCCTAATCTTCGTGCGTGAGACCTTCCGCCTCTCTCCGCAGATGGAAGAGATTGTCGTCAGTGTCGTACTTATCGGCGCCATGACCGGCTCCATTGCTGGCGGCATGATTGCCGACCGCATCGGCCGCCGCGCCACGCTGCTCTGGGGAGGGGCCATTTTTATCATCGGCTCTATTCTCGCGCCGCTGGCACCCAATGTATGGACCCTGATAGTCGCCCGCGCCTTCCTTGGCGTGGCCATCGGCTTCACCTCAGTTACGGCGCCCATCTTCGTTTCGGAGTTAGCGCCGCCGCAGTCGCGCGGCACACTTATCGGCCTGTATCAGTTCACTTTGACCTTGGGCATTGCGCTTGCCGATCTGATCGGCTATTGGCTCGCTGCCCAGCATGGCTGGCGGCTCATGTTCGGCCTCGGAGCCGTGCCCGCAGCGATTTTTCTCGTGCTCATCCTCACACTGCCGGAAAGCCCACGCTGGCTCTTCGGCCAGGGGCGCCATGCCGAGGCCCAAGCCGTGCTCAAGACCTACACCAACGAGGCCGGCGCTGCGTTGCTTCTCGAGGATATCCGCATCGCCCTCCTGACCCGCGTCGAAACCCGCTGGAGCGCTCTCTGGAGCCCCGCTGTCCGCCCCTCACTGCTGATCGCCGTCGGCTTCACAGTGCTGCAGCAGGTCACCGGCATCAATACGATCATTTATTACGGTCCGCAAATCTTCGCCCTGGCCGGCATCACGGAAAACAAGAGTGCTATCTTCGCCACGCTGCTCGTCGCCGCTGTCAACGTCCTGGCAACGGTAATCGCCCTCGTGCTGGTCGATC
This sequence comes from Edaphobacter bradus, assembly GCF_025685645.1. Classification (NCBI taxonomy): domain Bacteria; kingdom Pseudomonadati; phylum Acidobacteriota; class Terriglobia; order Terriglobales; family Acidobacteriaceae; genus Edaphobacter; species Edaphobacter bradus. Next base: position 423,997 of record NZ_JAGSYF010000003.1, read on the forward strand.
GTGCCGGGCGCAAACCGCTGCTATATGCCGGCGTTGGAGGCATGACGCTTTCGCTTTTCCTGCTCTCCTACTCCTTCCATAACCAGGCGGCACCCGGACATTCGCTGGGCATGATCGCCACTGCTTGTCTCATGCTCTATATCGCCTGCTTCGCATTCAGCATGGGCCCCATCGCGTGGATCCTCGCCGCCGAGGTCTTTCCGCTGCGCGTCCGCGGCCGCGGCATTGCCGCCGCCAGTCTCGGTTCGGGAGCATCGAACTTTCTCGTCTCCCTTACCTTTCTTTCTCTCATTCAGCACGCTGGCAACTCCCTGACTTTCGCCATCTACGGAATCTTCTGCGTCCTCACCCTTCTCTTCGTCCGCTTCATCGTACCCGAGACCAAAGGCCGGGAACTGGAGAGCATAAGCAACAGACCGAGCGCCATAGCGCCACAACCATGACCGGGCGAGGCTGTGAACAAGTCCGGCCGCCACAGATCGGCAGAGGCAGTTTTCTATATGTTGTTCCATAAGACCGAAGGCTTGAAGACAGATCTCACCACTTTCCCGAACCTGGCCGGAGCCGGTAGTGTTCACGGCCTGGTCGTCGGTGTCGATATCGGAGGGACGAACCTGCGTCTCGCCCTTGCCGATCCTTCCGGCAACATCCTCGCCCGCTGGTCAGCATCTACGGTTGGCGTTCGTGCCCCCGAGATAGTCGTCGAACTCATCCATAACGGTGTTGCCAATGTACTGGAGCAGGCCGGAGTCTCTCGAAGTCTCCTGCGCGCGATCGCCGTAGGCGCGCCCGGTATCACCAATGTCGAGACCGGCGTAGTCATTGCTACCTCCTACCTTCTAGGCTGGCGCGATGTTCCTCTGCGCAACCTACTTGAGGAGTCGCTGGGCATCCCTGCCGCGGTTGAAAACGACGTCAACCTAGCGACCCTTGGAGAGAGCTGGACCGGTGCTGCCCAAGGCTATTCGGACTTCGTCTTTATCGCCATCGGTACCGGTCTCGGCGCCGGTATCTTCCTCGGAGGGCGTCCCTTCCACAGCAAGGACTGGACTGCCGGCGAAATTGGTTACATGCTGCTGCCGGGACTCCCCGGCCAGCCAGCGGAGCGCGGCAAGCCCGGCGCGCTCGAAGAAATTCTCGGCGGCGGAGGCATTAAGGCCCAATGGCAATCACGCTGGAGCCAAGACGCGACCACGCTTCCCAGCAGCCTTCACGCCACCGAGGTATTCGACCACGCCCTACTAGGCGATGCCCTCGCGCACAGCATCCTCCAGCAATCAGCCCACATGCTCGCCTCGGTTATCTACAACATCGCGTTGGTGCTCAACTGCCCACTCTTCGTCCTGGGCGGCGGAGTTGGTTCGCACCCAGTTCTACACGAAGCGGCGCAGCAGATCCTGATCGATTGGAATACCCGCGTTCAGCCGCAACTCGCGCGCAGCAGGCTCGGCTCAGACGCGCAATTGATTGGAGCCATCCGCCTCGCTCTCCATACCGCGAACGATGCCGCCAACGCTTTCGCAACATATGGGAGGCTCGAATGAAAACAGCGCGCTGGTCTCCGCGACCTGCCGGTAGCCTTTCATCCAGCAGCAAGCCCATTTGACCGGCGCCTCTATCCGCACAACGCTCTCTGAGTTGAATCCCCCGGAACTCCACCGACAGCACTGCTTTGCTTCTTTGCGACGCACTGCTAGGTTGCCCGGAAGACCCGGCACTCTTCCGGGCGCTCTGGAGAGAACGGCCTGGAGTGGCCCGCGACTATCGCCGCCGACGGCACCGAAACACCCGAGGTCGTGCCTCCCGACAGTATCGAGCATCAGTACGCTCCGCTGGGATTCGTTCGCTTCAAGGAGACGGAGACTGGCGCCTGGCAGCTGTCGGCGAAAGACCGACTACTTTCCTTCTAGGGCGCATCGGCGTCGCGAAGTTGCATCAAAGCGCGATGAGATAGAAGCTTGAAGCGGAGTTCCCTCGCATCTGTTGCTTTGGCGTCCCCCGTGGGCGCAGGAACGCTCTTGCCGTCCATCATCATGTCTGCTCTTTGCCCGACTTCGTTCGCGTCGATCGCTGCCCTTCTATAGCTGTCCCGGAAACGCCCAATCTCCTCGCCTGCCGCAGCCGGCCTGTAGCTCAACCTGTCCCCGGTCTGCATTGCGGCGATCAGATTCTCCGGAGACCACGCGCTGGGCGATGTCTGGTTGAGCTCGTCATACGCGCTGCGTAGCCTTCGAATCGCTCCCGCGAAACCATCCAGTTCAGCATCACGAGCAACGAGCGTGGGATCGCGATTAATACGCAACCGGATAAGCTCAGTAGTTGCACTGCTCGGCACAGTGACGATGGTCGTCAGCGTATTGCCATCGTAATGCCAGCCTGCGCCTCTACCGTTCCGTACAAAGTTCAGGTTCCGGCCATTCACTGTTATGGAAGTTGGTGGCCAATCGGCAGGCAAACGCAGCTCATAGCTGCGTGCCTGCAGCATCCCGGGATAATGGCCCCGAACAGGTTGAACGTCGACCTCAGTGGTTGAGCCGGACCGGTGTGCATCGATCTGCGTCCAGGCGCCCGCACCCTGCTTGTAGGTCTCGGATTTGCTGGCATCTTCATACACAGTGTAGGAAGAGTGTTGCCCATCCTGCATTGGGAAGACATTGATGATGAGTGGGTCGACTGGCTTTTCGTCCGTGTAACGCATCTCCGGCTGCATCGGAACAATGGCGCCTGCACGAATGTAGACGGGAACCTGGTCAATGGAGAAGCTGCGATCAACCGTGTGAGGCCCGGTAAAGTGCTTCCCGGTTGGCCATTCGATCCACTCACCTTCCGGAATCCATATACGCTCGCTCGCCAGTTGCGATGCGCTATCGACAGGCTGCGTTACCGGAGCGACAAACATGTTCTCTCCGAACATGTATTCGTTCTTTGCGGTATAGGCTTCTTGCGCCTCTGGCCAGTCATAGTAGAGCGGTCGTAGGAAAGCTACGCCGGTATCATATGTGCGGCGCGCTTCGGTATAGATATAGGGCTGCATCGCATAGCGTAAATGGAAGACGTCGCGCATTATGTCGGAGTACGGCTCCGGATACGCCCAGATACGACGCTCTGCGTCAGGATTCTTAGTCGTGTGGGTGCGTAGAACCGGACTGAACGCGCCGAATTGGACCCACCGCGTATACAGCTCCGGGTCAACGGCACCTGGTATGTGACCACCGATGTCGTGGCTCCAGTACGCATAGCCAACATTCGCGGCGGTCGCGGTAAACCACGGCTGAAAAGCAAGCGAATCCCACACAGAGATCGTGTCGCCGGAAAACCCTATCTGATAGCGGTGGTTCCCCAATCCGCCCCAGCGATGAAACAGCAGCGGCCTCTTGCCTTCGCGCTCCTGATCCGTGAAATGGATATAATTGAGCCACCACGTGGGGTTCACCCCTGGAAGAGCTGTGGTCATCTGCTGTTGCCAATCGAGCCACCAGAAATCGATCCCTTCTTTCTCAAGCGGATGATGCAGGATGTTCATGTAATGAGTGGCAAACTTTTTGTCCGTGAGATCGAAGGGGACATATCTCTTCGTCGCAGGATCGATGCCCATCGATCGCGCCATCTCCGGATAGCGCTCCTCCCATGGCTGCACACCCGAAGCCGGATGCATGTTTAGCGTCACTTTCAGCCCCTCAGCATGAACATCATTGAGAAACTCCTGCGGGTTGGGGAACAGCGTCTTGTTCCACGTATATCCAGTCCACCCCAGTCTCTGGCCTGACTGGTCCTGCTGGCCTTGCAACTGCGCCGCCGGTATGTGCCAATCCATGTCGATTACGAGAACATCGAGCGGCACATCATTTGTCCGAAAGCCGCGGACCAGATCGCTGAGTTCCTGGTCGCTGTAGGCCCAGTAACGCGACCACCATGCGCCAAACACGAACCGCGGCGGCAATGGGATTCTCCCGGCGACGCGTACATAATCGCCCAAAGCCTTCTTGTAGTTGTGGCCGTAACCAAAGAAGTACAAGTCCTGGCGATCTCCAGCGGGCCGCAGCATGACCCACGGCCAGGGACTTTGCTCGCCCTGCGAGAACTCGAAGTTGGCGGAGTCGAAGAGCGGCCGCGCTGAGTCGTCCACCACCGACCAACCATCGCGCGAAATCAGGCCAGTCTCTATAGGCTCTTTCGTTTTGTCGCCCCGAGCGCCATCCAACGTGCGAGTAGTTCCGAGCAGATTGCCGGTGTCAGGAGTGCCTGGATGCCAGGTGCAGAGCTTGCCGTTTAAAGTGAATGTGACGCTGAGATCATCTGCATTGAACTTGCCGTCTGTGCCAGTCGCTGCAACGTATTTCAGTTTGAGAGCGCTGGTTTTTAGCGTGAGCGCCTCCCCAGCACTGGACTGTTCTATATGCTTCTCGAAGAATGGAACTGCAAGCCTGCGGTTGATGAAGACAAAAGAAGCACGGTCTTCGAACTTGCCGTCGGCTGCCCACTCCAGGCGCACCATCTCAGGGGTAAGTACGGTAAACCTGGCGTGCCCGATCACAACAACAGCCTTTGGATCTGCTATCGGATTTGCAGGAGGCTCTGCTTCGGAGGTCTTTGCATACGCCTTGCTCGCGTGTGATGAAGACGCAGGTTGTGCCTGAGCTGAGCATGCCACCAGGAGCAAGCCGAGCAGGACGACCGACGCTTTGGATCTCACGCGGAAAGCAGCAAGCAATAAATCAATATTGGACAGACGGAACACACACTCTCCCAGCACGTAAATGCGTCTATATTCGAAACAAATTCCCCACGGGCCATTGCGTGGCGCGGGCTGATGTCGAGGAGGGCGATCTTTTGTGACGGCCGCTTCCTCCTCGCCATTGGTTAAAGACTCACGCGGCCATCAGTACGGTTGATGAGTATCCATCGCCTCTTGCAGTGTCACGCGCTTCTTCGAGCGGTAGGAGAGATTGGCCATGTGACCAGCTACTGCCGAGAGATACCCAATCTCGACTGGAGCGTTTGTCTTCTTGCTGCGCGTGCGAATACAGTCCATCCAATTCTGCATATGACTCATGCCCTTAGACTCGCTAACGAGCTTTGTCCCTCCTGGGTTATTGATCGCCTCAGGGTAGAAGATCAACGAAGATTTGGACTTTCCAGTCACCATGTCCGTCGCTCCAGCTATGTGTTCGATGGTGCCGTCAGATCCGAGGAAATGCTCCCCCAGACCATACCGCGTGTTACTGAAAGTGGACTGCCACAGAACGATAAGGTCAGGAAACTCGAGTGTGACACTGATCGTGTCCGGAACCTGGCGACCATCTTTCTCAGAAAATACTCCGCCCATCATGGATGCTGCGATGGGTTCCTTGAGATTCATGGCCGACATGATCCACGCAATCTGGTGGACCATGTTCTCGGTCACGTTGCCGCCGGAGAACTCCCAGTACAGTCGCCAGTTGATGAAATGTTCGGCATTGAATGCTTCTTTCGGTCGGTCATCCAGGAAGAGAGAGTAATTGACGTGCTGCGGGTCGCAGTCAGACGGGATGGGTCGCCTCCACTGCGGGCTCCCATGCGCCGAATTGCGGCTCATCCACGCCTCGACCATGGTGATCTTTCCCGGCAGGCCCTGCTTGATCCACTCAACCACGTCTTTGTGGCCACCCTCACTCTGATGCTGAACGCCGATCTGTACCACCTGCGAAGAGGCATTCGCAGCCTGCAGGCATGCCTTGGCCTCTGCAACGTTCCAGGTCATGGTCTTCTCGCAGTACACATCCTTGCCGGCGGCAAGCACCATCTGCATGTGCTTCGCATGCAAGAAAAGAGGCGTTGCGATGATGACAGCGTCGACGTCCTTGCGGTCGAGCAGATGGCGAGGATCGTCGTAGAAGGTGGCATTGGGAACGAGAGCCTTCGCCGCGTCGCGGTTGCGTGAATAGATGTCCGCAACTGCGACACACTCTGTGTTGGGGCATTCAATTGCATCTTTCAGGTCCTGCATGCCACGAGATCCAACCCCGATGATGCCGTACCGGATGCGATCGCTGGCCGCAAATAATTTCTTCGGTGCGAAGGCCAGCGTAGCGGCCCCAGTCGCCATGCTGCCTACAAAGTCACGCCTATTCATTCTTTCTCCGTGGGTCAAAGAGTTCCTGAATCTTGCAGGGTTTTCTTCATGCCGGCCCAGCTAATGCGGGTCGACTCTTCGTGAGTAGGCGCGCCGTTCCAGTGGGTCTCCAGGCTGACGGCGCCGCGGTAGCCGACACTCTTGAGTGCGCGGAACTGCGCGGTCCAATCGATATAGCCCTTGTCCACCGGTGACCACCCAATCTTGCCATCGGGATTCTTGATCGCATTCTTGACGTGGCAATGGTAGATGCGGTGCTTGGGAAGGAGGTCCCAGGCAGCGCGAAAAGCGTCGAGTTCACCGGCCCTGACTGCATTCCCTGGATCCCAGTTGAGTCCAAGATGCGGAGACTGCGCGGCTGCGAGGGTCGCCGCCGCTTCCCGACCGGTAGCAGTGTTGCATTCAAACTCATTTTCCAGCGCGAGGCGGACGCCTTGTTTGCCACAGACGTTCGCTGCCTCAAGAAGCTTTGCGTTGATGGGCTCACGGTAGGGCTTTACATCATCCAGGCGAAAGAAGTCGAAACAACGCACGACGTTTGTCTTGAAGCGATGCGCGTGAGCGATGGATTTGGCAAGCACTTCGTCCTGCTGTTTAAACGTGACGGCCGCGCCGAATGAGTCGTTCTTTTTGCTAAACGACGATCGTGGGGCTCCGGGCCAATCGACCTTGAAGAGCGGGCTACCGATGTCCGTTACCCGTAGTTGATATTTAGCGAGAATCTTCTCGGCATCGGCAAGTTGATCGTCTGTGAGTTCCTGCAGGTTCTTGCCCCACATGCTGCGAAGCTCAACCCACTGAAGACCGAAGTCTCTGGAGATGACCGAACAGGCATGGTCGAAGTCCGGAGATATTTCATCGCTGATGACGGCTACCTTGAATGGCGACTTTGCCGCCATGCCAAAGGCTGGCAACGTCGCGCATGACACTGCGACACCAGCACCTACTAAGAAATTACGACGAGAAACATTAGACATCCTTCGCTCTCCTCTGCAGCCCTACTGGCTGTGTGTTCCGCTACTGTGTCCGCCATCTACGATCTGCCACGCTAGAAAGCCCGTAACCGGTCCCCGAGAAACTAAGTGGGAACCGGTTACAAACAACTGCATTCAAGAGAGTTAGAACGTTATTTTGGCTGCTAATTCGACTACACGATTTCCTGTGGCTCCCCCATTTGTAGCGTCAAGATGGCCAAAATCCGGATTCGTATAATTACTGCTCGGATTGCCAAACTGCGGCGTATTGGTGAGGCTGAAAGCTTCAGCACGGAGTTCCAGGTTATACCGCTCTGTCAGCGCAAACCGCCGAAAAGCGGAAGCGTCGAGATTGAAAAACCCGGGTCCTACATATGCGTTCTTCCCCGAATTCCCGAGCGCGGCGGTAGTTGGCTGACTAAACACAGAGGTATCGAACCAGGCTTTCGCGGCGCCGATGCCCTTCAGTTTATGGAACGGTCCATTGACGTTTGCCACCTGAGTGTTACCGGGAGCATTCAGGCTGGCGGAACTGGCTGTAATAGTGAACGGTGTCCCTGTCTCTAGAGAAAGGACTCCGCCCAACTGCCATCCCCCTGCCACCCAGCTCGCGACACCAGAGGTCAGCCACTTCTTGCCCTTTCCAAATGGAAGCTCGTAGAGGAAGCTCTGCACAAAGGTATGTGTGCGGTCGTTGCCGAGACGCGAATAATTGCGGGCGAAGTCTATGTAGAAGGTGGTACCGCCTACTCCACTGCCCTCGGAGCTGACGGAACCTAGTGCCTTCTGATAGGTGTAAGTGGAGGTGGTTGAAAGCCCGCTCGCATAGTGATGATCCAATTTCACCTGGAGCGAATTGTAGTTTGAGTTTGTACGCTTGAGAATCGTGGTTGATGCCGTTCTCTTAAAGGTAGCGTACTCAGGCCGCCCACTCGCACCGGCCCCAGCCACGAAACCGGCATTGAGATTGTAGCTTAGCGGTTGACCTATTCCCACATTGCCGACGTAGGCAACGTCAAGTACGAATCCAGCCGGCAGCGCTCGCTGTACAGCAGCATTCCAGGATTCGATGTAAGGCGCGTGCCAGTGGAGATCGACAACGTTGTAGTTCTGCGGCGGCGCGTTGGTGACGATGCCGCTCGCCGGGATGACGGCAAGAGGGAGTGCGGGAAAGCCAGCTGCCAATGAGGCAGGTGAACCGTCCGTCTCTATTGCCTGAGTGAAACTGCTCAACGATTGAAATGAGACGTTCTGCTTGACTGGGTAGTTGGCGGCGTAGTTGGTGACGATATCCGGGTAGGATTCATAACTGATCCCGTAACCGCCGCGCAACACTGTCTTTTCGTCCAGCCGGTAGGCGAGACCGAGACGAGGTGCAAAGTAGCTGTATCGAGTCTGCAGGCCCAGGTCCATCGGGTTCCCCCCGATGCCAGCAAGGATGAGCGAATTGGTGGAAGGGTCATAGTTCGAGAAGCCGCCCGCATGGCGCGGAGTCGGGGGCACATAAAGTTCCCAGCGCAGCCCATACGTCAACGTAAGCTTGGAGTTGGCCTGCCATGTGTCCTGCACGTAAGTGAAGAACTGCGATTCTCTCCAGGTTGCGCTCTGAACGCCGATATCTCGACCTACCACGTTCGGATCATCCAGGAGGAAGCTGGCGAAGTTGTTTGCCTGACCTGTTTTGGGCCCGCCCTTCAAAGCCGTCTGTCCATCACGATATTGGAAGGAACCTCTAGGGTTGAACGTTTGCCCCTGAAGCAAGTCGTCGCGGACACGGCGGTACTCCACTCCAAGCTTCAGGCTGTGATTGCCTTGAATCTTCGTCCAGTTATTTACAGCGTCGATATTGGTTTCGCCGCGGACCCAGGGATAAGAGCCTCCGGTCCCCACGAAGGGGCTGGAGAAGCCTCCGATATCGATGGCGGCAAGTCCACTGGTGAATGCATCTACATTAACTCCCGGAATGCCGATCGCGGCCGAGGCGCTGGTGCCATAGTCCGTCGGAAAGGTCACGTTTTTGTAGTGGTTCAGTCCCAAACGGAGCTCTGTCAGCAAGGTAGACGAAAAGACATGGGTATAGTTTGCGGCCGTGTTGTAGGCGGTCTGCGTACCGCGTGCATTAGCGCCTCCGTTAGCCGGCCCGCCGGCCAAGCCGAATATAGGCTGCTGGACCTGGTCCGCCTTTTGAAAGCTGTAACGAAGCGACAGATGATCCTGTCCGTGAAGATTTGCGTCGGCTTTCGCATCGAACGAATTTGAATTACGAGTAAACCGCGTAACCCCCTGGAAGTTATTGGTTGTTCCGGCTCCTGGCACGTTCGGAAGCGGAACCAGCGCCAAAATTCTCTTTGCGATGGGGCTGATCCTAGAAGGATCGATGACGTTCGCTTGACCAAGATAGCTGAACTGTTTACGCCCCGTTCCATCGGGATTTCCCGTCGCTGGGTCGTAAATGGGAGTGGCAACACTGCTGAAATCTCCGTTGCGGAAAGCGGCGGTCGGGAGGGTCAGAGTATTGAACTGTCCCTGACTATCGCTGACGTGAAGATAATCTCCAAATATGAAGAGCTTGTCGTGAATGATCGGGCCGCCAATATTCCCGCCAGTATAGTTATAGGTGCTTCGTGGATTCGGCCCCTTCTGAAAATAGCTCTCAGCAGCCAGGGCGCTAATGCGATTGAATTCATAGACCGAACCATGAACTGAATTTGTTCCGGATTTGAGAGTGACGTCGGTCACAGCCCCGCCGGCGCGGCCGAATTCTGCCTGGTAGTTGCTGGTCGAGACGCTTACGCTCTGGATAGCCTCACTCGGTGGAATGAGAACCTGCAGGAGGCCCGATCGTTCGTTGTCGTCGATGCCTTCAATCTCGGTATTGTTGGCCAGCCGGGATTGGCCGTTCACTTCCGTCGAGAGCGAAGCAGCGGCATTGAAGAAATTGGAGTGCGAGAAATGCGGTTTAGTCGCCCCCGGAACAAGAGCGAGCAATCCCTGAAAGTTTCGATTCGTCCCCAGCGGCAGCTCCTCCGTCTGTTTCGACTCGAGGTTGATCCCGGTATCTGCGCGGTCCGTCTTTAGGAGCTCGGGCGCCGCGGTGACAGTGACACTCTCCGTCGCCGCGCCGAGCAGGAGCGTCATATCCATGCGAACGGTGCTGTTCACGACGACAATCACTTTTTCGGCCACAGCTTTCTTAAAGCCTGCCTGTTCTGCGGAAACTGTATAGATACCCGGCTGGATAGCCTCGAAGTCGTAGTTACCACTGTCATTTGTCTGTTCCGTTTTGGTGACCCCACTTTGGGTCTCGACGATCGTCACAGCGGCTCCGGGAACCGCGGCACTGGTTTGATCCTTGACCGTCCCCAGAAGATTGGCGTTCACAGCTTGCCCAAATACATGTCCGGCTGGAATCAGCGTCGCGATCAGCAGCGCCCTCCGAATGCCGTTTCGAATCAACTTCATTATTTCCTCCAAACTTCAAACTATTGCTTCGCGAATTGCCTTCTCTTCAGTCGATCTGACTCAATTGCTGGGTACTCTCCCCCTAGACATTTGAACCGCGGTTTATGGCCTCTGATCAAAAGCTCTGCAAGTCTCTGCGCGCAAATAACACGTTGCCAAGTTGTTCACGGTGTTTTGACCGGTGATAAACGGGGTGTAAAATATGTAGAAGTGACCCCGAGCTCCCCTATCTTTCATGAACTTAGCCAGAAACACTCAGAGGATCCGCGTTGGCTCCTCGTACAACGTGTTGTATCCAGCCAACACCTGAGAGGCTCGAGCAGGCTTCGGGATTTTTTGCTTTACGTGACCGAGTGCGCCCTTCGTGAAGCTCCAGAAGAGGCAACCGAGCAGCAAATTGGCATAAATGTCTTCCAACGCTTACCCGGGTATAACTCCAGCGAGGACAGCATCGTCCGCACTCACGCTCGTCTGCTGCGGCAGAGATTAGGAGCATATTTTGCTGGCGAGGGCGCTACCGAAGAAATGGTCATCGAAATACCAAAGGGGCATTACCTTCCGGTCTTTCGTTCATCCAACATCGCATCAGGGCCCTCGCAAGCAGACACTGCATCCGACGCGCCCGCGTCGGCGATGGATCCCGTTTCTCCGTCGACCCCACCGTCAATTCACAAGTCAAAAAAGCTGATTACAATCAGTTTCGCCCTGATTGCAATAGCCTTACTGGTCTGGCGGGCATGGCCAAAGCAACCGACTCCCCACTCAGAGATGGAGCAGCTATGGCATCCGTTCCTGTCAGATGACCCCCCACTTGTCATTTACAGCAATGCACTGTTCGTGGGCAATTCAAACAGCGGCCTTCGCCTTGCTTCGCCTGATGAGGAACAGGCACACCCATCAGGAGTTCAGTTTGTCGAGAGTTACACAGGCGTTGGCGAAGTCGTGGCAATTCATGAGCTAACTCAGCTCTTCGACGCGCACCACTCAACATTTATTCTCAAACGCAGTCGTCTCGTCACGTGGGATGAGGCCAAGCTGAAGAATCTGATCTTCGTTGGCTCCCCAGCACAAAATCCTGCTTCAAAGGTAGTGCCTTCGTCCAGCGACTTTACCATCGTGTCGAATGCTGATTCCGCAGGGATTGTGAATCTTCATCCCCAAAAGGGTGAGCCTGCCTTGTATTCTCGCCCTGACCACCCGCTCACAAAGGACTACGCGATCCTCACACTGGCGCCGGGGGCTGAACACGGAAAATGGACGTTTGGATTCAGCGGTTTGACAACGTTCGGAACGCAAGCAGCGGTGGAGTACGCCAGCCGCCCTGAAAGTGTCGCAGAATTAGTTCATGCCGCTTCATTGGCCAACGGGAAAATCCATCCCTTCGAAGCTGTGCTTGAAATTACGATTAGCAGCGGGGTTCCTCTACAGACTAAGCTGGTATCAGTGCATCTTCACTGATATGGTCTTGCCCGTCTAAAGGGCCAAGCATCCGGGCGACGGAGCTAGTCGAGGTCTTTGAGAATTGGCGAAGTGACGCTGACATTCAGGAGCCAAAACAGCCAATTTGATTGTAAAGGCTGTTGGTCATCCAAAGCTTGTTCAGTAGCCTCGCGACCGGCTTTGGGAGGCAGCAAAGGTGACCCCCGATACGCACACTGCCATCTCTTTTGCAGGCAGTTGGAAAGCGTTCGATAACCCACGGCCTATGCCTATCCATCGACCTCTCTTCGCGCTCGTCATCCTGACCGTCACCAGCCTCCCTGCGCAAAACATCTTCCCCGACGGCAGGCTCGACCCCACCCGCAATCCGGAAACCACATCGCAGCCGCTCCACACTCCACTCCCCGACCAATACATCTGGACATCAGGCGACATTACTGTCCGCCGTCCCGACCGCAGCAACTTTCCTTGGAATCGCCCTCAACTCCGCGCGGACCCTCACTTCTTTCGCGCCCGTTTCAGCGTCACCCGCATTCCCGATGCAGCGACCCTCTACATCGCCGGCCCACGCGAAGCCCATGTTTACCTCAACGGCCACCTCCTCGCCGACTTCACCAGCAACATCGACGCGCCCATCAACTTCCGCGTCTTCCACGCCAATGCAACCCAGGCTCTCAAGGTCGGCGACAATACGCTTGCTATCGAAGCCATCCGGGGCCGCGGAGTCGCCAATGGCGCCGGTGCCATCGCCACCCAGCAGCTAGCCTACGGGGAAGTCCTCGTCGCCAAGATCATCCCCGCAGCATTCGGCGTGGAAGCTCCTGCCCTCGTTGTCACCGACACAAACTGGCGCTCCACCGCCACGCACGCTGTTCATTGGCAAGACCCAACCTTCGACGACCGTGACTGGCCGGCAGCCGCATCCCTGGGTCCCATCGAGGGCAACATAGACTTCTTCCAATGGAACGCCGACGCCGGCATGTACGCATGGCCCGGCTATATGGGCATGTCCGAGCCTCTTCGTGTCTACGCGCTCCAGCCCCAGAACGTTACTCATATCCACGCTGCACACTCGCGATTGGCCAACCTCGATGCCCTCACCCGGCCATCGGCAGCGCCTTTCACCATTACCCTACCCAACATATTCACCGACGCCGAAGCTCCAACCCTTCTCCTCGACTTCGGCCGCGAGGTTTCTGGCCGCCTTCTCGTCGAATCCGCCTGCGACTGCATCGCCAGTCTTTCCATCGCGTACGGAGAGTCCGAGATCGAGGCCATGAGCACCGGCCTCACCACCGGCCAGCAAGGCGGCAACTACCTGGGAACGAACATCATCGAGGTTCCTGCGCACGGCACGGCCCGCGGCCCCAAATCCGGTTTCCGATATGTCCGGATTGCCTTCCTCCGCGGAGCACCACTCACCACCTTCAAGTCCATTCGCGTGGAGGGTATCTACTACCCCGTCAATTACGCCGGCCACTTCGAGTCCTCCGACCCTCTGCTCAACCGCATCTGGGAGACCGGCGCCTACACGGCCCACCTGTGCATGCAGGACGGCATCTGGGATGCCATCAAACGAGATAGGGGTTATTGGGCGGGGGACCTCGATGTCGCCGGCCGAGTCATCTCCACTGTTTTCGCCGACACCCTGATGATTGAAGACACTCTACGAGGTCTCGTGCCGGAAGGAACCGGTCCTGCCCCCGCCATCAACGGCATTCCCGGCTACTCCGCTCTCTGGATCACGAGCCTCTACAATCTCTATCTCCACACCGGAGACAGGGCCTTCCTCGCCTCCCAGCGCGACGACCTCCTCCGCATCCTCGCCGGCATGGACACTACTCTCGACTCCACCGGACTCGTAGCCAAGGCCGGACACGCGTGGCTCTTTGTAGACTGGGCTCCCGGCCTTCACACCGACACTCCCGAGGCGCGCATCGGCACCGAGCTCCAGTACATCCGCGCCTACACCGCCGCTGCCCACCTCTTCACCTATCTGGGCGACACCGCCAACAACGCGAAGTACGAAGCCCGGGCCCGCAAGTCCATCGCCGCAGCCCAGGCCGCCTTTCGCGATCCCAACACCGGCACGTACGGCACAAGCTGGCAGCTCAACTCGCTCGCGACTCTCACGGTGGCCGACTCCAAAGACACAGCAATCTGGAACAACGTCCTCTCCCACGTCAAACAGGACAGCCCCACCGACCAGATCATCAGCCCATACTTCAACGCCTACCTACTCGATGCCATGGCCTCGCTTGGCCACCGCCGCGAAGCCCTCGACTGGTTGCGCCAGTACTGGGGGGGAATGCTGGCCGAAGGCGCAACCTCTTTTTGGGAGAGCTACGATCTACGCTGGCCAAAGTCCAACCCCCATCTCTCCTTGCAGGCCGACGGCACCTCGGGTTACTTTGTCTCGCTCGCCCATGGCTGGTCCGCTGGCCCCACTGCCTGGCTGGCAGAAAATATCCTCGGCATCACTCCACTCGAACCCGGCTACGGCACGGTAGACATTCACCCCGATCTCTTGGATCTAGCCTGGGCATACGGCGCAGTGCCCACCCCACACGGCCTCATCAAAATCAACGTCGACAAGAAGAGGGGAATCGTCCTCGAGTTTCCACAAGGAGTCAGCAAAGCCGTGGTCAGGTTCACGCCATTCGACCCCAACGCCGAGGTCTACGTCAACGGCAGACTCTCCCGCTGCGCAACGTGCCTCAGAAGCGGACCGCGGGAACCAGTGCGAGTCATTGAACTCGCCAGTCCTGGCCACTATGAAATAACAGCACGCAGTCTTCCCTCCATCAAATAACCCCCAACACTGCCACGCGAAGCAGAGTATATCCACAAGAAACTCTTTGTAAAACGAAACCGCATCATGGTGCACTGGGGCGAGGTTGGCTGCGATTTCTTCCTATCTACGAATGGATAGAACACCCTGATCGTCTTATTCCATTTTCAAATCAATGCCCAATTGCTGGCATTTCTTATAAAAATGGCTCCGCTCCAACCCCAGAGCCTTTGCTGCGCTTGTAACGTGCCGATGATTCCGTTCTAACTCTGCCAGCACAGTCGCACGTTCGAACTCCATCACCCGACCTGCCAATGGACCAACGGCATTCCTGGCAAAATCCGTGCCGGCCATCCTTGCGTTCGGAAGTGCCTGCTCTACTGCTGCGGCCTCGATTACCTCTTCCGCCAATAGCAGCAATCGTTCCACGACATTCCTCAGCTCACGGATATTCCCCGGCCACGGGTAAGCCTGCAGCGCCACGATTGCACCAGATGTGAAGGGAATAGACTTCCATCCATTCTGACCGCACACCTGTCGAACAAGGTGTTCCACCAGCGCTGGAATGTCCTCTTTCCGTTGACGTAGAGCCGGAAGCTGGATGGGAAACACAACGACACGGTGATACAAATCCTGACGGAATGTCCCCGCGCGCACCAGCTCTTCCAGATTCCTGTGCGTAGCCACCACTACGCGCACGTCTACGCGGATCGGCTTGTCGCCGCCGATTCGCTCAACTTCCTTTTCTTCCAGCACACGCAGCAGTTTTGCCTGCATCGCCGCAGGCATATCGCCAATCTCGTCTAGAAAAAGCGTGCCGTGACGCGCCTGTTCAAATCTGCCAACGTGCCGCTGAGCGGCTCCGGTAAACGATCCCTTCTCGTGTCCAAACAACTCCGACTCGATCAGTTCCGCTGAACCGCTGCGCAGTTTAGTGTCACAAACGGACCACCGGAACGCGGGCTCTTCTCATGCAGCGCGCGTGCTACAAGTTCCTTTCCAGTCCCGGTTTCCCCGTAGATGCAGACTCGAGTCTCGCTGGCGGCCACACGCTCAATCTGTGCTATCACCCGCCGCATTGTCTCACCCGTCCATACCATCTCGTGTTTGCCGACGCGACGCCGCAAGTCTTTGTTTTCCGCTTCAAGCCGCTTCAGCTTCAACACATTTTCTACCGTAAGCAGGAGCTTTTCGGTTGACAGCGGCTTCTCCAGAAAGTCCAGCGCCCCAAGCCGGGTTGCCTTTACCGCCATCTCGATATGCGCCTGGCCAGACATCATCACCACTGGCGTAGCTACTCCATTTGCCTTCAGGTCCTCGAGCAGCGCTAGCCCGTCGCGTCTTGGCATCACTACGTCCGACAGGATCAGATCGAAAGCACGTGTCTGAGCCAGTTCCAGCGCCCGCGCCGCGTTATCGCACACCGTCGCTTCATGCCCTGCAAGCCGGAAAGCCCGCGCCAGCGTCGCCAAAGTATTTGTCTCGTCATCAACGATAAGAATGTCGGCTTTGTTGCTCATAGGTTTGTCTTGTTCTCGACAGGAAGATCTATCACAAAGGTAGCTCCCCTGCCTTGCGAGCTCTCTACGAATATCGTTCCGCGATGATCCGCTACCACTGACTGTACAATCGCCAACCCGAGTCCCGTTCCGTGCTCCTTTGTCGTGTAGTACGGCGTAAACAACCGCTCGCGCTCTTCGGGATTCAACCCTTTGCCCGTATCGGATACACAAATGCGCACCGCTCCGTCATTGTGCGCCGCCGACACGCTAAGTGTTCCACCCTCCGGCATAGCGTCAATGGCATTCAGAACGAGATTTGACAGCGCCCGATGCAGCAGATCAGCGTCCGCCGAAATGGTCAACGGCTCCTCGGCAATCTGTGTCTGCAGCGCAATCGGCCGCTCACGTTCCTTCAATGCGGGTTCGTACAACGACAACACGCGTCTAATCACATATCGCGCATCGATCTCCGCTTCCTGCGGCTTCGGCATCTTTGAGAAATCGCTGAATCGGCCGATGATTGTCTTGAGATTCGTGATTTCCGCCTTCAGAGCCTCTGTGCTCTCCACAAACACCTCGTCAAATTCGTTTGCCGGGAGCTGCCGCGCGCGCACCATATTTTCCACTGTCAGTTGCAGAGGAAAGAGTGGGTTTTTTAGCTCGTGCGCCAGACGCCGTGCCAGTTCGCGCCAAGCCGCTACCCGTTCGCTCTGCACTAGCCGGTCGCGCTGATCTACAAGCTGCGACGTCATGTGATTGAAGCTCGCTGCCAGTGCGCCCAGCTCATCCTTCGTGTCTACGCTTACATGGGAATCCCATTGCCCTTGAGCCACTTTGCCTGCGGCGAGCGCAAGCTGCTCGATCGGCCGTGATACCCGGGCCGCAATCCACAAGCTAGCCGCGATCGCGAACAGAATCCCAAATCCTGCCACACCGTAGGCGATGGCGCGGATGTGTTGCTGCACCTCCACCATGCCCCGCCGAGAGTTGGTGACAAGCAGCGCTGCCATCACACGACCGTTGTCGGCCCTCAGAGGGATCGCCGTTGCGTTCACGCTGTCCTCGCGCCTTGCCGTGAGAAAAACTACCCCATTTGCATCGTTTGCTGTTGCCCGGGTTGTATCGATCAGAGGCTGATACTTTGAGGCTTCGGGAACACTGCCGTTTACCCCTGTCAAACCGTGCGCGTCGAATGCACTCCCTGCGTTGCGGTAGAGATACACCTGCGTGCCGACAGGAACAGGAAGATCTGCAAGGAACTCACGGTCCAACTTTGTTCCCCCTATCAGATAAATGGATGCCTCGCCTTCGCGAACCCAGCGTACTGCAAAGAGACCCATTTGCGATGAACCATCTGGCAGATCCTCCTGCTTCAGGAAAGGTGGTCTTCCGGCTGTCTCAACAGACGGCTCTCTATATCCAAAACGTGCCGGCCATTGAGCGGACGAGATGATGCTGCCGTCCTTGTTTGCAATCTCAAGAAAGTCGAGCCTGTAATCTTGAGCCAGCGATGCCGCCTCTTGCAAATACGGTGCCGTGTCTCCTCCCTGTGTCAGTTCAACGGCCATGCGCGTCATCCGTTCGCTCGCTGCCATACGATCCAGCGCGGTGGCAACATCATCTGCACGATGTTGAAACTCTCGCCGGAACTGGCCGGCGAATGCCGCAGTCTGCTCCTGGTCCAGCCGCTCAAAGACGCGTCGCACCCGCACTGAAACTGTCCACCCCACTGCTGCCACCGCTGCTATCACAGTGAGCGAAAACATCAGCAGTAGTTTTTGTCGCAGGCTCACTTCAGGTCCTCACTTCGAATCGTTGAGCGCCGCGCCAGCGATCAGCGGAGTTCCGTCCGCTGCCAGGCGAAGATCGCGTACCCGTTCGCCAACCGCATACGCTTGCGGAAGCCAGAGCAAGGGCTCGACTGTATACCCTGCCAGAAAATCTCTCTCAGCGTCATACAGCGCCGTCGTATCTGTACCTGTTGCAGTCACATGTTGTTCGGAAGCCCCTATCATCTCATTCAGCGCCGCGCGTGGATCGTTGGCCTCAAGATGGACCCTCCGCAGGACAATATCCGCCTGTGGTTTGCCTCCACCACCAGAAGTTACCTGAATCCGGAACCCCGCTTCCCGCAGGTTTAGCGCTATACGCTCTGCGGCCAGTTGCATCTCAGCATTGCCATCTTCCACCGCCAGAGTCAGCGGAGGAGGTGTCGCCCCGCCTCGAAGCTCCTGCGCTCGATTCAGGTCCCGGCCAAGAGGGAATAGAAATGCATATCCACTCAACGCCCCCGGAATCACGCTTGCCGTTACCTCTCCCTGCTTTTGAAAAATCACGTTGTACAGAGCGCTGCGGTCCACCGCCAGAACAATCGCCTGTCGCAACTGAGGGTTCGCCAACTTTCCGGTATTCGCAATCTGCAGCAACAGCAGATTCACAGGATTTGACGCCAACATGGTTAAGCGCTGCTGTTGCGCCTGCCGCAGCATCTCTGGCGGAACCTCTACGATATCGGCCCTCCCAATACTCAGATCCAGCCACTGATCGCGAATGCTCCGCTTTGGCCGCAGCTCTACCGTATCCACAAAGGGCCGGCCGCCCCAGTAATCGTCGTTCGCAGTAAAGAGCATTACGCCATTGGGAAATCCCGTTATGCGAAACGGCCCTGTTCCCTCTAACGCGCCCTGCGCGTTCTGGTGCGAGATCAGAAACTTCGACTGTGCTAGCAGTGCCGGCAGGTCCGCCTCAGGCGAATCGCTGTTGAACACCACCGACGATCCAACCGCATGAACCTTCGTCCATGGGCATCCGTCCCGGCAGGATTGTGTGAGCGACCCCGCGATTGCATCGGCAGTCAATGGTGTGCCATCTGGGAACTGCACATTTGGGCGAATCCAGAACTGCCAGCGATGATCCCCATTTTGTGATTCCCATCGCAACGCCAATGCTGGATGCACTGGACCCACTGCATCCAGTCGCGTCAAACCATCCATGGTCAGTCGTCGCGCAAGACCGTACGGGCCTTGCCACGGATCGCCCAGAGTGTCGACGCGCAGCGTTCCCCCATAGTGCGGACGCGTCCGCGCGCCCGCCGCGAGCGTACAGCACAGCAGAACCCCGCTAGTTGCAAAGCGCCGAAACACTATACACCTCATATTGCATCGATTGCGCCTGTCCGGTTGCTGACGTTTGAACCACTACTGTCGCGCTCGCGCCGTCGCTCGATGGCCACATCGCCATCACCGGCCCATCCAGTGCCAAAGGCGCGCTTACCGGTTCAGCCTCCCTGCCTGGAATCTCGTAGGCTCGAACACTGTCGGTCGGTGTCGCACCCGATCCAGAGACAAGCGCCTGCACACCAGAACCGCAACCCGAGTGAATAGTTGCCAAATCGCTGCCCCAATCGCGCGCGCCCGCAATCGCCTTTATCGCATTGTTCTCGATGATCACAGCCTTACCGTCAACTCCGCTAAGGAGCTCGGCCACACCGCTCAGGCGGGGGATAGCCGCGGCAGAATAAAAGGGCTGTAACTGCATGCCGAAGCCCGGCGCCAACACTCCGGTAAAGTAATTCCGCGTCGCGTTGTAGAAAGCCTTTTGCAAAACCGTATTCGAGCCTCCGTCGCGCTCCGAGAGCGGACGCGGCGTTGTCAGTGGCCATGGGTCATCACTGTCGGCGCACGAAACCGTCAATGCCCCATTGCTCTCCGCCCCAGAACACAGCGCGCCGGGCAGATACGCATCAAAGAGACTCTCTTGCCCGACAATCAGGTGTCCGCGCATATCGCGTGGAGAGGGCCGTGTGTGCGCGATCTCGACCTGCTGCTCCTTCGTCCAAACACCTGCCGACATCACATAAGACTCGATCCGCTCCGGCTCCAGCACCACCATTCTGCGAATGGCGCCTGCCTGCAACAGCAGTACGTCCAATACTGGCTCCCCCTGTTGCCATACCAGCGTCTTGCGCAACGTCATTCCCGTTCCAGCCTGCGTCCTCGCCGCTGTGCCGAGGTCCACACGAACCATCGCCACGCGTACTTCCTTGCCTTCCTGAATCTCGGCTACCCACAACCCGCCCATCGTATTCTCTGAAAGTGTCACGCGGATGAGCGTAGCGCCGTCCGCGGGGGAAACAAGGACGCCGTACCCGCGGAGATTGCGCTCCATCATCTGTCTTATCGCAGGAAGCTCCTCCGAACTCAGGGAAGACTGATTCCGTATGGTCAGCTTTGCCGGACCGGGCCCGGCTATCGCTGCAATCTGCTTCGCCAGGTCAGCGACCGGCTGTGCTCGATTCACAGCTGCGTTCGCACGGAAGAGCGCGGCCTGCAGCCACACTACAACCATTGCCAGCTTCAGAAATCTTCTCATCTGTTTTCGCGGATTATATCCTGCCCTCGGCATGGCTCGATGCTCCCGGTAGGTCGGGTATCTGCCTCCCTAGTCTTGTTGCGATGAAGGTAGATACCCGCTCTCCGGTTCCTTACATATCTAGCGCCCGGCTTGTACTGGAGGAGGGTCGTTCTGGTCCATCTCCTGCTTCATCGCCGCACCTGTCATGCCACGGAAAACATCGTTTGCGAAGAAGAACTTACCGTCTGTCGGAACCATCACTACCTGGATCTTGTCCGACAGCCGCTCTGCGATGATCTTGTTGATCAGCAGTGGGGACTGGTTCAGAAGCTTCGCCTCGCTCTGCATCCTTTCTGCGTCTGCCGCAGCCGTTATCCGAATACGGTTTGCCTCGGCATCCGCCAACAGATTTCTCCGCTGCAGCTCAGCTTTGCTATCAATTACCTTGGCCTGCGCCCCAGCATCGGCGTTTTCAATCGTGGCCTCCTTGCGCGCCTCGGCCTCCAACTTCGACTGTTCAATCTGCTTCTGCTTCAGTGGAAGCGTGTACTGCATGGCATCAGACTCGCCCTTCGCTTCAACTACCTTCGCCCTCGCATCGCCCTCCGCCTGCTTCACCTTCTGCGCCGCCTCTGCCTCGGCCTGCAGTTCGGCAATCCGCACCTGCTTCTGCTGGATCTCCGTCTGGACATTGAGTTGGTCGTCTTCCTGCTCCTTCAGCAGTAGATTCTGCAGTCCCTGTGCGTATTCTGCGGGAAGCTGAACGTCGCGCAGCATTACCTCTTCCACGATGATGCCGTCCGCCGCCAGCTTCTTTGTTATTGTTCTCGCGGCCTGCTCACGCACGTCCTCACGTTTCGCGCTGAAGATCTCGCGCACCGTGTAGTGGGGAGCCAACTCCCGCCACGCACTCGCAACTACCGGAGGAACAATCTCGGTATCCACCGGCTGCGGGAGGTGGGACTGAATATAGTCCAGCCGTTTCGGATCGAGCCGGTAGCGCACTGTTACGCCCAGACCCATGCTCAATCCTTCCTTTGACTGGACATCCATCGCGTTCCTCCTCGCGGCTCCAGGTTGCGCTGAACTATCCGGGGTAGGCCCTGTGGTAAACAGCTTGTCCCGCAGGTCGAAAGTCTGGACGCTTTCGGTCAGTGGAGTTACAAAGTGCACACCCGAATACAGCGTCCCAGACAACGTTCCACTTATCTGGCTCACACGCACGCCGCCCATCCCGCTTGGAACCACCACAATGCTCTCTGCTACTAGCAGTGGCACGCATGCAACCATAGTCATCACGGTCGGCCTACGCCAGCGAACTGGTTCCGGTTCCGTCAGCCCTTCCACGCCGCTCGCAAGCCGGCGCCGGTACACCATTACCATCCACAGGTCATACGCTGTGATCCAGACTGCGGTAGCCAGCAACAGCACTCCCGCCACGACAAGCAGGTACTTCAACGCAAGCATGGGAATTCTCCTTGTGAGTTGCGCTCCTTTTCGTTTCTGGCTTCCGGCTGTCGAGCGAAGAACAACCGGGCCAGTACACCAAACACCAACTCTTCCAATAAAAGCCCACAAGACACGCTCAGGAGCATGGCGCCGATCACACTCAGTCCTTCTGCAAAAATTTCCATCGAATGTCTCCTTTACTGCCCGAGCTGTGCTGCCGCCGCAGCTATCTGCATTCGTGTTCGTAGTTGTCAGAGTCGTCTCGTCGCCCGCTGTCTGAGCAACCGTTGCAGCGCTCGTTCGTGTTGCGCTGCCAAAGATCGGTGGACGTGTCCGGATCGGGAGTGCTGACGATCTTTGCCTCATCCCCCGTTTTGACCGCGTCGAACAGTTCCTCTATGTCGCGTCGCCCCATGCGAATGCAGACGTGCGAAGCCGCATTCCCAATCGACTTCGGCACGTCCGTTCCATGAATCCCATACCCCTTCACGTTCAAACCCATCCACCGTGTCCCTACCGGATTTCCCCACCCGGGAGCCACGACTTTGCCCGCGTGTGAGTTCGTGGGATTGTTCACGCGGCTAATGATTTTGAAGGTCCCTGTCGGACTCGGTGTTGACCTCTTCCCAACCGCCACGACGTAAACCTTCTTTACCCGCCCATCCTCTAGCAGCGCTAGTTTGCGACCCTGAAGACTCACCACCAGCGAACGTTTCGCTTCGCCCGAACTCTGTGCCTGTGCTGAAAAACCCATTGCGAGAAGAGCCGGAATGAAAGCTGAGAGGCATGAAGCTGGGATCTTTCTCTGCATCTGTCACCTCGTTCAGTCACGAACGGAAAGACAGATTGCATGCCCTAGGCCATCCGAAGCGTCTTTGAAAAGAAAGAAGTTGTATCGCGGAAGGGGACGAGCGTCTGTGTCTGTAGGCACACACCGTGTCAGCTGTGACACATCAAGGGGAAGACGGAGGTATATGGAATTTTTGTCTCGTCCGGGGATCAACTGCCAAATCGCCGATGCACACCGGTCTTACACTTCCAAAACCAGACTTCGACTCGGGTCCTGCAGTGGAGAGAAAAGGGATAGCTGAGGTGGCTTGTACCTTCTCAGGCGATTCTCCGATCAGAGAGCGACTCGCGATATTGCGGGGGCTAGGGGAGAGATAGGTTGTGTAAGCTGTTTATTATTAACAACATATATTCCATGGCGATGGGTGCAGTTCTGAAGCGAACCACTCTCCGGGCCCGATTCCCGTTAACAGGAAACAACAGGGAGTACTAAGGTCTGTCTCACAAGATTGCCCAGAAGAGGCCCCTGTATTCTACTGAATACAGAGGCTTTACTTCACAGTGCCCCACTTGGGGGGGCTAAATATAACAGGGGCAATAATTTTTCCTTTCGCATTCTGTCGGAGGTCGATAAGAACTCGCGGCTGGCTACCGCCGGGGATGAGGCGAAACTCGCCAACTTCGGCGCGTGGCCGCCGCATACTTCTTCCATTAGCATCACGGCGTCACGCGGAACCCAGCATTCTCCGTCGCCAGCGAATCGCCGCCGATCCACACGGTGTACTGCGTCGCTTCCATCTTCGCGTTTCGCTCGGTGTCGTAAAACGATAGCTCCTCAAACCCCAGAGGAAACTCAACCTTCCGTGATTCCCCGGGCTGCAGCGCCACGCGTGCGAATCCCTGCAGGCTACGCAGCGGCTGCTCCAGGCTCGCACCTCGGTTGCCGACGTAACACTGCACGACCTCCGTCCCCGCGCGCTTCCCGGTGTTGGTCACTGTGGCAGTGGCCAACACGAGAGGCGCGCTTCCCGGCTTCGCATCCCGGAGCGGAATCTCCGCGCGCGACACGGTCAGATGCGAGTAGGCAAACGTTGTGTACGACAGGCCAAAGCCAAAGGGGAACAGCGCAGCATTCGGAGCGTCGATATACCGCGAGATGAAGCGCGTTCCGCCGACCGGCGGCACCGTCAGGTCCGCCCGCAGCGGCGGCCGCCCCGTAGGAAACTGGTTGTAATACAGTGGCTCCTGCCCCTCAGTGACCGGGAAGCTCATCGGCAGCTTCCCGCTCGGAGCCGTTATGCCGAACAGGACATTCGTTATCGCGTGTCCGCCTTCGGTGCCGGGAAACCATGCCTCTAGGATGGACGGCACATGTGCAGCCGCCCACGTAAGCACCAGTGGCCTGCCGGAAAACACTACTAGGACTACCGGCTTGCCCACGCCCACTACGCGCTCCAGCAACTGCTCTTGGTTCCCTGGTAAATCCAAGTGAGTGCGCGAGCCAGCTTCACCGCTCATCGCGCTGGACTCGCCGAGTGCCATCACCACGACATTGGCTGCGCGTGCAGCTGCCTCCGCCTCCGCAAAGCCCGCGTCGGACGTCCCCGAAATTTCTGCGCCGCGGACCGCGACCACGGATCCGCCCTTCGCCTTCGCAAACTCTTCGAGAGCACTCCGCAGTGTCACAACGTCAGCAGACCGGTGCGCTCCTCCCCACGCCCCTTGCATCTCATTGGCGTTATCGGCGAGCGGTCCGATCAGCGCCAGCTTTACACCCGGCTTCAGCGGCAGCGCCGGATCTCCGCCAAGCCCTTCGTTCTTCAGCAGCACCAACGATTCCTCTGCTGCCTCGCGCACCAGTGGCCGGTGCTCCGGGACCGCCGCCGTCACCTCCGGCGCCGAAGGGTACGGATTCTCGAACAAGCCGAGCGCAAACTTTACGCGCAGGACACGCCGGACCGCTTCATCAATCACACTCTGCGGCACTCTGCCCGAACGTAGCAGCCCCGGCAGTTCCGCATCGTAGAAGTGCGACATCATGTCTACTTCTACACCGGCCTTCAGCGCCTTTTCGGTTGCATCCGACGCGGTTAGCGCGATCCCGTGGTGTAGCAGTTCCATCACTGCCGTATAGTCGCTCACCACGAATCCGTTGAAGCCCCACTCCTTCCGCAGAATCGTATCTAGCAGGTAAGGATTGGCCGTGGCGGGCACACCGTTCAGCGCATTGAATGCGCTCATCATCGTCGCTGCCCCGGCTTCGACCGCAGCCTTGTACGGTGGCAGGTACACCTGCCGCAGCCGGCTGTCGCTCATGTCTGTCGTGTTGTATTCCCGACCCGCCTCCGCCGCTCCATACGCTGCATAATGCTTTACGGAAGCCGCAACGCTGTCGGGCAGTCTCAGGCTGGTGCCTTGGTATCCGCGAATGTACGCTCTCGCCATTGCCGCGCCAAGGTAGGCATCTTCGCCGGCGCCTTCAGTCGAGCGTCCCCACCGTGCATCGCGCGAAATATCCACCATCGGCGAGTAAAACCAGCGGATACCTGCCGTCGTCGCTTCCTGCGCCGCCATCCGCGATAGCTTCGTCACCATCTCCGGGTCGAAGGTCGCCGCTAGTCCTAGCGGCACCGGATAAACCGTGCGATAACCATGAATTACATCTGCTCCAAACAGAAGTGGAATGTGCAACCGGCTCTTGTCGACCGCCGCATGCTGAAATGCCGCAGTCCGCGCTGCGCCGGTGACATTCAGCATCGACCCCAGCTTCCCCGCCGCCGCAAGCTCCATCGAGTTGACGCGATAGTGGGCCTCCGGATTGGCCGCTAACGCGCTGTCCTCCTTGGCCGCAGACGGAGCAACAAATCCGTCGCCGTTGTACTGAACGAGTTGCCCCAGCTTTTCGTCAAGCGTCATCTGGCGCAGCAGCGCTTCCACCTTTCGCTCGATCTCCGGCGAGGCCAACTCCTGGTTCGCCGATGCTACAGTCTGCGCAACAGCCGAGGTTAAGGCCATCGTTCCAGCAGTCAGTACACAACAAACCGTCCATAACCGAATCGCAGTCCACGCGAAGTACTGGTTCGTGGAAGCCTTCGCGCTCGTCTGTTCAACGACAACCATCAGCCTTATCCTCTCGTCTCGTGAAATAGAATGGGTTCCTGCGCACGTGCGGTCTGTAACACCGAGGCCGTGGAGTTGCGCTGCACGAACGAGGGCAGCACGCGAATCGGGTTCTGAAGGGTCCCGGCAGATTCTCCCTGGAGCAACTGCAGAAGCGTCATTGCTGCCACGCGCCCCATTTCCTGTAGTGGCTGGCGCACCGTCGTGAGCGCCGGCGCGTTGGTCGCCGCGCTCGCAATGTCATCGAAGCCAACCACCGAAACCTGCCGCGGCACACTCAGGTTCGCATCGCGCAACGCCTGGATCGCTCCAATCGCCGAGACGTCGTTGAACGCAAAGATCGCTGTGAACTGTACCTGGCGCCCCAGCAGCTTCACCGTCGCTGCGCGTCCCGGCTCCGAGCCGATGCCCGTGCCTTCCAGTTCGACCACCAGCTTCGGATGCAGCGTGATTCCAAGCTTCCGAGCCACCCGCTGAATAGCCTGCCAGCGGCTTTGGGTGTCCGAGCTGAACCGCTGTCCTTTGATGATGGCAATTTCGCGGTGCCCCAGGCTGCGCAGATGTTCCAGCGCATAGTGCGCTGCCAGCGTATGGTCCAGTTCAATATTGACTACCGATTTGTGCCGCAGGTGCCCAGATACCGACACCACTGGAATCGGCAGGTCTTCTTCCAGCGGCGTGTCCACCGCGATGATGCCCTCTACTGCACGAGACAGCAGCAGCCGCGGATACTTGCGCAGCAACTCCGGCCGGTGGCGGTGGCTCACCACAAAGTAAAAATACCCGGCAATCAGAAGCGCATCTTCGATTCCGCTCAGCACCGTCGTCGAGTAGCCGTCGCTGATCTCAGGAACAATTACGCTCACCGTCTGGCTGTGCTTGTTGCGCAACCCGCGCGCCAGCGCGTTCGGCGTGTAGTTCAGCTCATCCGCTGCCGCCAGCACGCGCTGCTGCGTCTCTGGCGAGATACGCCGCGAACCGGGCGATTGGTTCACCACGCGCGATACCGTCGTCTGCGAAAGGCCGAGATGAGCCGCAAGTTCTTTGAGGCTCACACGACTGTTCGAAGTTTGCGGCTTACCTTTTTCCCGGCCCTTCCGCATAGCTGTCCTTCGTTCCGACCTGCGTCGTACCATAGTACTTCTGTTGCGGTTCCGGATCAGGCTGCAGGCCGATCGCTTTCTGCATCGCGCGTATCTCCGGGTTGCTCATAAAGCTGTGCCAGATAAGTCCCGTGCGCCCGTTCTCGATCATCACCACTTGCGGTCCCTGATTCAGCGCCAGTTCCGTCGGCGCGTACCAGTCTTGGGTCTGGTTGAATGCGTTGCGGAACCCGTACACGTCCCACACCTGCGCACCCAGATCACGATAGAAGTGCTTGATGGCGAGCAGTGATTCCTGCGGCGTGTACACATACGCGCCAGCTGCCGCCGTAGGAGCAATTGTGCCATCATCCTCCACGGAGCCGCGATACTCGCGATACCCTATCGGCCCGGTAACCGCCGAGTAGCCCCACGTGTCGGCGCCATAGCCTTCAAAGTGCTTTGGGTTTTCGATCGCATGCTTCTGCTGGACCAGCGACTCGTTGCGATTGTTCACAAAGTAGTTCGCGTACTTGTCGCGCACATTCCGAGGGTCATACCCCATGAACGAGTAGTGTGTGAAGAAGAGCGGCCCTGCCGATCCCGGAGAATAATTCATCGCCACCGGAATTCCGTCGATGACCTGCCCTTTGCCGAACACATGCGACGGGTTCCCTTCCGCTGCAAATCCTGTGGAGTAGAAGCTTGCAGGCACCGGGTGGGTCGGCGAAGCGATCGCAAGCATATACGTGATCATCGTTTCGTTCCAGCCCTCGAGCCGGTGCGCAATATGGAATCCGTACGTTGGTGAACTGTGCCAGTAGAGTGCATCTTTCGAATCCGAGGTGTACCAGTCCCACTCCACCCCCTTCCACAACTCCGTGATCTGGTCGCGCAGCCGCCGTTCTGCCGGATCGTCGTGCGTGAAGTATCCGCGCACTGCGAGCAGCCCCTGCATCAGGAACGAGGTCTCCACCAGGTCGCCTCCGTCGTCGTACACACCGAACACCGGCAATACCTTACCAGTCATTCCGTTCAGATAATGCGGCCATACGCCATGAAAGCGGTCAGCCTTCGCCAGGAAGTCTGTAATGTGCAGTAACCGTTGCACGATTTGAGTCCGCGGCACAAACCCGCGGTCCGCCGCCACAATCATCGACATCAACCCGAACCCGCTGCCACCGATCGCGACAATGTCATCGCCACCTGGTATGGACTCCCGCGCCAGCCCGCTATGCGGTTCCGCGCCGTCCCAGTAGTACTGGAACGAAGCTTGCTGCACCATAGAGAGTAGTTCGTCGTCGTTCATCGGGTGCGTCGACGCTTCAGCCACACCGGACGTCGGCGACTCCCTCAGTGCCGACGTGCGTGCCGTCACCTTATACCTCGCCGAGAAGTGCGGATCGCCTACGAAGTCCTCATAGCGGTGCACGCCTGGACGCTGCACACCGATCATGCGGAATGGGCCGCCCCTCATCGAGCGGTAAATTACATACTGCGCGACCGAGGGGCTCTCCACTGGTGTCCACGTCAGTTCGACATGCCGCTCAAAACCCTGAGCCCGCAGATTTTTCGGCGCCGCCGGCGCTGGCGCGCGCTGGACCGCCTTATTCTCAATAAACACATCGTCCAGCAGCAGCGTATGCTCGACGCCATCGGTCTCGCCCTGCGAGAAGATAAGCGTGTTTACGTGCCGCACTTCAAACGGACGCACCGACATCGAATGGAAGTTCGCAAGCGGTACCCGGACGCGCGTCCACTTGCCCGCCGGCAAGTCCTGCGCAAACTTTCTCAGAGGCAGCCGATTGGTAAATGCATTGGTGCTGTCGCGAAGCGTGAGCTGGGGCAGCGCAGTTGCTGGCAGCGCCTTCGCTGAATACAGCCACAGGTAAAGGCTGTCGCCCGTGAAATTGATGTAGCGGTTTGGCCACTGCATCAGCCGCAGTTCCACGTCCCATCCGCCGCCCGGCTTCGACTGCCAGTGCAGACGCAGCGAGTTTGGTCCGCTCACAAAGCTGGACGTGTCAATTGGCAGCTTCTTGTTGATTAGCTCCAGCGCGCTCGGCGCATTCACTTTGCCCGCGGTGTAGAAATATGACGCAGTAGAAACGCTATTCTCGAAGACCACCGTCTGATACCAGAGGTCCTGGGCCATCACTCGCGGAGACCCGCCGAGAGTTGCCAACATCACCAAGGCTACAAAAGACACAAGAAGCTTCAATGAACGTTCGTGGCAGAGCATCATTACCTCTAGGGGTTGATTGTTAGCAGGTACAGCGCATTGGGCCCCAGCGCTAGAAACAGATTTCGGTCCGTCAAGTGTATGGTGCTCCGCGAGTGCCAGCGCGGTCGCGCGATTCATCTGCTCGACCTGCGCCGCCGTCGGACTCACCGGGCTTCCAATTGACTTGAGGATCGGCATCACATTGCTGTGCGTCTCATCCACGCGCTGGGTAACATGGCTCAACCTTCCGTTGCGATGCAATTGAAAGCGAGGAGCGAATGCGCGACTCTACATCCTCCCCTCCCGACTCAGTTTGGATGCGGCTTCCTAGAACGAGAACCGCGCCTGCATATCGACGATTCGCCCGCCCAGCGCGCCGGTCGCCTGTCCGAAGTTCACGTTGGCAGTCGTCCCGGTCCCGATCGAGGTCGAGATACCGTTCAGGTTCGTCTGGTTGAAGAGGTTGAACGCGTCAACGCGGAACTCGAAGATCGCTCTCTCGCCCATCACTGGCGTGTTCGGCAGGTGGAAGCCCTTCGTGATGCTCGCGTCCACTGCGCTATAGCGCGGTCCATCGAACGAGTTGCGCGACACGCCCGGAGCCGTTGGTAGCGGTGCGGTCGCTGGGAAGGCCGCCGCGCCAACCACTGTCGGCAGCGTGAAGTAAGTGAATGACCCGTTGGCGAAATTCTTGTTGCGCGCCGCCGAGTTTCCGGCCATAGGCCCGGACTCGAACGCAGCATTGCTCAGGTCATGTCCGCCTGTTCCGTGGTAGGCCACTGGCCGCAGCGTGTTCTGTCCGCTGTTGCCATAGAAGAGGTTAACGCCGGAGTTCCACGTAGGTGTCCACGGGAAGCCCGTGTGCCAGTTGTAAATTCCCGTCACCGTCCAGCCATCCGCCACCGAGTGCAGCACCGCGTTGTGGAAGAAGTTCGGCTGCCACATCCCGAACACCTTGAGCGCATTGCCCACGTTGTAGTCCGAGCGGCCATATGAGTACGCCAACTGGTACGGATATGCATCCTGGTAGTACGGCTGCGATCCGTTGTCCATGCTCTTGCTCCAGGTGTACTGCGCCTCTACTTGGTAGCTGCGCGAGAAGTTATGCTTCACTGTCGCCAGCATCGCGTGGTAGTTCGCGTTGCCCTTGTTGCCGTAGTAGCCCACCCGCGTCACCTGCGGATTCAGCGGAATGCCCGCCGCCGCTGCGATCACGTTCATGTCCTGCTGCAGGATCAGGTGATGGCTCACGCTTCCCTGGTAGCCTAGTGTGGCCACAAACTTGTGGGTCAGGTCATACTGCGTGTCCAGCGAGTAGTGGTACGTCTGGATCGTCTTTACGTTCGCATCGAACGCTGTGACGTTCACCAGAGTCGCAGCGTTGGTGGGTAGGCCACTCGCGTTGAAACCGGTGATGGCGCTCGGGTTCGATGCGTAGCCAAAGACTGAATGAAGGTCGCTCGGCAGTACGTACTGAATCGCCGCCCCATTGCTGGTGGTTCCCGAAGCCGCTTTGCAGCAGAACGTCGTGTTCACGATGTTGCCCGGATTGCCGTTACCGTTTGCGGTGATCGCCAGCTCGTTCTGGTTGTAGTTCAGCCCGAACCCGCCGCGGACCACGATCTTCTGTGCGAACGCCGCCGGGGTCCAGGCAAAGCCGAACTGCGGCCCCAAGTTGCCCTTCTGCGACGTGTACATGTTTCCGCCCTTGCGCACGCTCAGCCCGGTTAGCATCGCCGATCCCTGGCCTAGCACCACCGTCCGCAGGTTCTGGCCCTTGTCGTAGAAGGGGCCGAAGTAGTCCCAGCGCAAACCGAGGTTCAGCGTCAGCGTCGGCGTCACCTTCCAGTCGTCCTGCACAAATACGCCCCAGAAGTTGTTGCGGTTGTCCTGCCGGTTCGCCGAAGGTGTACCTGTGCTCGGACTGAACGTGCCGTTCTCCTGGTATGGAGCATCGTTAAGGAAGTTCCACAAGTTGGCGAACTTGAACGTCGGTCGCGCGCCGCTGATGTTCTGATTCAGGTAGTAAAGACGTGTTAAGCTCCCACCCATCTTCAGCGAGTGCGCTCCCTTCACCTTGGTCACAATGTCCTGGTACCCATATGTCCACTGGTCGAAAACGCTTGGGTTGGGCGCGCCGAAGTAGTTGGGCGTAACGTTGGGGAAGATACCACGCTGATCGCCAAAGGTCGCCTGTGCCAGCCCGAAGCCTGCCTGCGGGTTGGAAGCGATCTCGTTCCACCGCCACCCGGCCGCATTCGCGCGTGCCTCGTTCAGCAACGACGGCGAGAAGACCCGATTCCACAACCCCGTGAAGGCATCGTTGACCTGGTTGTGGTTCCAGAGATTCGCGGCTCGAACCGGCCCGTTATAACTCACTGTCTGCAGAGGCACCCAGTAGATGATGAAGCTCAGGCGGTCTTTCTTGGTTGCCTGCGCATCCATGCGCCCATAGTATTGCGTCGCCGTGCGCGTGTTCGGCGAGGACAGCGCGTAGTTTGCGAGGTCTGCCACACCGTCCAGTCCGCTGCCATAACCTGGCTGGGACGCTGCCGTTGCCGAGCGCGAAGGATCATACGATCCCAGCGGCGTCTTTAGCGGCGACCCCAGGTCAAGACCCTGGCCTGGGATCAGGTGGCAGTAGGGCCCTTCCGTCAGCCCGAGCGTCGTGCAGTCAAACGACCCCAGCCCCAGGATGCTCGCGCCTTCTCCCGTATAAGTCAGGTACTTCGACGCGTTGCTGTTGGCCGAAGCCATCTTCAAAAACGCAGGCGTCTCATACCACCCTGTCGTGTAATTCACCGTGCGCAGGCGCAGTGTTTCATACGCAAAGGAAGCAAAAAGCTTGTCGCGCAACACTGGGCCGCTCACGCTGCCACCGTACTGGTTGAAGCGTCCCGAATCGCGGTTCAGCCCGCGCTGTTGCGGTGTCTTAAGAGTGCCGTCTGGATTGTAGCTTCCCGGTCCAACGGAGTTCGGACCATTCCAGCGCTGATACGCATTCAGTCCCGGCCGCTCAGCCTTGAAAAACAGACTGCCATGGAAGCGGTTGCTGCCACTCTTCGAGATGATCTGGATCTGGGCTCCCGTGAAGCGGCCAACCTCCGCGTCGTACGCGTTCGCCGTCACCTTTACGCTATCCACCGACTCTTCCGTCGGCGTCACTACCGTCGTTCCGCCCCACGTCACACTCGACGCGCTGATGCCGTCGATGGTAACGCCATTGGTATTGGTCTGGTTTCCATTTGCAATTACCTGCGGGCCGTTTTCAGTCTTGAACACTCCGTCCGTAGCGCCAGCGCTACCTTGGTTCGTGCCCGGCAGGCTACGCGTTCCGCCGCTCGCCCCCTGGCCTCCGTCGCCGAACACGCCCGGTGCTAATTGCGCCAACTGCGTCACATCACGGCCAAACGACGGCATATGCTCAATCTGATTCGTCGTCACCGTCCCGCTGATCGACGCTGTCTCCGTATCCAGCGCGGGCACCGCACCCGACGCCACATCGACGCTCACCGTTGCACTTTCGATGCCCAGTTGCACATTAATTGCGTTGGCTTGCTCGGGAATGATCTGCAGGTCCTCGAAGACCTTCTCCCTGAACCCGGGAGCCACCGCCGTTAGCTTGAAACGGCTCGGTGGAAGCGCGTTGAAGTCATAGGTGCCGTTGGCCCCGCTCTTGGCAACCAGCGTCCGGTTGGTCGCGGTGTCCGTCAGCGTCAACGTTGCTTCCTTCACAGCCGCACCCTGGGGGTCCGTCACTATACCATGAAGCGACCCGCGGAACTGCGCAGCAGCAGGAATCACACTCCCGGCGCCCAGGACCAGGAAAACGACACTGAACAGAACATTCCACACAAACCGGGAAGCACGCACACCTTCGCTAAGACGTGAATAGCCTTGCATCAAGCCTCTCCTTGCACAAACGATTGCGCTGATTCGGAGACAAGATGTAGCACTGGCAATTTAAGACTGTCAAGTTTTTCTTAGTACGCGCTTTCCCGGGATCTCTTTCGCTAAAAATCTTTAGCGCAACCGATTGCGCGCAACTAGTCCGACTGTGTAGTATCTTTCCGCGCGGACCACTAAGATTGGCCCGTTCAAACTCAGCTTCAAGCCGCGGAAACGCGCTGCATCGCCGCGGTGCTCCATTCGTCTTGCGATATTTCTAAGATCGCCGTGCCAACCTATTGCTTGGCGCCGGTTAAGCTCCATAGTGTTGATGAGAAAGATCCAAAAATGAAGATTCTGATTGCAACTCCCCTGCTCCTGATATCGACTCTGGGCTTTGCTCGGGGGCAGAACGGCGGTCCGTCGCTAAAAGGAACGCACAGGACTTCGCAAACCAAAACGAGTCCGAATCGAGCGACAACGTTCTGCAATCCATTGAATTTGGATTACACCTATAAGATCACTGAATCTGACCAAGATATATCGTATCGGTCCGGTGCCGACCCGGCCGTTGTCAATTTTCGTGGCAACTACTACATGTTCGTCACCCGCGCGCTGGGCTACTGGTATTCGAACGACCTTACGCAGTGGCATTTCATCAAGCCGCAGCGCTGGTATTTTCAAGGCTCCAACGCGCCCGCCGCTCACAACTACCGGGATCAGTTGCTCTACGTCACGGGCGATCCGTCGGGAACCATGAGCCTGCTTTATACCGACGATCCACAGAAAGGCGACTGGCAGGCAGTCCCGGCCCTGCTCCGGAATTTGCAGGATCCGGATTTTTTCATGGATGACGATGGCCGGGCATTCATGTTCTGGGGATCATCCAACCGGTTCCCGATTCGGGGTTATGAGCTCGATCCGAACCACCGTTTTCTTCCGAAGACCGGCCCCATTGAATTGTTCAATCGCGACGAAGCGCGGCACGGGTGGGAGCGTTTTGGAGAGAATCATGATGATCCCAAGTTGAGCGGATTCATCGAAGGGGCCTGGCTCACGAAGCACGAAGGGAAGTACTACATGCAATATGCCGCGCCCGGAACGGAATGGAACACCTACGGCGACGGGGTGTATGTCGCCAGTTCGCCATTAGGGCCCTACACGTACGCGCCCAACAGTCCGATGTCGTACAAGCCGGGCGGGTTCATCAATGGCGCGGGCCATGGAAGCACGGTTGTCGGTCCGGGAGGGCAACACTGGCATTTCGCAACCATGACCATCGCCGTGAACTATAAGTATGAACGACGGATCGGTATGTTCCCGACATTTTTCGATTCGGACGGAGTGATGTATGCCGATACTGCATTCGGCGACTATCCGCACTACGCTCCAAGTGTGACGGGGAAGAAAGGCGCATTCAGGGGCTGGATGCTGCTTTCCTACAAAAAGCCAGTGACGGCTTCATCGCATTTGGAGGACTACACCCCGGATCGCGTGACGGACGAAAACGTCAAGACGTTCTGGGTTGCGCAGGACAACGCGGCAGGACAGTGGCTGGAGATCGACCTGGAAACACCCGCGACCATTCGGGCATTTCAGATCAATTACCACGACTATAAGTCGGATCTCTATGGCCGGCCAAAGGGCCTTTACCAGCAATACATTGTCGAATCGTCCCTGGATGGCGAGAGGTGGACGACTCTCCGGGACCGAAGCTACGATAAGTTCGATACGCCGAACGACTACGTCGAATTACCGCATGCGGTGCATGGGCGCTACATTCGTTTCAGAAACCTGCACGTTTCCACCCCCAATCTGGCGATTTCCGACTTTCGCGTCTTTGGCAACGTCGGTGGCAACCTGCCAGCCGCCGTAACCGCCGTGAAAGTCGCGCGCGAACAGGATCGGCGAAATGCCCGTATCACCTGGGATGCCCAGCCTGAGAGCCAGGGCTACAACGTCCGGTGGGGCATCGCTCCTGACAAGCTCTATTCGTCGTGGATGGTTTACGGCCAAAACTCGCTTTCGATTCGGTCCCTGAACATGGATCGACGTTACTACTTTGCCGTCGAGGCCTTCGATGTGCACGGCGTTGGGACTCAGTCCGCGATCATCGAGGCGCACTAGCGGCAGGTGAAGTGGTCGCCCGCCGTCTCGTTGGATTGCTCGGCAAACTTGCGAATCCTTCTGCTGCGGGTGAGACAATACGCGCGGGCGCGCGAGCATGAGGTGACGATCGTAGACAGGTTGGTTTATTAGTTGATTCCTCGCGGACGGACGGATGACATTGGCAGATGGGCTGCGCACTGTCGGAGGCTTCAGCGATCAAGAGTTGGAGCAATAGCGAAGAAGGAACCAAGGGGCGTGCTTGCTGTCCGGCCGGATGTGTCGCCGTACGCCGCGTCATCAATCCCCGATGATGCTTTCATAATTCCCGAAAACGACAGTTGATCCACGACGCAAGGAATCCTTGAAGATAAGGAGATTTCTGCTAAAAGGGAAGGTGCCGAGGGGGACTCAAAATCCGCCGATTCCATGCTATTGTCGTTCCTGGATCTTAGGCAGGAGGAGTCAGGACGTTCTCCGGTGTCCTTTGAGGTGTCCCAATCTGGTTATCCCCAGCCTCCCGGACTGGTAATC
Organism: Edaphobacter bradus; assembly: GCF_025685645.1. Lineage (NCBI taxonomy): Bacteria > Pseudomonadati > Acidobacteriota > Terriglobia > Terriglobales > Acidobacteriaceae > Edaphobacter > Edaphobacter bradus. The sequence continues at coordinate 459,823 of NZ_JAGSYF010000003.1, forward strand.
GGAGGAATTGACTCGCGCACATTGGGCATAGGTACCAACCACGCTTGGATCGACAACCTCGCTCTTACCGATCCGGCCTTTACCGCGTTGAATCTCGGCATCGCCGGTTCAATGGCGCACCGTGATGAGCAATTCCATTACGAATTGCTCGGTTCGACGGCTTCCAACCCTCATTCCACAGGAACCTCCACTCAGATAATCACCCTGCCAAGCTGCATCGGATATTCCTTACAACGCCAGATCGCCAATCTGGGAAGCGCGGCCGCGACGATAGCCCCTGCCAATGGCGAGGCGATCAACGGGAATGCCGCCGTCTCTCCAGGATCAACAGGGGTCTTCTCCCCCACGCCAGGCCCACTCAACACCGGCGGATGCAGCTGGACGAGATTGCCCTGAGCAGGGCCTCATTCAAGAGGTAAGTCGTATCGATGCCAATCTCTTCCAGAGTTGGTTGTGCGTTGTCCGACCGTTCACCTGAAGTTAGTTCCTCCTTCTATTGGAAAGTTCCGTATTTCCATTTTGGAACACTCTCATGGTTCACCCTTGGGTTGTGTGTTCTAAATCGGCACAGGGAGGATACTCTGAAACCGTTTCATTGTTCCAATTTGGGCTTTGCGTTTCTCGATCGGCATCGGGAGGAATATGTCTGCCACGGTTATCCAGAGTTTCTCTCAACGGAGAGAGGCCTTCTACAGTTCCGGCGTTCTAACAGCAAATAGATTCATCCGAAAAATGAGGGGAGGGGCTCAATCGCTCCTAGTGCAATGCACAGATAGTCAATATGTCATTGTGAAGATGGTTGGAAATCCGCAGGGGCCAAACGTATTGGCGAATGAGTTGATCGGCGGTCTTGTGTCGCGTGCAGCCGGTCTCCCCGTACCGCAGGGCAGCCCTGTTTATTTGTCAGATGAATTTATCGATCAAAATCCTGGCCTATGGTTCGAAACTCCGGAGGGCACACGCCGTCCGGAAGCTGGGCTTCATTTCGGCAGTCTATTTGTCGGAAAATCAGATGGCATGTATCGCCCAACAGATTACATAAGCCGTTCCAGGGTGTCGTCAATTCAGAATCGTACCGCATTTCTGGGAATGTACGTCTTGGACGTGTGGGCCAATCATCAGGACAGCCGACAGGCAATTCTGATCGCCAATCCCGATGGACATGGATCCGAGGTCTGCTTCATCGACCATGGTCATATGTTTGCTGGCTCTCACTGGAAGTTTTCAGACCGTCCAGGTCTTGCGTGTCATCCTGAACGCTCCGTATACTCCAACCTATGGCAACCTTCCCTAGTGGATGGCTGGATTTCCCATTTCGAAAACGTCCTACCGGATGCTCTGTCTCAAGCTGTCTCGCTGCTTCCCGGACAATGGTACAAAGGGGACATCAATCACCTGTGTGACGCTTTGATGAATCGACTTGCTAATCTCACTAAGCTAATTGAGGCAGATAGAGTTGGGTTTAATCAATGGACGCAACGGGGTACGGCGAATGGCACTCTGCGAATACCACATACTGGAATACACATGCTCGGAGCTGCAGTCTGAAGGGAAGCCGTTTGCAATTGTCCTATATTTGGATGGAGGTAAGCCGCGCCCGCTTACGGGATACGTCTTGAAAAACTGGGAGAGTGTGTTACCTGGCGCCGCTCCCTTCGAAATCCTGTCGATTAGGGAATTCTTAGAAGATCTTCGACATTACAGCAAAGAGAGCGAGGAATCATCAAGAACGTTCTTTGTGAGATTGCATACCTTGAGTGTTGGGCCTGTTCGAGCATTTGTTTCAGGGGCTTGCACGCTTGAGGACTTAGATACTATCTGTCCCATGTTGTTTGGGGTGGACGACTGCGGTCGCTTTTGGCGGGAGCGTTTTGATCCAATAAAGCCTCCGTCTATAGCATAATGTTTATTTTCTAGACGTTTAATTAATGATTGACTCATTTCAGGGCTTCCTAAGCCCAAGCGCAACATCAGCCCTGTTGCTGCAACGCTGACTGGCGTATCCAATGCAGCTCTCGGCTGGCCTGAACCACACACACGAGCCATCGTTGATTCACAACCTGCCTTTTGGCTTTCTGTCTTTGGGAGGCATTGAGTCTTTCGCCACGCCAGATCCTATCTACTCGGTCCTGACCTATATGCCAGTCTGCTCGCCGCAACAGAGCAGCGATGAGCGCTAGCCATCGCGACCATCGGTCTAGCCACGCCTGCTACTCATCCTGCCCAGGCATGGATGAAACCGCCTCTAACGCGAAGTCGGTGCACTCTCTGCCAATTATCCGCCAATTCTCGCTGTGCCCACAGGTAAACCAATATCGGTCATCTGTCGATAGTGACCGTAGGTGAGCCAGATATGCAGAAATTCCGCCCCCTTATTCGGACTACAAGTATCAAATTCGTCATCGCAATAGACAGTGTGCTAGCAGGGCTGCTCCTATCAACATTGCTTCTAGCTGGCTGTGGAACTGGTCTATCTACGCTACCAAGCTCTTCGACGGGAGGCTCAAATAGCTCCTCCGGAAGTAGCCCCTCACCGTCCGGGGGCAATTCTTCGCCGTCTGGCACCACTCCAGTTCCTTCCGTTATTGTGGTGCAGCCGACAAGCAGCTCCGTCTTAACAAACGGGATAGATATGTTCACCGCAATGCACAATGGTCAGCCGGTTCATGGAGGCCAATGGAATGTCTTGGGAGGGACAAATAATGGTTCCATCGATGCCAATGGCACCTTTCATGCGCCGGCCTCAGTGCCGAATCCGAATATCGTCTCGGTTGCGTTTACCACAGATAGCCAAACCTTTACTGGAACCGTTTCAATCGACAACCCGGTACCTACCATTACTTCCATCTCGCCAAGCTCACTTACCAAACTCACAACATCCATCCAGATAACTGGGTCGGGCTTTGTTCCTGATTCATTGGTCACGGCTAATTCTATCTCTGTCCCGACAACCTTTATCGATAGCACCCATCTGTCAGTAGTCATTACGCTGCCGAATCCTACCAGCACAACACTACAGATCGGAGTGTCAAATCCAGATTCCGGGGGGACAGGCGGCACTATCGCTTTGCAGGCACTCTTTCCGACAATAAACATTCAGCCTGCCACTTTGTCCGGAGGCCCCGTGACTCTATCAATAAGTGGGTCTAATTTTTCCGCAGGAGACGTCGTGTTCCTCGGCGGCAAGCCACTAATAACAACACTCAATTCATCAACGCTGATAACAGCAACCGGTTATCTCGCTCCATGGACGCAGGGAAATGTCATGGTGGAGATTACATCCGGCGATGGTGTTACGCCGATCGCAAATCAATCAGTGCCCATTGCGCCAACGGCAGTGACTTACGATGCGGCAGCTCGTTTCACGACGCAGGCGGCATTTGGACCAAATCCGACGCTAGTAGAGCATGTTCAGAAAATAGGCTTCGATGCATTCATCACTGAACAATTCCAGCTGGCACCGGTGTCTTTCATCTCAGATGCGCCTCACACGTATATTAGTGCCGCCACCAGCTCTGCTAATCAAGGCAATTCCTTACTTAGGCAGCGAGTTGCTTTAGCCCTTCAATCATTTATCGTGCCCCAGGGGCAAGCCGTTGATTCGTCAAGCACCTTCTTCGAAGACAAGCTAGAGGCTGATGCATCCGCCAATTTTAGGCAACTGTTAGATGACATATCTTTAGATTTAAACATTGCACATCTATTGAATCTTGCTGGCAATAACGCATCAACAGACCCTCTATATCAGCCAAATCAAAATTTTGCTCGTGAGCTGATGCAGCTCTTTTCAATAGGCCCATTCCTGCTCAACGATGATGGGACCTTACAACTAGACGCCAAAAAGAATCCCATTCCAACTTATGATCAAAACACTGTCATCGATATGACGCGTGCTCTGACCGGCTGGAATTATCCCAATCCTGTAAACCCGCAATATACTGCCTGGGGAGAAGACTTCTCGCAGCCACTAGTGGGCATTGACTCCAATCATGACCATGGCGCCAAGTTACTTTTCGGATCGGTAATTCTGCCTGCAGGTCAATCCATCGATGCGGATAGAGCTGCTGTCCTGAACGCAATTTTCAATCACCCTAATCTTCCCCCTTTTATTTCTCATCTATTAATTCAGCATCTGGTCAAAAGTAATCCGAGCCCTGCTTATATCCAGAGAATCTCTAGCGCTTTCGAGGATGACGGTAGAGGAACGCGAGGGAACATGGCGGCGGTTGTACGTGCAATACTTCTTGATCCCGAAGCAAGAAGCGGGGATGCGACGCCTTCCCCCAGCGATGGTTTTCTGCAAGAGCCTGTTCTATTCGAGCTCTTCGCAATGAATATTATGCAAAGCTACGGAACTGACGACCAGCCGAACTATGTCCCCAAATCTCTTGGCGAAACTTTGTGGAATGCTCCGACCGTCTTCGGGTTCATGAGTCCTTCCTATTCTATTCCAGGAACATCCATCAATAGTCCTGAGTTCGGGTTGTTCAACAACATAAGCGCACTTCAGAGAAGTGATGTCTTGTGGGGAATGGTAACAGGTCAACTTGGAGGATTTAGCTCAAGCTATACCCAAACGTCGTGGCTATTCACCCACTTCACCACTGTGCCTGATATGGTGGAAGCTCTTAATCATCTTGCATACCACGGTCAGATGCCGCAACAGTTGAAAACGAATATTATCAACTACTGTTCTCAACTAAATCGGTTTGACATTGATCTTCAACTCGAATCGGCACTTTTCCTGGCTCTAAATGCAGATTCATACAATGTGGCCCACTGAGGAGAGAGATAAGTATGATGATGTCCCGTCGTAAGTTTGCCAAACTTGCTGCGCAGGCTGGATTTGCAGCTGTGAGCGCACCTCTGTGGATGCATGAGACTAGTAAGCATGCGTTTGCTCAGCTATCCAATTCATATAAAGCTATTGTGGTAATCACACTGGTGGGCGGCAATGATGGCAATAATATGCTCATTCCTCTCGACAGTGTTGAGTATCAGCAATACGCCTCTCTGAGGCCGCCACTTGCTCTCTCTCGATCGACTTGTAATGTGTTGTCGTCAAGCTCATCCGGGTCTACGTTTGGACTTCATCCGGCACTGAGAAATGTGGCGTCACTTTATAACAGTGGTAAAGCACTCGTCGTTGCGAATGTGGGCCCACTAGCGCGGCCGGCTACGAAAGCTCAGCTATTGCAAGATACGTCGCTAATTCCAGAGGCTCTGTTGTCACATCCTGCGGCAACTGCTCAGTGGGAAAGCGCCTCCACAGTGGCCCTTCCTTCAACGGGGTGGGGAGGACGCATTGCAGATCTCATCGTTTCACAATCTGGCTCCTTGCCACCTGTGCTGAATGCCGGACCAGCAAGCATATTTACCGTTGGAAATGCTGTTCAGGGGATTGTTGTCCAAGGAGGACGCACGACGACAGCGTTTCCCGCAGGAATGATCCCAACAATTCTCGGTATCGCAGAAAACGATAGTCAATCCTCAAATTTGATTGTGGCTGAAGCCGCTAAGCTAAGGAGCCTTGCGATGAATCAGCAAGCATTGCTGACGCAGGCGCAGAGTGCTGGCTCTACTCTCAAAACACAATTCCCCAATACGGCATTCGGCGTGGCCCTCCAAACGATTGCCTCAACCATTTGTGGGAGGTCTGTCATCGGTGCGTCCCGGCAGATATTTTATTGTCAACAAGGAAACTATGATACTCATGCAAACCAACTTGGGACCCACAACATGATGCTTAGTGACCTGGACTCTTCACTAGAGGCTTTCATTCAAGCATTGGGGGAGATGGGATTGGCGGACCAAGTGCTAATTTGTACGCATTCTGATTTTAACCGCACAATGGTGTCAAACGGGTCAGCTGGTTCGGACCACGCTTGGGCGAATCATCAGTTAGTTATAGGGGGAGGAATTCGCGGAGGTCGCATCATTGGCAATTATCCGGATCTGGATATTAACGGCAGCTTAGATTTAAACGGCTATGGAACCTGGTTGCCGACACTCTCGGCGACTCAGATGACTGCTGGAATCGGTGCATGGATGGGACTGTCGAGTCCGCAACTGGCAACAGTTTTTCCTGATCTGGGTAATTTTCCTGATGGAGCAATAGGTCTGATTTGATCAGGGAAAGTACAAAGGCGGCTTCATAAATGCTTGAGCATGGTGCGTAGCCGTTTGAGTCACACGACAGTGCTGTCTGATGCGACAAGGCTTGTTGCGCGAGTTGGTGCGAGGGTGCTGGCGTTTGTTCAAGATCAAGGGCCAAGACTTCCGGGCGACGGAATTAAGGCATTCGTCGCAAATCAATGGGCGGCTGAACGGAGCTGTAGTGCATTTTCCATCACGCATATCTGGCGGTAAGTCCCAGTTGTATCCTTTGCGCCGGAACGCCGCCCGCTACCATCCAGGATGATTCGATTCGTCCGCGTAGGGTACCAACCTCTTGACCGTCGCCCTCCTGGTCGGGTCTTCGAGTGTCGGATGGTGAGCACGACACCCTCGCGGGTGATGCGCACGTCTTCCCTGTCCAGGCCAACCAACTCCGATCGACGCAGAGCGTTCTCAATCGTTGAAACATCGATTCGAGTCTGGGCGATGCATTTTGTGACAGGGCGGCGATTCACTGGAGAACCGGCAAAGTTTGGCACGAAAATTTGCTCGGAGCGCCGAACTAGGGGTATCATGAAGATTATTTTCAACTAGAGTATTGACGTGTTGATACATCCCGATTCTCTGCATCTTCCTTCAAAAGACCTCTCAAGAGTTCGCTTTCCCCCGCTTTATATTGTGCTCCTTGAGCAGGACGATCATTACCGAAAGATCTTCGAAAAGATAGCTAGCGGGCTGAGATTCATCGTCTCTAGCGCCAAAGACGCCGTGGCGGCTCGTGCCCTTTTCAAAAGGCAAACAGTAAACATATTGCTCGTTGATCCGTCTTGTCGAGCGGATCATGGGTATCCGTTTATTGAAGAAGTAAAGCATTTGCACCCCGACACCGAGATCGTCGCTGTGGCCCCTGAAGGCAGTTCTATGAATATGATGGACGCCATGCAACTGGGAGCAATCGACTATTTGATCAAGCCAATTGATCCCAAACATCTGGCTGCTGTCTTGGAGCGGACCCGCCAGCAACTTCATGCTGCAGTGAGTAGCAGAAGATTACGAGAGCGGCTTCGCTCACGGAGAGACAGGGGAATGTTGGTTGGCCAATCGCGGCCACTACAGAGCATCCGCCAATTTGTTTCGAGTGTAGCCAATTCGACCCATCCCGTCCTGATTTTGGGGGAAATGGGATCGGGTAAGAAACTGGTGGCTCAATCGATACACCTCAATAGCGATCGGGCTTCGAAGTCTTTTATCAGAATTGAATGCAACTCTCTGTCGCCGGCACTCCATGGCAGCGAGCTTTTTGGGCATGAGAAACTGGCCTTTCGCGAGGCTGATTCGGCTCAGAGCGGTTTGTTGGCCGCCGCCGAGAGCGGTACAGTGCTGCTCGATGAGATTACGGACCTTTCTGTCGAGATGCAATCGGCTCTGTTGCAAGCCTTGCGGCGGAAGATGGTCAGCCCGATCGGGTCAAGCCAATCGCGCCCAATATCGGTACGAGTTCTTGCTACAACATCCCGAGACATAAGGCTAATGGTCGACCGGGGACGTTTTCGAAAGGATCTCTTTTCCTTCTTAAATGTCTCCAGCTTGAGAATCACCCCGCTGAGAGAGCGAACCGAAGATATCCCCGAGACCGTGCAATACATTCTTGATCGAATTTCGCGTGGAGCGACTTCGCCGCATTTGGTCTCTCATGAAGTCCTCACGGCTATGACCCAGTACAATTGGCCCGGAAACGTTAGGGAGCTTGAGGATGTTCTTGAGTATGCATGTTCTCGTTGCTCCAACGGGTCGCTGAGTCTCCGGGATCTTCCTTTGCAGTTTCAGGAGCCGGGTAGCCGAGCGCATGCCGACTCCCAGTCTTATTTGGACAAGCAACGTCTTCCTCGTTCAGAAGACGTTGGTCCCTCCATTGCCGAGGCGGAAAAACGGGCGATTGTTTCAGCGTTGAAATACACTCACGGCGACAAAAACGAGGCTGCGCACAGGCTCGGTATTGGGAGAACGACTCTCTATCGGAAGCTCAGGGAATACGGATTGGACGAGGAGAAGGATGACCAGCGCTGAAACGAGTGGGAACGCCAGAATATTTTGGAAGCCTATAACTTGGGCGCTCAGCCCGAGGAACATTCGCCGACAGGACCTTCTCCTCGAATTTAAGGGTATTACATCGTCATCGGCAAAGAGCACAAGATCTCCGGTCACGACGAAGACGTCGCGGCCATTACGAGACTCCGGCGTCAGGACAAGTTTATTGACGCGCTTGAATATCTCCTGCTTGGCCCTCTTGGGATCTCCCAGGAACACCTCGACCAATTGCTCCGCGCGCCGAGACAGGAATTCCTTGATCTGTTCCCGGGAAACCGATGGACGATTCGGGACCTGAAAACCCTCTCTGACCATTCTCTGATCGGAGTGAGCGTCGCGATTTCGCTGCTGAATTCGGGGGCTATTGCACCGCTTCAGCAGCGGGGACGGGGACTGTCTCATCCTAACCCATGGGGCAGGAGCAAACTGGGACGCTCCACTTCTCGTAGCATTCGCGGATGCATTTTGCATCGCTGGGTTCACAATCCTCCGTTGCAATCTCCCGTTCCGCCAGGAGCGACCCCATGGTCCACCACCACGCACCAGCGCCGACCGTGATCAAAAGGGACTTCGAGCGGCAATTGCTTCTAATGTAGACGAGAGATCTCGGCCGTGTGTTCCTCGGCGGTCATTCCTATGGAGGAAGGCAGGCATCGATGCTGGCTTCTGCTGAACCTGGCCTTATTGACCGGCTACTGCTGCTCTCGTACTGGAACGGACCGTTCCTCCTTATCCTTAATCCTGAAGCCCATCTCCGGCTTCGACCGGACGGAGATCACCTTGCCCTTGAAGTCGACGTTACCCCACGTGCAGTACATGACCTCCTGTTCCCGGAAACCGGTGCCCAGGAAGAACGAACAGAATGCGCTCTTCCGGATTCGCGGCGGCAAACAACGATGCCAGCTCATCGCCGTCGTACGCCTCGACTTCCTTCTCGTCATATTTAGGTTTGTCTGCTGCCCTGAGCAGGCCAACGATGCCGTGCGCCTTCAGCAGTGTACCGATGCGCATGATGTGGTTATAGATAGAACGGTCACCCAGGCCCTTTTCCTGGAGAAAAAGACATATGCTCGAGCAGGTCCTCGCGGGCGACGTCCTTGATGGCCTTCCCGGGGAACCTCGACTCGAAGAGGTTCAGCATGTGTTCACACGCAGCTATGGGTTTGGGAGACCGGAATCCCCTATCTCCTCTAAGTAAGACTTGGTGGCATTTTTCAGAGAGATCGACGAAAGAGGGTCTGGTTTGGACGTGGTGCGGTCCGAAGCAATTGGCGCTTTCGGGCTTGTAACTGGCGTCGGAGTTGGGCGTCCCAAGGCAATCGACTGAAGGTCGTGTTCCGTATTGCGCAGGGCGGTGATCGCTGCATCCGGATCCTGGCCTACCTGCTGCCAGACACGGCTTGCCGCCACGAAGGAAGCGGAGATAGTAGGTACTTTCAGAGTGGTGTTCGGGCTGTCCCTCGACCAGGGCGTAGCTTGCCCGCAGAGTGCGATTCTTGTTCCAGACGGGATCCAGGAAGGCGTCACGTCCGTCGGGGAGACGAACTCGGATGTAAAGGCGAACCTTGGGCTTTCTCACTGCTCAGCTCCTCTAGGGGTAATACCAAGAAGGAGCGAGTGACACCGCCTATCTTTTTCGACCGTGGGGAAAACTGTCACAGTCAAGGTCAATGATGATTCGAAAGGATTTAGGAGGTCTGGCGGAGAGTGGGGGATTCGAACCCCCGATAGAGCTTTTGACCCTATAACGGTTTAGCAAACCGCCGCCTTCAGCCACTCGGCCAACTCTCCGTCCTGTTTTTCTGCGGCTCTCGTGATTATAACTTGGGGAGGGGCGATGTGGCCTGGCCGCCTCGATTTTAATCCCTCTAGCGCAGAGGAGAGAGGTGGAGGCAGGTTGGCGAGAGGCTCGGGCACTGCAACGAAGATGCGGCTTCTCCCCCTGATTGCAGCGACCTACTTCATGGTCTCCGGCGGCCCGTACGGGCTGGAAGACATCATCGGCAAAGCGGGCTACGGCCGCGCCCTCCTCATTCTTATGCTCGTGCCTCTGCTCTGGAGCCTGCCGACGAGCCTCATGGTCGGCGAGTTGGCCTCAGCGATACCCTGCGAGGGAGGCTTTTACCAATGGGTCCGACGGGCCATGGGACCGTTCTGGGGATTTCAGGAGGCATGGCTCAGCCTCGCCTCCAGCATCTTCGACATGGCGATCTACCCGACGACCTTTGTGCTCTACCTCTCGCATATCGCTCCCGTCCTCACTCAGGGCTCGCGCGGACTCCTCCTCAAGCTCGCGATCGTCGCCATCTCCGCCACATGGAACCTGCGCGGAGCAGTCGCCGTAGGGCGTGGCTCGCAGCGCATGATGGCCGTCTCGCTCTCGCCGTTCGTCGTTCTCATCGCGCTCGCTCTCTGGCATGGCCTTCGTCACGGCATCGCTCCTTCGTCGGGCGGACCTCCCGCGCAGGTTGATCTCGCAGGAGCCATCCTGGTCGCACTCTGGAACTACATGGGCTGGGACAACGCCTCCACCATCGCGCAGGAGGTCGAAGACCCACAGCGGAACTATCCCCGCGCCATGCTCAGTTCCGCGACGGTCGTCATGTTCGTCTACACGCTACCTCTGGCTGCAGTGTGGCTGGCGGGAATCCCTTCGGTCCGCTTCTCGACAGGAGCATGGGTGGATGCTGGGATGCGGTTGGGCGGCTCCTTGCTTGCGCTCACCGTCGTACTGGCGGGCTCGCTCGATGGCCTAGGCACCTTCAACGCGCTTACGCTCTCCTTGACCCGCCTTCCCTACGCGATGGCCGAGGACGGCCTTCTACCTCGCATTCTGACATTGCGATGGGCGAATGGGGTACCGTGGGTCAGCGTACTTGCCTGCTCACTAGGGTGGGCGCTCGCGCTGAGCTTCACCTTCGAGCGGCTCATCGCGATCGACCTCGTCCTCTACGGCGCCGCGCTCATGCTTGAGTTCGTGGCGCTGGTTGCGCTGCGCCTCCGGGAGCCCGCGATGCCTCGTCCCTATCGCGTTCCCGGAGGAATTGGAGCCACAATCGCCATCGGAATCGGCCCAGCACTCCTGATCGTATTTGCTCTCTGGGCAGCGCGCGACGAGAGAGTCGCCGGCCTCCCGGCCCTGGCCTTCGCGACGATGGTAGCGCTGGCCGGGCCCCTGGTCTATCTTCTGATGACCAGCGTCGCTCGCAGGCGGCAGCAAAAAGACAAAGGCCGCTGACGGCAGGAGCCATCAACGGCCTGTTGCTCTTTGAAACCCGAAATTACTTCTGCGCGCCAGCCAGGGCAGGCAACTTCGCCTTGTTGTCGATGAAGCGCTGCTGCGCCTCGAGCACTTTGTTCCGGGCAAAGGACGCGTCGCGCCACCCCTTTACCTCGACCCGCTTGCCTTCCAGGTCCTTGTAGATCGAGAAGAAGTGCGTGATCTCACGCAGCATATGCGGGTAGATCTCGGAGAAGTTCCAGACGTCCTTGTACCGCGGGTTGCCTTTGCCGACACAAAGAATCTTCTCGTCGCCCAAACCCTGATCCAACATATCAAGGAGACCTATGGGGCGCACTTCCATTACGCAGCCAGGAAAGCTCGGCGCATCGACGAGCACCAGCACATCGAGCGGGTCGCCGTCGTCGCCCAGCGTGCTCGGGATGAAGCCGTAGTCTCCCGGATAGTGCACCGGCGAGTAGAGGTTGCGGTCCAGACGAAATACGTGCAGTTCCTTGTCGTATTCGTACTTGTTGATGCCCTCATGGGGAATCTCGATGACCGCGTTGATCACCTCGGGTGACTCTGGGCCCACGGGTAACTCAAGATAGTTCAGCATAACGTTGGGTTCTCTTTTCGCTTCCTGATGGTTATGGAGCTTGCAGGGGTTTGGACCTTCCCTCGTTCAGGCCACTCAGTTGCCTTGGCAGATGCTCCCGGGCCTGACCGCGGGCAAATGCCGCGTCTTGTCTATAATCGGTCAAGATGAAGGCTCATGTCTATGTCACGCTCAAACGCACTGTGCTCGATGCTCAGGGGCAAACGATTAACGACGCTCTGCGCCGTATGCAATATCGCGGCGTCTCCGACGTCAGGCAGGGCAAGTACTTCGTATTGACCCTCGACCCTGGCCTTGATCGCGCCGCTGCCCAAGTGGAAGTCGAACGTATCACAAAAGAGGTATTGACCAATCCGGTTATCGAGGAATTCACTCTTCATTTAGAAGACTGAAAAAAAAGGTTCACGCGTGCCTCTTCCGGCTACACTGAAGAGGGCAAACGAACCCTCCGGGTTAGCATCTAACCAGCAATCCCTGTACGCAGGGAAAGCAAACTCCGGAAGCAACGCAGTCCGTTTGACGACTCAAGGCTCGACCTCATCCTTCGGGAGAGAAAGTGAAGTTACTGGGAGGATTTCCCGGATGCACACACGGCCAACCTTTAGCCGGTTTTTACTGTTTTTTGCGGCATTTTTAATACTTACTTCGCCGCTCACCCTCCATGCACAGGCAACCGCCGCAGCTTCCAAAAAAGGAGACCTCTCGGTCTACTCTGGCTATTCCGCGGTCTGGCCCCAGTATCTCAATGCACCCAACATAAACAGTGGCGTCTCTTTTGGAGTGGAGTACACCCGCCATCTGCGCTGGTACCTCTTGCCGTCCTTGGTGGCCCGCGGCAAAGTCGCGCCCGGCAATACAGTCGGCGAAAGGACATGGGGCGGAGGCATCAAGGTGGAGCACGAGTTCAGATCCTTTCGCCCTTACGCCAGCTTCATCCTCAGCTCTGGAAACATCACGTTTACGCACCCGGTCATCGATTACCGTGGCAAGCGCTATACCTCTGACAACTCCATCGTCTATGCCCCTGGTGGAGGCGTCGATGTCGACATCACAGAGAAATGGTCGGGGCGCGTCGACTATCAGTACGAGTACTGGAACATCGGAACCAATCAGTCGTTCTATCCCAGCGTCCTGAGCTTTGGCGTCGTCTATCGGATTCCCTTCCATCCCTTCTAGCGCGAAGGCCACAGACTCGCAGAAGACAAGGGGCAGGTGCTACGCTCGAAAGGGAGAACCTCTTGAGCAACGCATCTGTAAAACACGTCACTGCCCAATCCCCTGCTGGAACCCCGACGGTGGGCAGCCGTTTTGTCCGGGCCTGTCTCCGCCGACCTGTCGACCGCACTCCCGTCTGGCTTCTCCGCCAGGCTGGCCGCTACATGCCCGAGTACATGGCCGTCCGCAAGCACCACTCACTGCTTGAGATCTGCCGGACCCCCGAGATCGCCGCCGAGGTCACCATCACCGCCGCAGAGCGGCTCGGCGTCGACGCCGCCATCATCTTCGCGGACCTTCTGCTTCCCTTCACTCCCATGGGACTCGAGTTCGAGTTCCTCGCTGGCGAAGGCCCCATCGTACACACTCCTATTCGCTCTGCCGATCAGGTCCGCGCCCTGCGCACCGACCGCGCCGACGAGCTGAACTACGTCGCTCGCGCCATCGAAAAGGTTGCCGCCCACTTTGCCGCGCCGCGCGTAGACGGCGCCCGCGGCCCTGACAATCAGGATCAGCTCGGCATCATCGGATTCTGCGGCGCCCCATTCACGCTGGCCAGCTACATGATCGAAGGCGGCTCTTCGCGCAATTACATCGAAACCAAGCGCATGATGTACGGCGACTCCGTGGCCTGGCCGTTGCTGATGGAGAAACTCGTTGCTGTGCTCACCGCCTTCGCGCGCCAGCAGGTCGAGGCCGGCGCCGATGTCATTCAGGTCTTCGATAGCTGGGCCGGCGCTCTCAGCGTGCCGGACTATCGCCAATACTGCCTCGCGCCGACCACGGAGCTCGTGCGCCGCATCCAGGCCATGGGAGTTCCGGTCATCTACTTCGGCGTCGACACTGCAACGCTTCTGCCCTCCATGCGCGAGACCGGCGCCGACGTGATCGGCCTCGACTGGCGCACTCCCCTCGACGCGGGCTGGGAGGCCGTCGGCGAAGGCTGCGCTGTGCAGGGCAACCTCGATCCCATCACTCTCTTCGCTCCCGACGACGTCCTTCGTGCGCGAACCCGCGAGATCCTCTCAGCGGCGGCAGGCAGACCCGGCCATATCTTCAACCTCGGCCACGGCATCGTCCCTGGCACTCCGGTCGAAAACGTCATCAAGCTCGTCGAGTGGGTCAAGGAGTACGGAGCGCAATGAACACGAACAGCGCGGTTCTTCTGCTCGCACACGGTACGCCGAACGTACTGGGCGAGATGGCCGAATATCTCAGCCGCGTCACCGGAGGCCGCGCCCTTCCGCACGACGTCGTTGAGGAGTTGCAGCACCGCTACGCTCAGATCGGCCTCGGCGAAACCCCAGGTGCCGAGCCCCCTCCGCTTACAAAGTGGACGCTCGCGCAAGGCCGCCTCCTCGAGGGCTTGCTCGACGGCACGCCGGTCTACGTGGCCATGCGCAACTGGCACCCCTTTATCGCCGATGTCGTCGCGAAAATGCGGGCAGACGGAATCACGCACATCAAAGCCATCTGCCTGGCGCCGCAGAACTCACGCACGAGCATAGGCCTCTATCGCCAAGCCCTTCTCTCTGCCACCGCTGACATGGAGGTCGACTTCGTCCCAGCCTGGGCCGACCATCCCCTGCTCGTGCAGGCCTTTGCGGAGAAGCTCTGGCCCGTCTGGGCGCTCGCCTGCGCTCAGTCCGGCCGCCGCGTCCCAATCCTCTTCACAGCGCACAGTGTCCCTTGCCGCACTGTGATGACGGGCGAGGCCTCCATTGAAGGAGCCCGCCCGGGAACCCTCGCGCAAAGCACGCCCGACCCCTACGCCGTTGAAGCCAGGCGCACCGCGGCCCTCGTCGCCGAGCGCCTCTCCGTCGTCGGCCTAACCGAGCGCGACTGGCACTTCGCTTTCCAGAGCCAGGGCATGAGCGGCGGCCCATGGCTTGGCCCGACCGTCGAAGACACCCTCAACGCCCTCAAAGATGAGGGCCACGTCGGTGTTGTCATGCAACCCATCGGCTTCCTCTGCGATCACGTCGAGATCCTCTACGACATCGACATCGCCTTCCGCGAGATCGCCGGCGAGCTTGGCCTGCAGCTCTGGCGCGCCGAGAGCCTCAACGACTCCCCCGTCCTCGCCCAGGCGCTCGCCCAGATCGCCTCCGCCAACACCTCCGCGACCTCTGCCAACCAGGATGAAGCCGCGACACCGAACGCTGTATGATGCTGCACCATCAGGCGGAGCTCATGGCCGATATCTCAGTTCTCTCGTCCGACCCCATCTCCGCGAGGATGCGATGAAGCGCGTCGCGATTGCTGGCGGTGGAATCGCGGGGTTGGCAGCAGCCTATGAACTCGCGCAGCTTGCCCGCCGCGGAGAGCCTGTGCAGGCCGTGCTGTTTGAGTCTTCGCAGCGCTTGGGCGGCATCGTCGAGACAGTGCGCGAAGCTGGCTTCGTCATCGAAGGCGGCCCCGACGGCTGGGTAAGCGAAAAGCCCTGGGCGCGCCAGCTCGCAGAGGAGCTCAACCTCTCGAGCGAACTGATCCACTCCAACGACACCACCCGCAAGACCTACGTCCTCCGCGACGGCGATCTCAAAGCAATGCCGGACGGCATGCGCATGATGGTTCCTTCTGACCTGACTGCACTCGATACGTCGGACCTCTTCAGCCCGCGGGCCCGGCAGTACTTCCGCGACGAACCCTCCCGTGCCGCCGAGCTGCGCGCCTCCGCACCGATGCACGACGAGAGCGTCGCCGAGTTTGTGCGGCGGCACTTCGGCAATGAAGTGCTCGAGACCATCGGCGCCCCGTTGCTGAGCGGTGTCTTCGGAGGCGATGTCGCCACACTCAGCGTTCGCGCCGTCATGGCTCCCTTCGTCACAATGGAGCGCGAGTACGGCAGCCTCGTCACCGCGCTACAGGCACGCGCCGGGAACTCAACCCCTGCCCTCTTCACAACGCTGCGCAGCGGTCTTGGCACGCTCATCGACCGCATTGTCGCCTCCATCCCGCAGCAGTGGATTCACCTCAACACCGAGGTCTCCGCCGTCGCGCGCACAGTCGAAGGCTGGCACCTCACCACCAACCGAGGCGACGAGAGCTTCGACGCCCTCTTCATGGCAGCCCCCGTTCACATCGCACAATCGCTGCTTAGCCCCATCGACGCCCGCGCCGCCGAACTGATGCAAATGGACGCCAGCTCAGCCGTTGTCGTCGGATTCGCCTTTGCCGACGCCACTCACTCCCTCAAGCTGCCCCCTGGCTTCGGCTTCCTTGTCCCGCAAGGCTCAGGCAGTCTTCTCCTCGCATGCACTTTCATGGATCAGAAGTTCCCCGACCGCGTCCCTGAAGGCGGGCGCCTGCTCCGCGCCTTCTTCGGCGGTGAATCGGCCCTGCGCCTGATGCGCTGCCGCAACGACGAGATCGCCGCCATTGCGCGACTTGAACTCGCCCGTATCCTCGGCCCGCTGCCCGAGCCGCAGGTCACGGTCATCCGCCACTTGCCCCGCTCGCTCCCGCAGTACGCCGTGGGCCATCTCGAACGCATGGCAGAACTCAACGAGCGCGTGCGCGCCCTGGGCTCACTGTGGCTGCTCGGAAACGCGTATCGCGGCGTCGGCCTGCCCGACCTCATTCGAGACGCCCGCGCCGCGGCTCAGTCGCTCGTCGCCTGCGCCGTCTCCTGAATGGCGCCGTCAGTCTAACTACTCGCCACCACCGAAGTGATACGTGATGCCTGTGCTGATACGCAGATTGTTCTGCGTATTGTTCACAGCATTGGGAATGCGCGTGTAGACGTAGTCCACCTGGATGATGTTGGCCCCGAGCCGGGGCTTGATCCTCGTTCTCACGCCTCCGCCGGCCAGCACGCCAAACGACTGGCGATTGATCGTGAACTGAAAGTTCACATCCTCCTTCGCTCCACCCAGGAGGACTTCGCCATAGGGCACATACCTGCTCGGGTTGCGGTACGTAAACCGTGGGCCGAACAGATAGTTGATGATCAGAATATTCTGCCCGCTATTGTTCACATTGCTTGCATGGGCAACGGTAATGTCTGCCAGCGCGCTCCACTTCCGCGTGACGTTCATCAGGAAGGTGCCGCTGCCTCCGTACATGGAGAAGCAGCCGCAGTGGCCCGGAGGGGCGTTCGCGTGGAGGTAGTCGAAGTTACCTCCCACCTCGAACCTCTTGATGTCATCGAAGCGCAGCATCATCTGAGCATGGAGCGCCCACGGAAGAGCCAGGAACAACAGCAGCAGAGCGGCCTTTACGAGTTTCATCCTTCTTCTCCTACTCGACCATCAGGGTCGCGGTGGCTGCGTGCTGAACCGTGCTCTCGGTTCCTGTCACCGTCACTGTATAAGGTTTCGGATCGAGCGCGAAGTAACCACCTGCGCACCCACTCAATGCAGCAACCGGCAGGAGTGAACCAGCAAGCAACAGCAGCATCATCAGCAAGCGCGGCATTCTGCGCCTGTACTTACGTGCTGCGCCAAGGCCAGCAAGGCCAAGCATTCCCAGTGCAACCGGTACGTCACGCTGCGCTGGCCACGGGCCTTGCGGCTGGTGGTTCCGCGCGCTCAGCGAGCTGCTCGTCTTGACGTTCAGCGTCACGGTCGTGCTGCCCGCGCCCGCGGCTGCCTTGGAGGGCGTGAACGTGTAGGTCGATCCTGCCGGCAGGCCCGTCACCGTCAGGTTCACGTCGCTCATGAAGGTAGTCGAACCCACAGGTGCCAACGTGAA
Source organism: Edaphobacter bradus (assembly GCF_025685645.1). Lineage (NCBI taxonomy): Bacteria > Pseudomonadati > Acidobacteriota > Terriglobia > Terriglobales > Acidobacteriaceae > Edaphobacter > Edaphobacter bradus. The sequence continues at coordinate 477,777 of NZ_JAGSYF010000003.1, forward strand.
CGTGTAGCTGGTCGAGTCACCGGGGAAGACCTTCTGGGTCGTCGCCCCACTGTTCTTGTTCGTGAAGTCCTGAACGATGTTCGTCACCGGAGCCGACGAGCTCGTCGAGAAGATGGTGTCGCCCGAGTACACCGCCGTGATCTGGTGCGTTCCCGTCGCTAGATTGTTCAGCGTCACAGCCGCGTTGCCGCTCAGATCAAACCCCACCGAGACAGACCCGTTCGTGCTCAACGGCGCAGTTCCCAGCACCGTCGTCCCGTCCATGAAGGACACAGTGCCCGTCGGAGTTGGCACCGGCGCTGCAACCGTCGCGGTAAACGTCACTGCGGTTCCCACAAGCTCGGTCGGCGTGCTCTGCGTCAGCATGATCGTCGTCGCAACATGGCCGATCACCTGGTTCAGAGGAGCTGACTTCGCTGCGCTGTAGCTCGTATCGCCGCTGTAGCTCGCGGTGATTGTGTGCGTCCCGGTCGCAAGCGTCGACGTCGTCATCGTCGCAATCCCAGACGAGTTCACAGTCCCTGTTCCGATTGCAGTCGTTCCGTCAAGGAAGGTGACCGTGCCGGTCGCGCCCGCCGGCACCGTCGCAGTGAAAATCACCGACTGGCCCGGGTTCGCGGGATTCGTCGAGGATGTCAGTGTCACCGTCGGAGCTCCCTGCGTTACCGTCACCGTCGTCGCTGGCGAGGTCGCAGGATTGTTGTTTGCATCGCCAGGAGTGCTCGCCGTAATCGGATTGCTGCCCACCGGCAGATTCGTCACAACAATCGTGGCGACACCGCCGACAATGGGAGCCGTCCCGATCACCGTCGTGCCATTCGTGAAGGTCACCGGCCCGGAGACGCCGCTTGGCACCGTCTCCGTGATCGTCTCGCTTCCGCCCACTGTGATCGTCGGCGCCGACACCACGGGAGGCGGCAACACAGGAGTCGCCTTATTCACTATCTGCGTCAACGGAGCCGAAGTCGCCGCGTTGTAGTTGCTGTCTCCGCCATAACTCGCGGTAATCGTGTGCGTTCCTGAGGTCAGCGTGGACACCGTCACCGACGCAACGCCGTTCGTCACCGTCGCCGTGCCCAGCGTCGTCGCTCCGTCAGTAAACGTCACCGTCCCGGTCACGCCCGTCGGCAGAGTCGCCGTGAAGGTCACTGCCTGATTCGCCGCCGAAGGATTGAGTGAGGAGGTAAGCCCAACCGTCGGAGTCCCCTTCGTCACCGTCACCGTCGTCGCCGGCGAGGTCGCTGGATTGTTGTTCGCGTCGCCCGGAGTGCTCGCCGTAATCGGATCGCTGCCCACAGGCAGATTCGTCACAACAATCGTGGCGACACCGCCGACAACGGGAGCTGTCCCAATCGTTGTGCCGCCGTTTGAGAACGTCACCGGCCCGGAGACGCCGCTTGGCACCGTCTCGGTTATCGTCTCGCTTCCGCCCGCTGTGATCGTCGGCGCCGACACCACTGGAGGCGGCAGCACCGGAGTCACCTTATTCACCGTCTGCGTCAGAGGCGACGACGTTGCAGCGCCATTGTTCGTATCGCCACCATAGCTTGCCGTGATCGTATGCGTCCCGCCTGTCAGGGTCGAAGTCGTCACGCTCGCTGTGCCACTCACAATCGTTCCGCTGCCGATCGTTGTCGTGCCATCGAGGAACATAATCGTTCCCGTCGCACTTGCCGGCACTGTCGCCGTGAAGGTCACTGCCTGGCCCACTGTCGATGGGTTATTCGACGAGGTCAGCGTCACCGTCGGAGTCAGCCTGTTCACAACCTGCGTCGTCGTTCCCGTGGCCGGATTGTTGTTCGAGTCGCCACCATAGGTCGCCGTGATCGGATCACTGCCGACAGGGAGCGTTGACGTCGTAATCGACGTCGTTCCCGTCGTCGGGTTGACTGTTCCTGTCCCGATCGTCGTTCCGCCGCTCGTCAACGTCACAGAGCCCGTGGTTCCGGGAGGCAGCGTGACCGTGATCGTCACCGGATCGCCAGAGTTACTCGGACCCGAGGTCGAGACCGTCACCGTTGGCGTGTTCTTCGTGACCGTCTGCGTTGTCGTTCCGGTCGCCGGATTGTCGTTCGTGTCGCCGCTGTAGCTTGCCGTAATCGTGTCCGTGCCCACCGGAAGCGAGCCCGTCGTCACCACGACCGTGCCTGCCGTCGACACCGTTCCGGATCCCAGCGCCGTACCGCCGCTGGTCAGCGTGATCGTTCCTGTCGCGCCCGCCGGAACGCTCGCCGTAATCGTCACTGTCTGGCCATACGTGCTCGGATTCGGAGACGACGACATCGTCACCGCCGGCGATGCCTTGTTGATCGTCTCCGTCAGGCTGGCCGTCGCGCTGCCGTTGTTGCTATCGCCGCCATAGGTCGCGACAATCGCGTCGCTTCCCAACGCCAGGGTTGAGGTCGTCACCGTTGCAACACCATTCGTAATGGTGCTTGTTCCCAACGGCGCTCCATTGCTGGTGAACGTCACCGAACCGGTAACATTCGTCGGCAACGTCGCCGTAAAGGTGACAGGCTGATTCGCCTGCGCCGGATTCAACGACGAATTCAGCGCCATCGAAGGCGAAACCTTCGAGACCGTCTCGACCGTCGTTCCGGTCGCGGCATTGTATGTCGCGTCACCACCGTAGCTCGCTGTAATCGTGTCTGAGCCTACCGGCAGCGTCGTCGTAGCAAACGACGCCACTCCCGAGCCGTTCAGCGTCCCCGAGCCTAGCGTCACTCCACCGCTCGTGAAGGTCACAGTCCCCGTGGCTCCGGCCGCAACCGTCGCCGTGATCGTAACCGAACCTCCGAACGTGCTCGGATTCGGAGCCGCCGACACCGTCACCGTCGGCGTGATCTTCGTAACCGTCTGGGTCAGCGTCGCAACCGACGTGTTGTAGTTGCTGTCGCCGCTATAGGTCGCCGTGATCGTATCGCTGCCACCAGGCAACGACGACGTCGAGACGCTCGCAACACCATTTGTCACCGTCGAAGTTCCCAGCGTCGTCCCTCCGCTGGTGAACGTCACCGTTCCTGTCACTCCCGTCGGCAGCGTGTCCGTGAAGGTCACCGAAGCGCCCGGAGCAGACGGGTTCTGCGATGAAGTTAGCGTCGAGGTGGCAGTCGCCTTGCCGACGCTCTCTACCACCGACCCTGTTCCTGCATCATTGTTCGCATCGCCGCTGTAGCTCGCGGTGATCGTATCGCTTCCCACAGGCAGCGACGAAGTCGTCACCACAACCGTCCCCGCCGCGCCCACTGTCCCCGAGCCCAGCGTCGCTCCGCCGCTGGTGATCGTGATTGTGCCCGTGTCTCCTGCAGGCACGCTCGCCGTAATTGTCACCGACTGGCCATACGTGCTCGGATTCGGAGTCGCCGTTACCGTCACCGTCGTCACGGCCTTTTTCACCGTCTGGTTCAGCGTCGTCGATGCCGCGTTGTAATTCCCGTCGCCGCCGTAGCTGGCCGTGATCGTGTCGGTCCCGATCGGTAGGACCGTAGTCGCCACCGATGCCGTTCCATTCGTCACCGTCGCCGTTCCCAGCGTCGTACCGCCGCTGGTAAACGTCACTGTTCCGGTGGCCGCTGTAGGCAGCGTCGCCGTGAAGGTCACCGACTGATTGAGCGCCGAAGGATTCAGCGATGAAGTCAGCGTGATCGTCGGCGTGGTCGTGCCAACAGTCTGCGACGTCGTCCCGGTCGCTGCACTGTGCGTCGCATCGCCGCCGTAGCTTGCGGTAATGGTATCCGTTCCGACAGGCAGGGCTGTCGTCGTGACGACCACGGTTCCACCAGCGCTCACTGTCCCCGAGCCCAGCGTCACTCCGCCGCTCGTGACCGTGATTGTCCCCGTGTCCCCTGCAGGCACGCTCGCAGTAATCGTTACAGACGAGCCAAACGTGCTTGGATTCGGAGTCGACGACACCGTCACCGTCGTCGTAGCCTTGTTCACCGTCTGGTTCAGCGTCGTCGATGCCGTGTTGTAATTCCCGTCGCCGCCGTAGCTGGCCGTGATCGTATCCGTCCCGACCGGCAGGACCGTGGTCGAAACCGATGCCGTTCCGTTCGTCACAGTCGCCGTTCCCAGCGTCGAACCGCCGCTGGTAAATGTCACCGTCCCGGTGACCGCTGTGGGAAGCGTCGCCGTGAAAGTCACCGACTGATTGACCGCCGAGGGATTCAGCGTTGAAGTCAGCGTGATCGCCGGCGTGGTCTTGCCAACAGTCTCGGATGTCGTCCCGGTCGCTGCATTATTATTCGAGTCACCGCCATAACTAGCCGTGATGGTGTCGGTCCCTACAGGCAGCGCCGTCGTCGTCACGACCACGGTTCCGCCCGCGTTCACCGTCCCCGAGCCCAGCGTCACTCCACCACTCGTGATCGTGATTGTGCCCGTATCTCCCGAAGGCACGCTCGCAGTAATCGTTACAGAAGAGCCATACGTGCTCGGATTCGGAGTCGACGACACCGTCACCGTCGTCGCAGCCTTGTTCACCGTCTGGTTCAGCGTCGTCGATGCCGTGCTGTAGTTACCGTCGCCGTTGTAAGTTGCCGTGACCGTATCGGTGCCGACCGGCAGGGCCGAGCTCGAAACAGACGCTGTTCCGTTCGTCACCGTCGCCGTTCCCAGCGTCGTACCGCCGCTGGTAAACGTCACCGTTCCGGTGGCCGCCGTCGGCAGAGTCGCCGTAAAGGTCACCGACTGATTGACCGCCGAGGGATTCAGCGATGATGTCAGCGTGATCGTCGGCGTCGCTTTGCTCACTGTCTGCGACGTCGTCCCGGTTGCTGCATTGTTCGTCGTGTCGCCGCCGTAGCTCGCCGTAATGGTGTCGGTCCCTACAGGCAGCGCCGTCGTCGTGACGACCACGGTTCCACCGGCGCTCACCGTCCCCGAGCCCAGAGTCACTCCGCCGCTCGTGATCGTGATCGTGCCCTTGTCTCCCGCGGGCACGCTCGCCGTAATTGTCACCGACTGGCCATATGTGCTCGGATTCGGAGTCGACGACACCGTCACCGTCGGGTTCAGCTTCGCAATCGTCTCTGTCGCCGTCGCAACCGAGGTGTTGTTGTTGGAGTCGCCATTGTAGGTCGCCGTGACCGTGTCAGTGCCCAATGGCAGCACTGTGGTAGAGACCGTGGCGACGCCATTGTTCACAGTGCCGGTTCCGAGAACCGTAGTCCCATTTGTAAAGGTCACCGTGCCTGTGACGTTGCTCGGCAGCGTATCAGTAAGGGTCACCGAAGCTCCCGGAACCGCTGGATTCGGCGACACCGTCAGCGTGGAGCTCGGGCTTGCCTTCGTGATCGTCTCCTGTGTTGTGGCCGAGGCCGGCGTATAGTTATTGTCGCTGCCATAGCTTGCCGTGATCGTATCGGTGCCAGCCGGCAGGACCGTAGTTGTAATCGACGCCAGGCCGGATCCTTTCACCGTCGCGCTGCCCAGCGTGACTCCGCCGCTCGTGAAGGTCACTGTCCCGGTGGCCCCTTGCGTCAACGTCGCGCTGATTGTAACTGTGTTGCCATAGGGGCTCGGGTTTGGGGCCGCAACGACTGAGATCGTTGGCGTCGCCTGGGTCACAACCTGAACCACCACAGGCGAAGTCCCCGCACTGTGACTGCCATCGCCGCTGTACACCGCGGTAAGGTTATGTGAACCGGCCGTGAGTGTTGTGGTTGAGATAGTCGCCGCCGTGCCGGAGATCGTCGCCACTCCCAGCGTGATCGCGCCATCCATGAATGTCACTGACCCGGTCGCCCCCGAGGGCGTCGTCGAGGTCAGAGTCACGGCCTGGCTATACGTCGACGGGTTCGGGTTCGAAGTCAGCAGAACCGCCGCCACCGTCACGCTGATTACGCTTGAAGTGCTTGGGTTGTAGTTGGTATCTCCCGGATAGATCGCCTTCAGCGAATCGCTGCCCACCGGCAGATTCGTCGTCACCAGAGTCGCAACGCCGTTGTTCAGCGTGCCCGTGCCAATCAGCGTTGAGCCGCTGTAAAAGTTCACGCTCTCCCCGTTGGTGGTTGTCGTAGGCGGCCCAACAGTATATGGACTCAGTGTCGCCGTCAGGGTCACCGCCTGCCCGCTGAGCGTCGCCGTCACCGGCGAGACACCAAGCGCCAGCGTCGTCGGCGTTGGAGCCGCCATCAGGGCCACCGTCGACGAAACGCTCGGCAGGTAGATCGAGTCGCCCGAGTAGCTTGCGTCCACATTGTGAATACCGCTGCCCAGCGGAAACACCGCCACTCCGGCCAGCGCGCCTGAGTTGCCATTCTGCGAAACTTCGCTCAGCGAGACCGCTGCCCGCGGACTGCTCGCATCCGTGCCCGACAGATCGGCGTTACCGTCATTATTGAAGTCGCCCGCGCTTACTGCGTACGTCAGCGAAAACCCGCCGATCACCGGCTCGTTGTAAGCTTGAAATGTTCCGTCACCGTTGCCCAGATACACCAACGCGCCATAGCTTCCACCCGCAATGATGTCCGGTTTTCCGTCGCCATTCACGTCTGTGAGCGACGGGTCCGAAGGAATGTCAGATGTATACTTCACTGGCGCCTGGAACGATCCAGTTCCATTGCCGAGCAACACGAACATCCAAGGCCCGATGTGCGTGCTTCCCGTGATTGTGGTCGAAACCACATCAGGGATGCCATCGGCATTCAGGTCGCCCGAAGTCAGAAACTCACCGATCTGCGAGGCAACCTTGGTGGCCCCTTGAAAAGTGCCATCGCCGTTCCCAAGAGCCACATACAGATCCGACAGATTGCTACCCGCCGCCGCGGTCGCGGTCGCAAACGCAATGTCGTCTTTGCCGTCCTGGTTGAAATCCCCTACCACGATGTCGTTCGCATTCTTCGATGTCGTCGCCACAACATTCCCGGCCTGGAATGTGCCGTCGCCCTTACCAAGAAAGACAGTTACATTCTTCGCAGTCTGGTCCGTCACCACGACGTCCAGCAAGCCGTCGCCGTTGAAGTCCCCCATCGCCAGGCCTTCTACATCGCCCGAGGTGTACTCCACCGGCGCCTGAAAGCTCCCGTCGCCATTGCCCAGCAGAATCACCAGCCCGCCCGTGCTTCCAGTCGAGCAGCCCAGAGCGATGTCGGTGTTGCCGTCGCGGTTGAAGTCTGCAAGCAGCATCTTCAACGCCTTGCCAGCTGAGCAACCCGGGTAGTTCACCTTCGGCTGAAATGTACCATCGCCATTGCCCAGCAGCACTGTGATGATCTGGTTGGCATCTCCAGTCACCAGGTCGAGGTTGTTGTCCCCGTTCAGGTACGCCGATGCAATTACAACCGACCGGTTCGTCGTATTTCCGTTGCCGCTGATCGCAAAGGGCGAGCCTGACGCCGTAGTGAAATTATCCGTCAGCACCGCTGGGCCCAGCGTCTGCGTGCCCAGCACATTGTTCCCTGCGCTTGTATCGAGGAACGAAATCGTGCCAGTCGGCCCCGTCGTCAACGAGCCAACGCCAGTCACCGTTGAGCTGAGCGTGTAGTTACCCACCGTGCCCGACGACGCAATAGCGCTCGACGACGAATACGTCCCCTGCACCGTATAGCTCACCGTGTTCGACGTGCTCGACGCATAGCTGTTATTCGCGCGATACACCGCCTTGTAGGTATGCACGCCCAGCGGGCCGCTGCCGATCTTGACAACCGCGGTCGCATTCGGCGAGGTCAACTGCACCGACGCCAGCGACGAATTGGTCTCGCAGTTCGTCGTCGTCACTGCGCAGAACATCACCAGGCCGGAGCTCACAGGCGATCCTCCCGAAGTGACCTTCGCCGTCAGGATGATAGGAGTCTGATAGGGCACCGACGTCGCTGAGATCGTCAGCGATGTCGTCGTAGGCGCCGCCGCGGCGTGCGCGAGCGCAGCCGCCGTCAGTAGACTGAGTGGAGCAAGCCTGCGCAGATAGTTGCCTACGTACGTTAGTGCACGAGTGCGGAGGGAACGAGACATTGGGGAGGTCATGAGGTTCCTTTGGGGCACGGTAACCGAGTTTGAGTCGCCTGCTTAAAGTAACTGTCCTGTTTCGGTCCGACCTATTACCCGAAAGTTGCACCCTTCCTTCTCGAGCCTTTCGCTCGTTTGGCACACCAAACCTGCCGCAGTTACAAAAAGTTCTCGTGCATTGGCCTTACCTCGATGAGTGAGCGTTTCGTGCTTTGAAGTCACCACGCGCAATTACCAGGTGATTAACGCTCTAAAGGCGTAGGAGTCTAGAGTCTCCTAATCTTTCGCGCACGCGGATCGCTGGATACACTAGCGTGGCGTACGCAATCGATCTTCGAAAAGAACCGGATGTCTGAGAAGCGCACCGGCATCATCATGAACGGCGTCACCGGACGCATGGGCCTCAACCAGCACCTCGTCCGTTCCATCCTCGCCATCCGCAAGAAAGGCGGCCTCACCCTTCGCGACGGCTCGCGCCTCATGCCCGACCCCATCCTTGTCGGCAGAAACGAGCAGATGCTTCGCGAGATCGCCGAAGCCCACAGCGTCCCCCGCTGGACCACCGACCTCGAAGCCGCCCTCGCCAACTCAGGCGACTCTATCTACTTCGACGCGCAGCTCACCAACCTCCGCGCCGCCGCCGTCGAAAGGGTCATCGCCCACGGCAAGCTTCCAAGAGATGTTGACGTCCAAGTAGGATTCTGGGACATCGATTAGTATCGGTTTTGAAGCCGCGGTTTCCAGTCGACGGAGCGGCCGCCCCGCCGACCTTCTTCGCCCCTTCCCAGACATCAGATGAAGGCAGCAAGGGAGCTCAATCCAGCCGTCAACAACGTCCGCAACTAGGGCCCCGAGATGCTGAGCTTGAAGTGACACGATTGCTTGCCAATCGTGTACACATACAACTGTCTGGCTTGTCAGGCTGCAAGAAATCTGTTCTGTTGCGTGCGGGTGTCAGGTCTGACGGACAGTTTTCCGGGTGCCGACCTTGAGCAAAACGAATTTCTGCGACGGGAGTTTTTGCTTAGGAAACATGTGAGTTGGAACGTTTCTCTTTATTGAATTGAGAGAGCAAGATGATCCTCTTTGTGCTCAAAGAAGCTTACTTTCCCAGCACGACGCAATAGGCGATTGTCTCTGCGCGAGGTCACAACAAGAAAAGCAGGCACCCGCTACAGTCAATTTCCAAGAGGGTGCGTGAGTACGCTAAGTGATTGATTCAATGGTCGGCCCTAGTGGACGATTTTCGAACTCTTGCCGCTTTTGCAGGGGGCGATTGGACCTTGGCGTGATTTGGAACGAGCCCAGTCGAACATAAATGAGGCCCGTAATAGCCCTGTCATCGACTAGATCGCGCGCCCGAGTATCTACGGCGAGAGCTATGTTGATTAGGGATTTCCCCAGTTGTTCAGTGCAAAAAAGCCATATATAGTCCAGCAAAACGTCTTTTCCCAGGACTCAGCGCGGTACGGCCACGATTATCGCGAAGATCACGCCGGGGACAGAATGTTGCTGATGTCGTTTCAGATCGCCCAACTCAGCGGTTTTTGGATCAAAACCTGAGATCGAGTGACCGGCATCACACGCTCATCCCGTGATTCGATCTAATGGCAGACGATTCGAAGAATCGTTCCAGACTATTCGAAGTTGAGGAGGGGATAGTCATGGCGAAGTTGATGAGCCACGCTCCAGCAGAGACAATGCCGACGCGTGTGTCCGTGTGGCCCCGATACCCAAGCGTGTATGAGATCAACACCTGGGTCTGGCTCTCAGAACTGAGCCAGAAATACGGAAAGAAAGTCACCTTGGCTTCGATTCCCGCAGCCGAGTGGGATGCCATCGCCGCTTATGGCTTCGATGCAGTGTGGTTGATGGGGGTTTGGGAACGGAGTCCTGCAGGTATCGCGATTGCGAATCAAAACCAGACTCTGCTAGACGATTTTCGGCGAGCGCTCCCTGACTTTCGCCCGGAGGACAATGTAGGATCGCCCTATTGCGTTCGACGCTACGTTGTTGACGAGCATCTCGGGGGGCCTCAAGGTTTGGCTGTTGCTCGAGAGGAACTCTCGAATCGGGGCATGAACCTGATCCTTGACTTTGTGCCCAACCATGTTGCCATCGATCATCCGTGGGTCGCAGAACATCCCGAGTATTTCATCCAGAGCAATTCTGACGACGCCAGGAAGGACCCTTCTTCCTTCATTGAAAGAGAGGGAACAATTTTCGCTCGGGGACGGGATCCCTTCTTCCCGGCCTGGCCGGACGTTCTGCAGTTGAACGCCTTTGCCCCGGGGCTTCGACAGGCTGTGATCGAAACCGTATCAGGCATTGCCCAGCAATGCGATGGCATTCGCTGCGACATGGCCATGCTTTTACTGAACTTGATCTTCCAACGTACGTGGGGTAGCCGTGCCGGACAGCAACCCGCAACGGAGTACTGGGACGATGTAATCTCCGCCGTCAAGAAAAGCTATCCCGGTTTCATCTTCATCGCCGAGGTTTACTGGGATCTGGAATGGGAACTTCAGCAGCGCGGATTTGACTTCTGCTACGACAAGAAGCTTTACGATCGCCTGGAACACGACAACGCGGAGAATATCCGTCTTCATCTTTGTGCAGAGCTGGCTTATCAGGGAAAGCTGGTCCGTTTCATCGAAAACCATGACGAACCGCGGGCTGCGGCTACTTTTTTGCAGGCGAAGCAGCAGGCCGCTGCGCTGACGATGACCACGCTCCCGGGAATTAAGCTTTTTCATGAAGGCCAGTTCGAGGGACGCATGGTGAGACTGCCCGTGTTTCTGGGTAGGCGTCCGCAGGAACCTGTGGATCAGAGCCTCCAGGGTTTCTACAAAAAGCTTCTCTCTGCGATAGATAAGCCCGTTTTTCGCGATGGCCAGTGGAGCCTGTGTGAACGAACGGGCTGGTCCGATAACACGACCTTTCAGAATCTGGTGGCCTGGAGTTGGATAAGAGGCAACGAGCGATACCTGATCATCATCAATCTCAGCAACTGTCCCGCGCAGAGCCGGGTACGAGTCCCGTGGGCGGATGCAGGCGGTGGAGAGTGGCACTTGCTGGACGCGATATCAGGTGCGATCTATGAGCGTGCTGGAGATGAGATGAGCTCGCCGGGCCTGTACGTGGAACTCGACCCATGGAACTACCACTTCTTCGAGTGTCTGCGTATGAACAAGACATAGAACGAGGCGGCTTGGGAAGTCGGCCAGGGATCATACGAGCCAGTGTGGCGCGCACAAAGGAGAGGACCAATGGAATCAACTCCCAAGTCTCCAATTGACTACATCGAAACCGCCGAGCAGAAACGCCTGAACGACGCTCGTGAACAGGGTATTCCCTGGAAGAAGTGGGGACCGTACCTCAGTGAGCGACAGTGGGGCACAGTGCGCGAAGATTACAGCGCCGACGGAAACGCCTGGGACTACTTCTCGCACGATCAGTCCCGATCGCGTGCCTACCGCTGGGGCGAAGATGGGTTAGCCGGGATCTCGGACGACAAGCAACAGCTATGCTTCGCGCTGACGCTGTGGAACGGTTGCGACCCAATTCTGAAAGAACGCTTGTTTGGCCTGACGAACAGCGAGTCCAACCACGGTGAAGACGTCAAGGAATACTATTTCTATATCGACAGTACTCCTACGCACTCGTACATGAAGTACCTGTACAAGTACCCGCAGGGAGAATATCCCTATTGGAATCTGGTGGAGACCAACCGGCGACGCTCGCGCGAAGAGATGGAGTACGAACTTCTCGATACGGGTATTTTCGATGAGAATCGATACTTCGATGTCTTTGTGGAGTATGCCAAGGCCGATTCGGAAGACGTGCTGGTCCGGATCTCAGTCCACAATCGAGGTCCAGAAGCAGCCCATCTTCACGTGCTTCCGACCCTGTGGTTTCGCAACACCTGGTCCTGGGCAGCTGGCAAACCGAAGCCTGTTTTGGGTCAGATCGATGAGAACAAGATACGCGCTTCTCACCTGCAGCTTGGCGATTACACCTTGCAATGTGAGGGCGCGGGGGAGCTTCTCTTTACCGAGAACGAATCCAATGCCAGCCGTCTTTGGGGACAGCCCAATCCCTCGCCTTACGTCAAAGATGCCTTTCATCAATACGTAATCTCCGGGGCGCGGGATGCGGTCAATCCTTCGAAGACAGGAACCAAAGCTGCTGTCCATTACGTGCTTGAAGTTCCGGCCGGAGGAAGCAAGGCTGTGCGTTTGCGGCTGAGCGCGAGGCCAGCGAGCGACGCATTCGGTACGTTTGACAAGATATTCGACAGCCGCCTCTCGGATGCGAATGAGTTCTATGAGCGCATCACTCCTAAGCAGTTGAGCGAAGATGAACGGCGCGTCCACCGCCAGGCCCTTGCCGGAATGCTGTGGTCCAAGCAGTACTACTACTTCGATCTCGATAGGTGGCTCATCGAGCACGACTCGCACCCTATGGTTGGCTCCGGCAAGGGAAGCACTCGCAACGCTGACTGGTTCCACATGCTCAACAGCGACGTCATCTCCATGCCCGACAAGTGGGAGTACCCCTGGTATGCCGCGTGGGACTTGGCCTTTCACACCATTGCCCTCTCGCTGGTCGACTTCGACTTCGCCAAAGAGCAGCTCCTGCTCATGCTCAGAAACCTCTACGCCCATCCCAACGGCCAGATCCCGGCATACGAGTGGAACTTCGGCGACGTCAACCCACCAGTGCACGCCTGGGCCACCTTATTCCTCTACAGAATTGAGACAGAACTTGGCCGCGCCGACATCCGCTTTTTGGAACGCTCCTTCCAGGGACTGATGTTGAACTTCAACTGGTGGGTCAACCGCAAGGATCCGCAGGGGCGCAACGTCTTTGCCGGCGGCTTCCTCGGACTCGACAACATCGGTGTCTTCGATCGCAGCGCGCCACTGCCGACGGGCGGATACCTGGATCAGGCCGACGGTACCGCATGGATGGCTTTCTACTGTCAGTGCATGCTTGAGATTGCGCTCATTCTAAGCGACTACGACCCAATGTACGAGGAGATTGCCTACCGTTTCTTTGAGCATTTCGCCTGGATCGCCTATGCCATGGACCGCGTTGGCGCGCACCACGACGAGATGTGGGATGAAGGGGACGGATTTTTCTACGATCTGCTCCATTTCCCGAACGGCGACACCATGCGCCTCAGAATTCGCTCGATGGTCGGACTGCTACCCCTATGCGCGTCGACCGTAGTTGACCGGGAAAGCCTTTTACTAAAACATCCACGCTTTATTGAAATGATTTCGTTGTTCCGTAAGCGTCATCCGGAAGTGATCCAAAAGATCGCTTCAGCCGAGGACCTGGATAAAGGCGGATATATGGGGCGCAGGCTGTTGACGACTTGCAATAGGCCAAAGCTATTGCGCGTTCTGAGGTACATGCTCGACGAGAACGAGTTTCTCAGTCCGTACGGCATACGTTCGCTGTCGAAATATCACCTGGAGCATCCCTTCGTGTTTTACCTGCAAGGACAGGAATATAAGGTTCAGTACCTCCCCGCAGAGTCGAATACCGGCATGTTTGGTGGCAACTCCAACTGGCGGGGACCGATCTGGATGCCGGTGAACGGGCTGATCATTCGCGCCTTGCTGCAAATGTATCCATTCTATGGACCTGACTTTAAAGTTGAATGTCCCACTGGCTCGGGCAATTACATGACGCTGTTTGAAGTGGCGAAGGAAATCGCCCGCCGGAACGCAAGCATGTTTCTGCGCGATGCCAATGGACACCGCCCGGTCTACGGAGGAACCAGGAAGTTCCAGGACGATCCTCACTGGAAGGATTACATCCTCTTCTACGAATATTTCCACGGCGAGAATGGCGCCGGGCTGGGGGCCAGCCATCAGACAGGCTGGACTGGCCTTGTCGCGCGCGGGCTTGATCTATTCGTGCGGCTAAAGGCGGAAGATTTGCTGAGTGCCGCTAAAGGAGAGGTTGCTGCTAAGTTGACCCGGCAGCAGGTGGCAGGGCAGAAAGTGTGAGCCATGGAGAATCGGAGCGAGCGGCAATTTACTGAAGAAGCCGCACGAATCCGCCGGAGTCTGAGGACACCACGTGCCGCAGCTATCGCTGGCATCATTTTCTCGCTGTTGCTGATTACCAGCCAGGTGCTTATCCGGCTCTCAATTCCATCCGATCCCTTGGCATCGCCGCTGGAGGTTGTCCGACACTCGAAGGCTGTCGCTATCGCTTTGAGCCTCACGCCATTCGCTGGCATTTCATTCCTGTGGTTCATTGCTGTTGTACGCGACCACCTGGGAGAATTGGAGGATCGTTTTTTTGCCACTGTCTTCCTGGGTAGTGGGTTGCTGTACGTAGCAATGATCTTCATTGCGGTGGCGATCGCTGAAGCACTCATCGGACTCCTCGCCACCGACTCGGGCAGCCTGATAACATCTGGCACCTATGCGTTGGCCCGTGCAGAGATCTATCGAATCATGAACGTATTCTCAATCAGGATGTCCGGAGTATTCATGATCTCGACCTCCACGATCTTTGCGCAGACCCGGATTCTTCCGAGGTGGATAGCGTTTCTCGGCTATGCACTAGCGGTAATCCTCTTACTGGGCGTGGGAAGCGTGAATTGGATCGTCATTGTCTTTCCGCTCTGGGTGGCGCTGATCAGCGGATGCATCCTGATCCAAGATCGGCAATCGCGCCTGTAGCGATCGGAGGCGCGGAACGGATAACCACGCGTAAGCACTTCGACGAAAACTTGTAATCGTCTACCCCATGACACTGGCAGCCGGGCTCTCGACGCTCAAAGAATCTTCGAACTCGCGAATAACACTGTATGTTTCGCAAGATTCGACCGAAAAGGCCAAATTGCTGAAAATGCTATTTTCGAACTGCTCTGTAGGCGCCGTAAGTCTAACGCCTACATACAGAAAGCCCTTTGACATGATCTTCAAAAGGACTCAATCGGAAGAATGGTCGGGGCGGAGGGATTCGAAGACTAGCCTCCGTGGTCCGGCATGTTTCTGAATTCACGGTATTTCTGTCGCAACTCGCTGAAACTAAGCTATTTCCATGAAGTCTCTGCTTTCCCCTGTTGTCTATGAAGTGTGCCCAGTGGGGACCGTATCGATCTCATGAGAAGGCGACTCGAAGCAAGTGTGCTGCTGATCAAAGCAATAGGTGGAGGATGGGATATCTGTAGCCTGCCGCGCTCCTGCATGGATCACACAATGCGTTTCCGTGTCTCAGTAAGAATCTCCTGAGCAAACTCGTTATCATTCACAGCCCGGGCAAGGATAAGAGCCCCCACCATAGACGCAAACATATGGATCGCATCGCCGCGCGCGGAGCGACGAGAGCGCCAGGGGAAGCGGATCGCGATTTTTTGAATGAAATCTCTTAGCTTGTCCGTAAAGGCACCTTGCACATGCTGTTCCTGGCGAACCTCAGAAGCCAGAGCGGCAACGGCACATCCTCCACCCGAATCGGTCATGTGCTTTTTGCTCAAGTAGTCGTCCACGTATCGAGCTTTACCTTGCTGAGTCGGAGGCAACTTATCCAAGTCGCCCGTGGCTCGCTCCATCTCACGTGTGAGAGCTTCGGACATGAGAGATTCTTTCGAGGCAAAATGATTGTAAAAGGGACCATGGGTCAGGCCGGCCGCGCTCATCACTTCGCTGACACTGACTCCTGAAAACCCCCATTCTCGAAATAGCCGAATCGACTCATCGAGAATCCGCTCATGTTTTTTGGCGGTTTCTGCTGCTGAGTACCCCATGTGCTTCTCCGTTCCTTGATCAACGAGATCAATGCCAGGCAGCACGTACCGATATGCACCACAATATTTTCGAAATTTGTGAATCCGTATGTGCGCCATCAGCATTATGTATATCATGTTCGAGCATGATTGGCATCATGCTAAATCAGGAGAAGGAGCCTGCCAATGAAGATTCGCGATTCAGTCGCATTCGTAACAGGCGCAAACCGGGGAATTGGTCTGGTATTTGCACAAGAGCTGCTCGCCGCCGGGGCACGAAAAGTCTATGCCGCAGCACGAAACCCAGAAAGCATTCCACTCAGCGGGGTCGAGCGGGTGCGTCTGGACGTAACGAATCCCGAAGCCGTTGCTTCTGCCGCGAGGGCGAGTGGGGACGTGAACCGGCTCATCAACAACGCAGGGATTGCACTTTGGACAGGCTTTTTAGCACCCGGTTCCGTCGAAGCTGCACGGTCAGAAATGGAGACCAACTATTTTGGGCCGCTCTACCTCAGTCGTGCGTTTGCTCCGGCCCTGGCGAAGAACAGTGGAGGAGCCATCGTCAACGTTCTCTCTATCCTGAGTTGGGTAGCCGTTCCCTCGGCCGGAACGTACAGTGCCTCCAAAACAGCCGCCTGGGCTCTGACAAATTGGCTGCGGACTGGCTTGCGTGAGCAGGGAACACAGGTGCTGGGTGTACATGCCGGTCCTGTGGACACGGACATGGCTAGTGGGCTGACTCTTCCGAAGGTGACGCCTGTCGATGTAGTTCGGCAGGTACTAAACGCACTCGAAGCCGGCCGCGATGAGGTGCTCGTCGATGACATGACCCGACAGGTGAAGGCCGGCCTATCCGACGAGCCGGGCATCTACCTCAACTTCGATCCTGAAGCCGCCCTTCCTGCAGCGAACTAAGCCGCTCCGGACAGAGCACGGTAGAGCGAAACTCTGGTGCCTGAGTCGCAGTATGGCTCGTAGCTTTCTAAAGAAATAAAAGGAGCAGTCCATGGGGAAATTAGACGGAAAGACAGCACTCGTTACGGGCGCCAATAGCGGGATCGGGTTGGCGACAGCAAAACAATTTGTCAATGAAGGAGCCTACGTTTTCATCACAGGACGGAGACAGGCCGAGCTGGACGCCGCCGTGAAGGAAATTGGCAAAAACGTCACCGCCATCCAGGGAGACGTATCGAATCTCTCCGACCTTGATCGCCTCTTTGCACAAATCAAGCGCGACAAAGCCCGGCTCGATATTATCTTCGCAAACGCCGGTGTCGCGCAGTACTCCCCCTTCGGCCAGATCACCGAAGAGCACTACGAATTCCACTTCAATATCAATGTAAAAGGCGTGCTCTTCACTGTGCAGAAAGCCCTGCCGCTGTTGCCCGACGGCGCTTCGGTCATCCTGAACGGATCGATCGTCGGCAGCAAGGGGATGTCCTCCAACAGCGTCTACAGCGCGACAAAAGCCGCTCTTCGCTCCTTTGCACGAACCTGGACCACCGATCTCAAGAGCCGCCGCATTCGGGTCAATGTGGTAAGCCCCGGCCCCATTGATACGCCCGGCCTGGATAAGCTCCTGGCGTCCGGGCAGGTCGGGGAAGAGCGCCGCAAAGCCATTCACGCCGCTGTTCCTCTCGGCCGCATTGGAACACCCGACGAAATCGCAAAAGCCGTGGTCTTCCTCGCGTCCCACGATAGCAGCTTCGTCACGGGAACAGAGTTATTCGTGGACGGCGGTTTTGCGCAGGTCTGAGCCAGATCTCCGGAGCGGCGGCCGATCGTCGCTCCGTCCCACAATGAAGGACGATGATCAATGACTCCGGAACAAGCTTTCCTCGATGCCGCCCTCCGCAGTTGGCGATCCAACATGGATCGAGCCAGCAAATTCTTCAGCTCTTTGAAAAGCGAAGAGCTGGAATTGGAGGTCGCGCCGGCTCGAAACCGAATTGTCTACATTTGGGGCCATCTGACTGCGGTGAACGACGCAATTCTTCCGCTCTTCGGGTTTGGCCAACGGCGATATCCAGAACTGGATAACACGTTCGTCTCACCGGTTGACCATGCCGTTTTGCAGATTCCCAGCGGCTCGTCGCCATCATGATGCTGGTTGACAAAGCTAACCTCAAACTCAATGGCGTAGTTGGAGATTACTTACCGTCTTTCCCGCACTCAAATGTCTGCGTCTCGGGCGATGATGACGAAACCATCTCGCGCGCCGCTGAGCGACAGATAACCATCCTAGATATGCTGACGCATACTTCCGGTCTGATCTATGAATTCACGGGAACTACCCGGTTCATCGTTACTATCGGCGTCACGGTGTAATGCGTAGCAGCGCCGTACTAGCGCGGCCACCACAGTGAAAATCTAAATGGCACACTAGGGAGCCGACAAAAGTCGGCTCCCTTTGTTTGCGAATTTAAGACAGAAACGCGCTTCGGTGCGCCTCAAGGTATTCAGGCAGCCCGATTGGTCGTTGTCCTCCGATCTTTTTAACCAGATCGTTTGTTCCAGCAAATACTCCATTCTGGTGGTCTTTCGCAATCTCCTCGAAGTGCTGCCAGAGTGTATCGGTAACAACTTGTTCTCGGCCTTGGTAATTTCGACGAGGGATGTTGGCAGTCAACTTCTTTAGCGTCCAGGCATCCACTTGTTCATAGCCCAGGGGTCTGCCGATGACCTTTCCGATCTCGGCAGCAATTTCGGCAAAGCTGTACTCTTTCTCTCCATAGAGCCGGTACACTTGTCCCTTGTGCTCTTGCGGGGTGAGCAGGATTTTCGCTATCACCCGGGCCTGATCCTCCGCCGCGATCGGCGCATGCTTTCCGGTCCCGAAGGGCAACCGTAAGGTTCCCGTCTTGATTTGATCGATCCAGTAGAGAGCCCATTCCGCGAATAGGGTTGGACGAAGATGCGTCGTGGGCACGCCGGACCAGTTAAAGACCTGTTCCGAAATCCAGTGATTCTGGGCAGCGTGACTCTTGGCCTCCCGGCGCGCCGAAATCTGGGACATGTTCACCACGATCTCGATGCCAGCCTCCTTCGCTGCCTGAGCGAAATAGGCCGATGCCTGCAGGATGCCGGGCCTGATGGGGTAAACAAAATACGCGCCCTGAGCTCCTTCAAGTGCAGAGCGGACGGCTTCGAAATCCAGCAGATCGCCCCTCACAATTTCGGCACCCTGGGCGGCCAAAGCCGCCGAACGCTCATCCTCGTTGTGAACGAATGCTCGCACGCGAACTCCTGTATCGAGCAGGAATTTCACGGTTTTGCTTCCCGTCGATCCAGTCGATCCCGTTACCAAAAACATCTTCGACATACTCCTCCTTTTGCGCTTCGATTCGCGATGCGCTCCATTTTAGATGTCGTCCACACTCTAAATGGTTCAGGCGGGCCCAGGAGAAAAAACCCATTTGGAGGCTTATTATCATCTAATAACGGATAAGAGTCTCGAGGACAAATGTAGATTCCGGTCCAGCATAGTACGAACCATGAAATGTCCTTAGCCCAAGTGGAGTCGCGCGGTCGCCGGTGATGCGGCTGCCTCGTAAGGCAATCAACGCAATCAGCCATCCTTTCTGGAGAACCCTCATGACCGATACGACCACCAAAGTACAGGAGCATTACAGTGGCACTGGCCTCACCGACCGCATTAAGTCGGCCCTCGCGAGCTTCGCGCCCGAGGATCAGACAGTGACCATCGCTCAACTCGCTCCACTCGACCAGTTCCACACTCGCGGTATCCTCGCCACGGCCGACCTTGCCAAGGCGGCTGGCATTGAGCCCGCAACCCGCGTGTTGGATCTTGGTTGTGGCATCGGCGGCCCCGCGCGCTATCTCGCCGCCACTTTCGGCTGTAAGGTTACGGGTGTTGACCTGAGCCCTGCCTTTATCGACGCAGCCAACTACCTGACGGCGCGCACCGGAATGTCAGACCGCCTTACGTTCCAGGTAGGCAATGCTTTAGATCTGCCCTTCGCCGACGGGAATTTCGATGTAGTGTTCCTACAGCACGTGGCGATGAACATTGAGCACCGTTCCGCCCTCTATAGCGAGGTGTGCCGCATCCTTACCTCTGGCGGACGATTTGCAACTTACGATCTGGTTCTGCGCGAGGGCGGTGTCCTTTATCCCGTCCCCTGGGCGCGCGATGCCTCGACCAGTTTCCTGCTTAGCGAACTCGACACACGCACGACACTTGAACAAGTTGGGTTCAAGACAATCCTCTGGCGCGACGACACCCAAATCGCTCTCAACTGGTTTAAGGAGGCGATGGCCGGTGCGCCGCCGACCGGACCGAGCCTCGGCTTTGTGATGGGTACCGATTTCCAGGAAATGATCGGCAACCTAGCTCGCAACCTGCGCGAGAGGCGTCTTGGGCTCTTGTCCGCGGTTCTAACAAAGAAGTGAGACATTCGGCTTCACTTCACAGGTGCTGAGTTTCCGCATTTGCGGTTCCCAACGAGCGCATCGTCAGAACGATGCGCTCGTTGAGAAAAATCTATTCTCGTAATAGCCACAGCTCTCCCGGTCTGTGAAGTAGCTTGTATGAACTCTTTGAAAGTCACCGCATCGAACGCTCTTGTCTTTAATGCTTCAGAACGAAGGCTTTGGTGTCACGCAGAAGACTGTCGGAGAGCTTCGGATCGGTCACGATGCGAGACAGCATCATGCCGCCAATCATCGCGGCTGCGATCCCATGAGCGCGAGCCTTCGCTTCCTTCGGGGGGAGTTCAGGAAGATGGGACGCGATGATCGTGATGATTTGCTCGACGCCCTTCGAGGCTATCTGGCGAGTATCTTGATCGGCGTGACGCAACTCGGAGCCCACAGATGCCAGCGGACACGCTTCTTCGGAATTGTCGCGGTGTTTCTTCGACAGGTACACTCCAACTGTTTCTTCTAGGGAGCGATTGGCTTTTGGACTCTGCATCGAATCCGCGATACGTTCAAGAGCGGCCTCGACAGCTTCAGCGACAAGCTGGTCCTTCGATGAGAAATGCTTATAGAAGCCGCCATGGGTGAGACCCGCGGCAGCCATAATCTCGGTCAGGCCAGTGCTCTGGATTCCGCTTTCATTGAACTCGCGAGCGGCGACCTTGACGATCCGCTCGCGGGTCTCCGCTGCTTCTTGGCGAGACTTCCTCATTGTTTGCTCCAAGGGGTGCCCAATAGAGAGACGCCCATGATAGATGTTATCAAACATCTATCATGGGCGCAGCATCCCGAGCCATTTCCGTTGGGAATAGGTTGCCCTATTCGGTTGAGACTGTCACAAGCCTTGGAAAGGCGGGTTAGACGACGACGATTCCGCCATCGACCGGAAGGTCAATACCTGTGATATAGCTGCTCTCGTCTGACGCGAGGAATAGCGCGATCGAGGCGATCTCTTCCGGACGGCCTACACGGCCAAGCGGCGGGATGGAAGCAAAGTACCCACGGATTTGGTCCGCAGCTGCCTTGTCCGGGAACTGTGCTTCAATGATCGGCGTTTCGATCAGGCTAGGGCTGATGATATTCGCGCGGATCTTCCTTCCCTTGAGCTCATTCGTCCGCGTCCTCACGTAGAGGCGCAGCGCCGCCTTGGTTACAGCGAGCTGAAATCTCTGCCTAGCGAGGCATCGGCTCAACTTGTGTGGATCTGACTGTGAGCGAGCCATTCAGAGGGAGAAAGTCCGAGGCGTTGCGTGAAGACTCGCGTGAGGGCCGTGGCATTGGCATACCTACACCACTCGCGATAAGTTTCAGCGAGCTCCCTCGCCGCAACATGGTTTGCGCAACCCCCAGTCGCCAGTTTGTCAGGTAATCAAATGGCGTCATGCCGACAACTTGCCGAAAATAGACCGCGAAGCGCGCGCGAGACATACCCGCAAGTTGAGCCAGATGCTCCAGCGACCAGGAGGTTTCAGGGTGTTGATGCATCGCCTCGACCGCCCTGCTCAGACGCGCATCGCCGAGTCCCATCAAAATGCCGCTGTCAATCAGGCGTGCATTCATTGCGGATCGTATGAGAAGCACAAAGAGATATTCGAACAATCGATCCAGCGCAGCGTGACGATCGCACCCGCGTCCTCTGCCTTGCAGACCTCTGCCCATAGGCGACGGCGGACGGTTCGAAGCCAACCGATGGTCTCCCCCTATGCGGGATCTTGGCTTGAAACGCGACTCACTCGAACGGTTCGGGCAACGCCCCTAAGGTCTCGGCGTGTTTACCCACCGTCTTCATCATGGATTCAAGATATAATCGCTGATCTTCATTCAAGCGTTCCAGCAAGCGCTCAAGAAGGGCGGCGTCGCGTTCATAAACCAGAAGCAGATGTCTATGGATTGGTGGTCCTCCACAGCCGATCGAATGGACGAAGCGGTCCCTCGTCAACTCCCCGCCTCGAGATCTCGATCCACAATAACCGCCACCTTGCCCAGCGTGCTACGACCCGACTTGAGCGACTGTAGCCCGGCATTGATGGCCTCGACGGTGCTGTCGATAGTTCCGCCGATATGCGGCACCACCAGCCCTTGTACTGCCCACTCCATCGCCAGAGTCATGCCGCGGTGGAGGAAGGCTTTCGCCTCGTCGTCCAAGATAGCGGGTTCGGAGAAGTAGCGCAGTATGTTGACGTTGATATGCTTGGCGCCGCGCTCGGCCAAGATGGAGTCGACCGGGCTTTCGGTTTCGACCAGGCGGGTCGTTTTTCCGGGGCCAACGCCAAGCACGACCCAGCTACCGCCCCGGCGTACTGTCTTCGCCGTCTCAACGAAGCCCGCCTCGCTGTAAGTGGCATCGAAGACGACGTCGGCTCCCCGGCCGCCGGTCAACCGCGCAATTTCGGCGGCGATATCGTCGCGCTTATAGTCAAAAACGTGATGCGCGCCAGACTGCCGGGCAAGCGCGATCGATTGCGGCGTGCTGCCGCTGCTGATCACGAGTCCTGCCCGCAGGACACGCGCGGCCATCTGCACTGCGAGATGCCCGACGCCGCCCCCGCCGCCTGGGACGTAGACCGTGTCGCCGGCTTGGACAGTGCCACGGAGGCTCGCGAAGGCCGAAAGGAAGCACATCGGCAGAGCTGCCCCAAGGAGAAAGCTCAGGGATTCCGGCTTGGGGACGGTCAGGAACTCCCTGGCGAGCGCATAGCCCCCTTCGCCCCCACTGCCGGCGACCCAGCCGCCATCGCCATTTAGATCAGCCATCGCCACTACGCTGTCTCCAACGGCTATGCCGCGCACGGCGCTGCCTATGGCCACGACGATGCCGGACAGGTCGAGGCCGAGGACAACGGGGGGTGTCCGCCCAAAGAAGTTAAGGTCGGCGAGCTTATATTCCAGCGGGTTGAGCGACGAGGCGGCGACGCGGATTAGAACCTGGCCGGTCCCCGGCTGCGGGACAGGCACACGCACCGCCTCCAGTGGAAGTCCGGCCCGGTCTTTCGTATAGCCGACGCCAAGAAACGTCTTCGGGATTGCAAGCGTATTTTTCATAAGTGTCTGTCGCATGAAATTAGATGTCTCATGCCCCTTCTCATTTGCGGAATGCTCGGCAGAGTCGTCGTTCGCGGTCCAAATCTCTACGCCACCTGGCGTTTTGTTTCTTGTTCCAGAAGCCGGCAGGTATCAACGGCCTCAAACAGCCACCCAGACATCGAGCTTGAGCCCCATGTCTCGTTGAGACATGGGGCACCAACAACGGTTGCTTCGCGACATTTACTCTCGTTACTCTTTGAACAAGTGCGTCGCGTGCGTGATCGACGCGCCTGCGCGCATCGCGGCCGCGACTATCGCTGCTTCCGTCAGCATCGCGTCATTTGCGCCGGCTTGACGGGCTGCTCTTACATGCAACTCAATGCAGTATGGGCACTGCGTAGTCAGCGCAACTGCCACAGCCATCAACTGCTTGTGCAAGACATCAATGGCACCGTCTTTGAACGCCTCTTTGTCAAAAGCCCAAAAGGCTTTCATCGTTTCAGGTGCATTCTCATCGAGCTTCTTCAGCCGAGTGAGATTTTTCATATCAAACATGTGGGTGACTCCATTTTGGTTTGGGTAAGGCGCTTCCGACGATGAGAGGTATGGGAAGCGCGTTTGGTTACACGTCTCAGGGCTTCAATAGTGACTCCCCAAAACGCACGGAATGGCAAAGTCGATTGAAAAGGTTCTCCAACTTCATCCTCTGAGAATCGACTTGGCGGCTCTCTGGCATCCTTTGCGCGTTCAAAGGCTCCGCATATAAAGGCAGATGCACGTTATTGCGCCTGTTAATCCGATGACCAAGGTGATGCAAATCCCGACAAGCGTGCCGGCGTCTTCTCCGGTTCTTTCAGCACATAAATCTGGATCCAGGTACCGAATCGCCCACGTGATCTCGGCGTCAGTCAAATGTTCGTTGAGCTTCATCAGTTCGCGGTTTTCCTGCATGAGATGTTCCTCTAAACAAGCGTGCTCTGACTCTCCTCGCTAAGGCGGAGCCGCTCCCAAAGCGAGAACAGCTTTGATTCCCTCGCGATAGTCAGTTGAAACCTCGTATCCAGAGTCTTTCAACATAGAGACGAGAGTTGCTCTCAGAGCGTCGTCAAAGTCCACTACTAACAATTTCCCAGTTTGGTCGTTCATAGCTAATATCCGTTCTCGGTGCAGCCGAACAGAATTTCGGGTTACAGCAACGTGGCCGACGCCGATGTGCTCGGCGCCGAGCCACGGTCCACCCGGACTTTTCCTATTTCTCTTCACGCAATCTTGGCATCAAGCGTGATTTTGGCAACTTCAGCATCAAGCGCGGCTCCGGCAAGATCCTGCTTCAGCAGGTAGATCGATACCGCCAGTAGAACCACATCCTTCATCAAGAAAGCGACGTTTCCGACCATTGCCGGGAATCCGCCTGCGGATGGCGCCCAGCCGTCCGGCATGAAGGGGATGATGGTGACTGTCGTGATGAAGGTGACCATCGAGCCGAGAGCGCCCAGGACTCCGAGTTTCTTCTTCCAGAAGCCTGCGAACAAGAGCGCCCCAAACAGCCATTCCGAAACACCCAGGAAGTACGAGGAGCCTTTGATACCGAAGACCGGGTACATCCAGAAGATGAGTGGCCCGTGAGTGAAGAATGGGATCAGACCCTGCGCCTCATAATCAAACCACTTCTGGTATCCGAAGAAGAAGTAGATGAGCACCATCGACGCGCGGATGACATGGTAGTCGAGATCTCCTTTAAGGAGACGTGCTTTCGCAAGAGCATTGATGAGCCAGTTCATGAGTTTATCCTTTCGCTTCTGCATGCAATGCTTTCAATTTCTTGTTGCCAGGGAAGCTGCTTCGGTCTCGACCTCGACGACCGGGAAGTCGATCTCCGGATCGGCGAGGCGATTGGCGTAGTTGGTCAATGTATTCAGTGCGACATTGGCAACGATTTCCAACATGAGGCCGTCATCGATCCCAGCCTTCCGCACCAGGTCCAGGTCCTGACCTGAAGCGAGTCCACGACTACGAATGATATTTTTAGCGAAAGATACCAAAGCGCGGTCAAAGGGATCATCGGGGATCATCGTTGTTTCCCTCGCGCGCTTTGACGACATCTGCCGCGCTGAGACCGCCAGCCTTCGCTGATGCTGTATGGGCGGAAAGGCAGTACTGGCACTCGTTTTCCTGAGCGATAGCCAGGGCGAGGATTTCGCGTTGATGGCCTGAGAGGCGACCACGCGAAAGCGCCTTTGACAGCGACAGGTATCCATCCAGAGCGACGGGAGCATTTGCCAGCGTGGCAAAAGTATTTGGGACTTTGCCGAGGCTCGCTTTCACCTGGGACAGGGTGGCAGCAACTTTGTTATCGAGGTTTGAGGGAGCTGCGGGGGCAATTCGGGCCATGATCTTCTCCAATCTTTCCGGCGGCTTTTCTGCACCACACGAAAACCATTCTGGAAGATAGGATGAGACGCATTGCAACTGAAAGTCTCGTTTAGATACCTTATAGTCTCAAATGGATCCTCTGGGTCCCTCTTTCGAAAGATTCTCCCTGTCAGCCCGGATGTTTTTTCGGGAAGACTGTGCGGGAGAACTGGAAATCAAGACGAACAGGCCGGCTATCTTCATGTGCTCAGAAAAGGGACACTGAAGCCGCACAAGCAGGTTAGTCAGATATTGGTTACTTCCTGTGTCCCAAGGCTACGAGCGAGCCATTCAGATGGAGACATTCCTACACGTTGTGTAAAGACTCGCGTTAGAGCTATAGCACATGGAGATGGCCGGCCCGTTCAGATTCATGATCGCCGGTGATTCCGCACAGTCGTCCCGAATAAAACATCTGGGCCGAGAGAGAGAATCTTTCAAAGAATGGCGCTAGTGGATCCATGACGAGACTAGAAGATATACCAACGGTACTCTAGGTCAGCAATGCGTATCGTCTCATTTTCAGAATGTCTCCTGTGTGGTGCAGAAGCGCCGCCAGAGATTGGAGAAGAATATGCCCCGCATTGCTCCCGTTGGTTCCACAAACGTCGACTCCAAAGTTGCTGCCGCACTTTTTCTTTTGCAGGTGAAGGCGAGCCTTGATCTCAGCACGGCGGAGGCCCGCAAAGCGCGCACCGGAAATAGCGACGATTTCTTCGAGCGCGCTTTGACATCTTTCGCGAAAGACATCGTTCGTGACGGTGGCCTTGTTTCAGACCAGGATCTCGCGATCGCTCGGAAAGCTGGGATCGATGACAGCCTCATGTTGGAAATCGTTGCCAACATCGCGCTGAATACTTTGACCAACTATGCCAATCGCCTTGCCGACCCGGAGATCGACTTCCCTGTCGTTCAGGTCAATCTCTAAAGCAGAGTCACTGGCAAAAGGGAAATTGAAAACACTCGTATTCAGGAACGAAAGGATAGAACCATGAACTGGCTTATCAATTTCCTTGCGAAAATGCGGCTCTTCAAGGGAGACCTTGACAACCATCTCGTTCGCGCATCGATGGTGATCATCAAGTCATAGGAATCAACTTTGCGACGGTACGTGACTTCGAGGTGTCAAATTTTTGCCATTCCCGTGCGTTTTGAGGAGTCACTCTTGAAGCCCTAAGACGCCCGCTGTTCGGCGCGAGAGATGGCTAAGAAAGGAGGGACCAATAGGTCCGGACGGTATCGGTCCCAAAAACAAAATGCATTGTGAGTAGAAAATGAAACGCCGACAAATGAAACGCAGTGTAGACCTGTCGAACACTCTATTCGATTCCAACCTGGCCGACCTCAAAGATGTGCCTATGAGCACGTCACCCGCACAAAGTCGCAAACATCGGATTCTGTGCGTAGACGACGAGATTGCAGGCACCAGAATTCGCGGACAAATTCTTGAAGAACACGGTTACTCAGTAGCTCTCTATCATTACCCATTGGCAGTCCTCCAGTGCGACCTTTCCCTGTTTGATCTCGCGGTTTTAGATTTCCAGATGCCTGGATTAAGTGGCCGGGATCTACTTCTGCGCATGCGGGCCTTGGGAGCACGATTTCCCGTAGTGCTGCTCACTGGAGCCGTCGATGCCCTTTCATGTGAAGATCGCGTTCTATTTGCGCGCTGCATCGACAAAGGTAGACCTATCCAGCACCTGCTCGAGACTATCGCGGAATTTCTGGATCCGAATCAAACTCCTGACTACGGCACATAAGAACGCACGTCAATGGCGCGTCGTGGCAGAGCATCGAGGCGAGGCGGTCACAAAAATGAACGCCCTCGCCCTCGGTGGGTCATTCGAGCGAAACTTGGACTGCGTCTGCTCGGGAACCCGGGCATTTGGACGAATGATCTTCAGTGTTCCTTTCTTGAACACATGAAGATGACCGGCCTGTTCAGACTCATGATCGCCGGAGATTCCGCACAGTCGTCCCGAATAGGACCGCCGAGCCGTGAGGGAAAACCTTTCGAAGAAGGGTGGGAGTCGATCCATTTGAGACTATAAGGTATTTCAATGAGATTTTATGTGACAATCTGTCTCATATTATCTCCAAAGAAGTTTCCTGCGCAGTGCAGAAGCGCTGCCCGGATTGGAGAAGAGTATGTCCCGTATCGCTCCCGGAACCGCACCCAACATCGACAGCCACGTTGCCGCCACGCTTTCTCAGGTTTCTTCGGCTGGGCCTTCCAAATCAGCTAAAAGTAGCCTGACCAGATTGGCGGCATGGATCAACGATCATAATGTCCCTTTCCTTGTAACCAGCATTGGCATGATTGTTATGCTTCTTTGGGCCGGGTCCTATAAGATGACCGCTCCCGGCGCCGAAGGTATCGTTCCTCTGGTTTCCAACAGTCCGCTGATCTGGTGGCACTTCAAATTGTTCGGTCCCTATATCGGCTCCGATATCATCGGACTCACTGAGTGGGCCGGAGCCCTGTTTTATATCGCAGGCTATTTCAAGCCTAAAGCCGGCGTCATAGGTGGCCTCATTACCATAGTGATGTTCTTTATCACCAGCACTATGGTAATCACTACACCCGGCTCGACGATTTCGGTTCACGGCATAAGGTACATGAGTTTTTTGGGCCTGTTTCTCTACAAGGATGTCATCTCGCTCGGGGTATCGTTCTACCTGATCAGCTATTTCGGCAACAAGGCTATCCTCTTGGAAAACAGAGGCGAGTAAATGAAGGGAGGACAAGGTGGCACATTCCAACCCAGTGTGCTTGCAGTGTCCTTCTATCTACTACTGAGACGGGACGTTGTTCGGTATTCACAAAAGGCGAACTGCGCTCTCTCCGGGGTTCCCTTTGAGACTTCGAATTCTTCAACAGCTCGTGCTCCTGGCCTTGCCCGTGACTCTGAGCATGCACGCGCAGGACTCGCAGCCCTACACTCTCCGCACCCAGTCCAACGTGGTTCTCGTCCCCGCCACCGTCCAGACCAAACACGGTGAGATGATCTACGCGCTCAAACCGGAGCAGTTCGTAGTCGAGGACAACGGCGTTCCGCAAACCATCCACCTCGACGAGGACACTGATTCGCTCGGCCTTACGATGGTCGTGCTCCTGCAATGCAGCCGCTCGGCTGTGATGGAGTCGGCGCACATCGCCGGACTCGCCACTATGATCGATTCGATCGTCGGCGGAGCACCACACCAGATCGCCGTCGTCTCTTACAGTGAAGACCCTACGCTGCTCGGCAACTTCTCAAGCGATACCGCCGAGACAGCGGAGACCCTCGCGCAGCTCACTCCATGCGATGGCTCTGCCGCAGCCACCTTTGACGCCGTCGCCTACGCAACCAAACTTCTGGAAGCCCGCGACGACCACAACCGCCACGTCATCCTGCTGGTCAGCGAGACGCGTGATCACGGCAGCAAGACCAAGGCCGCGGAGGTGATCGCCGCGCTCGGCCGCACCAACACTGTCGTCGACTCGGTGGCCTTCTCACCGGGCAAGACCGAAATCCTAAATGATCTCCACTACGGCGGAGGCTCCGGTCCCATCGGTCTGCTCGTGATGGCCGTCAACGCTCTTAAGAAGAACGTATCGCATGAACTGGCCGCACTCTCCGGAGGCGAGTACATCAACTTCACCACCCGCAACAGCTTCGATGAAGGCATGCTTCAACTCACGAATCACATTCACAACTACTATCTGTTAAGCTTCCAGCCTAAATCCGGTCCGGACGGCAATCCCTCGCCCGGAATGCACTCCATCCGCGTCAGTGCCCCTGATTATCCAAGTGCGCGTCTCCGTTTCCGCGAGAGCTACTTCAGCGGTGCGCTCGATACGGTGCCGCCCGAAGCACAGTAGCCAAGAAAGGCAAAGAGGCCGGCTAAGGAAACTGGTCTTCAACAATCCCACCGAATGGAGAATCCATCGGCGGTCCGACACGTCGCTCTTGCGGCCAGGAACATTCTTTACGTATTGCGCATTTACAAGAAATATCTGGAAGCCACGCGTCTCCAGAATGGTGCTCCCAAAATAAGCCGCTTCATGTCTATTTCGAGGGGCCACCGTTGCGGCCCTGCGACTCCGCCAACCGCACGTGGTCCTTCATAATCGTGTAGCCGGCGTGAAGCCGTGCTCAGCAAGTAAGAAACTAAGTCCACCGCCGCACGTCGGTCGCGGCAGCGTCTACGATCCGGGTCGAACCGTAGGTCTTCCGTCGGCGCCGCACGTGCTAGGCTAGGGGGCCAAAGCCCATGCCAACTGCGAGCATCATCGGCTCAGGTCCCAACGGTCTTTCAGCGGCGATCGTTCTCGCTGCCGCTGGTTTTGCAACCACTGTCTTTGAACGTAATGTTCAAATCGGCGGCGCGTGCTCCAGCGCAGAGACCACACTGCCGAATTTCCGTCAGGACTTAGGATCCTCTGTCTATCCGATGGGCGTAGCGAGCCCCTTCTTTCGCTCACTTCCCATAGAAATTCCTTGGATCGAACCAACCGCGCCATGCGCCCACCCGCTCGACGATGGAACGGCCGTTATGCTTGAACATTCCATCGAAGCTACCGTCGCCACTCTGGATGCAAGCGACGGTAGCCGATATCGTTCCTTGATAGCGCCCCTGGCGTCGGAATTTGCGGAATTATCTGAAGAGATTCTTGGGCCAATTCTGCATATCCCACGACACCCATTTGTCCTCGCGCGCTTCGGTTCGTCGGCACTTCTACCTGCAGCATCTCTGGCCCGTTCTCGTTTCGCTGGAAAACGCGCCAAAGCCTTTTTTGCCGGCATGGCAACTCATTCCGTGCTTTCATTAGAAGCCCCAGCTTCTGCAGCCGTTGGTTTGACTCTCATAGCTGCCGGTCACGCAACTGGCTGGCCTATTTTGCGCGGCGGCGCTCAAGCTCTCCCAGATGCCCTCGCCCGTTATCTGAAAGACCTTGGCGGCCGTATTGAAATCAATCATGAAGTTACTCAACTCCCAGAAACTGATCTCATTCTCGCCGACATCACTCCCCGACAGCTTCTTCGCATCGCGGGCTCTCAATTGCCATCGCATTACTGCAAGCAGCTGAAAAGTTTCCGATACGGCGCCGGCGCCTTCAAGATTGACTATGCATTGAGTGCCCCCATTCCCTGGACTGCTCCTGAATGTTCGCGGGCCGCGACCGTTCACATTGGGGGCTGGCTTGAAGAGATTGCCGAGTCGGAGCGAACTTTCACCTCCGACCGGCCCTTCGTACTTCTCGGTCAACCGTCGCTCTTTGACCCGAGTCGAGCCCCGGTTGGCCAGCATACCGCCTGGGCCTACTGCCACGTACCTAACGGAAGCACAAAAGACTGTACCGAATCCATCGAACGCCAGATCACACGTTTCGCACCGGATTTCCGCGATTGCATTTTGGCCCGCTCCATTTCCTCACCCGTGGCGCTTGAGCGGTGGAACCCGAATTTGATCGGCGGCGATTTCTTGGGGGGCGCCATGGATATTCGACAGCTTCTCTTCCGCCCCACACGTTCACTCTATCGCACACCACGGTCCAATCTTTATCTCTGCGGAGCATCCACTCCCCCTGGTGGAGGTGTCCACGGAATGGCCGGTTATTATGCCGCGACCACAGCGCTTGCGACCATGTAGATGCGAGAATGTCGAGTAGCCGGGCAGCCCATGTAAGCTAACAGCAGTCAACAGATAATCCTTGAGGTGGGATTTGGGCTGGGGTATGATGCAGGCGTTTTCCAATTGCTTTGCTGCGCTCCTCCCTGCTGCAGCGCGATCGTATGCGCGGAGAGAAAGGTCCTCCCCTTGGCTGCTCTTCGGTTTTCCGGTTCTGGTCTTATGCTGGGGCTTCTGGCACTAACAGGCTGCTCCCTCTCGCCTACGAAACCAGGCAGCAGTGTTCCGCGGCTGAAGGGGATTGGCGGTAATATCCATGGTGGTCAGCAGCCTGTCTCGGGCGCGACGATTCAGCTTTATACCGTGGGGACGACAGGGGATGGGTCGGCGGCTACGCCGATGCTGACCAGTACGGTCAAGTCGGATGCGAACGGGAACTTCCTCTTCGGTGGGCTGTTTTCGTGTACGAATGCAACGATGGTGTACCTGACGGCGACGGGCGGAGATCCGGGGCTGGGTACGAATAACCCGAACCTGTCGATGATGACGGCGATCGGGCCATGCTCGTCGATCATGTCGAATACGTTCGTTATGATCAACGAGCTGACGACGGTGGCGGCGGTCTCGACGCTGGCTCCGTTTATGGGCGCTTCGGGTTCGGCTGCGAATATCGGGTCGTCTCCGACGGATGTGTCATCGCTAACGGCGGCGTTCACGTTGTCCTCGGAGCTCGTCGACCCGACAACCGGGGAGACGCCGGGGCAGATGGTACCGACGGGGATGACGGTTCCGTCGGCAGAGATTGACACACTGGCGGATGTGCTCTCGACGTGCATAAACTCGGCGGGAGGAACTGCGGGCGACTCGTCGGCTTGCGGCCACCTGTTTTCTCTGATGACTCCTGCCACCGCCGCGGCGCCAACGAATACAATTGCTGCACTGCTGAATCTGGCTAACAATCCCACGTTGAACACGACTGCGGTGTATAGCCTGGCCCCGGCTGCGGCGGCGCCGTTCCAGCCGGGACTGACGACGGCTCCGCCAGACTTTCAGATCCGGCTTATGGCACCGGCCAGCTCGATGACGTTACAGCTTAGCCCGACAAGCGTGACGTTTCCTGCGGAGTCGGTTGGACTTACATCAGTTGCGGTGCCGGTAACGATTACGAACACCGGTTCGGCGGCGGTAACGATCAGCTCGATAGGAGTGGTCGGGCCGAATGCGGCAGATTTTACCGAGACGAATAATTGCACATCGACCGTGCAGCCGACCGTTACATGTTTTGTTGAGGTGACGATGAAGCCGAGTGCGCTGGGTGCACGGAATGGCTACCTGAGCGTTGTTTCCAATACGTCCGACTCGCCACAGTACGTTGCGCTGACAGGAGCCGGCGTCACGCCCAGCGCAGGACCCGTAACGGTGAGCGCAACCAGTCTTTCGTTCAGTCTGGCAGGCTCCTCGCAGGACATTACTCTTTCCAACTATGGCACCACTCCCCTGACGATTGCGAGCATCACCTCCGGCAATTCCAGCTTCCTGCCCACGAGCAACTGCGGCACGATGCTTCCCGCGCAGTCTGTCTGCACAATTTCGGTCCAGTCAATCGGATTCCTCTATCAGTTTGGCAACTACCAGCCTTTCGGCGGTCTCCTGACCATAGACGACGATGCATCGGCGGGCCCTCAAACTGTCCAGCTCGGGTCGCTGAACAACGCGGAGGTCTCAAACCCTGCCGGAAATGCAACCAACATTCGCTTCAACTTTGATCTTGGAACCTGGGCGATTGGAGACTCCGCAAGTGGGACCTTTGTCTACTCAGTTGACATAGCTGCTAACCCTCTCTCCTTTGGAGGGACGTTTACAGGTCCGGCTGCGAGCGACTTTTCCACCTCGGGATGCTCTCTCCCTTATGGAGTCCAGTGCAGCTTTACGGTGACGTTTACGCCGTCAGCCACTGGGGTTCGCACCGCAAGCATTAACGGGGTTAAATTCACCGGGACAGGTCAGGCCGCCGGGCCTTCATTCATTACCAGCACCGACGCGAACCAATTTGTGTATTTGAGCAATACCAATGTTGCCAACAGCACGAACACTGTGGGCATTACAAACAACGGCACAACTCCGTTGAATTTTTCTTTTTCGTTCTCCGGTGCGAACGCGGGAAACTTTGGCGCGCAGTCACCGGGCTGCACCTCCCTTGCACCTCGCGCAACCTGCTCTGCGAGTTATGGGTTCACAGCGAACAGTTTAGGGACCTATTCCGCGTTGCTGAAGATCACGGACACGAATTCCTCGTTTTCGCAGACGGTTCCCCTGACATTCCATGTGAGCTACTGGGATCCCCTCGTCTCTCCTTATAGCTTGAATTTCGGGACCGAGCCTCTTGGTACTACAAGCTCCGCCCAGACGTTTACTGTCTCCGATGGCAATTTGCAGCCTCTGGGCCATCCCATCTCCGTATCGCTTCAGCCTTCGAGCAATTTCACGCTGCCCCAGGGTTCAAGCTGTCCCGCCAGCACGACCCAGGTGTGCACGTTAAGCATCGCCTTCGACCCTCATGATATAGGTGCGATCCACGAGTACCTTACGGTCACCGACCTGACAAGCGGAAAGACCAACACGGTGCAAGTATCAGGCACCGGCGGGTCTCCAGCAGTGTCGCTCTCTCCTGGCTCCATCACTTTTCCAGCTCGCTCTGTGGGCACAACATCTGTTCCTACGATCGTCACACTCACCAATACCGGCACAACGTCTCTAACGGTGAGCCAGATCAATGTGCTAGGTGCCGTGAACGGGAACTTTACCGAGACGAATAACTGCACGACCGTAGCGCCGAGCGGGACCTGCTCGATTAATGTCACCTTCGCGCCGACCGCAGCAGGTCCGCAGTCGGCGACCATCCAGATATTGAGCAATGCGGCGAGTTCTCCCGACACTATCTCCTTGTCGGGAACGGCGAACTGATCGGTTGCTGCGAAGATCCTGACCTGTCTCGGCCTTCTCACGCGACTTGGGTGGCCGGCTGCGATGCTTGGACCCTAGCGCAGATTGCGGGACATTCTTCCATAGCTATGTCCGCCCGTTACGTCCACCCAAGCCAAGATGCAGTGATGAACGTTTTTTCGCGGCTTCATACATCGAAAGAACTTCCCAGCACCACGCAATAGCGACTGGTGGCTCCGTCCAAAAAGCAGTCACCCGCTACAGTATTCGCTACAGTGCTTTTTCGAGGGGATGCGCGAACGCGCTAAGTGATTGAATCATTGGTCGGGGCGGAGGGATTCGAACCCCCGACCCTCTGCTCCCAAAGCAGATGCGCTACCAGACTGCGCTACGCCCCGACTCCTTCCAGTCTACCGCATCGTCCCGCGCTGCATCCCTCACAACCAGGTGTGGAAGTGCACATTCACCCCGAAGATCGAGTGCATCATCCCCGTCGCCATCCACGTCAGCAGCAGCATGGGCAGCAGCACCAGCACCATCAACACCGCGCACACCGCTCCCAGAAAAATCCAGCTTTGGATCGTGTACTTCCGCGGCTCCAGAAGGCTGTTGGTCAACAGCGCATAGTTCCGCCGGTTCGCCCGCCACGCGATATCGAACATATCCCCCAGCACCGGAACCGCGCCCACCACTACCTCGATCCCCACATTCGCAATCATCCGCGCCAGCACCACATACGACACTCCGCGAAACCACGCCGCAATAATGATGACGCACGAAGCAATCCCACCCAGCACATCGCCGATCCCCGGAACCACTCCCATGATCCCGTCCAGCCCAAAACGGATCGGGAGCCCCGGGATCTTGATGAAGTCGTCCAGAACGTGCGACAGCAGGTCCAGATTCTCATCGTCGAACATCCTGCCGCCCAGCTTCGCACGCGGCGAAAGAATCTCGGGCTTGACGGCTGACTGCATCGCACTCCCCGCATCCTCCCGCGGCAGTTTCCTTTCCGCCGGGAGCCAATGCTATAATCTTCAGTATACGGCGGCTATAGTTCAGTGGCAGAACGCCGCTCTGTGGCAGCGGATGTCGTGGGTTCGAACCCCACTAGCCGCCCCAAACATCCTCCTAAGCTCCACCGAGCACCTGCGGAACAGTGCCCCGCACACCTCAATCCCCCCCACCTTCGCCCGAGATAGCCGCCAGCGCCGCAGCCTCGCGCATCTTCGCCGGAACCTCCGGCTGGGCCTATCCCACCTGGAAGCCAGCCTTCTACCCCGCCTCAACCCCCGTAAAAAAATTCCTCGAGTTTTACTCCACGCAGCTCAGCTCCGTCGAGGTCAACTACACCTTCCGCGCACTTCCCACGGCAAAGATGCTCGAAGACTGGCTTGCCGCCACGCGGCCTTTCTTCCGCTTCAGTTTCAAGGCCTCGCAGCGCATCACCCACATCAAGCGCTTAGCCAACTGCGCCGACGACGTCGCCTACCTTATCTCGGTACTCGAACCCGTCCGCCAGGCCGGCAAGCTCGGCCTCATCCTCTTCCAGCTCCCGCCGAACCTCAAGGCCGACACCGCTCGCCTGACTACCTTCCTCGAAGCCCCCGCCCTGCGCGCCGCAGGAGCCCCGCCCATCGCCTTCGAGTTCCGCCACGCGTCCTGGTTCACCGAAGAGACCTATGCCATCCTCCGCGCCCATAACGCCGCGCTCTGCATAGCCGAGAGCGACGACCTCGCCACCCCCGAGGTCCACACCGCCGCCACACACACCAGCTTCCGCCTCCGCCGCACCGGAGCCTACACTCCCGCCGAGATCGCCGCCTTCGTCCAGCGCTTCACCACTCTCGCGCGCGACCGCGACGTCTATATCTACTTCAAGCACGAAGACGAGCCCAGCGGAGCCCTCAACGCTGTCTCCTTCCTCGCCGAAGTCGCGACCCACACCCAAAAGGCAGGCACCCGGTAGAGATGTCCACCACCTTAGAATCCCTCGCGACCCACACCACTGACTTCATTCCCCGCCGCTTCCTCTCCAACGGCCATCTCCAGACTATCGTCGGCAACTTCCTCCCTCGCCACAACACCCTCCCGCATGCCGAGCCCACACTCGTCGAGGTCTCTCCCGCAACCGAGGACCAGATCTCCAGCCAGATCCGCTGCGACTGCCACTGGCAACCCCTCGACGTCCGCGCCTCGCACCACACGGCCATCATCGTCCACGGCCTTGAAGGCTCCTCCTCCTCGCAGTACGTCGTCGGCAACGCCAACAAACTCTGGCAGGCCGGAGCCAACGTTGTCCGCATGAACATGCGCAACTGTGGCGGAACCGAAGCCCTCACGCCCACGCTCTACCACTCCGGACTCTCGGGAGATGTGGACGCCGTCATGCGCCACTTCACCTCGCTCTACGGACTCACCTCCGTCTCACTCATCGGCTACTCCATGGGCGGCAATCTCGTCCTCAAGCTCGCGGGCGAACTCAGTACCTCAGCCCCGCCCCAGCTTCGCTCTGTCATCGGAGTCTCCCCCGCAATCGACCTCGGCCCCTCCGCCGACACACTTCACGCCCCGCAGAATCGCCTCTACGAGTCCAGATTCCTCAGCGCCCTCCTGCGCCGCTTCCGTCGCAAGGCCGCTCTCTTCCCCCGCGCCTACGACCCCGCGCGTGCCGACGCCGTCCGCTCCATCCGCGACTTCGACCAGCGCATCACCGCCCTCTACTCAGGCTTCTCGGGTGCCGACGATTACTACTACCGCGCCGCCTCCGCCCGCGTCCTCGACCGTATCGCCGTCCCCACCCTCATCCTCAACGCCGCCGACGACCCCTTCATCCGCCTCCTGCCGGCGAGCCGCGTCCTCATCGCCGCCAACCCGCACGTCACCTTGCTCGAACCCGCCCACGGAGGCCACTGCGCCTTCCTCGCCACTCCCAACCGAGCCACACACTACGACGGCTACTGGGCCGAACACACCCTTCTGCGCTTCCTCTTCGACCACGCCTGATATAAGAGCGTGCTCGCACTTAGCCTCATCGAACAAAGCCGCTAAGATAAAGAGATGCTCTCCGAGTGGTCCGCCGAATGTGGCCCCGACGATCCCGTCCTCGTCGTCCCATGGTCGGACCCTGCGCACCCTGAGATCCACTTCATCGATCTCCGCGAGAACCCCTACGACCTCGACCATCTCCCCGAGGCCGAGCAGCACCCTACGCTCCTGCAAGTCCTCCGCGCCCTCAACGCCCCGCGCTCCCCAGTCTTCACGGCCAAATGTGACGCCTGGACCGTCGCAGCCACCAACGCCGACGACACCTACGCCCAAAGTGAGCTCGCCTATCTCCACCTCCATCTCCAGCAAGGGGCAGAGGAGACTCCCGTCGCCTTCGCCAGCTACATCGACCTCCTCTGGCGCGACCGCACCGTCTTCGCCTCCCTTCACCGCCACGAGCAGCTTCTAGACCGTCTCACCCGCCGCGCAGTTCCGCTCGACCACCCCTACGCGATGCTCGAGCTAGTCCTCCGCCCCGCACTCGTCGACCTCGCCGGGGCCCAGGAGGGCTTCGCCGTCAGCCTCTACATCAAGGCCC
This sequence comes from Edaphobacter bradus, assembly GCF_025685645.1. Classification (NCBI taxonomy): domain Bacteria; kingdom Pseudomonadati; phylum Acidobacteriota; class Terriglobia; order Terriglobales; family Acidobacteriaceae; genus Edaphobacter; species Edaphobacter bradus. Next base: position 515,501 of record NZ_JAGSYF010000003.1, read on the forward strand.
TCGGCTACGGCCCTGAAAGCGCGAACCAAAACTGGTCGCGCGCTTTCAACGACGTCGTCGCCCTTCTCCGCAACAAGGCCTTCGCCTCATAACTTGCAGCTCCCGGGATTTATTTTTCTCAAAAATCACGCCGTCGGTGCAGAATGATCCTGTATTCCCTCCGCTGCAGCGCTTTTGCCACGGTGAAAAATGGCCTCAGCCTCGCAACCAGCAACCCCAACGCGGCCCGCCATCCGGCTCCCCCAAAGCCTGCACCGTCCTGCCCTTGTCTTACTTCTGATCGCCGTTGTGGTTGCGCCGCTCTGGCATCTCCACGTGATGAATCGCTGGATGCACGGTCGAACGGACCTGCTTCCGCCGTGGCTGGCAACCCGCGTCGTTCTGGAAGGCGGCGATCCATACTCCGACGTAACGACGAAGCAGATTCAGCTCAGCTACTACGGGCATATCCTCTCGCCATCCGAGACGGAGAAAGATGAGCAGGCCTTCGCCTATCCGATCTACACGGCGATACTCCTCGCTCCGCTCGCCTACCTCAATTGGGGCGTTGCCCGCGCTCTGTACTTCTGCGCGGCGACAGTCATGATCACTCTCAGCGTGCCAATATGGCTGCAGCTCACCGGGCTCAGGATCAGGGCAAACCAAATGGCCCTTCTAATCGTCCTTGTCCTTGCGAGTTGGCCCGTGATGGTCGCTCTGCGCCACCAGCAGCTCAGTATCCTGGTCTTCGCATTGATTACCGCAGGGTGTGTTCTCCTGCGGCATAAGCGGGAGACAAGCGCCGCCATTCTCTTTGCTCTCTCCACGATCAAGCCGCAACTTACAGTGGCTCTGATTGCATGGCTGCTCCTCTGGGCCATCTCCGGCCGCCGCTGGCGGTTTCTCGCTTCGCTGCTCGCAGCACTCTGCGGATTGTTCCTCGCCGGCGAGTGGATGTTGCATGGGTGGATCAGAGAGTGGCTCGCCGCCATGATCCACTACACGCATTACACGCACAGCACGTTTTTAGTTCCAATCCTGTTCATCCTGATTCCGGTCATTGGCCAGTGGGTCGGCGACGCGTTTCTGCTACTGCTGGCCTTGGCCGTGTGCCTCTGTCTCTGGAAGCTGAGACGCTGCAGGGCTGCTTCGGCCGAGTTTGGCATCGCCGTGAGCCTTTGCCTGGCCATCATGGTCACCCTCAGCCCCGCCACCCTTGTCTGGGTCTATAACCAGGTGGACCTTCTTCCAGGCTTTCTGATCCTGCTTTATGCCAGGTCCGCGAATCGCCCTGCGTATCTCGCGCGCCAGATCGCCCTCGGATTCCTCGCACTCAACTTCGCCCTGGTCTTTTTAGCGGTCCTGGGCGAAACCGCCTCCGGACCTTCGAAGTCCTGGGATCTGCTCCCCTACTGGAATGTTTTGCTCCCAGCCGTTGTCACCGTCGCCCTGTGTCTGAGGTTCAAGGTTGGAGGTGACACCCCAGATAACCTGCAGCCTGCTCTGCTACTCCCTTAATTCGTCCTCATCCCGCTACAATCAAGACAGGAACAGGCAACATCAGGGCGAGTAGCTCAATCGGATAGAGCACGAGCCTTCTAAGCTCGGGGTTGCAGGTTCGATCCCTGCCTCGCTCACCACCCTCCTAGCCTCTTCCTCCCCGCAGAATTCTTTCCACTACCTGTCGAAGTACCCGGGCCCCGGGCGTCATTGTAGTGACGGGCCATCCCGCCCGCCTAAAATCCACGATAGAGGTTTCCCATGAAATATCTACTGACGCTCTACGCAGAAGAGGCCGGTTGGTCACGTATGACCGAGGCCCAGAAGCAGCAAGGAGTGGCCGCCTACAACGCCTACAGCGAGGCCCTCAAGAAGGCAGGCGCCTATGTCGCTGCGAACCGCCTCCAGCCGATCGCCACTGCAACAACGGTCCGCGTCGCCGACGGCAAGCCGCAGGTGCTCAATGGCCCTTACGCCGACACAAAAGAGCAGTTGGGCGGCTTCTACCTCATCGACGTCCCCGATCTCGACGGCGCGCTCTCCTGGGCAGCTCGTTGCCCTGGAGCAAGCCATGGCACCGTCGAAGTGCGACCCATCTGGGAGTACACGACAAGCTAGCGGCCTCTAGCTCCTCCAACAACGCCTGCAGCAAGCCGGCGTCGTTGGAGGAGTAGCCGCCTCAGGCCATGGAACACAGTAGCCACTGTGCGGAGAATAAGCAGATGGACTCGCATGAAGTCGATGCGCAGGCGCACAGCACAGCGGAAGCAGTCGCACGCCGCAGCTACGGCAAGCTCGTCGCCTTTCTCGCCGCGCGCACACGCGACGTAGCTGCCGCCGAGGACGCCCTCTCCGAAGCATTTGCCTCGGCTCTCACCGATTGGCCGCGCAACGGCTGCCCTGGGAACCCTGAAGCCTGGCTCCTTACCGTCGCCCGCCGAAAGATGATCGATAGCATCCGTCGCAGGCAAAGCGGCGAGCTCGCGGCCGAGCAGCTTCTCCACGAAGCCGAAACCTTCGGCCCTGACCCCGCCGACGCCGAGATCCCCGACCGCCGGCTCGCCCTCATGTTTGCCTGTGCGCACCCTGCCATCGAAGCCGGAATTCGCGCTCCCCTGATGCTTCAGGTCGTGCTCGGGCTCGACGCTGAGATGATCGCCTCGGCCTTCCTCATGTCTCCCGCCGCCATGGGCCAGCGCCTCGTCCGCGCCAAGAACAAGATCCGGCAGGCGGGCATCCCCTTCCGCATTCCTGGCCGCGAAGACCTCCGCGACCGCCTCGAGACCGTGCTCGACGCCATCTACGCCGCCTTCACCGAAGGCTGGATCGACGCCGCCGGAACCGATGTCGCCCGCCGAGACCTCGCCGGCGAGGCTATCTTCCTCGGCCAGTTGGTCACCGCGCTGCTGCCGGCCGAACCCGAGGCATTGGGGCTGCTCGCCCTCATGTTTTACGCCGAAGCCCGCCGCCACGCCCGCCGCAACCCTCAGGGCGACTACATACCGCTCGCCGAACAGGATTCCGCGCTCTGGAACCAGCAGATGATCGACGACGCCGAAGCTCTCCTCCTCCGCGCCTGCGCCCTCGGCTCCATCGGCCGCTACCAGCTCGAAGCCGCGATCCAGTCGGCGCACGTCGCCCGCTGCCGAACCGGCCAGGCCAACTGGCCCGCGGTCGTGGAGCTTTACGATGCTCTGCTCTCCGTCTCCAACAACTCACCGGTCGTCACCATCAACCGCGCTCTCGCAATCGCCGAGACGCTAGGCGCCACCGCCGCACTCGATGCACTGCCAAAGACAGCCGCCGACGCGCGGCTCACCGAATACCAGCCTTACTGGGCCGCCCGCGCCGAGTTGCTTGCCAGAACCGGTGCCCGAGACGAAGCCCTGCAAGCCTACGAGATCGCCATCGGTCTCGAACGCGACCCCTCCGTCCGCCGCTTCCTCCAGGATCGTCAGTCCTCGCTGGAAAATTGCCCTGCTCGCTCCAAACACAGCCGCCGCCCCGGCTGCTGACTAGAAGCTGGCTTGCTGACCTGATTCCCCAGCTCACATAGAGAGCCGCCGCGCCGCCGCGCTATGGTAGCCTCCTCCCAGAGGGCTGCTCGCCTGACGCAGTCAGCCGCCTCGATCTTCCCCTATGCCTGTTGCCCCCAGAAGACCTCCCCTGCATTCCTATCTGGCGATGAATCTGCTACTTACGGTTGCGGCAACCTGCAGTTTCGCACAAAGCTACACACCGGCTGAACCCACCGCCTCCTCAAGCTCCATCCCCGATGCGCCCCAGCCACAGCCGCGGGCTGTCATCACGCAGCCGGCCGCTTCTACGCCCGCCAGAGAGCCGGAGCCGGTCACTTTTGTCGGAACGCCCAGGCGTATCCTGAACGACCAGAAAGCCATCTGGACCAGTCCGCTCCGTCTCCGTCCCGACGACGCCCTGTGGCTCGTTCCCTTCGGTATCTCCACCGGCCTGCTGATCGGATCCGACCAGCACACCATGACCCGGGCCATTCACATCAATTCGAGCGATCAGAACAAGGCCAACAATCTCTCCAACGGAGCTGTCGTCGCCCTCGGCGCCATCCCCGCCACCGGCTACCTGGTGAGCCTCGTCAACCACGCCCCACAGGCCCATGAGACCGGCCTGCTCGCCGGCGAAGCGCTCGCCAACAGCCTTGTCGTCAATCAGGCCCTTAAGCTCGTTTTTCGCCGCGACCGCCCCACCGTCAACAACGCTGCAGGAGATTTCTTCTCCGCCAAAAACCTCGACTCCTCCTTTCCCTCCAATCACTCCACCGCTGCCTGGTCGATGGCCGCCGTCGTCGGATCGGAGTATCCCGGCTGGCTCCCCCGCCTCGCCGTCTACGGCCTGGCCTCAACCGTCAGCGTCAGCCGAGTCCTCGCCGAGCAGCACTTTCCCTCCGACGTCCTCGTCGGCAGCGTAACCGGCTGGCTCATAGGACGTTACGTCTATCGCGCTCACCACGACCACAACGTCAACCCCTACGAATCGCAGCCATTTCTCCGCTACAACAGTCCACTACCGCAGTCCTCCCCCGCAACAACTCCCGCGGCAGCGGCCGCAGCCGTCGATCCGCTGAACCAGGCCATCACCAGCCTCGCTCCGCCGTCTCTGCCCAGCCGCAACGACATCACCTTCGACGCCGATCCTGACACCATCGGCTCGACTAACGTACCGATGGACAGCTGGGTCTACTCTGCGCTCGAGCGACTTGCCGCCCTCGGCCTCGTCCCCAGCCAGAGCATCGCCATCCGTCCCTGGACGCGCCAGGAATGCCTTCGCCAGCTCCGCCAAGCCGAAGACCTCATCGACCGGGAAGGATCGAGCACGGGCCTGATCGACGAAGCCAACCGCCTGATCGTCGATCTGCGCCACGAGTTCGAGGAAGAGCCGGCAGCGTACCAATCCTTAGCACTGGAGTCCATCTACGCCCGCTACGGAACCATCGCAGGCCCCGCGCTCGCCGACAGCTACCACTTCGGCCAGACCTGGTGGAACGACTTCGGCCGCCCGCTCGGCCGCGGCGGAAGCTTCATCGCCGGTTTCTCCGTCCGCGCGCATCACGGACGCCTCTTCTTTTACAGCCGTGAAGAGTTCCAGCACGGCCCCGGCACCGCGGCGTACTCTCCAGAGGTCTACCAGTTCATCTCCCACCTCGACGGCACGCCGCTTCCATCCCCCCTCCCCACAAGCACTCCCGCCTTCAACCGGCAAAGGCCGATAGAGCTCTACGGCGGAGTTGCCTTCGCAGGAAACGCGCTCTCCTTCGGCAAGCAGCAGATCTACTGGGGACCAACGGTCATGGGACCGCTCGCTTTCTCCAGCAACGCCGAGCCAACCTACAGCCTCCGCTTCGTCTCAACGCGGCCCCATCCGCTCCCGTTTGTGCCCTCATGGGGCACCTATCGCTTCGACATTGTTCTGGGCAAGCTCTCCGGGCATCGTTACCCGGAGCGCCCCTGGTACAACGGCCAAAAGGCTGACTTTAACTTCGGCGACAATCTGGAGATAAGCTTTACGCGATGGTCGGTCTTCTGGGGAATCGGCCACCCGATCACGCTGCACAGCTTTCTAAATAACATCTTTAGCTTCAATTCCACTGGAAACGGCATAGGGGGAGGAAGCGGCGAATTTGGCGATCGCACCGATCCCGGCGATCGCAAGAGCAACTTTGACTTCCGATATCGTCTTCCCGGCCTGCGCAAGATTGTCACACTCTACGCCGATGCGTACTCCGACGACGATCCCAACCCCATCGCCGCGCCGCGGCGCGCAGTATGGAATCCTGGCATCTACTTCGCTCGTCTTCCATGGCTTCCGCACATGGATCTTCGAGCAGAAGCAGTCAGTTCAACCGGCTTATTCACCGACTTCGGCGGCTTCCACTACTTCATCAACAATCAGTATCGGGACTCGAACACGAACAAAGGCTTCCTCCTCGGCAACGCCATCGGACGTGACGCTCGCGCAATCGAAGGCCGTACAGGATACTGGTTCTCCTCCCGCACGCGCATCGAAGCCGGCTACCGCCAGAACAAAGGCGGAACCGCGTTCCTTCCCGGAGGGGCAACCATCACCGATGGATTTCTCAATGGCTCCTACGCCTTCAGTCCCAGTCTTCGCGCGCAGTTTTTCACCCAATACGAGCGCTTCCTGATCCCCTCGTACCTGCCCGGCTCCCATCACAACGTAAGTGGATGGCTCCAACTCACCTGGGAACCCAAACTTCGCGTCGACCGCTAGGGCCTATCAACAATAGCACCCGGGTAGACATTTGATTTTTACGTTGAGAGTGTCATCCTGAGCGGCGCCCCTCGCAGTCTCATCGCGAGAGGCGCCGCTCAACTGCAGGAATATATGTCGATGCGCCGCTAGTCCGCCTCTACTAGACCTCAGGAAGGATGAGCCGCGGAGGCGAGGCCAGCCCAGCCGCCTTTCGCTCCAGCAAGGAATCGATCTCCCGCATCACCAGCTGTGTGCTGATCTGCTCCATACAGCCGTTATGCTTGCATGGAGCGAAGTTCCTGCCGTCATAACAGGGCCGGCAGGCAAAGTTGACTCCTCCCCAGATCCCCGTCACATACGGTCTGCGCGGAAGGAAGTTCCCCGGATCCGTCGGACCAAACAGGCCAACGATTGCAGCGTGGCTCAGTCCCGCGAGATGGAGCGGCCCTGTATCGTGCGAGACCACAACATCACACTGATCGCAAGCCATAATCACCTGCGGCAGGGTAAGCGCACCAATACAGTCCTTCACAGCCAGACTCTCAAAGTAGGGTCGCACCCAGGCGTCGTCAGGGCCGCCCAGCAACACGACCTCCCAACCCCTCGCGAGAAGCACCTTCGCGAGTTCGGCATAACTCTCCGCCGACCACCGCCGCAGAGCCTGTTGTCGCAGCATATTGCTCGCGCCGGCCGGGACCAGGGCAACTCTGGTACGTGACTTCTCCGGCAATGGAGGCGGCCCCGGCAGCCTGTCCGGGCGAATCGGTGCGATGCTCTCCGGGCTCCAGCCGTCATCTTTGCCCAACAGAATCCTGGCATACTCGTCTGCGTGATTGCGGCCTGGAATGAGCAGCCTGTCGCGGGAACTTCGGGAAAGCGTCAGCTTCTTCGCGGCTCTTACGGGAAGCGATAAGAACTTGTAGCGATCGTCATAGTAGAGAGTCGCACACAGGTCGTACCGCTCTCCTGAAACTCTCCGCCACAGATCCGCAATCGAGCTCATTCTTTCCCAGGGGTTGCCCGTGAGGATCTTGCGGTCGTCTGCCGGCAACAAGCTGATCCAGGAATAGCATTCGAGCAGAGGCTGAACCATCGAGCCGCAGACCCAGTCAATATGCGCTCCCGACTCATACAAGGCCCGCGCCGCGGGCAGCAACATAATCACATCGCCAATTGCACCAAACTTGATTAGGAGTGCCTTCCGCACCAGCGGCGATTTCCTCTCTGACGGTGATTTCTCACTGCTCTCAGTATGGCCCATCCTGAATGGCCACACAAGATTGCCCATCTCCATGGCGATTAGGCGGCGAATACTTCCACTGATCGCCGGCGATGACGTGTCTCAGTCGCGAGCCCAGGCGCCTCCGTCTAGGCACGACAGGTTCACCGTCCACTGCGCTTCGCTCAGCAGCTCTTGTCGCTTCCTCTGCCTCCCAGCAGAAGCTCATCAAACAAACTGCCTCACGAGTAAGTCCCTCGCCTGAGACCGATCCGATTCATGCAACCAGTCCCTGACAGATCAGGCATGTCTTCGCCATCGAGAAGCGTCGCGCACGGCGGCGAGTTTCGCCCTGGTATCGGGATCCTGAGACAGCGCCCCAAGCCTGTATCGCACAACGACCCAGACCAGCCCGAGAAACGCCCCTAGCACAAAGGCCAGCAACGTAAACAGAGTGCGCAAAGGGCCTGACTTTGTATCTGGCACGACTGCATAATCGACGACCTGCATGAGAGGAGCCGAACGTGACTCATCCAGTCGAGCGGACTCATACTGCCGTAGCAACAACTCATACAGAGCCTCGTGATATTTCACTTCACGAGCCTTGCGCACATAGTTCAACGTTGCCCCGGGAACCCGGGAAGTCGGAACCTCGACGTTACCAGATCCCCCTTGTTTCCCGGAGTTCTCCAATCTTCCCAACTCCGCTCTAAGCCCGGCAATTTCGGAGCGAAGACGGATCACCTCGGGATTCTGCTCTGTAGCCGCCTGGCTCAGAGCCTCAAGTTGCACCTCACGGCTTGATATCTCAGCGTGCGTCCGCGCGATCGTCTGAAGCTGCAGTTGCGTCTGCCCCCCGGGAAGGATCATCCCTGTCTGTTGCTGCACCTTGGTCAAGTCGACTTCCGCATCGGAGAGCGTGTTCTTTTCCTTCTCCAGTTGCCTCTCGAAAAAGAGCCGTTTCTGGCCCGCGTCGGTAATGGCGATTCTGTCGCTGAGCTTATGAAGGTCGGCAAGATACGCATTCGCAAGATCGGCCGCGCGCTTCGGGTCATGGTCCGTAACGCTGATCACGACAATCGTGTCTTTTCCCGCAGTGAAGTCGCTGTGGAGCCTGAGTGCTCTCTCCGTCTGGCTCAGCTTCTTGGTCTTGTAGACCTTTGCCAGGTCAAACTGACGGATAATGTCGTCAGCGACAGTGCGGCTCTTCAGCATGCCTACATAAATCTGCGTCGGATCTCTGAATCCACCCAGGGCGCTTCCTGCTCCGCTCAACGCACCCAATTGCCCCAGCAGTGCGGAAGGCCCGGATGTCATGGAGTTTGGCGGCAGAAAGGAAGCTTCAGCCGTATAGGTCGGCTTCATCAGAACCAACACAATGGCAGTTAAGACCGCAGGCCCAAACGCGAACTTCAGGATCAGTGATTTGTTGGCCAGCAGTACGCGGAGAAGGTCGAGCAGATCAATCTCGTCTTCCTGCGCGAGTGCCTCTTCCCGCTCACCGAGGGTTGTCGCCGAGAGATTCTCGTCATGTGTGGCAAGGGTCCGCTCTTCCATCCTAGTAGCCCCTCACTTCGCTGCATTGCATCTTTGTTCCCTCGGCTGCACTGTCTTCGGCCTCAAATCTCAAGCTGACCTTGCTTCCAGAACGCCCCAACGCGAACGCCTCTCCGGCATTGGCTACCTAAACACTACGTTACCCGCGGCTATGGCGATTCCTAGCTGACCGGCAATCTGCGCCAGGTTTACGATAAGACGTATCGTTCTGCCCTTATCAAGATTGAGAGGCACAATGATCGTATCGCCCGGATAGAGATGCAGAGACTCGAATCCGCTTCCTCGAAGGCTCGAGCTGTACTGTTTGCTGATGACAGCGCCGCTCGCCCGAACCACGTACGCGCGACTCTTGTCGGCATCGCGGTTCGCGCCACCTGCCTCCCTCAGATAATCTCCAAGCCGTTTGTGAGGATTGAAGACAAAAGAGTTCTGATCGTAAACCGCTCCATCGACGTTCACGGTTGACGGGATGCGAGGCACAATAAACTTGTCTCCATCCTCCAACGGAAGGTCTGGGAGTTGATCCAGGTCCTGGCTGTCGGCAGGAATCTGAAGCACGATTCGGCCGGTCGCTTTTGCTCGCCTCAGGCTATTCACCACGCTTTGGCCTTGCTGTTGCGCCGCGGCCAGAGCCGCCGCGTCCTGTGCACTAATGGCCTGGCCCACGTTGTTCGTAGCATTCGTGCTCACCTGAAGCGCGATCTGATCAACATATTGATTTAAGCGCTGCTGTTGTTCGCGGCGCGTCGACTCACGCGTGAACTCCGCTCCATAAAGGTAGGCGTCCGGTGTCAGGCCTCCGGCACGTCGAATCAGTTGCCGCAGAGTCTCCCCGGGCCTCACGCTGTAAATTCCCGAGGACTTGAACTCTCCCTCCAGACGCACAAATCGAGTCTGCTCCGCCTGTGGAACGTGGATGTCCGCCTTGGAGAAGATCGTCACAACATCTCCCGGCAGCAACTCCAGGTTCTGCGAAGCGTCGCCCTGCAGCACGAGCTTACCAAGATTGAACGGCAGCAGAAATGTCGTCAGATCTTCCTTGCTCTGTCGTTCAATGACAGCGTAGCTCCAATCAATATCCGGCTCGTTCAGCTTGACGTCGTTGCGCGGGCGGAACTTTCCTGACGAAGAATTGGCCACGCTGGGACCGACACTCGCATTGGCCGTACCTGATTGGGTGGATGTCGCCTGTTGAGGCGTCTGAGAGGCCCCCGAGGGCGGAGTGTACCGATCGTTGTTGCCCGTCGCGGATGTCGCTGTGCTCGGAATCTCTCCGCAGTCCAGGGCTCCGTCGGTTGTCGACGAATCGACGTCTTCCGTGTCAGATCTCTTCTCAGAAACGCCTTCCTGGTTCCCAAAAGGAAGACCGAACAGGTTCATATTTCTCGTGGATGAGTATCTCCAGTTAGGGTTGTCTCCCTCTTCTCCGAAGGGAAGGCCGTAGCGCAAACTCGGAATCCCATAGCCGGACGTGGGAAGACACGTCGGGACGTAAGTCAGCATCGGCTGGCCAAGCTTACTGCGCTTCAGCCAATAGTCCCTCGTAATGAGAGATTCTTTGTCCGGCAGCAGGTCGCGAATACGCATGCCGGTTCTCCACGCGTACCGCCCCGGATTCGCCACGTTACCCCGAAGCGTCACCGCGTCTTTGTATTCTCCCGTCACCGCCACAAACTCCAGCAGATCGCCGTCCTGCAGCGTCGTCGCCTTTCCCTGGGCGTCCAGCGCCACCTCGATCATGCTCCGCGTCCTGCGGTTGTCGACGCGCTCCAGACGAACCTTTTCTCCCTGCGCGACACTCGTCAGGCCGCCTGCCATTTGCAGCATATCGTCGACCGTCGTGTTCCCCGGCGACTTCAACTCATAGATCGCAGGGACATTGACGCTGCCAGATACCGCAACCTGGGCCCCCACAGGCGGAATGTAGATCACATCCCCAGGCAGCAACGGCGCGTCGTTCGACTTGTCACCGTGCAGCAGAAGATCGTACAGATCGAACTCGACAACAGTCTTTCCCGCCCGGCGTAACTGGATATGGCGCAGGCTGCCCTGCAGCGACGGGCCGCCTGTCGCAAACAGCGCATTAACCAATGTGCTCAGAGAGCTGATCGTGTAGGTTCCCGGCCGCCTGGCCTGCCCGACCACAAACACCTGAATCGAACGCAACTGCCCCATGCTCACGTTGAGATCAAAGTTGCGAAAGACCCGGCTCATCTGGCTCTTGAGGTAATCCTGCACCTGCCCAAACGCCATTCCGGTAACACGTACAGCGCCAACCTGGGGAATATAGACGTTGCCAGAGCGGTCAACCAGGTAGCGGCCGTTGAGCGTGATCTGTCCCCATGCCCGGATCAGAAGTTCGTCACCCGGACCAATGAGATAATCCGGCGTCACCGGCACCAGATCCAGTGGCGCAAAGGTCGTCGGCGGATTGCGGAAAAGCGACGCCCCATAAACAGGCAGCGATCTCCCGATCGAGTTCGCCACAAACTGCTGAAACTCAGTTGGCGAATCCAGCGGCAGACGGACCTGCTCCCTCTGGTTCAACCTCGACGTCGTCTGGGGCGTCGTTTCATTATTATTGTTATTGTTATTGTTATTGCCGTATTGCGTATTTTCCTGTCCGAGAAAGATGCCCTGATTGCGCTGCTGCTGCTGAGAACTGGTCTGCTGCGTATTGGTCTCGACGCTGGGTTGCACCCCGCATCCTAGATCGGTTGGATTGCACGCAGTCGGCTGCTGCGTCGACAGGCTTCCGAGAATCTGAGTAGGGTCTGCTGACTGAGCAAACGCTGCGCTCCCAACGGTCAATAGAACCACACACGCAAGCTTGAACAACGCGGGTGAGCCTGACTGCATCTTCCTGAATCCTCGCAAAATCCGTTACTCCTGACGACCAGCCAAAGTCCTCTGCCTTCGATGGACTGGACGGCGCGCAATGCCGAGACGAGTCCTCGGTCCATTGACTGCCTCCAGCATACCCGAATGCTCCTTCCAGGCCGGTCCCGAAGAAGCAGGGCGAAACCTCGACGATACCCTGAGTTATGCCACTTCGGCCTAGTCGCTCGCCATACCTGCCTGCCGACCCTGCTCCGTCTCGACCGCCTGCGCCACACGCAGCATCGTCTCTTCGTCGAAGTGCTTGCCGAGTATCTGCACACCGATGGGAAGACCGTCCCTGGTCTCACCGCAAGGAACACTCACGCCGCACAGACCCGCCAGACTGGCCGCCACCGAGTAGATGTCCTCTAGGTACATCTTCACCGGATCGTCCGTCTTCTCTCCCAGCCGGAACGCCGGCGTCGGAGTTACCGGAGCTACCAGTACATCCACATCGGCAAACGCCGCCAGAAAGTCGCGCGTCAGCAGCGTCCGAACCTGCTGCGCCTTCTTGTAGTAGGCATCGTAGTACCCCGCGCTCAGCGAGTAGGTTCCCAGCAGGATGCGCCGCTTGACCTCGGCTCCAAACCCCGCGTCTCTCGTCTTGCGGTACATATCCGCGAGCGCCTTCGCATCGCCATCCCGCAGGCCAAACCGCACGCCGTCAAACCGCGACAGGTTCGCCGACGCCTCCGCCGTCGCAATGACGTAATAAGTCGGAATCGCATACTTGGTGTGCGGAAGACTCACCGGCTTAGCGATGCATTTTTCGTCCTTGAGGCCGTCGAGGACCTTCTCGATCGCAGCCCGAATCTCAGGATCCAATCCCTCGCCGAAGTACTCCTCCGGCACACCGATCTTCAGTCCTTCAACCGGCTTCTCCAACCCCGCCACATAGTTCCCAACCGGCCGTTCGGAAGACGTTGCGTCCAGATGGTCCTGTCCCGCAAGCACCTGCAGGACAGTCGCGGCATCCTTGACGTTCTTTGTGAGCGGCCCCACCCGATCGAGCGACGAAGCGAAGGCAATCAATCCATAGCGGCTCACCCGCCCATATGTCGGAAGCACTCCGACAACGCCGCAAAACGCCGCAGGCTGCCGGATCGACCCTCCCGTATCCGTCCCAAGCGACGCAACTGCAAGGTTCGCGGCCACCGCAGCCGCCGAGCCTCCGCTCGACCCGCCCGGCACCCTGTCTGTCGACCGCGGGTTCCGGACCGGCCCATATGCCGAATTCTCATTCGAGCTGCCCATGGCAAACTCATCGCAGTTCAGCTTGCCCAGCAGCACCGCTCCCGCGGCCTCCAGCCGTGACACAGCAGTCGCATCGTAAGGCGGCCGATACCCCTTGAGGATCAGCGACCCCGCTGTCGCCGGCGCTCCCTGCATCGCCAGCACGTCCTTGATCCCCACCGGAACACCAGCCAGCGGAGGCAGCCCTTGTCCCCTGGCCGCCATCTCGTCGATCCTCGACGCCTGCGCCAGAGCCCGCTCCCGGCTCAGGGAGAGGTAGCTATTGATCGCACTGTCCTTCTCAGCAATCTGCGCGTAGTGCAGCTCTGCAAGGCTCGTTGCCGTCGTCTCGCCTGCCGCCACTGCGGCGCGAATGCTATCAATCGTCAAACCAGCAAGACCTGAATTCATCGTCTCCAAACTCTCTCTTCCGCTCTCTACCGCTCAATCACCTTGGGAACCTTGAAGAATCGCCCGTCTGTCTCGGGAGCGGCAGCCATCACCGGAACCCGGTCCACAGATGGCTGCAGTGCATCCTGCCGCAGCGTCTCCCCGTGCTTCGACATATCGCCGCCAAGCACCTCGCCGACCTGCGCCATCGGGGGCACGCTCTTCGTATCCAGCTCATTCAACTGAGCGACGTACCCCAGAATCGCGTTAAGGTCCCGCTGCATGCGCGGCTCTTCTTCCGCGGTCAACTCCAGATTTGCCAACTCCGCCACCCGTCGAACGTCATCGAGGGTTACGCCGGCCTGTTCGCTCATTGCTGTCTTTCCTCTTTCGGACTACTGCTCCAAACTTCTTCTCCTCAAAGTGTATCCCGGCGACCTTCGCCCCAGCGATCCTGCGGACCTCCGCCTCCAGATGCGACCGCATACTCACCATCTGCCGCATCCACGCAGCGTCTGCGACCTCGACGTGGACCACGCCATCCACAAATCCCACGACGGTTCCCCGTTCCGCAAGAGCGCGCCCGCACGCCACCGTCCAGGCTGCCGCGATGCGGTCTTCATCGCTCATCGCCCGCAGACTCTGCCCCAGGGTGCTCCTCAGAATGTCCCGCAGCCCTTCCATACTCACAACCTTATCTCGTCCCCGGCAGAGCCATCGAACTCTCTGCCTCAGGCACCACCGACATCACAAACTCCCGCATCCGCTGCAAGAACACCTCGGTGGAAAACCCAGCAGCCCATCTCCGAATTGCCACCGGATCAAACGCGCCGGCAGACTCCGCAGCCTCAAATCGCAGAATTCCGTCGATCAGCGAGTCTACCGTCTGCTCCCCAAAGTAGACTCCCGTCGCCTCACCTGCGGCAACCTGCTCTCCTGCGCGCACCGTCTCCAGCGATCCTCCGACGCCATACGCAATCACAGGGCGGCCGCAAGCCTGGGCCTCCAGAGGAACCATCCCGAAGTCCTCATCCGCGGCAAACAACAGCGCTCTGCACTCGGCATACTCACGCCACAATGCCTCGGTCGAAAGCTCCCCCAGAAACGTCACCCCGGACGCCGCGGTCTTGCGCAGCCGCGCCTCCTCCGGCCCGGTTCCTGCAATCCGAAGCGTACGGCCCAGACGCGAGCAGGCCTCAATCATCAACTCCGTCCGCTTATATCCCACCAGACGTCCCGCGCACAGATAATGCTGCTCCGGCCTCGACGAGGTCTGCGCCCGATCAAGATCAATCGGTGGATGAATCACCGTGCTCTCGCGTCCGTAAACCCGATGGATGCGATCGGCGACGTATCGCGAATTGGCAATGAAGTAGTTCACGCGCTCTGCGGCCTCGCGGTCCCAGTCCCGGATGCGGCCCGCCATCAGCGTAAAGGCCGCCCGTGTCACCGGGTCCATCTGCGCGCGGTAAGCCTCATATCCGTCATAGAGATAGCGCATCGGCGAATGACAGTAGCAGATGTGCACCGCCTCAGGGTCGACCCGCACTCCCTTGATCGGCCCGCTGTCCGAGGAGATCACGAGGTCGAATCCTCGCAAGTCCAGCCCCTCCGTCGCGGCCGGATACAGCGGCATCATGTGCCGGTGGTAGCTCTTTGCTAACGGAATCTTCTGCAGAAAAGAGGTATGAATCCCGCGATGACGCAGCCCATCTGGGGTCCCGCGCGAATCGACCAGCAGAGTAAAGATCTCAGCCTGTGGAAACAGCGAAGCAATGCACTCCGCGACGCGCTCCCCGCCGCCTCGCGTCACGAACCAATGATGAACGATGGCGACCTGCACCTGCTCCTACCTCTTCACAACGCTCTGCTAGTACGCTCCGTCCTGATTGATCACGGACGAAAATGTCTTCAGCAGAATCACAGCATCCCTGCGCAACGACCATCGGTTCACATAGTCACAGTCCAGCGCCACTCGCTCTGCATAATCCAGTTCGCTGCGCCCCGAGACCTGCCAGAGGCCGGTCAATCCCGGCTTCACGCGGCAGTAGCAGTTGAATCCCTCCGCGTACTTCTCCACCTCCGCCGCCACAATCGGCCGCGGCCCCACCAGGCTCATCTGTCCCATCAGCACGTTCCAGAACTGCGGCAGCTCATCGAGACTGTACCGCCGCAAGATCCTCCCGACCGATGTGATCCTCGGATCGTTCCGCAGTTTGTGCGTCTTGGTCCACTCCTCTTGGGCCTTGGGATTCCGCGCAAGATGCTCATCAAGAATCTCCGTCGAGTTCACGCACATCGTCCTGAACTTCCACATGGAAAAGAACCCGCCGCTCTTCCGTATCCTCCTGTGGGAATAGAATACCGGGCCCGGGGAGTTCAGCTTCACAATCAACGAAACGATACCGATCGCAACCAAAATCAGCGGCGAGGCAGCCACAACCAGGAACACATCCATGCAGCGCTTGATTACTCTGTACCGAAACTCCGCCGCTGGCCCTATCGTCACCCGTGAGTTTCTGACGAGGGCCCGGGTACTGATCTCCGGATACGTATAGGAATTTTCGAGCGTCGCAATGTGCTGGGGAGATTGAGAGTCCTGCATTGCAATCCTATATCTGTATGGCCCCCGTCCTGCGCTTGTCCTCGCGGGAGGTGCTCATAGCGGTTGGTCGTGCCTGGTAGTCGTGGCAAACCGCTCGACCAGGGGTGTTTCAACCCCAGACCCGCGAATGCCAATCAGCTCAGCTATTGCCCGTGGCGTCTGCGCGCCGGTGAATCTGGTCTGTTTATCGACAACCGGGAAAATTTACTTCAGATTTCTTCTCTTGCTTAGTGTAGCGACATCTACAACGCTTGCAGTTTACTAGTCTTGCTCCACGCAAATGTCACAGAGACCTAACAGTTTCGCAAATTCTTCGTACCACTTTGGGACAGTGTCCTGACATGGCGGCCCCCATGCTGCCGGTTGCGAATAAACTGCTTAGATGCAGGTCTTCGAGACTCCAGTTACCGATGT
Source organism: Edaphobacter bradus (assembly GCF_025685645.1). Classification (NCBI taxonomy): domain Bacteria; kingdom Pseudomonadati; phylum Acidobacteriota; class Terriglobia; order Terriglobales; family Acidobacteriaceae; genus Edaphobacter; species Edaphobacter bradus. The sequence goes on from NZ_JAGSYF010000003.1 coordinate 532,024, forward strand.
TAAGCTTCTTCAACCCCGAAGGTTCGCGGATAGTCGCGGATGGTTCAGCGAAGTTTTCAGCCAGGCTGCCTTTTCTTCCGCTGGTCTCCCCTCGCATTTTGTTCAGGATAACCAATCTTACTCCGTGAGAGGAGTCCTTCGCGGTCTCCATTACCAGCTTGGTAAGCCTCAGGGGAAGCTGGTCCGCGTCCTCTCCGGCCACATCTGGGACGTCGCTGTCGACCTGCGCCGCAACTCCCCCGACTTTGGCCGCTGGGCCGGCTTTCACCTCAAGCCTTTCAACGACTCCGGCGAGATCCAGATGCTCTGGATCCCGGAGGGCTTCGCCCATGGCTTTCTGGTGCTCTCCGACACGGCCGAGGTCCTCTACAAGACCACCAACCCCTACTACCCCGAAGGCGAACGGACGATCCTCTGGGACGATCCCACCCTCCAGATCACCTGGCCCCTCGAAGCTCTCGGCCACTTGATACCCATGGTCAGCCCCAAGGACGCTCAGGGGACCCTCTTCGCCTCAGCCGAGCTGCCCTAGAGCCAGCCAGCCCCTGCCATTCACGACCGATGTCATTCCGAGCCGTTGCGTACTTTGCGCCACCTTCGCGTCCTTTGCGTTCGCCGTTGCACTTGCACTGCTTCCAACCGTCACTCAACAACGAAGCTAGCTCCAACAACCCACAGATTTCCACAGAAATCCTGTCAAGCCCCAAAAGCCCTTCAACATCTCGCCCAAATCCACCAAGCAAAACAAAATAAACCACTTCCAATTAAAAAATAAAACCCACGCAAAGTGGCAGAGTAGTTTCCCTCAATTCACTAAAATAGAAGAAGCACAGAAAGAGATAAAGCCGGGAGCTAGTCCCCGGCCTTATCTCTTTTTAGATCAAGATTTTTACGCTAACCCAAGCATTTTCAAGATTTTAGCGAACATGGTTTCACCAAATAAATGAAAACAATGCACTTACATAAAGTAAAGGGGGATGGGGGGGTATCCCCCCAGAAAGGGGGCAGACAAACTGTCGATACCGCCAAAGCTCAGGCGCAAGAAATGACGGTGGTCAACCCTGCCGGGCCAGCCATCGCTCAACCTCGGCAAGCGACTCCACCGCAAAGCACTCTCCCGGACATCCCGCCGCTTCGGTTCCTTTGACCAGAAACGCCTGCCGCAGGCCAGCGCTATTAGCTGCCGCGATGTCCGAGCAACGGTCGCCCACCATCACGCTCTGCGCGAGGTCCACACTGAACTCCTTCGCGGCGCGGAGAAGCATTCCGGTTCCGGGCTTGCGGTCTTCGTGTTCGCGCCGGTACTCACCGACGCCGTGCTCAGGATGAAAGGGACAGAAGTAAACTGCGTCGAACTCGACGCCATGTTTGCGCAGCTCAGCGCGCATCCACTCCATCAAGGTCAGGAAGTCGTCTTCCGTGTAGTACCCGCGCGCGATCCCGGCCTGGTTGGTGACCACGACCAGCCTGTAGCCCAACTCCATCGCAGTGCGGCACAGCGAGACGATCCCCTGAACGAACCGGACGTCCTCGATGCGGTGAAGATAGCCGACCTCGACGTTCACAACTCCGTCGCGATCGAGAAAGAGTGCTCTGTTTGCCTGTATTGTCGACATTCCCTGCAACTCTCAGCCTAGCAGAGTCGGCCGCCGCTAAAGCTCGCCGAGCACGGCCCGCAGCGAATCCTGCCAGCCGGGCATTCTGCAGCCGAAAGTGGATGCGATCCGGTCGCAGTTCAGCCGCGAATTGGCAGGACGCCGGGCAGGAGTGGGATAATCCGCCGTCGCGATGGGTTCGATGGTGGCGAATCTGGTCGCCGGCTCCCTCTCGTGCATCAGCCGCACGGCCTCCGAGGCGAAGCCGTGCCAGGTCGTCCCTCCTGCGGCGCTCGCGTGATAGACGCCGTTCAGCTCTGCCACCGCCTCGACCAGCGAGCGATTGCCAAGCGTCGCCTGGGCCTCGCAGTGCAGGATGGCCGAGGCCGTCATCTCGGCAAGATCGCGGCTCCACGTGGGCGCGCCGTGCTGGTCGGAAACGACACGCAGCGTCTCACGTTCGCGGGCGAGCTTGAGGATGGTCCGAAGAAAGTTCTTGCCCGTCGCTCCGTAGACCCAGCTGGTGCGGAAGATGAGGTGAGCAGCGCCGCTGGCCGCTAGAGCCTGTTCACCAGCAAGCTTGCTCGCCCCGTAGACGTTGAGCGGCGCAGTGGGATCGGTCTCAACCCAGGGCCTCTCGCCGTCGCCGCGAAACACATAGTCGGTCGAGAAGTGGACGACGACGGCGCCGATCCGCTTCGCCTCCGCGCCAAGAACAGTCAGAGCATCGTGATTGATGCGGTACGCCAGCTCCGGCTCGCTCTCAGCCTTATCGACCGCGGTGTACGCGGCCGGGTTGATAATCCAGCGCGGCTTGAGCGCCCGAATCGTCTCGGAGATCGAGCCAAATCGGGCGAGGTCCATCCTGGTCCGCGACGGCGCCGTGACCCAGCCAAGGGGAGTCAGTGAACGCAGAAGCTCGCCTCCGACCTGACCGGTCGCGCCAGTCACCAGAATGGTTCGAGCCTCGGGCAAATTGTAAGGGCCGTTCACGCTAGTAGACCGTCTCCTCGAGCAGCCGCAGCAGATACTGCCCGTAGCTGCTCTTCGCGATCCTGCCAGCTAGCTCCCTGAGCTGATTCGCGTCGATGTAGCCGAGCCGGTAGGCGATCTCCTCCGGGCAGGCGACCTTCAGTCCCTGCCGCGTCTCAATCGTCTGGATAAACGTGCCGGCCTCGAGCAGCGAGTCGTGCGTACCAGTATCGAGCCACGCAATTCCGCGGCTGAGCACCTCTGTGGTGAGTTGTCCGCGCTCGAGATACCAGCGATTGACGTCTGTGATCTCAAGCTCGCCGCGCGCGGAAGGCTTCAGCCCTTCAGCGATGCCAGTCACCTGCGCATCGTAAAAGTAGATGCCGGTGACCGCATAACGCGACTTCGGCTTCGCCGGCTTCTCTTCGAGAGAGATCGCGCGGCGCTGAGCGTCGAACTCGACGACTCCATAGCGCTCCGGATCGTGCACCGGATACGCGAAGATGGTCGCACCCTCGCGGCGTGCGGCGGCTGCGCGGAGCGTCTTGGGAAGATCGTGCCCGTAGAAGACGTTGTCGCCTAGCACCAGGCAACACGGCTCGCCGGCGAGAAACTCCTTGCCAATCAGAAAGGCCTGCGCGAGCCCGTCGGGAGCTGGCTGCACGGCGTACTCCAGGCGGATGCCCCACTGCTCTCCCGTGCCCAGCAGCTGACGAAAGCGCGGCGTGTCCTCCGGTGTCGAGATCACAAGAATCTCGCGAATCCCCGCCAGCAGCAGCACCGAGAGCGGGTAGTAGATCATCGGCTTATCGTAGATCGGCAGAAGCTGCTTCGAAACTGCCTGCGTGACCGGATGCAGGCGCGTCCCCGAGCCTCCGGCCAGGATGATTCCCTTCATCGCGCGCCCTCCGTAACCGTTGAGCGCGCCGCATAGTTCTGCTTCACCCAATGCTGATAAGCTCCGCTCGTCACGTTCTCCACCCAGACCGAGTTGGCCAGATACCACTCGACTGTCCTTCGCAGGCCAGTCTCAAAGCTCTCCTGCGCGCGCCAGTCCAGCTCGCTCTCGATCTTCCGCGCGTCAATCGCGTACCGGCGATCGTGCCCAGGCCTGTCTTCAACGTAGGTGATGAGTTGTGCGTGCGGGCGGAAACTCGAATGCGGCATCAATTCGTCGAGCAGTGAGCAAAGCGTCTTCACCACCTCAAGATTGCTGCGCTGGTTGCCTCCACCGACGTTGTACGTCTCGCCGACGCGGCCGCGCTCGAGCACCTTGCGCAGTGCGCGGCAGTGGTCCAGGACGAAGAGCCAGTCGCGAACCTGCTGGCCGTCGCCGTAGACTGGCAGAGGCTTGCCCTTAAGGGCATTGGCAATCATCAACGGAATCAGCTTCTCAGGAAACTGGTATGGTCCATAGTTGTTGGAGCAGTTCGTAATGATTGCCGGCAGCCCGTAGGTATGCACCCAGGCGCGCACGAGATGGTCGCTCGCCGCCTTCGACGCAGCATAGGGCGAGTTTGGTGCATACGGCGTCTCCTCGTGGAACGCAGGATCGTCCGGCGCGAGCGTGCCGTAGACCTCGTCGGTGGAGACGTGCAGGAAACGGAACCCTTCTTTCTCTTCGCCGGCGAGACTGGCGTGGTAGGCGCGCGCAGCCTGCAGTAGCGTAAAGGTTCCATCGATGTTCGTGCGCAGGAACGCCTCCGGCCCGAGGATCGAGCGATCGACGTGGCTCTCGGCAGCGAAGTGCATGATGGCGCGCGGCCTGTGCTCGTCAAGCAACCTGGCCACGAGCGCGGCGTCGCAGATGTCTCCCTGGACGAAGGTATAACCTGGATCGTCAGCGATGGAAGCGAGGTTCTCCGGATTCCCGGCGTAGGTCAGCTTATCGAGGTTGACCACCGGCCCGGCATTGGCCGCCAGCCAGTCGAGAACGAAGTTCGAACCGATAAAGCCGGCGCCGCCAGTCACCAGGATCGGCGGCCTTCCGCCTGCCGCTCCGTCCGTCGTTGGATTGAAACTCATGCCGCTGAAACGCCCTCCGTGGGTTCGCCTCTGAGCCGGGCCTGCGCTAGTAAGGGCCTTCCCGCTCTACAGACTACCGGACTCACCCTCTCTTTGCCTCCACCGTCCTTGTTTTCCGTCAAGCACCGGCTCAAATTGGGATCAGTGACCGCGGAAGATTTGAACCAGCAACCAGAGATTCAGTCCGGCGATCAGGAAGGCTACCGCGTAGCTCAGATACTTGAGCCACCGCGCGTTGACGAACTCGCCCATCCTGCTGCGGTCACTGGTAAACGCGACCAGCGGAAAGACCGCAAAGCTGAGCTGCATGCTCAGGATCACCTGGCTCAAGATGATCAGCTTGCCGGTGCTGCGTGCGCCATACAGGATCGTGATGATTACGGTGGGGATAATCGCGAGCGATCTCGTGATCAGCCTTCGCAGCCAGGGTTTCAGGCGCATGTGCAGAAACCCTTCCATCACCACCTGGCCTGCGAGAGTGCCCGTAATCGTGGAGTTCTGCCCTGAAGCCAGCAAGGCAACCGCAAACAAAGTGCTCGCGCCCGCGACGCCCAGCATCGGCGACAGCAGCTTGTAAGCGTCTTCAATTTCGGCTACCTCAAAATGTCCGTTGCGATGAAAGACAGCGGCCGCAACGACGAGAATCGCAGTATTCACAACCAGCGCAAGCATCAGCGCCATCGCCGAATCCAGGTTGGCGAAGCGAATCGCCTCGCGCTTCCCTTCCGGCGTCCGCGCGTAGTTGCGTGTCTGCACAATCGCCGAGTGAAGATATAGATTGTGCGGCATCACCGTCGCCCCCAGAATGCCGATCGCGATATAGAGCATGCCAGGGTTGGTAATTATGCTGGCCGAGGTCGGCAGCAACAGGTTACCCGCGATCATTCCCCACTCCGGGTGCGAGAGCACCGTCTCGATCCCGAACAGCACGGCGATCGTCGCGATCAGCGTAATCACCAGAGCCTCGAGATAACGGAAGCCGCGATTCTGCAGCAACAGCAGCAGCAATACATCCGCGCCCGTCAGAATGACACCGAACACAAGCGGGATGTGGAAGAGCAATTGCAGCGCAATGGCCGACCCGATCACTTCAGCCAGATCGCACGCTGCAATCGCGATCTCCGCAAAGCCCCAGAGAAAGAGCGCAGTTGGCCGGCTGTATCGCTCACGGCAGGCCTGGGCCAGGTCTCTCTCTGCCACAATGCCGAGTTTCAACGCGAGGCTTTGCAGCAGAATCGCCATCAAGTTGGAGAGCATGATGACGAACAGCAGCGTGTACCCGTAACGCGACCCTCCGGCAAGGTCCGTCGCCCAGTTTCCCGGGTCCATATAGCCGACAGAGATCAGGAACCCCGGTCCGACAAAGCCCAGCACCCGCCGCCAGAAGCCCCGCGACTGCGTCAGGCGCACCGAGGCGAACACGTCCGGCAGGGACGGCCGCTGCTGCTCGTCGAGCTGGATTACGGGCGGCATAGCTGTGACGGCCGGACCACGTTGGCCATTAAATCCAGTATGCCACAGGTAGTTAACCTTGGTTACTTATTTTTTCGATGCTTTGGTTTATCCCCTGATTTCGGCTTCACCCAGACCCTGCCCGCGGCGGGGCTTCCCAGGGTCACCGGGCCGTTTGGAGTCAACACCTGAATCGTGTCGTCGTAGTTGCGCTCCAACACTCGAACCGGCACCCGAGGCCCGATTCCAATCTTATGCAGAAACTCGAGCAGCCGGAAATCGCGCTCATACAGGCTCGCGACGACGTAGTCCTTTGCCTCGACCGCCTCCGACAACGGAAGCAGACCACGCTTCCTGATCTGAGCGGGCGTCTCCGGCAGAACCCGGTTGCCGTGCGGGCAGTCGCCCTCCTTGCCCAGTTTTTCAATCAGCTTGGCCTCAACCGCCGGAGAGATAACATGCTCCAGCCGTTCCGCCTCTGCGTGGACCTGATGCCACTCCATGCCGAAGATCTCCGCCAGCATGCGCTCCACCAGATGGTGCCGCAGGGCGGTCCGGTGTGCTGCCTCTCTGCCCTTCGCTGTGAGCTTCAGCGTGCCATCGCGATTCGCATCGACGTAGCCATCCTCCCTCAACCGCTTGACAGCCTTCGTGACAGCGGGCGGCGACACCTCAAGCCACTGTGCCAACAACGCCGGAATGACCGTGCGCCCCTCGCTCTCAGCCTCGATAATGGCCTTGAGATAGTCTTCCCTCGAAACTGTCATCTCTTGCGACATCTACACAAGTTAACCACGGTGAACCCCATTTGTCGAAGCCATTATGCTCGGCAGGTGCAAGGCTTGCCATGCTCCATCGGCGAGGAGCACAATATCGCCAGTTACGGGCCCCTTACTTAACATTTCCGCCCGGCACCCCATCCTCGAATCGTGCGCCATTCGAGCCCAGCTGCAGGCGGAAGGAGGAACCTCCATGGCAAGCCCAGCTCTTTCCAACGTCATTGATCCGTCTAAACTCAACGCATTTATGGGCCGGGCTGTCCAGGACATGGGCGCTGCCCTGCACGCGGCCTTGGTAATCGTCGGCGACAAGCTCGGCCTCTACAAAGCGATGGCAGGCGCGGGTCCTTTGACCTCTGCGGAGCTCGCCACCAAGGCCCACACCGACGAGCGATATACCCGCGAGTGGCTGAATGCAAACGCCGCCAGCGGCTACCTGACCTACGATCCCGCAACGAAGACCTACCTGCTTCCGCCGGAGCAAGCCTTCGCGCTCGCGCAGGAAGACAGCCCGGCCTTCATCCCTGGAGCCTTCCAGATTATCGGGGCGCTGATGCGTGACGAACCCAAGATTACCGAGGCCTTTCGCACGAGCAAGGGCGTCGGCTGGCACGAGCATGACCCGCAGATGTTCGAAGGCACGGAGCGCTTCTTCCGCCCGAACTACGCCGCCAACCTGATGTCGAGTTGGTTGCCATCGTTGACCGGCGTCGTTGCCAAGCTGGAGAAGGGCGGACGCGTCGCTGACGTAGGCTGCGGCCACGGCTCATCCACAATCCTGATGGCGAAGGCCTATCCGAACTCGAAATTCTTCGGCTTCGACTATCACCCAGCTTCGATCGAGTGGGCCCGCAACGCCGCCCAGAAGGAAGGCGTGGCCGAACGCATCACCTTTGAGGTCGCCTCAGCCAAGCAGTTCCCCGGCAAAAATTACGATCTCGTCGCCTTCTTCGATTGCCTGCACGATATGGGCGACCCCGTAGGGGCCTCGGCGCATGTCCTCTCCACGCTCGCGTCCGAGGGCTCGTGGATGATAGTCGAACCCTACGCGAATGACAAGGTGGAAGACAACCTCAACCCGATAGGCCGGGTCTTCTACTCGGCGTCGACTATGATCTGCACACCGGCTTCACGCTCGCAAGAGGTAGGCCTCGCGCTCGGAGCGCAGGCCGGAGAGACGCGGATGCGCGAGGTCGTGATGAGCGGAGGGTTCAGCCAGTTCCGCCGCGCTAGCGAGACGCCGTTCAATCTCGTCTACGAAGCTCGAGCGTGAGGAGTGCGCAAACTTTCGCAGAACACTGTGTCGTGCTGATCCGAAGCTTGAGCGCCCACGCCTGCCATGCGAGACTAAAGAAGCCCGAGACAACGGGCCTGTAGCTCAACGGTTAGAGCAGGGGACTCATAATCCCTTGGTTGGGGGTTCAAATCCCTCCGGGCCCACCATTCAACTCCAATCAATACTTGGATTTATGAAGATTTGGCGAGAGCTCGCCGAATTTTCCTCTTTTCAACTGTGCCCATCTTTGTGCCTACTTCCCTTTTAACCGTCTTGCGCTTTTGGGCTTTCGACGCGCCGTCCTGCAACGCCGACGCTTTGGCGAATACACGTCAATCGTCTCCGCCTGAGGGTGAACGCGCCCCATGTGGACCGCTCGGACACTGGGCGGTGCAAGGCCCTTCGCCATCCCAGCTGCGCGCGACCTGCACGCATCCTACGCTGACACAACCATGGCCGTTGCGATGGGCGAGTCGGTCGCCAACATGCTTCATCCGTTCTTCGCCCTGCCCATCCTCGCCATCGCCGGCATCAAAATGCGCCGCATGATGGGCTTCACGGTCGCCACCTTTTTCATCTCGCTCATCGTCTTCGGCGCTTCTCTTCTTCTGCTCTGCCCAGACCGTAAGCTCTGAACATTCACAGAACCATCACCCACCAATCAACGCTTCGAAGAGGATGTGGCGTGTTCCATCTCTTTACCTTGAGTCAGAGCGCCGCCCTGCTTCAGGTGGTAGAAACAATCCCCCGCGACATTCTCAAATTCCTGCGTCTTTCCATTCGGCCAGAAGACCTCGACCTTATCGATCCGTGACACGTCCCCCAATCCAAAGTGCAAGCGCAGATCGTTCTGTGAGAGATAACTGCCTCCGCTTCTCACCTCGCCCGTCTGTTGCAGCTTTCCGGTCGTGATGCGAATGCGGGCGTTGAGAGCCAGCCGGTTCGCGGGACTTCCCTCCAGATCAAAGCTGACCCAATGATGCGCGGGGTTGCTCTTCGTCTCGAGGATCATCGGCTCGCCTTCGATGTTTTCGACCACAACGTCCAGACTGCCTCGGTTAAACAGGTCCCCGACGGCCAGCCCGCGACTTACCTGAGGCACGCCCATCGCCGGCCCCACCTGTGCGCTTATATCCTTGAACGTCCCGTCCCGCTGGTTCTGAAAGACCAGCTTAGGCTCTCGATACGACGTGCCGATCTTCGCATCGTCCACCTGCGGGTAGACGTGGCCATTTACAAGGATCAGGTCTTGCCAACCCGAGTTGTCCAGGTCGACGAAGGCGTCTCCCCAACCCACAAACGGTACGGTTGGCCGCGCAGCGCCGGCCGCGTGCGAGACATCTGTGAAGCTCAGCCCACCGTCATTGCGATAGAGTGTCGCATACTCCTCACTGAAGTGAGAGACGAAGATACTCATTCGTCCATTATTCAAATAGTCGCCCACTGCGACTCCCATGTTCGCCTGCTCCTGGCCATCCTCGCTGACCGCGGCGCCTGAGTCGAAGGCAATCTCCTTAAAATGCCCGTTGCCCTCGTTGTGGTAGAGATAGTTTGGCCCGCCGTCGTTCGCGACAAAGAGATCGAGCTTGCCATCATTGTCGAAATCGGACCAGACAGCCGCTAGACCAAAGAACTTGTTCGCATCATTCACGCCAGCCTGCTCTGCGACTTCTGTGAAGGTGCCATCGCCATTGTTGTGATAAAGCGCATCGGGCGAGCCCTTCAATCCTCGCGGCCCACACTGTACAGCAATCTCGTGATACTGGCAGGTCTTCCGCGCCCCAAACTCAGGAAGATTGTGGAGATCGAGATCGACATAGTGCGCCACAAACAGATCCTGGTTGCCGTCACCGTCGTAGTCTCCGAAGGCCACACCGGTCGCCCAGCCGCTGTCCTTGTCGAGCCCCGCGGCCTTCGTGACATTGGTAAATGTTCCATCCCCATTGTTTCGATACAGCACGACGCCGCCGAAGCAGCTCACAACGAGATCCGGCCGCCCGTCGTTGTTGAAGTCACCGACTGCGACACCCATCGCCCAGCAGGGATACCCGACACCGGCCTTCTCGGTTACGTCTGTGAATGTTCCGTCGTGATTGTTGTGGAAGAGCGCGCTTCTCGCCTTCTTCCCATCAAGCGCCATCGCCACACTGGGCGCGTTCGTGAAGTAGAGATCGGGCCATCCGTCGCCGTCGTAGTCAATGATGGCAACGCCGCCGCTCATCGACTCGACGATGTACCTCTGCGCAGGGCTGGACAGATGATTGAAATGAATTCCCGTAGACGCCGTGATATCGACCAGTTGAGGAAACCTGGCCGTTGAGCCGGATTGCGTCTGCGCCCCCAGCCGCGCCTGGAGAACGAGGGAGAGCAGCAGGATAGCAGCGGCGATCAGCCGGCTATTTCGACATCCCAGCATCTTCATCCGCCTTCTCATCCAGATTGACCCGCATATCGTGAAAGACCGTCCGCAGCTTCTCTTTCATGTCCTTGTACTTCTGATACTCCGCCAGCTCCTTCTTCGCTTCCTCGGGCCTTCCCTGCTGACGGTACAGCGTGCTTAGCCGATAGTGCGCGACGTAGTTCGTGGGATCAACCTCCACCGCGTGCTCAAGCATCTGCTGCGCCCTCCCGCGCTCCTTCATCGAGAGGAGCACCTTGGCAAACTCCGTACAGGCGTCTCCATCATTGGGCTGCAATTCCAGCGCATGGGAGTCATTGTCGTACGCCGTCTTCATATCTCCACGCGCGGCTGCGATCTTTCCCAACATGAGCTGCGCTTTTTCATCGTTGGGATTGGCCGCCACCGCAGCACGAAACTCTCCCTCCGCCTCGGCCTTCAGCTTCTCATCGCTCGAGCTGTAGAGAATATCTCCTAGCTCAAAATAAAGTCCCGTAACCTTCGGATCGATCCTGATCGCCTCGCGATAGTTCTTGATCGCGCCGGCATCGTCTCCTTGCCGGGCCAGCTCGCGAGCCATCACCTGATGCAGCTGCGCGCTGTTGGGATCGGTCAGAGCAAGCGTCAGCATTGTCCTGCCTGCCAGGTCCGAATAAAGCCGATAGGACATCGCGAGCAGCTTCACATCGGTAGGCTGCGACTCAAGAAGTGTTGCAACCGTGCCTGCTGCCTTTTCCAACTCACCGTTCGCCGTATAGCTGTCGATCAGCGCGCTACCCACCTCTGCCTGAACCTTTTCTCCTTTCAGATGTGGGAAGGCCGCCTCCAGGTCGGCGCGGCTGCCGGCATCGCTCTGCCGGGCCTCCGCCAATCCCAACAGGGCCTGAAGCTTCCATAGCTCCGGATTGGAGTTGACTGCGGCGCGCAGATGCGGAACAGCTCCCGCAGAGTCGCCGCGGAAAAAGAGCAGAACACCAAGATTTCCCTGCGCGTCGGTATTCGCGGGATCCAGCGCGAGAATAGCGTTGAACTCCGGGATCGCCAGATCGGGCCGCTGCTGCCTTAGATATTGCTGAGCTTTGCTCTCGTGAAGATGAATCTGGCCACTCTTACTCTGCGTCGACTGGCAAACGCAAGACACCGGGAGAACAAACAGGAGGCCCGTGAAGAAAACGGATTTTACAGACATAGCAATCGGATCATACCGTAGCGGCCTAGCGCTGCGAAAATGCGAAAAGGACGACGGCAAACCGTCGTCCTTTTCGGTTGGGGCCTCTATTCGTAAGTTAGAACGAGACGCGTGCGAAGAGCTGGATGTGACGGCTGCCGGTAGTTGTGCCGTTGATCGTGCCCGCGCCCCCATTCCCGATCGTTGCATTGGGATTGCCGAGACTTGCATGGTTCAGGAAGTTTTGCGCGTCTGCCCGAATCTGGAGCTTCGCCTTCTCTGAGATAGAGAAGGATTTCTCCAGGGAGAGGTTCATGATGGAGTACCCAGGCCCCCGCAGGGAATTGCGGCGGATATTGCCGAACGTTCCGTTTGCTGGTTGTGCAAAGGCACTTACGTTGAACCACTCCGCCCGGCCGGGGTTGGCAAGATGCGGGTCTCCGACCTGGTTCGGATACCAATCACCTGCCTGTGCATAGCTGCCCGTGTTGCTCTGCATGGTCGGAGTGAAGGGAGTACCGGTATTCACCCGGGCGATCGTAGAGAGTTGCCAGCCCCCAACCACAGCATCCACGACGGAGTTGTGATTCAGGAACAGCCCATTCTTGCCGAACGGAAGCTGGTAGATGGCCGTGACATTGAACATGTGACGGATGTCAAAGTTCGACGGGCCGTAGTTGCAGGACACGCAGTACGCTCTCTGGTAGTGCGTGCTTCCTACGCTACTGCCCCATCCGGCGGAGTCCTGATCATCCAGGAAGTGAGACCAGGTGTAGTTGGCGGTTGCGTTGAGGCCACGCGACATCCGCTTCTCGAACGAGAGTTGTAGTGAGTTGTAGTTGGAGATTGCGTTGTTCGTGCTTCCGCCGAGTCCCTGGAACAGGGGATAAGGACGAGCATTGGTCGGGCCGGGCAGGGCATCATTCGAAGCCAGCTTGGACTCCGGGACCTGGTTGATGTCTACTCCAAAGTTCAGGTTATAGCCATGGCTTCCTACATACGCAGCCTGGGCCACCATCGAGGATCCAATCTCGCGCTGAACGCTAAAGTTGTACTGGTAAATCTTGGGAACCGGAGTGTGGTACTGGTTGTACGACATGCCGGTGCCGTTGTAGCCGTCCGGGCCCGATCTCGGGTGGAACAGCGAATTAATGCTATGCCCGGCCGATCCCTGGTAGTTGGTGTTCCCGTCGGAACTCAGGAGCACAACCGGAGAGATTCCACTGGTGCTGTCCCTATAGGTTGAGAGATTGATGCCGAACGCATTGCCCAAGCCATTGCCGTAGGTATCCGAGCTCCAGGTGTAGGCGAAGAGGCCAAAACCGCCGCGGAGTACCGTCTTGGGGTCCAACGAGTAGGAGACGCCAACTCGCGGGAGGAAGGTGCTCCACACGGGAGCCTGGAGCTGAGAGCGGCCATTGGCTTTGGTGTTGGCATACCAGGCAGCTCCCAGGCTACCGTCTGCAGGATTGGTGACCGTGGGATCGAAGCTGGCTATGTTGCCCTTCACCTCGCTCCATCCCGTGGTTCCCTGCCAGCGCAGTCCGAGATTCACCGTCAGGTTCGGACGGAGTTTGATGTCGTCCTGTACAAAGGCCTGCGGAGTCTTGATCCGGGCCCCGTACTCCGGAGACAACTTGGCGTTCCAGTTTTGCGCGTAGCCAAGCAGGAAGTCCGCGTACCCTGTACCAGAGGTACCGGCCTGGCCGTTACCCGCCGCAGTGTAGTTGCCATTGAAGCCAATGGTACTGGAATCAAGGTTGCCCCAGGCAGTCGAATCGGCCCGGCTGATCAGGAACTCGCCGCCAAAGTGCAACACGTGGCGTCCGCGGATCAGCGTGACGACGTCCGACGGGTCAAAGACGAACTCCTTGTAGACGGCGTTGCTCGCTGAGGCCAGGCCGTAAATCCCGGAGACGTTGATGTTCGGGAAGAGATCCGCCTTGGCGAACTTCAAGCCCAGCTTCGAGGGGAAGCCCTGGTTAATGGAGAAGGGCGTGAAGTAGTTCAACTGATCGGTAAAGCCAAAGCGCGCTTCGTTGATGATGTTGGGGCTGATCGTCCACACATCCGAGATCTGTGCGTTATCGCGGCTCACATCTCCATGCTGGCAGTTGATCGGGCAGAGGTTCTGGTTCAGGTATGTGGCCGGGTTGTCGCTTTCGGTCTCGGAGATGGTGATCCGGTGGTAGGCGACGGGGGTGTAGTCCAGACGCCCAAAGAACTTGGTGAAGGGGTTCAGGTTAGGCGGGCCCTCGTAGGAATAGTTGTTGGCAGGCAGGCCATTCGAGCCAGTGTGCCCGGGAACATTGGCCTTCGGGTAGTAGGCGTTGATGGCGTTGGCCACAGGGTCGATCATGCTCGCGGGAATCTTGTTGCCATTGCCATACTCATCGGCAAAGGATGTCCGGATAGCACATGGGCATTTTGTTGGTTTTGTCGGGTCCTGCCCGGGATAGAGATGGGTTCCAGTCTGTTGAATCGTCTGCGTGCTGGGATCGTAGAGGGTGGGCAACCCGGTAAAGTCGCCGGCCCGCATAGCATCGGTCGGAACAGTCAAGGTAGCAGCGGCCGAACCGCCGTTGCTGTAGGTCTTGTCAAAGTTGAAGTAGAAGAACAGCTTGTCCCTGAGGATGGGTCCGCTGACCGAGAAGCCATAGTTGTCATACCGCTGGAAGCCAGCTGTATTTTTTTTGCCGTCGAATCTGTAATCCGTAGTATTCAGCGCAGTGTTCTGCAGGTACTCGTACGCGGCTCCATGCCAGTGGTTCGATCCGCTCTTGCTGACCTGATTGAAGATGACGCCGCCAAGCCCGTACTGCGCCGAGAAGGAGGACGTGTCAACCTTCACCTCGGCAGTGGTCTCGAAGACCGTAACGTCGGCGTTTTCGCTCATCGGCAAGGTCGTCGTCGCTCCGTCCGCCAACACCGAGTTGTAAGGGAGGTTGCCGTTTACCGAAGCAGTCTGGCCGGACCGGAAGCTGTACGAGACGCCGGGCAGCGTATTAACGAAGTTCTGCCAATCCGCTCCGTACTGCGGCAGTTCCGACATGGTCGCGGAGGTCATCGTGTTGGACTGCGAACCGGACTCCGTGTCCAGAAGCGGCAGGTCCTCCGTCACGACCACCTGCTCCTGCACTCCACCAATGGGGAGCTGGCCGTTGACCGTCTCAATGCCTACCAACAGCGTGACAGGCCCTCGCACCAGGGTCTTGAAACCTGGCGCCGAAATGGTCACGAGGTAATGGTCCGGCACAATCGAGCCGGTGTCATAGACGCCAGCGGCGTCCGTCGTTAGGGTGCGTGTGATTCCCTTGTCCACATCCTGCACCGAGACGGTCGCACCGGCAATCGCTGCTCCGGTGGCATCGGTGACCGTACCGCGCAAATCGGCGGAATTGGTATTTTGCGCGAAGCCTGCCACAGCCGATAAGCATCCGGCCGCCACTAGGCTACTTATAAAACGCATTGCGTGCCTCATAATTTGGCCTCTCCTTTGAAAACGTCAGTTATTCCCCTGCAAGTGCTTCGCAGAGGGGCTCCGCGAGGTTTCCCGTGATTCCTGCACAGCCGCGAATCAGCCAGGTGCGTGAGTTGGGCAAACATCTTCCCCTCTCCAACATCTAGACAATCGTTTGTTGTCGCTACGAATGAACAGGGGGATTAGAGCAATCGGAGAACATGAATGTCAAGTGAATTATTCACCCATCATCTGAAGACAAACCTTTGTCCTCAATATGGGCATGATCTGCCCATAGAAGGCAGGCATCATCTGCATCCATAGTCTCAGAGATACCAATCGGATCATGCCGTAGCGGCTTAGAGCCGGAAAATGCGATAAGGACGACGGTTGGAACCGTCGTCCTTATCGGTTGGGACCTCTTATTCGAAGTTAGAACGAGAGGCGTGCGTAGAGCTGGATGTGACGTGAGCTGGTCGTTGTGCTGTTGATGTCAGCGTGGTTTCCGTTTCCGATGTTCGGATTAGGATTGGCGAAGCTGGCATGGTTCAAGAAGTTATTCGCATCTGCCCGAATCTGCAGCTTCACATTCTCATGGATGGAGAAGTTCTTGCCCAGCGAAAGGTTCAGGATGGAGTACCCTGGCCCCACGAGAGAGTTGCGGCGAACATTGCCGAACTTGAACTTTCCTGGGTCTGCATAGGCATCCACATTGAACCACTCGTTCAGACTGCGGTGGGCAAGGTGCGGGTTTCCGACCAGGTTCGGATACTGATCGCCTGCCTGTGCGAAGGTGGTATTCGTCGCCATCAGCGGGGTGAAGGGAGTGCCGGTATTCTTCCGCACAATTGCGGAGATCTGCCAGCCGCCAACCGCAGCATCGACGAGCGAGTTATGCGTCAGGAACATCCCATTCTTGCCGAACGGCAGAAGGTAGACCACCGATGCGTTGAACAGGTGACGAATGTCAAAGTTCGATGGGCCGTAGTTGCAGGACACGCAATAGGAGCTTTGGTAGTGCGTTGAGCCTGCACTGCTGCCCCATCCCGACGAGTCCTGATCATCGAGGAAGTGAGACCAGGTGTAGTTGACGCCCGCTTCAAGGCCACGCGACATCCGCTTCTGGAACGAGAGCTGTAGCGAGTGATAGTTGGAGATGGCGTTGTTCGTGCTCCCGCCGATGCCCTGGAACAGGGGATACGGACGGGCGTTGGTCGAACCCTCGGCATCATGATCGCTCAGCTTGTTCGCTGGGACCTGGTTGATGTCTACTCCAAAGTTCAGGTTGTAGCCGTGGCTCCCAACATATGCAGCCTGGGCCATCATCGAGGATCCGAGCTCACGCTGAACAGTTGCGTTCCACTGGTAGATCTTCGGAACAGGCGTATGGTACTGGTTGTAGCCAAGAGGCTGACCGTTGAAGGCATCCGGGGTAGATGGAGCGGTGAGATATAGCGAATTGATGCTCTTTCCAGCCGCTCCCTGATAGTTGGTATTACCGTCGGAACTCAACAACACCACTGGATTGATTCCATTCGTGTTGTCATACTCGCCGCCCGAGGAACCAAAGGCGCCTCCCATGCCTGAGCCGTAAGTATCCACGCTCCAGGTGTAAGCGAAGAGACCAAAGCCTCCACGGATCACCGTCTGCGGATTCAACGAGTAAGAGACGCCAACACGCGGGAGGAAGGTGCTCCAAACCCCGGACTGCAGACGATCGCGGCCGTTGGCCTTTGTTGTACCGAACCACGCGGCTCCCAGGCTCCCGTTGGCCGGGTTCGTCACGTTCGGATCGAAGGTCGCCATGTTGCCCTTCACTTCCGTCCACCCGCTGATTCCCTGCCAACGCAGTCCGAGGTTCACCGTCAGGTTCGGACGGAGCTTGATGTCGTCCTGCGCAAAGGCCTGAGGATTCTTGAGCCGGCCGCCCCACTCGGGGTTCACGTTTGCAGACCACTGCTTGACGTAGCCCAGAAGGTAGTCCGCATATTCGGTGCCCGAGGTACCGCCTTGGCCGACGTCCGACGCCGTGTAGTCGCCGGAGAATCCCATGTAACCGCCATTGATGTTGCCCCAGGCAGTCGAGTCGGCGCGGTTGATCAGGATCTCGCCGCCAAAGTGCAGCACGTGGCGTCCGTGGATCAGCGTGACGACGTCCGACGGGTCAAAGAGCATCTCCTTGTAGACGGCGTTGCTCTCCGCGGTCATGTAGTTGGTGCCGTAGATGTTGATCGTCGGGAAGACGTCCGCCTTGGCGAACTTCCATCCCAGTTTCGACGGGAAGCCCTGACCGATCGAGAAGGGCGTGAAGAAGTTCAACTGGTCCGTAAAGCCAATGCGGGCTTCGTTGATCATGTTGGGCCTGATCGTCCACACGTCGGAGACCTGTGCGTTATCACGGCTCACATCTCCATGCTGGCAATTGACCGGGCAGATGTTCTGGTTCCGGTATTCGGCCGGGTTATCGCTTTCGGTCTCGGAGATCGTGATCCGGTGACTGGCAACCGGCGTGTAGTCCAGACGCCCGAAGAACTTGGTGAAGGGGTTCAGGTTAGGTACGTTCTGATAGAAGAAGTTGTTCTGGGGCAGGCCATTCGTGCTGACCGTCTGGGGCCCGGTAACGTTCGGCTCCGGGAAGTAGGTGTTGATCGCCTTGGCCACGGGGTCGATCATGCTTGCAGGAATCTTGTTGCTGCCATACTCCTGGATGAACGACTTGCGATGAAGATTGCCCTGAGAATCGACGGTCTGCGTGGTGGGATCGTAGATCGTCGGCATTCCGGTGAAGTCGCCGGCGCGCTGGGCATCTGTCGGCACAGTGGCAAAACCGGTGCCTGAACCACCGTTGCTGTATGTCTTGTCGTAGTTGAAGTAGAAGAACAGCTTGTTCTTGAGAACAGGGCCGCTGATCGAACCGCCATAGTTGTCATACCGCTGGAAGCCCGGTGCAGACTTCTGGCCGAAGGCGTAATCCGCAGTGTTGAGCGCCGTGTTCTGCAGATACTCGTAGAGCGCCCCATGCCACTGGTTTGATCCGCCCTTGGTGACCTGGTTGAAGATGACGCCGCCAATCCCGTACTGCGCCGAGAACGACGACGTGTCGACCTTGACCTCGGATGTCGTCTCAAAGACCGTAACGTCTGCGTTCTGGCTCATCGGCAGGGTAGTCGTTGCGCCGTCCGCAAGCACAGTGTTGTAAGGCAGGTTTCCGTTTGCCGAGACCGTCTGTCCAGACCGGTAGCTGAAGGAGACGCCGGGCAGCAGAGTCACGAAGTTCTGCCAATCAGCTCCATACTGAGGCAGCTGCGACATGGTTCCGGAGGTCATCGTGTTGGACTGCGAACCTGACTCTGTGTCCAGAAGCGGAAGGTCCTCCGTCACGACCACCTGCTCCTGCACTCCGCCGATGGCAAGCTGGCCGTTGACCGTCTCTGTGCCCACCATCAGAGTGAGCGGGCCGCGAACCAGGGTCTTGAAGCCAGGCGCCGAAATGGTCACGAGGTAATGGTCCGGCACAATCGAGCCTGAGTCATACAAACCGGCGGCGTCTGTCACCAGGGTTCGTGTAATTCCCTTGTCGACATCCTGTACCGAGACAGTCGCACCGGCAATGGCTGCTCCGGTGGCATCGGTGACCGTACCGCGCAAATCGGCGGAATTGGTATTTTGCGCGAAGCCTGCCACAGCCGATAAGCATCCGGCCGCCACTAGGCTACTTATAAAACGCATTGCGTGCCTCATAATTTAGCCTCTCCTTTGAAAACGTCAATTATTCCCCTGCAAGTGCTTCGCGGAGGGGGCTCCGCGAGGTTTGCCGTGATTCCTGCACAGCCGCGAATCAGCCAGGTGCGTGAGTTGGGCAAACATCTTCCCCTCTCTCCAACATCTAGACAATCGTTTGTTGTCTAGAACTTCAGCGCGTCGCTACGAATGAACAGGCGGGATTAGAGCAATCGGAGAACGTGAATGTCAAGTGAATTATTTGAGCCATCATCTGAAGACAAACCTTTGTCCTAAATATGGGCATAATCTGCCCATAGAAGGCACGCATCATCTGCATCCGTAGTCTCATACTGAGGGCAATGGCCGATTAGCGGCTAGTCCTTGTGCAAGCATTCTGCCTCCTTGCGACTTCCAGTCAAATTTGTTGATTTAGACAAACGCTTGACTAAGGTCATGTCGATTGAGTAGAACGTCTTGCGAGGCAAAAATGCGATCTCTCTTTCTGGCTGGAGCTGTGTTACTGAATGGGCTGGCTGTGCTCGGATGCAGCGGAGCCGGGAATGGCTCGGGAGCAGGCAGCGGCGCTACCGGCAGCGTGGCGACTCCGACGTTCTCGACCACCGCCGCGCAAAACGGCGCGGTGATCCTCGCCATGGCCACCACGACCGGCGGGGCAAAGGTGCGCTACACGATCGACGGGTCCACTCCGACTCCATCCTCGCCGATCTATCAGACGCCTATTCTCATCTCGTCCAATCTGACCATCAAGGCCATCGGCACCGCCTCCGGTGTCACCTCGAGCAGCGTGGCCACCTGGACCCCCTCGACGACGATTGCATCCGGCACACTGGTCTGGTCCGACGAGTTCAACAACTCCACGAGCGCCAACGCCCAGCCCAACCCGGCAGTGTGGGGCTATGACACAGGAGCCAGCGGCTTTGGCAACTCGGAGCTTGAGGACTACTGCAGCTGGAACTCCTCGGCCAGCCCGTGCGACCCAACCAAGCCGAACGCCTACGTGGGAACCGATGGCTACCTGCATATCGCAGCACGGCAGCCCTCACCTGGCGTCTACACCTCAGCTCGCCTGAAGTCGGAAGGACTGTTCAGCCTCCTATACGGCCGCATCGAAGCAAAGATCCTGGTGCCGGAGTCGCAAGGCTTCTGGCCCGCATTCTGGATGCTGGGCAACAACATCGCCACCGACGGCTGGCCCGCCTCTGGAGAACTCGACATCCAGGAGCGCGTCAATGCAGCATCAACCCCCGACTGGAACATGGGATCCGTGCACGGCACCGGATTTTTCGGGACCAATCTGGGGACCAAATACAACTTCCCGACCGGGCAGACTGCGGCCGGCTGGCATACCTATGGAATGATCTGGTCTCCCGGCAAGATTCAGTACTACATCGACGACCCGGTGAACAACATCTACGTCACTTACACTCCGACGAGCATAACCTCGCTTCCGGGCTCCGTCTGGCCCTTCGACTCGGGCAACGCACAGTTCTTCATCCTGAATCTCGCAGTTGGCGGGAGTTGGCCTGGCAGCCCAACCAGCTCCACGCCATTCCCATCGGAGACACTGGTGGACTACGTCCGCGTCTACGCCTACTAGGCGATTCGCTTACAGGTTCGAATCCCATCCCGTCGACAAATCTCTCCATCGGAGCAAAGCACGCGGCGCAGCAGTTCGAATTACAGTATCAATTTGCCGTTTTCCTGCATAGAAAGTGCGTAGGTTTGCAGCTTCTTCCGATGGAAAGTAATAACTCCGTGTACCGAATAAATAACTAATTAATAGACAAACAACAGCATTTAGTTACTTGCATTAGAGCCGTGAGTTGCTACGATGAGTCGCCTCCTCTTTCCCAGCTCCTCTGTAAAAAAGAAAACTAGATCTGAATACAGTCGCAGTTGTTCCTGGGCCCAGATATCCAAATCGATAAGCGGAGATCCATATGCGATTCGTATGCCTGTTTCGTTCCTCATGCCTTCTGTCTGCCCTGGCCGTAACACTCTCTACAACCTGCTCTACGGCGTATGCCACACCGCCTGACGATCCACCAGCCTGTGGCTCGGCCGGTAATGGAGGAAAGCGAATCACCATAGAAGCAGCCACTCTCGGCGAGTCTCAATATACCGATCCCGGCTCAGGTTCTTCTGTAGTGCGCCCGCGTACCTTCGCAAACGGGGATCAGGTGGTCTTTGTACTCAAAGACATCAACCCGTTCCTTCAGCGTTGCACCCTCACCGTAAATTCGACAAAGGTCCAGGAGAGCGCGAACGCTTCCATCCTGTCGCTCATTGGCGGTCCGCTCGCCGACCTGTCGAGCAGTCAGCCTTCACAACCACCTTCCAAAGGTGGGACCGCTCCGCCCGCTAATCTTCTGCCGCAGGCAGTCATCCCTCAACCCGCTGGAAAAGAGAGGCCTGCTCCTCCTCCGAAACCCAAACCGACGCTGCAATCCTGCCGTGACACCTATCATCAGCTCTCCGGATACCAGACATGGCGGGAGATTTTTGGCTCAGCGACCATCCTCACTAACTCCATCAATGACGCGGTCACTGCAGTGAATGGAAGCGCGCAAGAATTTAATACCCGGTTCAGCAAGGTCCTCACTCCCTCAAAATGCAGCACCCTGATACCAAACATCGACGCAATTACAGAAACATCGGTGAAGCTGCCAGATTTGAACGTCAAGTTTAATAAGGACGACGACTCAGGAGGCGATCTCGCAGCATCCCTGGACAGGAAACCCGCGTCCGATGCAGCCAACAGCATTGCAAACGCAGCCGTGCTCCTGCATGGAACGCTGGCAGACGGAGTCGAAGCCGAATGCCAGAGTCTACTGAAGGATGACATCGCAAACGACAAGCAGCAGCTTGAGACAATCTTCGACGCGTCCCAGAAGTCTGCCCAGATTCTTGCGTGGCAGTCCAAGTTGGGCGAGATCTCCACACGTCGCCAGCAGGTCGCCGATGCAGTCCTGAAGGTTCACGCAGTCGCGGGGAAACAAGGCTCCTTTTACCTGAGCCATGAGTTCGACAGAGCGGAGAACACACAGGCCACGGACACCGTTACTGTCTCCTGTTCTTCAGTCGATACGTCCCAATACACCATCGCTGCCCAGGGCGCTTCGCCCGCACCGGCAGGGGGCAACCCCACCCTCGCAAGCCAGCCTGCCTCTCCCCCGTCCAGTGGCCAGTCTGCCGGTTCAGATCCCGCGCCTGGAGGTTCCGACTCCAGCACTCTGTCCAGGACCTACACCTATCAGTTCGGTCACGGCCAGCGGACGTTTATCGCGGGTGGTATCTCCATAGCTCCGCTTGGGCAACACTCCTATACCACCGGTTCTTCGACGGACAGTTCCAAAACCATAATTATTGACCAGGACAATGGGAGTACAAGGCTGCTGCCGATGGCGCTGGTGCATGTCCGTTACTCGGACTTCGAGCGCGCCGCGACATTGCGTCCTTACCTTCCGAAGTATTTATCAGCGGGCCTGACAGCAAAACCCGATGCGACAAAAGGCACGTCGGTCGAATACCTCTTTGGACTTTCCTGGGCCAGTCCCGGCCGGTATGCGTTTCTTACGATCGGCGCTTATTCTGGTGCGGTACAACAGCTTCAGAGTGGCCTGAAGGTAGGCGACACGACCAGTCTAGCTGCCGCAAGCCTGCCGATAGCCAAGCCTTACCATTGGAAATTAGGAGTCGCAATCAGCTTTACCAAGCCCTCGAGCCCGAGTGGGCCTGCACCTCAATAGTAGAGTCTAAAAGGCGCTAGTTGTACTCCAACTCGTGCCCTTAGGCTCTTGCCTAATACTCCAGCTCATGCGGGGCGGGATACGTCAGTGTCCCGTCCTTCTTCTCGTACCACATAAACAGCTTGTGGTCGCCATTCACCCGCACCGCGACAATAATTCCCGTGCCGAACGCGCCCGTCCCATCCGTCTTCGAGATGTCCACGTGGTGCGACTGGATCGGCCCGTTAACCGGGCTCTCCGACGTCCAGTCTTCCGTGAACCGCTTCAGCGAGTAGTCATACTTCTGCGGATGTTGCTGCCACTCCGGATCGTTCATCCAGATCGCATACGCCTTGTTGTAGTCCTGCGACTCCAGCGACGTGAAGAAGTTGCTCACCCGATGCTCCGCGCGCAGATTCGTGAAGAACCACCCATGCCCCAGCAGATAGCCGCCCAACCCAATCACCACGGCCAGCAGCAGTGCGACGCCGCTTCCAATCAGCAGCCCCTTCTTCCTTCGCTCACCCTTCTCGTCATACTCCGGCGCATTCAACAGCGACATCGTCCCTCCATCATTCCCACTAATATTAGACGCCGTCTTTGCCGAAGACGGCGGGCCGTGCCTTGCAGCCGCGCTCAGCCATTCCCGGACTTACCCATCCTTGCAGCGCGCGCAGGTGGTGCTCCATGTGCGCGACATAGTCCTCAATCAGAAACCCAAGCGTCAACCTTCCACCCGCGACCACCCCTTCATTCGCCAGGCTGCGCTTCTCCACATGCCGAATCGTCCAGGCAATATGCTCGTTCAACGCAAACCACAGCCCCAGCACGCCCGCCCACTCGCGACCGCGGTAGTCCTGTCGTTCCACCCAGGCCTCCTGATCGTATCCCGGCAGATTCTGCTCCTCAGCTCCCTGCATCCGGACGATCCTTCCTAGGTTGTTCACCGCCGAATCCGTGAGGTGCCCCATCACCTCCTTGGCCGACCACTTCCCTTCCTGCTCCGGCACGCATGCGTCTGCCTCGGACAGCGTCACCAGCCACGAGATCCCCTTGTGCAGCGCGCCCTCCAGCCGCTCGCCCAACTCCGCCGGCTCCAGCAGCGCCGGCTCCGTTCCCTGCGTATACCTCAAGCCCATCGGAACGCTCCTTTGTTGACCTCAAACTCGTTGCCCCCGGGCTCGAAGTAGACCGAAACCACATCGAACCTCACCGCAACCTCGCGCCGCACCGCCTCCGGAAGCCCTCGCAGATACGCGCGCGCCATCCTGCGCAGCATCCTCTGCTTCTCCTCATCCACTGCGGCCTCGGCAGGCGCCACTACCCGAGAGCTTCGCGCCTTGACTTCGATAAAGCAGAGCCACTCCCCATCCCACGCGATCAGGTCGACGTCGCCGCGCAGCTTCGGCGTCCTCCACCGCTGCGCCACGACCGTGTACCCCAGCCCACGGAGATGAAACAGCGCCTCCCGCTCC
Source organism: Edaphobacter bradus (assembly GCF_025685645.1). NCBI lineage: Bacteria > Pseudomonadati > Acidobacteriota > Terriglobia > Terriglobales > Acidobacteriaceae > Edaphobacter > Edaphobacter bradus. The sequence goes on from NZ_JAGSYF010000003.1 coordinate 556,096, forward strand.
CCGAGCTCTCCAGCGACCAGGTGCGGTGGGCCCGATGGCCCGCGCAGCCGCGTAGTCAGCCCGTCGATCCCGCGCAACATCCTCGCCTGCAGACTGACCCAACTCATCCGCACCCCACATTCACCTAAGCATACCTGTTGCCTTAGCTGATCATCCCACTCCGCGCCTCTCGCGGGGCGGTTTCGTACAGCCTCCTCCACGCGCGCCGTAGTTGCCGTGTCGATCCGAATCCGGCGCGTTCAGCCACGCGCTCCATATCGAGACTCGTCTGGCTCAGCATCTCCCGGGCCAGCGCCACCCGCAGGCTGTTCTTGTAGTCGGTGATGCTCATTCCCGCGTGCTCTTGAAAGAGCCGCGTCAGATGCCGGCTGCTCGCACCTGCCACTCGCGCGAGGCTGCGCAATGTCCAGCTTTTCGCAGGATCGGCCGCAATCGCATCCTGCACCCGGTGCACCGCGGGATGGATATGGTTCCGCCCCTCCAGCCAAGGTGAGAGCTGAGGGTCCGCCCCACTCCTCCGCAGATACACCACAAGGTACCGCGCAATCTCAGCCGCCAGAGCGTGCCCCTCCATCTGGCTCACGATGTGCAGCATCAGGTCGATCCCCGCCGTCACGCCGGCGCTCGTGTAGCGCTCGCCGTCCTCCACATACAGGCGGTTCTCCACCACGCGGGCCGTCGAAGCCAGCGTCGCCAGCTCCCCGCAACACTCATGGTGCGTCGTGCACTGGCAGCCGTCCAGCAACCCCGCACGCGCAGCCAGCAGCGCACCCGAGCAGATAGACACCACCTTGTGGCCGGGCCGAACCACTCTACCCAGCCAGGCAACAATCGCCTCGACTCCTCCGCTGTCCTTCGTCGTCGGAGGCTGTCCCTCTCGCGCCATGACATAGTCCACACCACCCGAGAGCACCACCATCGCGCCGTCCGCCAGCTCCTTCGGTAGCGGCTCGATCCCGCTGAGTGCGATTCCGATCGACGTCATCACCGACACGGCCGGTCCCACATATCGCACATCGAAACGCGTGGCCCCGAGCTGCCGGTTGGCAACGCGCAACACCTCCAGAGGACCCGCCACATCCAGCAACAGCGCAGGCTCGGGCATCACCACAAACACCGGCACCGTCCTGGCCTGCGAGCCGGCCATCAGACCGCCACCGCGCCCGCTGCACGCTCCAACGCAGATTCCACGGTTACGACGTGGGCGAACCGGTCTTCCAGCACCAGCTCTGTCCGCTCCTTGAGTTCCTCAGGACTCCACACCCGCCCCTTACGATCGGTCATCGGGAAGGTCAGCGTCGCCTCCGTCACGTAGTCCACCTCGTAGCCGCTGTCGGATGCGTGACGTGTCGTCGTCTCGCAGCACTGCTCCGTCCTGATGCCGGACACAATCAGCCTCCGAATCCCATGTTGCACAAGCCACACATCCAGTCCGCTGCCGATCAGAGCGCTGTGGCTGCGCTTATGAAAAACCGCATCCGGCGAGATCGAGATCCCCGCAAATACTCTTACGTTCCCCGATTCCAGCGAGAACGCCCCCGTCTCCTCCACGTGGAAGATCTGCACGACCGGAATCCCCCGCTCCCTGGCTCCGTCGATCAATGCTTGGAGGCGTTTCACGAACGCCGGCTCGTCCCTGTCAGTCCAGTAGGGGCGATGACGAAAAGACTCCTGCGCATCCACTACCAGCAGCGCCGTCTCTGAATCGAACATAATAAGCTCCTTATTTCGACCGCCATTTTATTGCCGTCGATGAGCTAAATCCTATTGTGGGCCTGTCGCGGAAAAAAAGGCACACTCCAGCCGTAGACCGGACAAAAAAGGACATCGAGGTTCTGAGCAGACTCGACTCCTTCAACCTGACGGCGGCCTCTAAACAGGCATCTGATTCCCGGCCGCCCCAGCACAACCCTCTACCCGCAGCGTGCTGTAAACCCTTTCAGATACACCCCCATTGATTCTGATCCCCAACCCTGCGATACTTAATCGTGCACACCACGCACAAACTTCCAATTCATTCAAAGAGGTCGCGGAAATGTCTGCAAAGTACATCTTCGTAACGGGCGGTGTTGTGTCTTCGTTAGGAAAAGGTCTCGCGGCGGCCTCCATCGGCTGCCTGCTCGAGGCGCGCGGACTCCGCGTCAACCTGATGAAGTTCGACCCGTACCTGAACGTCGATCCTGGAACCATGTCGCCCTTCCAGCACGGCGAGGTCTTCGTCACCGACGACGGCGCCGAGACCGACCTCGACCTCGGCCACTACGAGCGCTTCACCCACGCCCACCTCTCGCGCGACAACAATCTCACCACCGGCCGCCTCTACGAACAGATCATCACCAAGGAGCGCCGCGGCGACTATCTCGGCAAGACCGTACAGGTCATCCCCCACGTCACCAACGAGATCAAAAACGCCATGCGCAAGGTCGCGCAGGACTGCGACGTCGCCATCGTCGAGATCGGCGGAACCGTCGGAGACATCGAATCGCTCCCCTTCCTCGAAGCCATCCGCCAGATGCGCCAGGACCTCGGCCGCGATAACACCGTCTTCGTCCACGTCACCCTCATCCCCTGGATCGCCGCCGCGCAGGAGCTCAAAACGAAGCCCACGCAGCACTCCGTCAAGGAGATGCTCTCCATCGGAATCCAGCCCGACATCCTTCTCTGCCGCACCGACCGCGCCGTCCCTCGCGAGATGCGCTCCAAGATCGCCCTCTTCTGCAACGTCGAGGAGCAGGCCGTCATCGCTGCCCGCGACGTCCCCAGCATCTACGAAGTCCCACTGAACTTCGCGCAGGAGGGAGTCGACACCCTCGCTCTCAAGTACCTCCGCCTCGAAGCTCCCGCCCCCGACCTCTCCAAGTGGCAGGACATCGTCTTCCGCGCCTACAACCCCAAGGACGAGGTCTCCATCGCCATCGTCGGCAAGTACGTCGAGTACGAGGACAGCTACAAGTCCCTCAAGGAAGCCCTCGTCCACGGCGCGCTCGCTCACAACCTCAAGCTTCGAGTCACCTGGATCGAAGCCGAAGGCCTGGAAACCACCAACGAAGCCGGCCGCCCGACCAACGACTACGTCAGCCAGATTCAGGGCTTCGACGGAATCCTCGTCCCCGGAGGCTTCGGCAAGCGCGGAATCGAGGGCATGCTCAACGCCATCCGCTACGCCCGCGAGACCGGAACCCCCTACTTCGGAATCTGCCTCGGAATGCAGACCGCATGCATCGAGTTCGCCCGCAACGTCTGCGGCCTCAAGGACGCCAACTCCTCCGAGTTCGATCCCGCCACGCCGCACCGCGTCATCTATAAGCTCCGCGAGCTAACCGGCGTCGAAGAGATGGGCGGCACCATGCGCCTCGGAGCCTGGCCCTGCGTCCTCGAGCCCGGATCACTGGCCGCCCAGGCCTACGGAACCACCGAGATCTCCGAACGCCACCGCCACCGTTACGAGTTCAACCGCGAGTACGAGGCCGTCCTCACCGGCGGCGGCCTCCGCCTCACTGGGACCACTCCCGACGCCACCTACGTCGAGATCGTCGAGATCCCCGGCCACCCCTTCTTCCTCGGCTGCCAGTTCCACCCCGAGTTCAAGTCCAAGCCGCTCGAGCCCCACCCCATCTTCCGCGACTTCGTCGCCGCCAGCTATCGCAACCGCCTCGCTCAGGCGACCCCCCTTACAACCCAGCAGGAGCAGTCCCCCGCCTTCGGCAACTAGCTCTTGCCCTTTATGAGATTTCAAATGCGCATCTTTTTTGAACGATCGTAAGCTGACTCCCCGGAACGGATTTAGATCGACAACAAGCGGATCATTTCCGAGTGGCCGACAAACCGGACATTGCTCACCGCATGCTCGTTTCTCGTTACTATCCACTAAACGGATCTCAACCGTGGCTCAATGGCGCATTGCCCTGTTGGCAACAGTTGACATTTCACGGTAACCAGGACAAGTGCAAATCCAAACTGTGGATGCGTCTACTGTGGCCAGCCGCGTTGCGTCAAAGCGATCGCCTACCGGCCACTCTGGATCTCATGGGGTTGTACTTGCCTTTTCCGGCAAATGCTGTTGGAGGATTTGAGCAAAGCTGGACCGATAGCGAAGAAAGACGATGATCCATGGAGTGGTCACGAGCAACCCTCTACCGATACCGCCCGGATCCATCGTGATGTGGTAGTTCAAAATGTTGACCACGATTGGAGCGAGAATTGCCAAGGCGAGCGGTACAAAGCGTCCTGCGAGCAGCAGTGTCCCACCGATGATTTGCAACAGAAAGACGAGGGCCATGTAGTGTGAAACGGACACGGCGACGAGGAACTGGAGAGCCACCGGATTGGCCGGTGGCGGCTGGGGGATGAAATGGAAGAACCCGTTCAGGCCGAAGACGGTGAACAGAAGGCCCAATAAGTAGCGGAAAACCGTTTCTGCAATTCTCATCGCTATTCTCCTTGAAAAGTGATGTCAGGGAATTCGTGTACAGGAATTTAGACCACTTGCGTGGAAACAGCTTCGACGAAGGGTTGCAGGAACGCCGCGCGATCGGCGCCCGCGGATCGAAGACTCGCAGTTCCACCAGCATTAATGAAGATGGTCTGCGTAACGCCAAGGAATGCGGAGACTGCGCGGAGATAAGGTTCGATGAAGTTCAATGCGGCAAACGGGCTTCCCGCATCGTATTTCTGGCCGGAAGCGACGAGGAATGTCGCCTTTTTACGCTCCAGCAAGCCTTTCGGCTTTCCTTCAGCGTAAGTGAATGTCTTGCCCACGCGGGCAATTAGATCGATCCAGAGCTTCGCTGTGGAAGGAATGCTGAAGTTGTGCATGGGCACACCAATCACGTATTCATCTGCTGCTTCGAGTTCCGCGATCAACGTGTCCGACAGTTCGAGGATCTGCTTATGCTCCGGGCTGCGACGTTCTTCCGGCGTATAAGCGGCCAACACCCATTGCGCGGTCACGGGCACAAGTTGAGTTTGGTTCAGATCCCTGGAAATCACCCTTGCGTCCGGATGGAGAGCCTTCCATCTCTGTACGAACTCTTCAGTTAGCTGACGCGAAACCGAGTTTTGAAACATCGGGCTGGAATCTACACGTAACAAAGTTGGCATAGCTGTTTCTCTCCTTGGAAGATGCAGTGATAAAAATCGATTTGCAAAAATGTTCGCGTAACTGGCTTCACACGCTTTAGCTCTTATCTCCTTACTGCGCGACCGCTGCACGCGATCCAGAACGCCCTGCGCTTCACCGATTGTTGAAGATGATTTCCGTCGGCGGGACGCCGCGCTCTATGGACTCTGCCCTATTCTGGATACCTCGGGTGCAATCCTCGGTATCGAAGAGATTCGTGACAACTTCGAGCATCATGGCGTCGGCCGCCGGGATACCGCCAAACGTCCAGGCCTTGAGCAGTATGCGAGTCGCCGCGTAGGACTTCGTTGGCCCGATCGCCAGTTTCTGTGCCAACTCTTCGACTGTCTGGGCAAGTTCGGCTTCCGGGACCACATGTGTCGCGATCCCAAGTTGGCCGGCCACTGGAGCTGGAATGGGTTCTGCGAGCATCACCATGCGCGACGCCCGTCCCCAACCGACCCGCTCAGCCAGACGCGGCAGCCCTCCTGCGGCCGGCACCATTCCCGCAATCACCTCGACGCTGCGAAAGACGGTGTTCTCCGCCGCAACGATGAGATCGCAGGTGAGGGCAAGCTCGAAGCCGCAGGCAAACGTGACACCCTGGACAGCCGCGATGGTCGGTACCTTTAAAGCTTCGATCGCGCGGAGGGAAAGATTGATTTCCGCGATAAAGGTGCGGAACCGATTCACATCCCTATGGGTCCACTCCCGCAGGTCGGAGCCGAAGCTGAAGTTGGGTCCTTCCGACTGGACCACCAGAACACGGATGTCACTTTCGCTCGCGTCATGGACCGCCTGCCGTAGATATTCCGAAAATTGGCTATCGATGAGGTTATGGGGCGGGTTCGCGAGGACTATGCGTCCAATTGGGCCCTGGCGTTCGAAGCGAACGCTTTTCAAATCTTCTTCTTCCGGTACTTCAAAGTATGCAACTGACATACGTTCCTCCTGCTCATTTCGCCACGTTCCTTGGCGTTGTAGTGTTCAAGATTCGTCTGCCCAGTAATAAGGTGTGGTACTTTGTTCCTGTCATCCTGATAGGTAGGAAATATCAATGGTGGAACTCAGACATGTGCGGTACTTCGTCGCAGTTGCCGAGGCCTTGAGCTTTCGGCAGGCAAGCAAACGATTACGTGTTTCCCAACCTTCGCTAAGCGTCCAGATCAAACAACTGGAAGATGAGCTTGGGGTTTCCCTTTTTCGGCGATCAAAGCGGCGAGTGGAAATCACCCGTGCCGGCGAAGTCTTCTTGTCTGCGGCACGAGAAATCCTGCTGAGACTTCAGCAAGCATCGGCAGCGGCACTTCATGCCGAGAGTGGTGAGTTGGGAACAATCCGGCTCGGCTTCGTTCCGACTGCGAGCTTCCATATTCTTCCCCGGCTTCTCGAGAAGATCAGAAGCACTCTTCCTCTCGTCAATGTGGAGCTTAGAGAAGGGTCTGAAGACCTCCAAATCACCGGATTACGTACAGGAACCCTTGATGTCTGCGTTGGTCACTTGAGCCGTACCTACGACCAGATCGAGAACATATTGCTGATTCGGGAGCCGCTTGTTCTGGCCCTCCCGAAAGGGCACAGAGCAGCCCGCAAGAGGGTTGTGGGCATAGGAGACCTTGAAGGCGAGCTCTTCATTATGCCATCGAAGGACGTATTGCCAGGTCCGCATCAAATGATCGCGACGGCACTTCTGAAACACCACATATCGCTGGACAGATATCAATTGGCGGAACATTTTCAAACCGGGGTCAACCTCACAAGGGCCGGAGTGGGAATTATGTTTCTTCCAGCTTCTGCAAAAGACTTTGTTCCCGATGCGGTCGTGTTACGAACTCCAGGTTTTTCTATTGGACCGCTGGACACGTTTGCTCTATGGTCGCGTGGCAATGTAGATCCCCTTGTTCACCGCGTCCTCAGCGTTCTCAAGGAAGTCGGGAACGAGTTGTTAGGACAGGCGCATCGTTCGGCACAAGGCCGTGCCGGCGTTTCTACGCGCCTATTCCGCTGACTCAGACCGAGCGGGCCAACTCACCATCGAGAACCGTACGCGGGAAATGTATCGGAAAACGGGCGCATTATCGCCGATGCACTCATCGAGATTCTGCCTAACTCGGCGTTCTGGACGTATTACCGGCAACTCGGAAACCGCCCCACACCCGAATTTCCAACAAAATCGCATGTCAAGCCTTATATCCCGCAATCAAAGTCATTCCAAATCCATAAGCGCCACAAAAACATAAACTTCCATGCCAAAAATAAACACCACCGAAGTGGCAGAACAGTTTCCACCTATTCGTTAAAATAAAATCAGCAACAAAAGTAAAGGGCAGAGCCGGGCATTCCAAGCCCGGCCTTATCTCTTTTAAAATCAATATTTTGACCGATAAACCCTTTAGATGGAATACTTTACACGCAAAGTCCGGGGCTAAACAACATGGATTCAATACTTTACACAAAACAGAGGGGGGGTTCCCCCCCTGAAACGGCTCATACCAGGAAGCATCGGCTCATCCACTTCCACCTCTTGTAACCGGAGGGCATCGAAACCAGCATGGCCCGGCAATACCACTACGGCGAAAGATACAGATACGACGAAAGGTCTTCTGGCTCGTTCTTCGCCTATCTGCTGGCCTTGATCCTCGGCGCAGCGGCGATGGGAGTCTTCATCCGCCACGCGACCACCGGCTTCCTCGCCCGCGTCTCCGACAAGATCACTGGCCGTGCGACTACCTACGAGACCTCAGTTCCCGCCGTCGTCCAGAAGATCCAGCGTCTCAACCGCCTCGAAACCGTCGTCTACTCGATCGACACTGTCGTCGAGGGCGCAAAGTCCAGCCCGGTCCTCCCCGATCTCCTCGCCGGCGACCGCATCCTGCTCGTCGTCCACGGCCAGTCCATCGCCGGAATCGATCTCTCGCAGCTCAAGCCCGAAGACGTCCGCATCACTGAAGACAACGGCAGCCGGACCATCCACGTCACGCTGCCCGCCTCGCAGCTCTTCGTCACGACCATCGACAACCAGCACACCCGCGTCTACGCCCGCTCCACCGGCCTGCTGGTTCCCGTCGATCAGAACCTCGAGTCCGACACCCGCGCCAAGGCCCAGCAGCAGCTCCAGCAGGCCGCGCTCTCCGACGGCATCCTCGACGCCGCCCGCAAGAACGCCCGCGCCACCGTCACGACGCTGCTCTACAGCCTCGGCTTCAATCAGGTCGACGTCAATTAGCCAGAGCAATCAATACCGAGCGCATAACTTTGCAGACTGAGCCACGCCGCTCAATCTTTCCGTAACCAAAAGGCTTGCCCCGCGTCCAATCAATAGAGGTGCGTAGTATCACCGAAGAGTCCGGCTGGCTCCCACCAATGGGCTATCTGTTATCTCCCAGTGACCTGCGCTATCATCTGGCTATGACGGCGTTCTCAAAATACCGCATCTTTGGTGGAGATGACGCGGGGTCACCCTCCGAAGATACCGCTACGCAGCAGCTTCCTTTTCCTGAAGACGAAGAAGAGGAATCCACGCTGATCAAGACAGTCGGCTGGGTCTCCGCCGGCCTCGGCGCGGTAGCTCTCGGCCTCTTCATCGGACGCGAACTCCGTCAGCGCTACGAGTTCAACCGCAGAACTCCCTACGACTTCTACTCGCACTCCGGCGACGAGAAGGACGTCGACGTCGGCATCGGCATCTAGTCTGAACTCCTCTGCTGGCCAACCTGGCAAGAAGTCACAAGCATATGGGCCGTCTGTTTTTTGCACCCTTTTGTTAATTGTGCAGTAGGATAGCCTTCTGGAACTCCTGCAGCCGAACACGGGGAGAGCTTGATGACGACTGCAATTGAAAAACTTACTTCTACCCCCGTAGGTAAGCTCCTCTACAAGACGGTGCAGCCGTTTGTTCACGGAGCCCGCCATCTCGCCCATCCTGGCATCCCCAACGAACAAACCATTACCAAAGTCGCCTATCGGGGCCGGACTATCTCGATCCGCCATCGGCGCTGGAGCGCAAGCGACGTCCTCGCAATTCAGCAGTGCTTCGAAAAGCAGCAGTACGACATGCCCGCCGGCGCGCACGGAGAGCAGATACAACGCGTCTACCGACAGATCATCGCCTCCGGACGCAAGCCGCTCATCATCGACTGCGGCGCCAACATCGGCGCCAGCATCACCTGGTTCGCCGCGCGCTATCCTGAGGCCCACATTGTCGGAATCGAACCCGCGCCCGACAACTTTGAGTTTCTGCAACTCAACTGCGCCGGCCTCGATGTTGATCTCAGGCAGGCCGGAATCGGCCCAGAAGACGGTCACGCCTATATCGGCGGCAGCGGAGGCGAAATGGGCTATTGCATCACCGACAGTGGAATACCGGTCGATATCGTGTCGATCGGTACTCTGCTTGCCTCCAAGCCAGAGTCGCAATATGCGCCATTCCTCCTCAAACTTGATATCGAGGGCTCTGAAAAATCACTCTTCGCCGGCGACTGCACCAGCATCAACCACTTCCCCCTCATCATCCTGGAGCCGCACGACTGGGCGTTCCCCGGACAGCTCTGTTCCCGCGGATTCTTTCGCTTTCACGTCGCTGCCGGACGCGATTTTTGCATGAATGAGGAAAACGTAGGTTCCATCGCTCTCGAGGGACCTCTCAGCGACCCTGGCTTCGCAGATGCAGCTGCAGCAGACAATGAAGCTGCCGGACGTTCGCGTTGAGAACCAAACAAGCCCTCTGGCAGCTTCTACCTGCCGCCCTGTTCGCGCTTCTCATCCCATCGCTGTCCCTCGCACAGCAGTTCACCTTCCGTCACTATGGACAGGACGACGGCCTGCGCAACCCCGACGTCTTCAGCCTCGTCGAAGACGACTCCGGCCTGCTCTGGGCCGCCACCGAAAACGGGCTCTTCCGCTACGACGGCTCCGGCTTCCGCCACTTCGGCGAGCAGGACGGACTCGGCGAGTCTCTCGTCCTTGCCCTGCACAAAGACTCCTCCGGCCGCATCTGGGCCGCAACCAACGACCATCTCTACGCCTTCATCGACGACCGGTTCGTCGCAGCGCCAACCGGCAGCGCGCCGATGCAGTTCGGAGCCGGCCAGCGCCTCGCCTCCATCGACCCGCAAAACATCCTCTTCCTGGCCCGCGGCACACTGATGCACCTTCAGCCGGCCATCAGCACCGCCCAGACGAACCTCGCTCACTGGACCGCCGCGCCGTACATCGACTCCGCCCAGACCGCCGCCCATCCCGAGCTCACCCACATCCACAACGTCTTCGTCTCGCCCGACGGCCACACTCTCTGGCTGGGCTGCGACCGCGCCATCTGCCGCGTACGGAACGGACACATCGACATCTTCGACACCCAGAAAGGCGTCCCCGCCGAATCCTGGGTTCGCTTCTTCCTCGATCGCAGCGGAACCCTCTGGGCACGCGGTGCGCACCACATCCGCGTGCTGCTTCCCGGCGAGACTGTCTTCCGCCCACGCGACCTCTATGACGCCACGCACGACTCCACCTACACCGGCTCCGGACTGATCGCGTTCGCGGAAGACCCCAACCATCGCGTCCTAACCCAAACCTGCACCGGCATCGCGCGGTGGAATGGAAACGGCTCCGCCTGGCAGACCTTCGACGCCTCCAACGGAATCCCCTCCAAAGACATCAGCACCATCCTCTTTGATCGCCTTGGCTCCCTCTGGTTCAGCACGCGCGGCCACGGCCTCTTCCGCTGGCAGGGCTATGGCGAGATCGAGAACTGGACCACAGCCCAGGGCCTCGCCGACGACGTCGTCTGGCCCATCTTCCGCGACCGCCAGCGCCGCGTCTGGATCGCCGACCAGGTCCAGCTCACCCAGCTCGACGATGGCGCCACGCGCGTCCGCGTCCAGCCAGCCTTCGCCAAAACACCTCTCAGCCGAATCGACGGCATCACTCAGTCGTCCGACGGCTCGCTCTGGCTCGCCAGCATCGCCGGCGACGTCACGCGCTTCGACCCCGCCACACAACGTACCACCTTCCGCGGCAAGCTCCCCAGCATCGCCCGCGTCTTCTCCGACTCCTCGCACCGCATCTGGTTCTGCACCCGCGACGGTCTCTACGTCATCCGCGACACCGTGCACCCCATCCTCGAAAAGCTCACCGACCCGCTCGTCTCCAGCGACGCCTTCGCCGACGCCGACGAATCCCCCGACCACACTCTCTGGTTCGCCTCCGACAACCACCTCTACCGTCTCGCCGGCTCCACCTTCACCGAGGTCCCGCTACCCGACCGTTACACCCGCGGTCAGATCCGCAACATTGCCGCTGCCTCCGACGGCACACTCTGGGTCGGCGGCGGCCTTCCCAGCCTCCTTCACCTGAGCATTCAGGGCAGCGCCACCATCCTCAACGCGGTCTCGACTCCCGACCTCGTCTCCACCGACATTCAGACCGTCCGTCTCGACACCCGCGGCTGGCTCTGGGTCGGCTGCGACCTCGGCGTCAACGTTTTCGACGGCTCCCATTGGCGTCTGCTCGCCCAGCGCGACGGCCTCCTCTCCAACGACACCGACGAAGGCGCCTTCCTCGCCGATTCCGACGGCTCCGTCTGGATCGGCGTCAACGGCGGCGTCGTACATCTCCTCCGCCCCGAGCATCTCTTCCCGCCCACGCCTCTCAACGTCTCGCTCAAATCAGCCAGTCTCGGCGACATCCCCCTCAACCTCGACGGCCGCCGAAACCGCTGGCACTGGCGCGACTCCCCGCTCGACGTCACCTTCACTTCACTCAACTACGACCGCGAGGACTCCCTCCTCTTCCGCTACCGCCTCGACGGCCTGGAGTCCAACTGGAGCGAGACCCCCGCGCACTCGCTGCACTACCCCGCCCTGCCGCCCGGCGACTACCACTTCCTGATCCAGGCCATCGACCCCGGCCAGCAAAAGCAGTCCCCCGTCGTCTCCCTCGCCTTCACCGTGCGCCCGCCCTGGTGGCGCACGCGCCTCTTCTATCTGCTGCTTGCGCTGCTCTCCTTCGGGCTCTCATTTCTCATCTGGAAATTGCGCGAGCGCACGCTCATCCGCAGGCAGCGAATCCTCCGTCAACTCGTCGCTCAGCGCACCCGCGAGCTCGAGACCGAAAAGGCCGGGCTGCTCGCCGCCCGCGAAGCCCTCCACCGCCAGGCAACGCGCGACGCCCTCACCGGCCTCTGGAACCGCTCCGCCATCCTCGATATTCTTCACCACGAGATGGAGCGCGCCCGCCGCGAAGGCAACGACCTCGCCCTCGTTCTCGCCGACATCGACCACTTCAAGCAGATCAACGACACCTTCGGCCACCTCGCCGGCGACGCCATCCTCCGCGAGGCCGCCGCCCGAATGCTGCACAACATCCGCAGCTACGACTTCCTCGGCCGCTACGGCGGCGAGGAGTTCCTCCTCATTCTGCCCGGCCTCGCGCCCGGAGATCCTCACGCCCGCCTTAGCCAGATCCAGCAGGCCATCTCCAGCGCCCCCTTCCACGACAACGGCCGCGTCATCGCCGTCACCTCCAGCTTCGGAGTCGCCTGGATGGCTCCCACCACGGCCTCAACCGAAGACCTCCTCCGCCGCGCCGACGAAGCCCTCTACCGCGCCAAAGCCTCCGGCCGCGACAAGATCATCTTCTACGAGGAGACGCTCAACGAACACGACGACCAACTGACCAACTAACGCCGGCAGTTCCGCGCGTTTCACGAGCTCCAGGGACGCCTCAGGCCGACCGTGTCTGACGCGACTTCAGATCGCTCAACAAGCTCTCAATCTTGTCCTCTCTCTCAAGCTTGCGGAAGCGGTCGTCGAGCGAATCGGCTGCGAGATCATCGTCCAGTAGCGCCCTGGCCGCCGCATTCTCCGCCTCGCTCCCCATCACCTTCATCCGCATGCGATCGATAGGCTGCGTGAAGCTCTTGCTCTCAACCTCGGAGCGCGCCGTGTTTGCTTTACCAACCGCCCGCGCGCGGCGCTGCTGGGCAATCAGCAATTCGCAGCGAGCCTCGGTCTCCTTTAGCTTCTGCTGCAGCTTGTTGTAGTTCGAGCGCATAAGCTCCGCCTCCACACGCTGGTCTTCAATCTGCTGCGCAAAGCCCGCTGAAAGCTGCTGATGCGACAGCCTTCGGTCCAGCGCTGCTCGCGCCAGATCATCCTGCCCCTTGCTCACAGCAAGCTCCGCCTTGCGCTGCCAACTCTCTGCAGCCTCATCGTGCTCCTTCCTCTTCCCCTCCAGCAGATGCTGATCGGCAATCGCAATGGCAACCTGCGTCTTCACCTGAAGCAGTTGGTTCTCCATATCCAGCAGAAGCTGCTTCAGCATCTTCTCCGGATCCTCGGCCTTGTCGATCAGGTCGTTCACATTCGCGCGAAGTAGTGTGGAAACTCGTTCGAGCAGTGCCATGGCGATTCTCCTTCTTTTCATGCTGTGGTGCTGCGGCGCCCCTCGCAGAACCGCCGCAACACGCGTTACTGATTAGCTGGCCCATTGCCGTCTCCGCGGGGTCTCATGGCCTTGATGTTGCCCATAAGCTCCTGCAGTTTCATGCCGGAGAGCGCCTCGAACAACGCAGGCACCTGCGCCGCGATCTTAGTGATGTCTCCCGTCAGCTTGTTCGCGCCAATCGTGTTATCTCCGCCAGTCGAGACGATGGTGATCTTGTCCACCTTCGCCAGCGGCTCCGACATCGCGCGCACAACATCAGCCATATTGGTGATCAGCCGATCGACGACCGCAGCCTGCGACCACTCCTGGTATGCCTCGGCCTTCACGTTCATCGCCTTGGCCTCGGCCTCACCCTTCTGGAAGATGATGGCAGCTTCAGCCTCGCCCTGCGCACGAATCGCGGCAGCGCGTCCCTCTGCCTCAATCGTCAGGCGCGAACGCTCCGCAGCCGCAATGTTCTCCACGCACTGCTTCTCAATCTCGGCCTGCTTCAGCACTGAAGCAATCAACTCCTTCTCATGGCGCAGAATCTCAGCCTCCTGTACCTTGATCTGCTGCTCCTTCTCGACCTGCTGCACCTTCACCTGCTCCGCGACAACCTGCTGCTGCATCACGTTCGTCTGGATCTCGTAGGCTTTGTCGGCATGCGCCTGCTGACGTTTGCTCTGCTCCATGAACTGCGCCTTCTGGATATCCAGATCGCGCTGCGCCTCGGCCTGTTTCGCCAGCGACGCCGTCTCCGCGATCACGCGCTCCTGGTCGGCCGCGGCCTTCGCCACCGCGGCCTCGCGCAAAGCAACTGCGCGGCGAATCGCCGTGTCGCGCTCCGCTTCAGCGGCAGCAATCTCTGCATCACGGCGAATGCGCGCAATATCAGGCCGTCCCATGTTCGTGATGTACTCGTTCTGATCGCGAACCTCCTTGATCGTGAACGAGATCACCTCGAGCCCCATCTTGCTCATGTCGTCCGCGCAAGTCGAGCGCATGCGGTCGGCGACCATCTCCGGCTCCTTCACAATCTGCTCCACCGTAAGCTGGCCGATGATGCCGCGCAGATGCCCCTCCATCACCAGGCGAATCAGCCCCTCGCGCTCCTGGGGCGTCTTGCTCAGAAACTGCTCCGCCGCCGTAAGAATCGACTCGTTGTCCGAGCGAACTTTGATCTGCGCGACGGCCTCCACCGTTACCGCAACACCCTGCTTCGTGTAGAGGTCCTGCTTCGGCGCGACGTCGAAGCTCATCAGCTCCAGCGAGAGCAGCCGCGAGTTCTCGACCACCGGAAAAATCACCGCGCCATGACCGCGAATGATGCGCGGGCCGCGAAAACCGTAGACAATGAGCGCTTCATTCGGACCAGCCTTGCGAAAGAGCCTCGCCATCAGAGTCATCAGCAGCAGCGTACCGGCGACGGCCAGTCCAACAATGATGTAAATCGGGTTTGTCATAACGTTCCTTTGGTTTATGCGGCATGCGCTGCAGTGAGCGCGAATTCCTTCACGCGCTCAACAAGACACCGGGCGAAACAACGATCCCGTCAGGTCGGCGTCTGCGGCTCGTCAAGATCATCCATCTCTGTCCACCGGCGCACCCACGCAATGCCGTGTTCGTAGCGCAGAACCAGCACCTGCGCATCACGCTCGATCGCCTGCCCGTCCGCAGCTCGCGCAGCGGCACAGCGCCGCGTGCCGTTCAGCGAGAAGAGAATCTCTCCCGTTCCGTTCGCGCGCACAGTCGAACTGACGCGCGCAACCACACCGCGCATCTCCGTGTCCTCCGGCAGCAGCACGCGCTCACGCGGCAACAGCACCTTCACCAGAAACGCGGAGATCGCCGCGGCCGCAACAAGCCCGCTTGCGACGGCCAGCAGGAGCACCACCGGCACCAGCATCGTGTGCCGCCGCGTCAGCAGATATCCCGCCCCGCCAAACCAGCACAGAAACGCCATGACCGCGAAGACGTTGAACCACGAGACGCTGCTTCCATGCGCATGAAAGCCGCGTGCGTGACCGACATGAAAGTGACCGACGTGAAAGTGGCCGATGTGCAGGTGCCCAAATCCCCCGGCAAACGAAAGCACGCTGAGGACAAGCCCTACGCCAAAACACGCGAGATAGATCGTCGCCCAGTTCATCTCAACCTCACTGCCGCCTTCCTTTGAGGCACAGCGGCGGCCCTGTCCTGCACATGCGGCTTCGACACGCGCGGCAACTCCGCCTTCGCGACGCCAGGCCGCAACAGATGCAACAGCCGCTCCGCCAGCGAAGGTGTCTCCAGAATCGACTCCAGCAGAAAAAGACACTTGCGCGAGTCCTCATGCCGCGCCACCGCCAGCAGCGCACGCCGAAGCTCCGGGTCGCGGCGAAACCTCTCCGCCCCGCTCACCAGCCACAGGTCCAGCTTGTCCTCGAGCGTCCGCGCATCCGACAGAAGCTCCGCGTGGTAGCCCTCAGGATCGTCCACCAGATACCCCGGATGGACCCTGAAGAACTTCGCCAGCAACTGCCGTGTCGTGTTGGTCAGGTGAGGCCGCGCCCCCGACTCGATCTGCGAGAGATACGACTGCGATAGCTTCTCGCCTGTCTCCGATTCGATAGCCCGCAGCAGCTCCTGCTGCGTCATGGCCCGATCCAGCCCGCGCAGCGAGCCTTCTACCTCACGAAGATAACGAACTTTGTCCGCCAGCTTCATAAAGCCTCTATCGCAAATCGCGATATTTATATCGCAAATTGCGATATTTGTCAACAGACTTCTGAGACGACTCTTATCTGCCCAGTTTTCATTAGCTCGTAAGGTGCTCAGAACTCCTGGCGGCGCTCCACGCATCGAACCCGCCCGTCAGATTCGCGATCTCGCGGAAACCGGCGCGCCGCAGCAGACTTGTAGCGATCGAGCTACGGTATCCGCCCTTGCAATGGACCACCAGCAGCTTCTCGCGGTCCAACTCGCCCATTCGATCGGGCAACTGCCCTAGCGGAATCCGCACCGAGCCCTCCATCGCGCCCATCGCAACCTCTCCCGGCTCGCGTACATCGAGCACGGCGATGTGGCCCTTCTCCTTCTCCATCAGCTCCGCAAGCTCCTGGGCCGAGACCTGCGGAATGTAATCCAGCACATAGCCGCTCTCAATCCACCCTGCGAGGCCGCCCTCAAGATACGCGTCCACGTGCTCGATCCCCACCCGCGCCAGGCGCAACTGCGACTCCCTTAGATGGTCCGCATCTTCTCCCACCAGGATGATGCGCCTGTCCAGTCCCAGAATGCGCGCGGCCCACGACGCATACTGCCCCGAGAGCGCGATATGCACCGAGCCCGGAACGTACGCCACCGCAAACTCCATCGCCGGACGCGTATCGAGCACAACCGCGCCCTCCGCTTGCAGACGGAGCACCTCCTCCGCCCGCACCGGCACAGGCGGAGGAAGCTGGTCCAGCATCCCCGCGCCCTGCCGGTTAAGCTCCACATCGCGGCCAAAGTACTCCGGCCGCGGAGGAAGGCTGTCGGTGAGAAGGTGGATGAACTCCTCGCAGTTGCGCGCCTGCAGCGCATAGTTCGTGCGGCGCTCCTTGCCGATCGTCGACGACCGCTCAGAGCCCATCTGCCGGCCGCACAGCGAGCCCGCTCCGTGTGCCGGAAAGATCTCCGTCTCATCCGGAAGCTTGAGTAGCTTCTCGTGCAGACTGCGGTAGAGCATCGCGGCCAGTTCCTGCGGCGTCTGGTCGCCGGAGAGATCGGGTCGACCCACATCTCCGACGAACAACGTGTCGCCGGTAAACACTGCCTTCGGCCTCGAAGGCTCGGCCATGTCGGTCAACACAACGCAGACGCTCTCAACCGTGTGGCCCGGAGTCTGCATGAAATCGAAGCGGCAGTTGCCGAACCGGATCGAATCCCCGTCCTTCAGATCCGTGTGAGGAAACGTCGCCCCGGAGCCTTCGCCGAGATATATCCGCGCCCCCGTGCGCTCAGCCAGTTCATGGTGGCCGGAGACGAAGTCGGCATGCAGGTGCGTCTCGATGATGTGCTCGATCTTCAGCCCCTTCTGCTTCGCCAAATCGATGTAGAGATCGACGTCGCGCTGCGGATCGATCACAGCCGCAATCCCCTCCGATTCGACCAGGTAGGAGGCATGGGCCAGACATCCGAGAAAAAACTGTTCAACGAGTACCGGGTTCATCGAGTCTCCTCCAATCACACCCTGCCAGCAGATATCTTGCTCGTCAGAGCGGGAAAAAGCCACTCGCTCCCGCTAAAAACCTTCAACTTTATAAGGCCGTGCTATCGCCGCGAGCCGCAACTCGCCCCGCTCATTTACGATAATCAGCGATGAACGAGAGAGCCTTCCTCGGACATCATCTGGAGGGACGTATGGAAAACTCCGGAACGCGCAGTCAACATCTCGCAGAATCGCCATACCTTCTCGACAATGCGAGCAAAGAAGCATCCGCCCGGTTCGTGGCGCTCTCCGCTGCCTTTGACCCAGGGACGATTCGTCACCTGGAAGATCTCGGCGTCCGGCCCGGTTGGCACTGTCTTGAGGTGGGCGGAGGTGGAGGCTCCATCGCGACCTGGCTCGCGGCCCATATCGCGCCTGCCGGATATCTGGTGGTGACCGATATTGATCCTCGCTTCCTCGAACCCATGGAGATCTCCAACACTGAGGTGCGGCTCCACAATATCGCCACGGACCCCTTACCGGAAGCCGCCTTCGATCTCGTCCATGCACGGCTGGTTCTGATGCATGTCCCGGAACGCGAAAAGGCGCTGGCCCGTATGGCCGCCGCGTTGAGGCCTGGCGGCTGGCTTATCGACGAGGAAATTGACATCTCCGTATACCCGGATCCGGCTCTGATTCCCGAGGAAGTTCTTTCGAAGACGTTCGCCGCCATGCTTCGGATCATGGGCGACCGTGGCGTTGATCATAAATTTGGACGGCGTCTCTTTGGGCAACTGCGCGCGCTCGGCCTTGTCGACGTCGCCGCAGAGGGCAGGACTTTCTTGTGGTCCTCAGGAACTCCGGGCATTTCTCTGTTGCGCGCAAACTATGAACAACTCCACGACGCCGTGATCGGTGCCGGTTATGTCACTGAGCAGGAGTTCGAACAGGACCTCGCGGGTTTGGACGATCCGGCCTTCATGATGCCATCGCCTGTCCTCTGGGCAGCGTGGGGGCGGCGGCCGTAGCACTCGAGCCATGCGCTGCGGATTCGGGGTCGGAGACCTCTCTGGAACCTCAATCCTCCTATTCATTTACGATAATCAGCGATGAACAAGATAGCCTTTCTCTTCCCCGGCCAGGGCTCGCAGTCCGTTGGCATGGGCCGCGACCTGCACGACAACCACCCCGCCGCCCGCCTCGTCTTCGAGGAGGCCGACGCCGCCCTCGGCTTCCCTCTCTCGAAGCTCATCTTCGAAGGCCCTGAGGACCAGCTCAAGCTCACCGAGCACACCCAGCCTGCCATCCTCACCGTCTCCGTCGCTGCCACGCGCGTCCTCGCGGAGCGGGGCATCACCCCCGCCTTCGCCGCCGGCCACTCCCTCGGCGAGTACTCCGCCCACGTCGCCGCCGGAACCCTCACCTTCGCCGACGCCGTCCGCACCGTCCGCAGCCGTGGCCGCTACATGCAGCAGGCCGTCCCCGCAGGTCAGGGAGCGATGGCCGCCATCCTCGCACTCTCCGCCACACGCATCGTCGAGCTCTGCGATCAGGCCGCCGCCGAGACCAAAGAAGTCGTCTCCGCCGCCAACCTCAACTCCCCCGACCAGACCGTCATCTCCGGCTCCACCGCCGCCGTGCATCGCGCCGCCGAGCTCTGTAAGGACGCCGGAGCCAAGCGAACCGTCATGCTCCCCGTCAGCGCACCCTTCCACTGCGCGCTCATGAAGCCCGCACAGGACGCGCTCGCCAGGGACCTCAACGCCATCGCCTTCAACGACCCCGCCGTCCCCATCGCCTCCAATGTAGACGCCCGCCTCGTCACCCACGCCGCCGACTCCCGCGACTGCCTCGTCCGCCAGGTCACCGGCTCCGTCCGCTGGGTGGAGTGCATCCATCTCCTCGCCGCCCAGCGCGCAACCCACTTCATCGAGGTGGGCCCCGGCAAGGTCCTCACCGGCCTCATGCGCCAAATCCTCGGCAAAGACTCCGCTATCCCTGCGATGCACATCGAAGACCTCGCCTCACTCGAAAAGACTCTCGCATCACT
Source organism: Edaphobacter bradus (assembly GCF_025685645.1). Lineage (NCBI taxonomy): Bacteria > Pseudomonadati > Acidobacteriota > Terriglobia > Terriglobales > Acidobacteriaceae > Edaphobacter > Edaphobacter bradus. Next base: position 575,860 of record NZ_JAGSYF010000003.1, read on the forward strand.
TCCTTGAAACCCGATTTTCTGGATATTCCGGTAACTCTGGAAACACCCTATGAACTTCGAGACCGTCGTCACTGAGCTGTTCACGCGATTCCCTAAGCTTCAAGCGACTTATCGTGCGCAGTTTGATTACATGGGCGATGAGACACCTGCACCCTACATGGTCTTCGGATCGGTCCTCGTGCCTGCCCTGACGCAGTCGCTAGAGGCGGGAGACCTAAGTAGCATATTGCCACTTTGTGCATTCCTCGAAGACGTTGCTGAGGCTGCTCGAAAAGACAATGGTTTGCGAGCGCTCCTTGAGGTTGAAGTTGGGGAGTGGTTAGGTTGGGCGGCGAACGAAAATCTTCTGGCTCCTTGGTTGGGACCGGAGACGAAACGGATCTGTGGTTACGTGCCCGGGCTTGCCACGCAACGACGATTACTGCAAGCAGAAAAGGAACAGCGAAGTCTCCGAAGCCGTCTCAAATCGAAGTTCGAGCAACTTTGGAAAAAGTAAATCAACCTACGCCTGAAAAAATCAAGGCTTTCGGCAACTTGATGCCAAACGATAAACTGCATTCAAGTTGCGCAAAGGAACCCACATGAACCCCGGCGATCTAGTCCAAGACTTCACCCTAAAAAATCAGGACGGCAAAGACGTCTCCCTCTCCGACTTCAAGGGCTCACCCGTAGTCCTCTTCTTCTATCCTCGCGCCGACACTCCCGGCTGCACCATCGAATCCTGCGGCTTCCGCGACGCCTTCACCAAGTTCAAAAAGGCCGGCATCGTCGTCCTCGGCATCTCGCGCGACACCGTCGCCGCGCAGAAAAAGTTCAAAGACAAGTTCGACCTCCCCTACGACCTCCTCGCCGACGACGAGATGACCCTCATCAACCGCTACGACCTCATCAAGCCCAAGAACATGTATGGCAAGCTAGTCAAAGGCGTGAAGCGCACTACCTATCTCATCGGTCCCGACCAGCGCCTCATCCATACCTTCGAGGACGTCAAGCCCGAAGGCCACGCCGAAGAGGTCCTCGCGCTCGTAAAATCAAACAACAAGTAGGCCGCCATGCGCCGCTACCTCGCTGTACTCCTCGCGTCACTGCTTTTGCCCATCGCCCTTCCTGCCCAGACGGCGCCGCCGGCGGAGCACCGCGCGACCAGCAGACCCTATACCGGCGACCTCTCCATCTTCGACTACCCTGACCGAGCCAGAAAGCTCCAAATCGACCGCGTAATGGACCTTCTCGGCATCACCGCAGGCAAAAACGTGGCCGACATCGGCGCCGGCTCCGGCTGGTTCTCTGTCCGAGCCGCCGCGCGCGTCGGAAGCACCGGCACCGTCCTCGCCGAAGACATCAATCCGCCCTCCATCGAATACATCGGCAGGCGAGTCAGCCAGGCTGGAATCAAGAATGTCCGCACCATCCTCGGCGCACCCGACGATCCCGGCCTTCCGCCCGGCAGCGTCGATGCCGTACTTCTGCTCAAGGTCTACCACGAAGTCGCCAACCCAGTAGCCATGATGAAGAAGCTGAAACCCTCTCTTCGCTCAGGCGCGAAAATAGGCATTATCGACCGAAACGGCAACGGCGAAAACCACGGCGTCAATCAGGACGTGGTCGTCAAGGAGATGGACGAAGCTGGCTACAAGCTCACCGGAACTTACGACTTCACCAAGGCCGACGGCGAAGACTACTTCCTCATCTTCACTGCCAGGTAGAGCAGGTTCTTCACTGAATCACCCTAAGCAGCCGCCGCAAAAGCAAGAGACCCAGTCACCCTGGACCGGGCCTCTCTTTGACAATTCGGCAATCTTACTTCTGCGTCCCCACAGCGTGCCGCAGCTTAGAATTCGCCGGCGTCGACGACGCGACCTGAGCCTCCAGGTTGTCGATCGTCGAATAGAGCTGGCTCACATCCGTCACCTGGACCCAGTTCTTCTGCGTCACCACCCAGATCGTCGGCGTCTGCACGAGCCCGATGCGCTCGCCCAGCGTGTAATCGGCGTTCACCTCAGCGGTGAACAGGCCCGCCGGATCGATGACGAACGGCCGGTTGATCTTGTGCGACTGGAAGAACCGCTGCGTGAAGTTGTTCAGGTCTTCCTTACTGGCAATCGACGTCTGCGCAACAAAGACTGCGCTGCGGAACTCATCGGCAACCTGCGGCGAAACCTTGTCCTGCAGGTAGCGCGCCGTAATGGCCGCGTCGCGGCTCCAGATGTGCATCTTCAGCGGAAAGTCGTAGCGGATGACAGGAATCTTGTACCGCTCGCCTGCGGCGTGCACGATGGGATTGGCATGCGCGCAGGCCGGGCACTCCAGGTCCTCAAACTTGATGATCGCGATCTTCGCCCCGGCTGGGGGCTTCAGCATCGACGTATCTTTAAAGGTGTTCCCCGTTCCCGGAGGCGCCGAAGACTGGGCCTGGGAAGAAGCGGGAACGGCGATAAGCAGGGCTGCGGCTAGAGCGAACGCAAAACGGGTGCTGGATAGAAGGCGCATAGGTTCTCTACTTATTTTAGACGAACCGCACCCGCAAAACGTCTTTCAAACTCATGAAAGAAAGCTCTTTGGCCTCCGGCTCCTCCGCCAAAGGTCGAGATATTTCGCAACTTCCTGAGCCTGTGGGTAATCTAAATTGCAACGTGAATGAACTTTTGGCACACTTTGCCTCCAGAGCGGCCTTTTACGCTCTGACCGCGGCCTGCCTTGGCGCGAGCGCGCTGGCCCAGACCGCCCAGACAAGTGCCCCACCGAGCACACAGAAGACCAATGACCTGCCGCAGGCTCCCACTCCCAACCCGGCCGTGCTCACGCTGCCCGGAGGAGTGACCGTCGAGCGCGCGAACCCCACTGCGCTCCCCCTCAGCCTCGATGACGCCATCGCCCTCGGCTTCAAGCGCAACCTCCAGATGGAGCTCGACCGCCAGAACGAACTGCGGGTCCACGGCCTTACGCTGACCGTCGAAAACAACCTGCTTCCCAGCTTCACGGCCGAAGCCAAGAGCTCGGCGCAGCAAGTCGACCTCCAGGCCCTGGGCTTCAAGCCTGCCTCGTTCGCGATGGTAGGCATCAACCCCAGTTTCTTCAAGCCGATCGTCAAGGTCGACGTAACCTCGGCGCAGCTCAACGTCGAGCAGCAACTCTTCAACGTTCCCGCCTACTACCTCTACCGCGCCGCGCAGAAGTCCAACTCCGTCGCAACGCTCACCACGCTGAACACTCGCGGCAGCGTCGCACTTGCCGTCGGCACGCAGTACCTGCGCTCCCTGGCCGACGCCGCGCAGATCGACAACGCGAAGGCGCTCCTCAAGGCCGATCAGGTCGCCTTCGAGCAGGCCCGCGCCTCCCACGAGGCCGGAGTCGGCACCAATCTCGACGAACTGCGCGCGCGCGTGCAGCTTCAGACCCAGCAGCAGGCCCTCATCAACGCCGAGAACATCTTCGCCAAGGACAAGATCGCGCTGAACCGGCTCATCGGTCTGCCGGCCGACCAGGAGCTCACCCTCACCGACACGGCTCCCTTCGCCGAGTACGAGACCATGCCGATCGAGCAGGCCAAGGCCATCGCCTTCGAGCACCGCAAGGACTTTCTCAGCCTGGAGGCACAACAGGAGGTCGCCGGCCGCACCCTCAAGGCCGTGCGCGCTGAGCGCTATCCCTCGCTCGAGTTCAAGGGCAACTACGGCGTAATCGGCGAGACCGCGGGCCTCTACCACGGCGTCTTCTCCGCCCTGGGCAAGGTGAGCTTCCCCATCTTCGAAGAAGGCAAGCTTCGCGGCGAGCGCGAGGTAGCCCAGGCCCAGCTCACCGGCCTCAACCAGCAAATCGACAGTCTCCGCGTCACCATCGAGCAGCAGATTCGCTCTGCAATGCTCGATGTGCAGTCGTCCAAGGAGTTGGTTAGCGTCGCTCGCTCGAACGTCGATCTCGCCACCCAGGTGCTTCAGGATGCGACCGACCGCTTCCAGTCCGGAGTCAGCGACAATCTTCCCGTAGTCCAGGCGCAGGCCTCGCTGGCCGACGCCCAGAGCCGCCTCATCGAAACGCTCTATCAATACAACCAGTCAAAGCTCCAGCTCGCCCGCAACACCGGAGTCGTCGAAACCCAGTACAAGATCTACCTCGGCCGCTAGTTTGTTCTAACTGTTGCCTAGTCGAAATAGCCAATAGACGATGGTGCAAAAGCCAACAATCAAGCAGGCTAAGATCGAAAGCCCGATTGAAACGCCAAGGATGTTCCCGCGAAGTTTCTGCCATTTGCTAAGCGGACTCCGTAAATAGATACGTGCGTCTGCATCCGGCGTTAGGCCAGCGATTTGCCAGTCATAATCCTCAACCCCGAACCAAGGCTTGTCTTTGAATGTTTGCTTCTCTCCTATGGCAGCATGAAGCGAAGCTATCGCCAGATGAAGAAATCCACCCTGATTCCCGACAAGAAAACTCTTCGAATCGGGCGGCATGACGACCAAAGCAGGCTGATCGAAGGCCAAGGGTTCCTCCTCTAAAATCGCCAGGGCTTGCTGAATTCTTTCGCGATTATTCATAAATTTGAGCCGGTCACTCTTTTCACGACATTTTGGCAGACATTCTTCACATCATGCCTAGTCATGATGAAAATATGAAACCATATTGTTATGTCTGAAGAAGGCGAAACGACGGCACCGGTTCTCACGGCCGGTGCCGCGCTCCAGTCGAGGGACTTCCGGCTCTACCAATGCGCCCGCCTCATGGTCATCGTTGGTGCGGAGGCGCAGTCAGTCGCGGTCGCCTGGCAGGTCTACGAGATCACCCGCTCCGCGCTCGACCTCGGCCTCACCGGCCTCGCTCTCTTTCTCCCCGGACTCTTCTTCATGCTCGCCGCCGGCCACGCCGCCGACCGTTACGACCGGCGAAAGATCATCCTCTGCTGCTACGGCCTGCAGGCCGTCTGCACCGCAGTTCTGCTGTGGCTCTCCATGAGCGCGACCGCTCTTGCGAACGGCCGCATCTGGCCCATCTACGCCGTGCTCATCGGAATCGGCCTCGGCCGGGCCTTCAGCGGCCCGGCCGCCAGCGCGATGCTTCCCAGCCTCGTCCCCAAGGACCATTTCGTCAACGCCGTCACCTGGGGCGCGACCGTCTACCAGATCGCGAACATGTCCGGCCCCGCGGTAGGCGGCCTTCTCTTCACGCTGCCGCTTGCCGGTGCGCTCGCCGCGTGGAAGGGAGCACCCGTCGTCTACCTCTTCACCCTCGCCATGCTGCTGAGCTTCATCGTCCTGGTCGGCATGATTCGGACGCCCATGGAGCGCTCCAGCAAAAAGGCCTTCAACGTGAGCACGATGCTCGCCGGCCTTCGCTACGTCTGGCAGACGAAGCTGCTGCTCGGCTCCATCTCGCTCGATCTCTTCGCCGTGATGCTGGGCGGCGCGACGGCCCTGCTACCCATCTTCGCGATCGACATCCTCCACGCCGGCCCGCGCGGCCTGGGCCTCCTTCGCGCCATGCCCAGCGTCGGTGCGCTCGCCGTCTCGCTCACCATGCTCGTCTATCCCATCAAGCGCCGCGCAGGAGCCACCATGCTCACCTGCGTCGCCATCTTCGGCGCAGCCACCGTCGTCTTCGGCCTCTCGCGCAACATCTGGCTAAGCCTGATCGCGCTCATCCTCGTCGGCGCAAGCGACATGGTCAGCGTCGTCGTCCGCTCCAGCATCCTGCAGCTCGCCACGCCGCCCGAGATGCGCGGTCGCGTAAGCGCCGTAAACTGGCTCTTCGTCGGAGCCTCCAACGAGTTCGGCGAGTTCGAAAGCGGCGTCACTGCAAGCTGGTGGGGGGCCGTCCCTGCAGTCGTCATCGGAGGCATCGGCTCGCTCCTCGTAACCACCGGAGCAGCTGCGCTCTTCCCCCGCCTCCGCAACGCAGACGCACTAACCGCCGAGTCCCTCCGCGGAGCCGAGCAAGAACTGGCCGTTGCCGAGCCGGTCGACTAAGCGTCGGCGTATCGCGCAAGAACACAGTACCCTCCATTGCGAAAAGAGCAGAATCTTTCACCTTGACAAGTGTTTGGACATGGCCTTAGCTTTTCTGCTGCTTTAGACCCCACGTAGCTCTGTTGACGTTGACATCCTTGCAGTGCCTCCGGTGTGTCACTCCGAGCGAGAGATACAGCAGCGTAGAGGTCTGCGATCCAGTAGCTGATTCCTTCACGGCCCATCGGTCCCTTGAACACGGTCGATTTAGGCACACAGCGACCTGGCTGTTGCCCAATCGCGCGAGAGGTGTCTTATGCACTTCCGCGCCGCATTCCTTGGCGTATTTCTCACCCTAAGCAAGGAGCGTTGCGTATGAATCGGTATTTCATGTCGAAGGTACCTATTGCTATGGTGGTTCTGCTGCTGACGTGCTCAGCTTGGGCACAGTCGGTGACGACAACTGTGATTGCCACCGGCCTGAACCGGCCAAGAGGTCTCAAGTTCGGCCCCGATGGTGCCCTCTACGTGGCTGAAGCCGGAACTGGTGGTCCCAACGGGCCGTTCAACTGCCAACAGGTTCCCGCACCGGTTGGACCAACTCACGGCGGTCCAACTGCCCGCATTTCAAAGATCACCGGCATCAATCAGAGAACCACCGTGGTCGATGGATTGCCTTCCGGAATAAACAGCCTACACCCACCTGGCGTTCTCGGAGTGGCGGACGTAGCTTTCATCGGCGATACGCTTTTCGCACTGCTTGTTGGTGGTGGCTGTTCGCACGGAAATCCTGCAACCCCAAATGGCGTAATCAAAGTTGATGTCGATCACGGCACTTTTAGCTACGTTGCAAACTTGTCGGCATTTGAAATGGCAACCCCGATCGCGAACCCAGGTCCATCTCTTGACGATTTCGAACCTGATGGAACTTGGTATGGCATGGTGGCCGTCCGAGGCCAACTCTACGCCACAGAGCCAAATCACCAGTGGATTGTTCGCATTTCCCCGGACACCGGTGAGATCCAACTCCTCGCGGATATCTCGGGAAGCAGCCAGGATTGGGTCGGACCAACCGGGATCACGTATAAGGGCAACTTCTTCTTCGGCAACCTGGCGACGTTCCCTATTCATCCCGGGAGTGCGAATGTCTTTAAACTGACGCCCAGTGGCAATTTCAAAACATGGGCGGAGGGTCTCACGACTGTAGTTGGGCTTGCCTTTGACAGTCGCGACAGGCTCTACGTGCTTGAGTTGTCGGATGCACCTGGTAATCCGACACCCGGCGCCGGCAAACTCGTTCGCATCAGCCCATCAGGCCAGGCGGAAGATATAAAAACCGGACTGGTACTTCCTACTGCAATGACTATCGGCCCAGACGATGCAATTTACATATCGAATTTTGGCGCTGCGGCGCCTGGACTTGGTCAAATCCTTCGAGTGGAGGTCAAAGATTGAACCGTCCACCAGCAGGCCGGCGGGCCCACGGCCGGGTCCCCGGCCAGCTAGCTGGGGTTGGAAGGCGCCAACCGGCCGCAAAGCGGCCCACCATCCTGCCGGAGGCCGGAGCGAAGCCCGAAAGGGCGAAGCGACTTCGCAGGATGCCCCGCCAAGCCCTCAACAATGCAATCGCTTAAAAACTCAGCAAAATCGCGTGTCAAGCCCCAAAACCACCTAACCCATTCAAAATAAACCCTATAACATTGGCAATCTAGTTCCGGTCAATCTGCTACGCTTAAAGCAGCACAGAAGAAATGGCCTCGCTAACCCAGCCGAGGCCATTTTCTTTGCCTCTTCACTTCGAATAAATCATTTATCTACAATACTTTACAGATAACTACCTTAGAAAGAATACTTTGCAAAGCCGGTCCGGACTTAAGTCTAATTTTATGAATATTTTGTACAAAAGGAGGGGGAGGGGGGAGGTTACCCGTATCTTCGGTTGAACACCCGGCATCATTCGGTTAGGTTCAAGGAGGGGAGGCGTATGGACAACACAAAGAAGGCGGCCATAGGCGGGACGCTGCTGCTGCTGGCAGTCGTCGGCGTACGTATCGGAATGATCTACCGGGAGCGAAACGCTCCTGCGGCCCCGACGGCGGCGCCCGCGCCGGCGAAGATCGCCGAAGACGACCTGGTCTTCCTCAAGAAGAAGCGACCCTCGACACCAGCCGACCTGAAGGAGCTCGTCGGAACCACGCTCTGGGTCTCCGCCGGCGGCCAAATGGACTACTACCCTTACGCCGCGCACCACGCCGACTACGGCAAGTCCCAGGGTACGCTGCTTGGCGCTGAACCTCTCCTCGTGAAGCAGTACTTCGAGCAGGTCGCGCCGAAGTCTTCGCGGTCACGAATCCCAAGCGGCGACCGGCAAGTGCTTCTCGCCTTCACCAAACCGAAGTCCGACGATCCGGCGAAGGAGTACGCCGTGCCCGTGGGATACCACGACGCCAACGGATACACCTTCTACACCGACGAGATCTTCTTCTACGACGACCCGCACGAACTCTACAAGCACTGGGGACCGGACGTCTGGAAGGCGATCGACTCGCACCAGGTCATCCTGGGCATGAGCGAGCGCGAGGTGCAGATGGCGCTTGGCCAGGTCAGCAGGAGCCTCAGCAACGACTACGGCAACCGCCTCGTCGTCTACGACAACCTCGGCAAGCCCCTGGCGGTCACCTTCGTCAAGAACAAAGTGACCTCGTTCCGTGCGGACTCCCAGTAAACGCCGATGGAGCCAGTCACTCACTTACTCACCGGAGCCGTGCTGGCGCGCACAGGCTTCAACCGCAAGGCAGCCTACGCCACGCTGGCGATGACGCTCGCCGCCGAGGCTCCGGACCTCGATGTGCTCTGGGGATTCAAAGGGCCCGTCGCGGCGTTAGAGCATCATCGCGGCTGGACCCACGCGCTCATCGGCCTGCCCTTCGAGGCAGCCATCGTCGTCGGAGCCATCTGGCTCGTGCATCGGTGGCGTCGAAGCAGCAAGTCCGAGACAAAGGCGCCCGTGCGATGGGGACTGCTCTATTCCTTCTCGCTGATCGCTCTGCTGAGCCACCTGCTGCTCGACTGGACGAACAACTATGGCCTGCGCCCGTTTTTCCCCTTCGATCCTCGCTGGTTTGCAGGCTCGTTCGTCTTCCTCTTCGAGCCGGTGATGTTTCTGTTGCTGCTGATGGCGCTGCTCGCGCCGCCGCTCTTCGGTCTGGTGAGCAGCGAGGTCGGCGCGCGCCGCCAGCCCTTCGGTGGACGAGGCTGGGCCTTCACCGCGCTTGCAGGAATCGTGCTGCTTTGGGGCCTTCGAGCCTATGAGCGGCAACAGGCGATGGCTCTGGCGAAGAGCTTCGACTACGGCGCGCCGGTCATGCGCGTTTGGGCCGACCCTTATCCGGTCAATCCCTTCCGCTGGCAGACCATCGCCGAGACGGCGACGACCTACCACATCGCCGCCGTCGATACGCTCTCGGGCAACGTCACCTCAAGCTCGCAGGCCGACGTCTTCTACAAGCCGCCTACGACGCTCGCCACGCTCGTGGCCAAGCGAAGCTGGCTCGGCCAGGTCTACCTCGACTGGTCCAAGCCGTTCACGCTGGTGACCGACACCGGCGTGAACGCTGACGGCCTGACAGTAGTCACCTTCCGCAATCTGCGCTTCGTCAATGACACACCGCTGATCGCAGGCAGCGAAAGAACACCGTTGACGGGCTCCGTCTACATCAACGAAGACCGCCGCCTGGACCACATGGAGATGGACGGACACGTGCAGCACTAACGATGCTGCGCAGACCAATTGACTTCCGCCCCGCCCATGATCGTGCGTCCCTGTAACGGAACGCCGGGAATCTCCTGATAACTCGTGTTGCTGAGATTGAGCAGGCGCAGATAAGGGCGAACGCGGCCGGAGTTGCGCGCGAGCGCCACATCCCAGAGCGCGTAAGGCGACTGAGTCGTCTTCTGAATGACAGCGAGCTGCGTGCGCGCTGAGATCTGCGCCGGAAGGTCCGCACTCCAGGCAAGCAGTGCGCTCTGCGCGGCGTAGTTGAAGGCGTACTCCGAGATCAGCCCATGCGGAGGGGAGGTCGCCTGCACCGCGGTGTAGCTCAACTGCAGTCGCTGCGAGCGAGGCAGATGGACGCGAAGGTCGGCCTCGGCTCCGTTGTAAGCGAAGTTGGCGACGTTGGTCGCCTGCCACGGCCTGGAAAGATCGAACTTCGAGTAGTCGATGCCGTTCTTCTGGTGAAGGCTGAATCCGGTTGCCGTAAGGGTAAACGGGGCGCGCGACGGGCTCCAGTCGATGCCGCCCTCGTAGCTCCACGAAGACTCGGGTTTGAGATTGGGATTTCCGATCGTGGTCGGATCCGAGTAGTAGAGATCGAGGTAGGTAGGAAGCCGATAGCCGTGTCCCACAGACGCCCGCGCGCGAAGCGTTGAAGTCATAGCATAGGCCGCAGCAATCGACGGCGAGAAGACAGAGTCGCCGCCCGAAAACACCTGCTCCCTCGCGCCGATCGATAGCGAGAGCCGGCCCAGAGAACGCAGCGAGAGGTTGGCGTATCCTGCTCCCTGATTGCGCGCGTGCACGCCGAGATTGGTGCTGTGGATAGAGTCGCCAGTGGCCTCGAGCCCGTAAGAGAGCGTCGTGTTCGCGCCAAACGAGTCCGCGCGGCGCGCCGCCGACTGCCACGCGCCGGTGATGTGGTTGTTGCGATAGTAGTCCGGGTTGTCTTGCAGCAGCACAAAGAGGTCCGTGTGACGCCGATACGCAAACGACGCCGACGTGCGCTCGCCGAGCTGCTGCTGGATCGCCGCAAACCATCCCTTCGTGCGCTCCCACGAGTCGTACGGGCCATAGAACTGATTGGCTCCATAGGGCCGGTCGCTTGCAGCGAGGAGAACGTCGGTCGTATTTTTGCCGAAGAGCGTGAACCAGCTCTCCGATGCAGCGGCGTTGCTGGAGTAGTTGCGGTCCGCCATGAAGCCGTCAGAGGTATCGCGGCCTGCCGTGAGTTCCTCCGCGAAGCCCGCACTGGAGTAGTCTGCGCGGAGATGCTGCTCCAGCGAGCCGTAGTTCCCTGCTCCAGAGCGCGCAACGATGCTCATATGGTCCGGCCGGGCCGTGAGGAAGTTGACCGCGCCGCCGATCGCGTCCGAGCCGTAGAACGTCGAACCAGAGCCATGCAGCACCTCGATACGCGACACCGCATCGAGCGGCACGGGGATGTCGAGGTTGAGATGGCCTGTCTCCGGATCGTCCACGCGAAGCCCGTCGACGAGAATCAGCGACTGCTCGAAGGTTGTGCCGCGAATCGAGAGATCGGCTTGCACACCAAGCGGAGCGCGCGCCTGTACGTTGAGTGAGGTGTCCTGCCGCAGAAAATCGACTACTCCGGGAACGAGCAGCGGCTGCTCGCGAGTCTCGATCGTCTGGACAGCGCGATTCGACTCCGAAAGCGGAATCGGAGGGATGGAGGTCGTCACCTCAACCGACTGCTGAACGGGAGCTGGGGCGGGATGAGAGCCCTGCTGCGCGGCTGCGATGGCGGCGCACAGAAATAAAGAGGAAATGTACAGTTTCGTCACGTAAAAATGATGAAGCCTGGAACCGTGCTTGCGAAGCTAGTTTTGTCTGATTGTAAGTAGTTGAATAAGTCAATTATAGAATCATCCTATGCGGATTGAATTTTTTCTGCGGCAGAGCCCTGTGTTTCAGATCAGCCGGGCGGCTCGACGGATGGAGGCATCTCTCAATGCCATCCTTCGTCAGGAGGAACTGACGTTCTTCGAGTCATTGACGTTGGCGGCAATCTTTTTTGAACAGACGGGAGAGATCAAGCCCTCGAATCTGGCGGAGACGTTCCAGACAACACGCGGCAATGTGAGTCACTGCATCTCGTCCCTTGAAGCGAAGGGACTGGTCAAAAGAAAGATTGACCCGGACGACGCTAGGGCGCTCAAGCTTGTGCTCTCATCCACTGGAAGGAAGCGAGCTGTGAGGGTCGCGGGGATTCTGGACCGTATGCAGTCGCGACTCGAGGAGGCGATCGGCGAGGTAAAGCTAGAAGAAATGCTGGCTAGAATGTCTGCTGTTGAGGAACACTGCTCGCGGCTCGCAGTCGCGGCGAGAGGCAAGGATTAGCCCCAGTTGCGGTAGACAACACGGCCCTCGCAGATCGTGGCGCGCACGCGGCCTAGCATCCCGGCTCCGTCGAAGGGTGTGTTTCTCGACTTCGACCGCGTAGCCTTCGCATCGAACACCCACTCCGCGCCGGCATCGAAGATCACGACATCTCCGAAGTGGCCCAGCCCCAGCGTGCCGCGGCCGGCCAGCCCGAGAGTCGAGGCCGGCGCAGCGCTCATCAGCGCCATGATGCGAGTGAGGGAGAGGCCGTGCTCGCGATGCAGCACGCGCAGCGCGAGGCCCAGCGCGGTCTCAAGCCCCGTAATGCCGTTCGGTGCGCGCTCGAACTCCTGCTCCTTCTCGTGGGAGGCGTGCGGAGCGTGGTCCGTCGCGATGCAATCGACTGTCCCATCGACAAGCCCCGCAATCATGGCGAGGCGATCGCCTTCGGCACGCAGCGGAGGATTCATCTTCGCGTTGGTGTTGTAGTCGCCCACTGCTTCGTCCGTAAGAGTGAAGTGATGCGGCGTCACCTCACAGGTCACATGCAGGCCCTCACTCTTGGCCTCGCGGATCAGTTCCAGAGCGCGCGCCGTCGAGACGTGCTGCACATGGAGATGCGGCCGCAGCCCTTCGGTGCGCTCAATCTGGCGCAGCAGTTCAATGTCGCGCTCGACGATGCGTGACTCGGCTCCAACCGTCATGCCGCGCAGCCCGAGCCGGAAGGCCACCGTGCCTGCGTTCATGCTGCATCCGCCTGTCAGCCGCGTATCCTCGGCGTGCTGCGAGACTGGGACCTCGGCTCGCGCAGCCGCGATCAGCGCGGCACGCATCACCTGGTCTTCGAGGACCGGCTTGCCGTCGTCGGTGAAGCCCACGGCCCCGGCCTTGCGCAGCGCTTCGAAATCCGTCAGCTCGACTCCCATGCTGCCTTGCGTCGCCGCCGGCATTGCAAACAGCCTGACGTGAGCTCCGCGCGCGCCGTCGAGCATCCACTCAAGCCCTGCGACGGAGTCGTTCACTGGCGTAGTGTTCGGCATCGCCACAACGCTAGTGAAGCCGCCCGCGGCCGCCGCCAGCGTTCCCGTCGCGATCGTCTCCTTGTACGTCTGCCCCGGTTCGCGCAGGTGGACGTGCACGTCGATGAGTCCAGGAGCCACAATCATTCCAGCGGCATCGATGGTCTCGGCCTCGACGCCATCAAGCGTTCCCGGCGGTTCCACTGCTGCCACGCGTCCCTCGCGCAGCAGCAGATCACGCGGCGCGTCCACGCCATTGGCGGGATCGATTAGTCGACCATTGCGAATCAGCAGATTGCTCATGCCACCCTGCCTAGAAAGCCGCCAGCGCCCAGAGCGCGCACCAGCAGCGCTGAACGAACCGCGAGCCCATGGCTCACCTGCTGCTCAATCGCCGACTGCGCTCCATCGGCGACCTCGCCCGTAATCTCAAGTCCGCGGATCATCGGCCCCGGATGCATCACCAGAGCCTGCGGTGCGCTGGCTGCCAGCCGATCCTCGTTGAGCTGGTAGCGCGAGATATAGTCCGCGAGATCGAGCTCAAGCCCCGCCAGCCGCTCACGCTGAATCCGCAGCATCATCGCGACGGCACGGCCGTTGGTGCCGGCTCGGCGCAACGCAGCATCGAAGTCCCGCTCGATCTCGACTCCTTCGCCAAGTCCCAGCGCCTCCTTCGGCAGCAGCTTCTCCGGGCCGCACAGAATCACCTTCGCGCCCAGCCGGGGCAGTAGCATCGCATTCGAGCGCGCCACGCGGCTATGCAGAATGTCTCCCGTAATCACAACCGTCACTCCTGCCAGAGTCCTCTCATGCACGGTCGTCGCATTGAGCCCCAACCGCGTAAGTATCGCTCGCAGATCGAGCAGGGCCTGTGAAGGATGCTCGTGCATGCCGTCGCCTGCGTTCAGCACCGGCAACCCTGTCATCCTTGCCAGCAGCGACGGCGCTCCAGAGGACGCATGACGCAGGATGATGCACTCCGCTCCCAGGGCCCGCAGTGTCAGCCCTGTGTCCTTCAAGCTCTCGCCTTTTTCGATTGACGAAGACTTGTCGCTCACCAGCGTCGTCGTCGCGCCCAGCGACTTTGCAGCCAGTTCAAACGATGTCCTCGTCCGGGTACTCGACTCGTAGAACAAGAGCGCAATCGTGTGTCCCTCGAGCATCCGGACGCGGTCTGCGTGGGCCGTCTGCTCGATCCTCGCTGTCTCGCCCAACACCGCCGAGACCTCAGCCACCGACAGGTCGGCCACGCTGATCAGAGAGCCCTGCGCGTATCCCGGTCTTCCGCTCATCGGCTCGTCCGTCAATCTACTCGCTCGACCAGCAGAACCTGCTCCTGCCCATCTATCTCGTTGAGCTTCACCTCGATGATCTCGCGGCTCGAGGTCGGGATTGACCGGCCCACAAAGGTGGCCTCAATCGGAAGCTCCCTGTGGCCGCGATCGATCAGCACCAGCAGCTGCACGCTCTTCGGGCGGCCGTGGTCGAACAGCGCATCCAGCGCCGCGCGGATCGTCCTGCCGGTGTAGAGCACATCGTCCATGAGGATGATGTCGCGCCCATTCACATCGAACCCAATCGCGCCCGGAACCACTTTGGGGCGCGGCCCTTCGGTCGAGAGGTCGTCGCGGTAGAAGCTGATGTCGAGCACGCCTGTATCCACGGGATGCCGCTCGATCTTCTCAATCATCGTTGCGAGCCGCTGCGCCAGCGGAACGCCGCGCCGCTTGATGCCGACCAGCCCCAGGTTGGTGCCGCCATTGTTCTTCTCTACGATCTCGTGCGCCAGTCGCACCAGCGTGCGCTCGATCTCCGACGCCGACATCAGCCGGCCCTTCTCGCGTATCTTTGGCTTCTCGCCTGTCGTCTCTGTGCTCATACCGTTCCGCTAGATGATACCAGCCAATCCGTGGCTCTAGCTTCTGCTCCCGGTGAAGTAGCTGCCTCTGTTCCCCAGCATCCCGCCGACTACTCCACCCAGTGTAGACAGTGCCAGCACAATGCCTGCGCCCATGCCAAATCCCGCCAGCATCATTCCCACCTGAAACTCGGGCAGGTAAAGGTAACCCCACGTCTCCTTCGGCTGAGGATTGGCCGCCGCTGTACGCTCAATCGCCGTGCGGAACTGCTCCGCCATCTGCGCATCGAAGCCCGCCAGATTGTGCAGCCCGTATCGCGCCACCAGCCCCGCGGCTGCCAGCGAAACCGCAAGCCAGCACACGACCACCAGCCCGACCACCAGCCCGATCCGCGCGCCGATGCGGCCGTCCATCCGCGCCTGCGGACGCCTCCTCTGATACAGCCCCAGCGCGATCAGCGACGCGCTGGTCGTCCATAGCAGGCTCAGCATTGAGAACGCCGCAAGGCGCATCGACGCCACGCTCAGCACCGCTGCCACTCCGCCCACCAGAACCGCACAGCGGATCGCCGTCTTCCACTCCACGTCGCGCGGCTTCGGCGGAGGCATCGCGCCGGTCGTATCCACGGCCCCCGACTCCCCCTGCTCCGAACTCAGGAAGTAAAGCTGCTGCGCGCCGCAGTGCGGGCAGAACGAGGAAGCCCCCTGCTGCTCCGGCAGGTCTCCACCGCATCGGTGACAAAATTCTTGCATAAGCTAAAACCTATCCCACTGTGAAACCGGCGGCAAGCTGTGCCCGTAGAGAGAACAAACACAAGGGCTATTCCAGCGCCTCGTTGACGTCGCGGACCAGGTTCCGCAGATAGCTGCGCTTGTTGAGCAGAGCGACCATTCCGTCCCGGGCCGCGGCCTTCCCGGCCTCGTCGCCTGCGTCCAACGTGTGATCCCAGCGCGCCCACAGCCCTTCCAGCTCCGCCTGCGTCTCCACCATCTTTGCGTCGAAGGTGTCTTTGGCCGTCATCAGGTCACGGCGCAGCTCCGGTTCATCCTCGCCCATCTGTTTGGCGGCGCGCATCTCCTGGAGCTGCATGTTGAGCTCAAAGACCTCTTCGAGCAGCTCAGGCGGGACGACCTGCTTCTTCTCCACCCCCGTCGCACGCGCGGCGTCGGTCGCGGCCTTCGACTGCTCCTCCATCTCGATCCCTTCAAGCTTCAGCAGATACTGTGTCCGCAGGATGGGGTCCTTCAGGGTACGGTATGCATCGTTGAGGTGCGAGGACTGCGCCAGCGCGGCCTCCTGCTCGGCCAGCGGCTTGCCGGCGAAGCGGTCGGGATGCAACTTGCGGCTCAGCGTGTAGAACTGCCTTTCGAGCGCGGCGGTGTCGAGCGCGAGCCTCGGCGGGAGAGAGAAGACCTCAAAGTACGTCATCAATCTCTATTGTAGGGAGTTCAGGGTGCTTTTCGAGACTAGGCCGAAAAACTCGATCCGCACCCGCAGCTCTTGGTGGAGTTGGGGTTGATGAAGTTGAAGCCCTGGCGCATCAGCGCCTCTTCAAAGTCGAGCACCATGCCGGCGAGATAGAGGAAGCTCTTGGGGTCAACGAAGAGTCGGATCGGCGCGCCGTTGGTGGGGTCACCCGCCGTCTGGACTCCAGCACCGAAGACAAATACGCGGTCGCGCTCGCGAGGCTGCGAGTCGAAGCGAATTGAATAGCTCAACCCGGAGCAGCCGCCGCCCTGGATGCCTACGCGCAGCCCGCCTTGCTCCGGCGAGACGCCCTCCTTGGCCATGGCGATGCGGATGCGCTTCAGCGCCTTTTCGGTGATCTCGATGGCTGCCTTGGCGCGGGGCTGCCGGCCCTCGGCGGTCAACAGGGTCATCCCGGCGAGAGGATTCTTCTCCGGCTGCGCAGCCTGGTTCCGGCTGGCCTCCATCTCCGCCGCGGTTTGTAGTGTCACCATCGCCATATCGTTTGTTCCTAAAGCAAGACGGTAGGGCGCGGTCGTCCCGCACCGCTACCGTCTGGATGTTTCGTCGAGCTTAGTGGGCCGCTGCAGTTGCGGTTGCCGCCTCGACGACGTTGTTCTTCTTCTTCCAATCGCCGATCGCCGCGCGGATCGCATCCTCAGCCAGCACCGAGCAATGAATCTTTACCGGAGGAAGCGACAGCTCCTTCACGATGTCGGTGTTCGAGATCGCCAGCGCCTCATCGACCGTCTTGCCCTTCACCCACTCGGTCGCGAGCGAGCTGGAGGCGATGGCCGAGCCGCAGCCGAAGGTCTTGAACTTCGCGTCCTCGATCACCTGAGTCTCGGGGTTCACCTTGATCTGCAGGCGCATGACGTCGCCGCACTCGGGGGCGCCGACCAAGCCGGTACCAACCTCAGTCGCGCTCTTGTCCAGCGTGCCGACGTTACGGGGGTGATTGTAGTGGTCTACGACCTTGTCGCTATATGACATGATGTGATCCTCGCTTAGTTAGATGATAACTCGGACTGTTTTGGTGCGCCATAGCCTCCCCTTCCAAAAAAATTCTGGCCCTTTTGTTTCCAACAACTCCCGGGAATGCTTCCTTACAGCCCGCCCCTCCAAACCCTCTGCCCGGCGTCCCATCCCGGGCGTCCCTATCCAGGAGACCGCCTTGTAACCCCGCCCATCCACCCCTGGCACCTCTGCAGCCGCCTTCCTCGCCTCCCAGGCCTTCTTCCTCAACGGCGGCCAGCCACTCTATGTCTCCCGCGTAACACCCTCCAGCGGAAGCACTTCCGCCCCCACCCCCGACCACTACGCCTGCGCCCTCATCGCCATTACTTCGTGCCCTCCTCTACCTCCGGCCCATACGTCGGGAACGGCAGCGGCTCATTGCTCGTCGGCATCCCGCGAAGCGTCGTCAGATCGGCCTGCAGCGCCTGCCATTCCTTGTCGTGCTTCTTTGTCGCGAACTCCACGTTCATATCTGCGTAGTACGCCAGAATGTCCTCTTTGATCCCGGGAGGAATCGGCTGCGTAGGCTTTGCCGCCAGCACGTGCACCAGCTTGCGGTACGTCTCATCCGTCAGCGGATATCCGCCCGGCTTCACCACCGCGCCCGTATCCAGGTCGCGATTGCGAAGCGGATGCCGCGGATCGCCGCTCCCCGGAACCACCGCCTGAGAGGCCCCGGGCTTCGCCGGCAGTGGATCCGAAGGTGGAGGCTGCGAGTGCGTATCCGTCGCCGCCGCCTGCTTCGCTCCCTCCCCAGTAGCCGGTGGAGGCGTAAACCGTCGCAGCGTCGCGTTCAATAGGTCCGTCGACTGCAGTAGCGAGTGCACATACTCTTGGTCCGTACCCACCGTCGGACCCTTCACCGCCGTAAACTTGATCGGCCCCACCTTCGGCATAATCCAGATCAGCCCCGCCAGCGAGTACGTCCCGATCCCCGGCTTCGCCCGGTATTGCTCCCAGTTATTCTCCGCATCCACCTTCGCCAGCTCCGCCGTCAGTCGCTGCATCTCCGGCGAATCCATCACCGGCGGCTCGTGCTTTTTGTGCAGAACAGTCACCGCATACGACACCCGCGGGATAAAGCTTCGCACCGCGAACCGATACCCCTTCACGTTCACCTTCCTCCCCTTGCCCTTTGAGAAGTCCTCCGCAAGCCCATACGTCTGGTAGAACGCCAGCTCCAGCTGCCGCTGCGGAACCTCCAGCCCCACATGCTTCAGGTAGTACATCGGAGCAAACCTTCGATGCGCAATCTCGTTAATGTCGAACGCATACTCCGTCCGCACATGCTCCGACGGTCCTTGCGCATAGTTCACCGTGCCTCCGTAGCGCTTCGCCAGCTTCGGAAACTCTACCGGCACTGCATGGTTCGTCGCCTCCGAGTGACCAATACTGTCCCCGATAAAGTGCGACAGCGCTCCCACCGCGAACGCCAGTTCGTCCGCGTTCCCCGCATTGCGAAACAGGTTCACTACAAAGTCCCCCGACCGCACATAATGCGTCAGGTTCGAGAAGAACGAATCGCCAAACGGATAGTAGCCAATGTCCTGGATCACGCACCCGCCGTACGCATACGCCCGCGCATGCTCGATCTGGGCGTCGGTCAGCGTGGGGTACCTGCTCTTCAGCAGAGGAACAATCGACGCGTCCCACGTCAGGTCGATCAGCTGCTCGTGCGTCAGCAGCGAGTAGCCGCCTGCGGAAGGCGCCGCAAACAGACAAAGGAGAAGAACCGCAGTACGAACCCGTGAGATCGTTTGCATTCGTTCTGCCGCACAGTATCGGAGAGGCGGCTTTTCCTATGACGATAAAAGCGGCTCTCGCGATGGCCGTTCGCAAACAAACAAAAGGGCGCAGCCGAAGCCGCGCCCCTCCTTCGCAATCCGAATGCCGAACTCTTAGTGCGCCGCCCACTCGATCTTCGAGAGGTCGATGCCCTCCTTCACCATCTCGTACAACGGGCTCAGTTCACGCAGCTTCTTCACGACGTCGATAACCTTGTCGGCCACATAATCGACCTCGGCCCTGGTGTTGAAGCGTCCCAGACCAAACCGGATCGAACTGTGCGCCACATCGTCACCCAGACCGAGCGCTTTCAGCACGTAGCTCGGCTCGAGCGTCGCGGAGGTGCAGGCCGAACCCGACGAAACCGCGACGTCGTTGATGCCCATCAGCAGGCTCTCGCCCTCGACGTACACAAAGCTCATGTTGAGGTTGCCGGGCAGGTGGTGCTCCATGTTGCCGTTGACGTGGACGTAGTCGAGAGCGGACTCAAGCTTGTTCTTCAGGTAGTCACGCAGATCGGTCTCGCGCTTCGCCTCGGCCTCCATCTCACTCTGGCAGATCTCGGCCGCCGCACCCAGGCCAACGATTCCCGGCACGTTCAGTGTGCCCGAACGCATGCCGCGCTCATGGCCGCCGCCGTTAATCTGCTCGGAGATCTGCACTCGCGGGTTACGCCGGCGAACATACAGCGCGCCCACGCCCTTCGGCCCGTAGATCTTGTGGCCCGAGAGCGACATTACGTCGATGTTGTCCTTCTGGACGTCGACGGGAATCTTGCCCACGGCCTGCACGCCGTCCGTGTGGAATAGGATGCCCTTCTCGTGGCAGATCGTGCCGATCTCGCGGATGGGCTGGACGACGCCGATCTCATTGTTCGCAAACATGATCGAGACGAGGATCGTCTTGTCGTCGATGGCGCGCTTGAGGTCTTCGATGTCGATTAGGCCGTCGTCCCCGACAGGCAGGTACGTCACGCGGTAGCCCTGCTTCTCGAGCTTCTTGCACGTGTCGAGTACGGCCTTGTGCTCGGTGACCTGCGTGATGATGTGGTTGCCACGCTCGCGGTACATCTCCGCGATGCCCTTCAGCGCCAGGTTGTTCGACTCCGTCGCGCCGGAGGTGAAGATGATCTCCTTGGCGGTCGCGCCGATCATCTTCGCCACCTGCTCGCGGGCACGCTCGACGGCCTTCTCGGCCTCCCAACCGAAGGAGTGGTTGCGGCTGGCTGCATTGCCGAAGGTCGAGGTGAAGTACGGCATCATCGCCTCAAGCACGCGCGGATCGAGCGGCGTCGTCGCGTGGTTGTCCATGTAGATCGGCAGATGCACACCCTCAGGCAATGACTTCGATGACTCCGTAACCACGACTCCAATTCCGTTTCCATTGGTGCTCATATCGTTCCCACTCCCATTTGTTCGTCTCAAACTTGTGTGCTGCCTGTGCCTTCGCTAAATCGCAATACTCACCAGACCGCCGCCAACCGGCGCTGCCGGATGTTCAGCCTCGCTGGTCTCCACCAGGTCTGCAATATAGATACCGCTCAGCAGCTCTTTGATGCTGTCGTTCACCTTGCGCAATGGTTCTTTGATGGTGCAGGTGCTTGTCAGGTCGCAGGCTCCGTGAATCGTGATGCAGCTTGTAATAAAAAGCGGACCGTCGATCACGCGGATGACCTCAACCGCCGAGATCTCTGTGGCAGGTTTCGCCAGAGCGTATCCGCCGTTGGTGCCGGCATGCGAGACCAGCAGTCGGGCCTTGGCCAGCGTCTGCAGGATCTTCGCCAGAAGCTGCGGCGGAATGTGGTACGCCTCCGCGATGTCCTTGGCGCTGTGGGCGCTGCCGCCCTTCTGCTCCGCCAGGTACTTCAGAGCCATCAGGCCGTAATCCGCTTTTTTGGTAAGCCTAAGCATGATTGCGTTGCGGATGTCGAATGCCGACAATTCCAGTCCTAGATAGTGTACGTCGATCAGGGCCATCAGGCAACCGGCTTTCTCGCAGCGACCTCCGTTCCCGGCAGAAGATTCGGCCACTTTTGTGCTTCTGAATTACGGCCGAAAAAACGTGCTCAAACCCTGTTGACAAGGCATCTTTGGACGGGCAGAATCCTTCCCATCACTAACTCCCCGTCATGACTGCCACCTGCAAACACCCTATCGTGAAGATCGTCTCCCGGGACGAGGACGCTGAGTTTGTCGAATGCCAGAGCTGCGGAGAAATCTTTGATTCCGCAGAGTTTAGCGACATCGCCATCGAAGAGGAAGAAGGGGTCGAGACCCCCGACGATTAGCCCATCCGGCTCACTCCGCGGCTTGGAGATTCTCCCGTGCCGCAAGTGTGTGTCTCTCCGCCCGACGCTAAACTGCGGTCGGCTGCTGGGAGTTCACCCGCCGAATCACGATCCACGCGTACTGCGCGGCCGACACCGGCGCCAGCACCGCAATCGCCCGCAGCAGCCCATCCCGCACTGCCGCCAGGTGAAGCGACGAAGACAGCCGCTCAATCATCACTACGACCACACCGGTGATCTGCACCAGCGTATTGAACTTGCCGAGAATGCTAGGCCGGAAGTCCCGCAGCGTGCTCGTAGCAAATAGCAGCGTCGAGATCAACAGAATCCCCAGGTCGCGGCTGAACACCAGCACAGTCACGTAGCGCGGAATCAGCCCCACGTGCGTCAGCACCACAAAAAGCGTGCTCAAAAGCAGTTTGTCCGCGATCGGATCAAGATACTGTCCCAGCGTCGTCCGCTGGCTCAGCCACCGGGCCAGCAGCCCATCCAGGGCATCGCTCAGGCCGGCCAGCATAAAAAGCCCAAACGCGACTCGGTAGTTGTTATCGAGTATCTCGATGACGAGGAAAGGAATAATAAACAGCCGCATCAGCGTGAGCAGATTCGGCGCGGCTCGAAATTGATCAAGGAAAGTCACGTACGGCAGGCAGGTTCATCCTACCATTGTCACATTGCCAAATCGCTTTCGGCTCGATTTGCCGGGAACCGCCCGGGACATATACACTCAACAGAGCGGGAACGCCTCCCAGGCGCCGCTTCCCCATGGCATTGCTCCTCTGGAACCACGGACGAAGCAGATGCGATCGGGAAAAGATTACAGGCGCGTAGCTCAGTTGGTTAGAGCGCTACCTTGACACGGTAGAGGTCAGCGGTTCGAATCCGCTCGTGCCTACCACTCAAATCATTGAATACACAGGGAGCCCAGGGGCGGCTCTGGCTGTGTTGCGGCCAACTCGTCACCATTCGTCACCAATTGCGACATTCTTTCGACCGCCGCACGCTGATGGCTGGGAATGGGTTGCGTGTAGATATCCATGGTCGTGGACATGTGTGCGTGCCCTAGCTGCGCCTGAGCCTCCTTGGGAGAGGCTCCCACGTGCGAGAGCAGGGTTGCGTGAGTCCGTCGGAGGGTATGCCAACTGAGCCAGGGACTGCCGATCTGCTTGCCCGCCGGTTTGATGAAGCGGGAGAGCAGAGTGCAGTCGCTGAAGGGCATACCCGTACGGGTAGGAAATACCAGTCCATCCCGCTGCGGAGAGGCGTCGTAATGACGTCGGAGAGCCGCCGCGAGGGGTGGTGGTAGGGGTAGGGTACGTTTGCTGCCTTTGGTCTTCGGCGATCCAATCGAACCGCGATAGGCGGCCTGTTGAATCCGAATCTCCCGCTTGAGGAAATCCACGTCCTGCCAGCGCAGGCCGAGAATCTCCCCGACGCGCAGACCGGCATGAATGCCGACCTGGGCCATCGTTCGAATCGGTTCCGGAAGCACGGCCAACAACTTTTGGCACTGCTCCCAGGTCAATGCGTTTTTCTCGCGGACTTCGACCTTCTCCGGTAAATCGATTCCGGTCGCAGGATTGTCCCCCGCGAAATGTCCCCACTTCTTCGCACAAGCAAAGATCTTCGACATAAGGTTGCGGAGATGGTTGCAGACCTCCCATCCCGAACCAGAATCGAATTTGCTGAGCACGAAGGATTGGATATCGAGGGTTGAGATATCGCACAAACGTTTCTGACCAAATGCAGGTTTGAGGTGATAGTTGAGCGTGGTTTGATAGCGTTTCCGCGTGGATTGCTTCAGTGTCGGCAACGCATTCGGGACGAAGTATCTTTCGATAAAGTCCGCGAAGGTGATCGTTGCCAGTGGGGTCAGTTTGCCTTGATTCAACGGAAGCAAGAACTCCATAGCAAGTTTTTGGGCTTGCTTGCGAGACAAGTCGGCAACGTAACCGAGAATCTTCGATTCCCGTTTGCGGCCGATCTTGCCATCCGTTGTTAGGTAATCCGCCCACCATTGAAGCTCCCACACGGGGTGCCGCTTGCCACGTTTACGAATACTTCCCGTTTGATAACGTCGGCGAGCCAAGTCTTGCCAGCCTCCTTGCTGGGTTGACCTGCCTTGCCTTTCCGTACCGGGAATTATACGTATCATTCGCTTTCTGGATAGGTATCAATTTGCTATCGCGATACCTTTGATCTCGGTTTGGGATACGTATCGCGTGCTGCATGTTGATACGTATCGACGTGTCGTGAAAACGTTCAAATAAACGATTGGAACGAATGTTTGAGCGTCTTTTTAGGACCTAAAGACGTATTCGCGGTGCTGTGATAAACGTTTGTCGAATCGATTGGAACGAACGTTTCGAACGTTGCGTTCGCAGTGCCATCAGAACGTTTTGCTAGAAAGGTACGTCGTCCTCTGTGACGGCCACGTTGTGTTGATTCGTATTCGTTTCAGGGGCCGCGTCGTCAACCATGACAGTGAACGCCTTTGGATAGCTCCAACCCGCCTGGACAGACTTGCTCTTGTCTTCGCCGTCATAGCGAACGGCAATGTCCTTGCCGATATCGGCGGGGCTCAAAAATACGTTCAACCGAGAGGAACCCTTGAACCGAATAACCTCCCCTAACTTCGTTCCGCGCACCGTGTAAACCAAACCGATACCATCGCGGTAACGTACCGACTCGATTTTCAGAAGACGGCCCTGAACGGTCAAACCTTCGTTCTCCTGGCTCCAATCAATCTCAACTATCTTGCGTTCGATCAACCCCATATATCCCCTCCGTGGGTAAGTGAACTGCCGCGACAACTCCCCTGCCGCCCTCGCGTCAGTCGCAATAACCAACGCCCGTCTTCGCCCATCTCCACGTCATGCATCGCATAAACGCCAAGACGTTCAAACTTGTTTTTTCCGCAGTCGCATCGCAGAAACGCCGCCGCCGTCGCCCCTGGCGAAACCTTTGTGTCGAGGCCTGCCGCCGCCAACGCGTCAATGTCTTCCTGGGTGATCGGAGCTTCAAGCTTGGAATTGAAGTTGTAGAACGTGCCGAACGTCTGGATTACGCGCACACCGCGCACGGCCCGCAAAAACTCTTCAACGGCCTGGGGAATATCCAGGAACCGAGAAGACTTCGTAACGTACTTGATGACTTCATAAACCGCGTTATCGCCTTTGACGGGCCGCAAGTGAGTCACGCGTCGAAAGCGACGGTTCCAGTCCTGAGAGTGTGCGTTTGCTGCGCTCTCCCGCAGCCACCGCTCAAACTCACTCCGCTTGTAATGTTTGCGGGCCTCCTTGGATACCGATCGGAGCCAAGCAAACTCAATCATGCGTTTGAGCCGGACGAACTGTTCACGCGGTATCCCCGTTGTTGGCCAGGGGAAATCAACAACCGCGTGAATGTGTGGATGCCAATCCAAACGCTCACGGTTGAACGTCGTTTCCATCGAATAGAGGCCGCCTGTAATCCAGCTCTTGTTTGAACGCTGGAAAGACTTCCACTGCGCTCTCAGCTCTTTGTATGTCTTCGCCGTCAACCGCTGCTGATTCGGAACGGTGAGCGTGAGAAACGTTGGATTCTTCATCGCCGCAAGAATCTCGCGGGCGGGTTCCCGATAGTGCTCCAGGCGGGCCGCGTTGCACAACGGACAAAGACGGTGATTGCAACCGATGGGAACCGCCACCACCCGCGAGTTGCAACACGTCGGTTTGAAGCCGATCCACTCCGATTGACAGGCCGAGAGCCGCCGATAGTCCCTGGCTGCGCTCCAGGGGCCTTTATCGGCCTCAGAAACCCCCTCCCAGGCCCTGGAGAGGTCTTTCTCCTGATTCCTTATGGCAACGCCCCGTAGCGTCTCCCTGAGCTGAGCGTGGAGCCGTTTTTTGCCCGCCCACTTGCTGGCAGCCTCCAGGCGGGCCGCTAAAGATTGGCCAAGACTCAGTTTTGTATCACTTGTTGCTAGATAAATGCATTTATCAAGTGAACGCGTTGCGGAGCCGCTCTTAGGCGTGCGGGGGCTGCGCCGGGGGTTCTGGTTCCGGTACAGCCCTGGATGAAGTTTGCGCTCTACGAGAGCCATGCGCCCTCCGTAGAGCCGTTCTTCCGCGCCAACGGCGCGGGGACAGCTTTTTTATTCCGACTCCGGCAGTGAGGAAGACCGCAAAAGCGCAGAGCGGTGCTTCCCTGGGCGTGCGTGCCGTCTGTCGTCGCCAGTTGGTGAGCTGTCCAGGAACACCAGAGCTGACACTGAGGGGTCACACGCCCAGGAAACTTATGGCGCTGAGGATGCAGATCCGCGGGTTTTGTAGTGACCGCATTCCGCTTGAATGAAACTGATGCAGATAATTTTGGCTGCTGCGCGTTCGCTAAACTTCGCATGAGCCATCGATATCAGGCCAGCTCAAGAACAAAGAAAACGAATCAATTTTCTGCCTTGAAAAGGCCGAGTGGCGTTAGGAAAATATGGAGTTTTCTGCGAAATAATGCAGCAACTGAATCAGAAAATTCGAGAGTTTTCTGATTTATTGATTCCGCGTCGCGCTCCTAGCCCTTGCTGCCTGTTGTGTTGCGTATTTCGCAGTTAGTTTGAATTGCAAACCCGCAAGCGCATCCGCTAGACGAACGTTGCGTGCTTTCGGAGATTTCACTCTTGAAAGAAATGTACGATCTGAGAGCAACACCTTTGCCTGATCTAAATATCTCCACAAAAACTCAACTGCTTCAGGAAAATCCGGCTTTAGATAGCGAAGGTTGTCTTCCAAACTGCGACTCTTGGCATATCGCTCTAATCGAGTGAGAGCAAGGCAAAGCGGTCTCAGCCGCTCTGAAGTTTCGAGCAAGACCGGCCAATCCGATCGATCCAGCTTGGCGGGACGACCGGCCTTTTGTGCAGGCAAAAGCGTCTTCACCGCTTCCTTCATCAGGCCGCGCACTATCCCAGGCTCTTCTAGTTGAGCGCGAATCGCGCGGGATGCCTCGACCATTTGTTCCGCGCTTATCCCAGATTCGGCAATTACTTCGTAAAAGTAATCTTCGAGAATCGCTGGATTTCCCCTCGCTTGGAGTATGACGGACGCCATCGTGGGGGTAACTTTGAATGACAGACGATCCGGGGTCAACAACTCACTTGCGCTAGTGACCATGGTTAGGCCAAGAGCTGCCAGGTCTAGCAGGGAGAGCTCACCACGAAAGCCATCCATAAGGTGCGCTGGAAACATTTGCAGTTGCAGCGCGGCAAGCGCTTTTGCGGTTCGTCGAACCTCAGCTTCATTCACTATTACACCCATGCAGAAGCAGACTAGTGCTGCCGTCCAAGTTTTTGTCGAATTTGAGCAGAGACATCCATGCTGTCGAGCTTCTTTTCAGCAAAGAGAAAGAGGCATCTTCCGTTGCTGCGCTTTTCCCATAGTTCGCCGAGCGCTCGCTTCTCATTCGAGTCATCGTTGGTAGCGAAGCCATCGCCCTTGTATTCCACGACCAAGACGCGGCCATCGGTAAGCTGCGCTACAAAGTCCGGATAGAAGCGATCCGTGGCTGTCTGCAACCAAAAGGAGGCCGTCGGCTGCTTTGAAAGATTGCGAACCCAGTATTTGACGTTCGGCTCTGCGTCGAGTGCCAGCGCACAATCAAACTCTTCGCCGCTCGACTTCATCTCTCCCGGCAACGGATAAAAATGTTTAGTGAAGCGATACGAACCCTGATAGAGCGAACTTGCTGGGTAAATCAGCGGGTCGAAATGAAATGCGTATTCGTCTCGATCATCGGTCACAGACAAATCCAACAAGGCTTGATAGTCCTTGTTGTAGGCCGCTTGTCGGGATTGCTCGATCAGTTCGCCCAGCTTTCTTGCGAGAATGAACTTTGCCCGTACTAGCGCTGGGAGGCCGAGTCCGTCTTTTTGCAACAATCCTCTTACTGCTTGGAGCAGCCAAGCCGCCAATGTTCCTTGATTCACGTCTTGCTGGCGAAGCTGTCTATCCAGCCAGCGCACTAGATCGGCATCAGTCCAATCAGCAGCCAGCAGATTTAGGTCTAGCTGCTGCTCCCCCATTAGCTTGTAGACGACCCGGCTTCCCTCTACGTCAAATTCGAACGTCTTGGAGGAATCGTTGAATTGGAATGCGCTCAGGTCTGCTGGATAGTCGAGCAGGTTCCAATTCGTTGCGTTGAGCACCAATTCTTTATCGAATAGCTCTAGCTCGCCCTGGTATTCAACCCAAAGGCGCGGTACTGAAAAACTCTCACCTCGATCCGATGGCGACGGCTCACGATGGAGCAGAGCGTTATGGTCGTCAATCTTCTCCTTCACCATTGCCCTCGCAGCTTCCGAGACAACCGCCAACACTCTTTCCTCTACTGCCTCTGTTACCTTCGCTGTCAGCTTGATTTGAGTCTCGCCTGATTCGTTTGTGATGACGACGACGGCTTGCTGCTCCTCTGCTGACAGGCCGGATAGATCGGGAGCCTTTTCCACCACAAAGATCGGCGTAAAGAGTGAATCGCTCGGCTGATACGTTTCGATCAGTTGCGGAGCTTCTGCTGCTTCAAAGCCCATATCAATCAAGCTGTCTTTCAAATTCTTTGCGGCTTCCCCAAAGTGAGCACTGGCAACATGGGCATATGCCTTATTCAGTTCCAGAGCCTTGCGACGGCGAGCATAGGGCATACGCAACACTCGGCCTAATAGCTGCTCTACGTCGCGGCTGTTGCTGATATTTGCCGTGGAGCAGAAGACGTATGCGAACGAACAATCCCAGCCCTCTTTCAGTGCTTGCACGGTGATGACAACTTCAATCGGGCAGGTCTGAGCAAACAGGTTGATCTGGTCCAGTTCGCGCTGATCTCCTGTTGCGACCGCGATGGACTCAGCCGGAATCTGCTCACTTTCCAGAAGGTGCTGTTTCACGGCATCCACGTTTGCAGGCTTGTCTCTGCTCTCTGCCTGTATCAAAAGGATTGGGCGGATATAGTCCGGCTCACCTGCTGCCAGTGTTGCCAATCGCTTGCGTGTTCGAAGCGCATCTCCGATAGCTTGCTGCCATCCAGCATCATGCACGGTCAGCGCGATAGGCAGCTTAATCATCGCCTCTGCTTTTAGCTGCGCGGCAGAGACGCGATGAAGCACGTTGCTTCCATTCTGGGGATGCGTGCTCGGTGTTGCAGTCAGTTCGACAATGCAGCAAGGGGACAACCGTTGCAGAGTGTCGAAAGTGAGGGGAGTCCGCGCATTGTGCGCTTCGTCCATGATGATGAGGGGGCGATGCACCTTGAGCAGATTGGCAAACGAATACTTCACCTTGCCTGCGTTCTGATTGCCCCCTTCAATCTTTTCCAGCCCAGGCGTCGCAAGGGCAGCGGACGTGAAGTGACCTTCCAATGCCTCTTTATGCGCGTATACGTCGCGCCCTGCGGTCTGCTCCACTCTTAGGGTTTGAATGGTCGCAACAACGACGCAAACGCTCTGCGCTATGTCTGCCGGCCGGATGTTCTCAATCTCCGAGATGTCAAAGACTCGCACTCGACCATCAAACGCCTCATCCAGAGCCATGCGATAGGGATGCGAGGTGTTCTTCAACGCATCGGCGGTCTGGAGGCGGATGGTGTTCGAAGGAACCAGCCACAAAACGACGGGGAAATCTTTCTCGATGTAGCTTTCAGCCGCAACCCGAATCGCATACGCGCCAACAATCGTCTTTCCACCGCCCGTGGGCAGACGTAGGCACACATAGGGGATTGATTCCAATCCTGCGATCTTGTTGTAGCGCGGAGTGGCGCCGTTCTCCGTGCGGGCAATCTTTAGAAAGGCCTGCTCCGGGTCGTTACTGAGCCGAACGGCTCCCAGATACTCGCGCAACTTGTTGAGCGTGGCCGTCTGAAAGTCTTTGAGCTGAATATCCATTAGCGCGCCTTCACGTCGTAGGGTGTCTGTTTGAAGGTGATGCCGAGCTGCTTCAACGCGGCGCTGCTCAGGCGCGAACTCTCGCCATAGATGACCTTTGGCCCGTCATGCGCCGGAAGTTCGGCAACTATTTTGCGCGTGAGGACGTTGCCGCCATCGGGCCGCTTGTCACCTAGAATGCCGTTGTAGAGCAGGTAGTAGGCCATGTCGCCGTGCACCCCAAGCAAGGGTGAGCGCTTGCGTTTATGGTGCAGCGGTGTGCGCGTCTCGGCAAACCAGATGTGTGCGGCTAGATGGTCGAAGCGGATTGCAGGATTGATGTGGCCCTGCACGTCGAAGACCTGGCTTCCCAGCCGGTAGAAGCGAAAACCGCCGCCACCCTTCCAACCCGTCGCCTCGGAGATGCCGCCCTGTTCACCGTCCACCACTTTCTTCATGCGCGGAACGCAATGCGTCGCCGCATGTTCGCCCATCTCAATACCGATGTAGCGGCGGCCCATCTTGTGAGCTACGGATGTAGTTGTACCGGAACCTAGAAAACTGTCGAGGATGAGGTCGCCGGGGTTGGAGGCAATGATCACAACCCGTTGAAGAAGAGATTCCGGTTTAGGAGTTTCAAAGGCGGCCTTTTCTCCAAACAGTCTCTCCATTTCGCTGCTGGCGTGTTGATTCAATCCCACGTCATCCCAAATTGACGGCGAAGACATACCCTGTTTTGCCTCTGAGGTGAAGAGCTTTCGCATCGGCGTTTTCCCTGTACCCTTCACTCCCCAATAGAGCCGGTTGTCATCTTGCAACCGTTGCATTTCTTCCTTGTTATGACGCCAACATGTGCCCTTTCTTGGCCAAACATCTTCGCCGGTGTGCGGGTTTCTTATTGCGTAAAACAGACTCTCTACAAATCGTCCACCCTTGCCATTTGCTGTGGTGTCGATCTTTCTAAACGCACCTCTGGGGTCTGGCCCTGAAGGCTCTGTAAAGATTTGGTATTGAGCATCGGCCTTTTCCGTTCGTGGCATCAAGTTGAATGCTTCCTCGGCTACGGATTTTTTCGATTCCCCTAACCGCGCCTTTGCCCATACAAGTATGTGGTCGTGCGTAGAAGCTATTTTTCGGTCGTTTGGTGGGCCATCTCTTTTGCGCCACGAAAGATCAAGAATGAAATTCTTGCGTCCAAAGATTTCATCGCCGAGAACTTTGAAATAGTGGGCTTCGCTGTCGTCCAAGCTGACCCAGATGCTGCCGTCCTCGGTGAGCAGTTCCCGGAGCAACTCCAGGCGGGGATACATCATGCCCAGCCATTGCGTGTGCTCCAGATTGTCGTCGTAGTGCTCGAACGCGCTGCGGGTGTTGTAGGGCGGGTCGATGAAGATGCACTTCACCCGGCCAGCGTAGAAGGGGAGCAGAGCCTTAAGCGCCTCCAGATTGTCGCCCTGAATGACCATGTTTTCAGTCTGCGGGTCGCCATAAGAAAGGTCTGGCACGGACTCCAGCAAACGGTAGGGAACATTCGCAGCCGTTTTTTCGTCTTCGGGGCGTGTAAGCCAATCCAGCTTGGGCATTCAGTGATCAGAACTCTCTAAGGGATGATGCTCGATTGTTGCAAAGCAGGAGGTGTTTTGGCGAATGACAGGGACTTCTCAAACTCGATAATGGCGTTTGCCATAGCAGGCAGAAGCGTGGCCTCTCTTTTCGCCGATTCGGGCGGCTGATTCGGATAAGCTTTTTCATCATCTATTTCAGGTTCAGAACTTTGGTATATAGCTTTCGTAAATGATCGTCAGACATATCCAATATGGGTTCGTACATAAATGAGTTCAAGTGGATATTTTCCGGTGTCATTAGCAGAACCTGTTCGATACCTTTCCTAGCCTCTATTTCCGCGGGAAATTTATCAATGAATTTTTTTAGCAATGCGGTTGTCTGCTTAAGCCCGATCCCTGCCACAAAGGGCGGGTCGTTAATCTTTTTCGTCATGTATTCTTCCGCCGCCAAGCGGATCGCGATAGAAAGTACAACCTTGTTCTCAAAGTTGATACCTTCAGCAGCCCCCAAGCATTTTTTGGCCTCTCCGTGAATCCATCCGATTACCTTTTGGGTGGGATTGGAGAAGCGTGAAGTGCCGCCAAACATTCTGTTGTAAATAGTGTCTAAATCCTCTTGAGTTATCGTCGCTGAGTTTGATTTGAGATGCAGAAGCGAAGTTAGCGTTAGGTAATCGGGATCGTTTTCCCCTTTTGTGTATTCGACCATATTACGTAGAAATGCTATAGAAGCGATTCTCTTTTTCGGGTCAGTAAAGAATGCATTCTTCCAGTCGTTTACAAATACATTACGAAATCCTGTCAATGGGGTCAGGGAAAGGCCGTCAGCTTTCTTCAAAGCCATAAGGCAATTCTTGTATGGAACAACAGATCTGCTTTCTAACGTCCGAAAGAAGTCAAAATTGTGTGTGAGGATAATCAGCTTGAACGTCGGGTCCTCGCTGATCTCTCGAAGGTATTCGATGATGGCGTACTTGTTTTTATAGTCAAACGAGTCGGCGATGTCATCGACAACTAGAAGTGTCTCTGTGCCCGTTTTTCGACGGACTTGGATTTCGAA
The DNA here is from genome assembly GCF_025685645.1 of Edaphobacter bradus. Taxonomy (NCBI): domain Bacteria; kingdom Pseudomonadati; phylum Acidobacteriota; class Terriglobia; order Terriglobales; family Acidobacteriaceae; genus Edaphobacter; species Edaphobacter bradus. The sequence goes on from NZ_JAGSYF010000003.1 coordinate 607,858, forward strand.
GATGATGTCCAAAATATATAAGGCTTTTGCTTCGCCAGTGCTAAGCACCTTCAAAAGCTCATTTCGTTGAACCGGAGCATTTTCGTTTCCATCACGAAACGTGAACTTTAGAACCAGAATCTCTTCACCGAGTATTGCCTGTGTGCGGTTCTCGACATCCAGTTTGAATGGAACAAAAAAACGCTCGTTGAAAATATTGATTACTTCTTCCCACTGTGTTGTCTCGGTGCGGGCGGCCTCCTCTATCTTCAGCCTTTTCTCTTTCGCTGCCTCGCAGGTATCTAGATACTGCGAATATAGCTCGAAGTGAGCCTTTAGATAGTTCTTCCATAGAACTTCCCTAAATAGCTCTATGTTGCCGAGCTGGGGAAGAATCGTGTCATCCTCAGACAAGTATGAGTTGAATTCTCGGACGGTTTCGTTCTTGTAAAGGAGCTTGTCAAGTTCACTGAATTTCTTCCTCAGTTGAACGTCCTTAGTGATGCTGTCCTTCTCTTTCTGTATCAGGTCCTCTAGCTGTTTTTGACTGGTTATTTCAAGCGTTTCCGTCGCATTGAGGTGAACTGTATGTTTGGCTTCAAAGAAGCCATTATCGGCTAAACTCTTGGCTATCGTGGAAGCTTGATGATAATTGAAGATGCCTTTTCTGAAGTACGTCGAAGCAGCAAGCAATTCGTTGTACTTGCGAATGTACTCGTCGATCACTGTCTTGACATCGCCCTTGCCGAGAGCATCAATAACCTTGTCATTAAAGATTTTGTCGTACTTCACATCTTTGAACGGAGCGTCCTTCATCGCAGCAACCTCGCTGCGAATACGAGTAAGGGCTGTTTCGAAATTGTTGTCTTTGGTAAACGTCGAAGACAATTCCTGTTCGAGATTTTTCTTAGAGCCGGATTGATGCTTTAGGGAGGTCAGCAATCTTTCTTTTGCTGCGTCAATGTCTTTGTACAATTCTTCGTATTCTTTTCGAAGAGCGTTGTTGACCAACAAAGTTGCAGTTTTGGTTGATTGCCCGAATTCGTCGCTGTATGGGCGCACCGCCACAACGGACTCTTCAGGCAGGTCCGCCCCTAATTCATCTTTCACTTCGCTCTTGCTAACGCGGGCTGGAAAGATGTTGTCCTTTGATTTTTTGCCTTGTGAGATGTCCCTAAAAACGGACGCAAACGAGGACTTCATGGAACCATTTGGAGCATAGATCGAATATGCCCGAGCCGTTGAAAAGTCGAACCGATGTCCGAGCTTTTTGATTCCGTAGCAGTTCTCCAGATCAACCGTTACCCTATTCATCACCAAACCTCGACGGGAAAGGATTAATCATACTTGCAGCCCTTCAATTCGATTGGATGATTTTCTGTATATGTGCGAGGAGAGAACGACGGAACCGGAAATGGACCGGCTTCTGGAATTCTTTCAGTTGTTGGACAGATGGGATAGGGATGAGACTGCGGCAAAGCGATATTTGGCCGGTAAACGAACACGTCACCAACTCGTCACCGATTCGTCACCAAAACTGAGCATTTTGGGGACGAATCGGGCGGGTCTAAATCACGGAAAGTAAGGCAGGCAAAGGGTTATACTGCACCTTTATCAAATTTGACACGGTAGAGGTCAGCGGTTCGAATCCGCTCGTGCCTACCACTTCTAAGTCTCACAACAATAATGACTTGTGAGCTGGTCGACACTTCACGAAATCGATCAAACGAGGGCACTAAAAGGGCACACTCGCAATATTAGCCTTTGAGTAAGGCCTGAAACAACAGCAGAAAAGGCCCTCCTTTTGAGGAGGGCCTGACTATTGCTTGTCGAGATGTTCAGCTTGCTTTTCGTTCGACCAGGAAGAGATCTCTGGTGTGAATCTGGGCCGCACGCTTCGCTTCTGCATCAGCTTGTTGGTAGAGCTCGATAGTGGTGGAGGACTTGGCGTGCCTGAGCAGTTCCTGAACGACCTTCACCTTTTCACCCTTTGCCGCCAGGATGGTGGCCAGAGACCTACGGAAGGTATGCCATCCGATCGATTTGCTGATTCCAGATGCAACCGCAGCTTGGCGGATTTGATTTCGAAGAACCATATCCAACCAGAGTGGCGTCCTGCCATTGGTTTTTACTGATGCGAAGACCCAGTCCTCATCCGCTCGATAAAGCGACTCGGCACGCCAGCCTTCCAAAGCATCCAGAAGGTCCTGCGAAATAGGTAGTCCCTTCCGGCTTTCTTCTGTCTTAAGGCGAGTGGAGTGGCGCCCGACCTTGCCTCGCCTCAGACTTAGCCATAAAGCTTCTCTGTCAATGTCAGCCCACTTCAAACCGCGAATCTCCGACCGGCGAAGGCCGGTTACGGCTGCTACCAATACTGCGGTGCGTATGGCTGTCGAAGACACCTTGCATAGGATGGAACACATCTCTTCCGATTGAGAGAAAGTCGGGTATCTTCACCCGCTTTGCACCTTGACGAACCGATTTGATCGGGTTCATCCTGTCGTACATTTCGTGCCGAATTGTATGGGAGTAGAGCGCGCTCAGGTGATTCCGCAGCTTGCTCTTGGTTGCTGGGGCCATGGCCAGGCTGCGAAGCCATTTCTCAACATCTACCGCCTTGAGATCCGTCAGGAAGGTATCGCCCCACCGCGGAATGATGTGGGCCCTGAAGTTGATCAGGTAAAGATCGATGGTGGTCGGGGAACGATCAACGTCGGGATCCCGAAGCTCATGGGCTTGAAAGTGCTCCCAGGCTTCGAGGATTGTAATCTTGCCGACCTTCTCCTGCTCGGCGTTGATCGCGATGCGCAGGCCTTCTACAGCACGCCGGGCCGCAGCCAAAGTAGGATGACGGTCGAGCGTACCGATGACGCGCTTCTTCTGAACCCTACGGCCGTCGGGCTGTTGCTCCCGCCAGCGGTAGACCCAGACGTGTGGGCCCTTCGCCCTGGGGACGTGCTCGAGGGAACCCCCTTGATATCGAACATTACGAGTGATGGGCATTGGATCTCCTATCACTCGGCAGGCTGGCACGCCGATTTTAGCTTCAGGTCTGTCCACTCGGTCAAGTCGGATACGCGAAACCGCCAGTGCTTTCCGATCCGGAGGGCTGGAATCTGTCCCTGGCGAGCGAGACGGATAACGGTTTTGGCGTGGACCCGGAGGTAGTCCGATGCCTCATGGGGTGTGAGCAGGGGTTCGAACTCTCTTCGTTGCCGTTGGTTCGGTTCCCTGCACATCTTCGGCTGCGTCAACATCTGGCCTGGATGGTTCATTAGTTCTCCTTGCTGCATGTATTGAATCTTGCGGGTCACGGCTCGCTCTGCCAAAGCATGTGGGATTGTGAAGCTTTGGAATCCTGTCTGTGACCATGTAACGCGAGCTTATGGATGTCCGGTCGTCTACCAAACAGTGCGCGGCAGTCTGGGCAAATTGGACGTGAAGTGGTCTCGGTGATCTGTAGTCTGTGCCACGGCTCTTGCGATCGGAGTAAGCAGCAGGCTCCCCTCTCGTCTCTCGGGTCCATCCACTAGAGCACGGCAACATGTCTCTGCCAAAACATCGGGGCGGCGATTTGATTCTGAGGGCTTGACCTAGCCAAGGGAGGAACCGTACCGGCGGAAGGATCAAAAGGCTACTTCAGGCTTTTGGGCGGGATTAGACACAGTAGCAGGAAGCGCCGTTACCGTCGCCGTTTTGCAACCTTCTTGTACTCTTCCGCCAGGCCGGCGAGAAATTTAGCCTCGGCTTCGAGTCGAGCCCGGTTCCACCGGCTTCTGGTTGTGACGTACTTCTGTGGTTCGTCTGCTGCCAAGCTATCGCCTTGCGTCCGTGCGGCCTCCAAACGGGTTCGACTGGAACGCTCCAGAAACTCCCTGATTTCCGCAGACTCCACGCCATTGGCACGAGCCATTTCCGCGATCCGAAGAATCGCGTCAAGATCGTCAGCGCGTCCTGGATCGAAGAGTGGCTTCCATCCGCTTCGAGCGAGTTTCTTCCCCGCTGGGGTTAGTGCAAAGCTGTGCTTGGGACGGGCGCCAAGAGTGAGAGTCTCCTGTCGCGTAATCAGGCGCCGTGCCTCGAGGCGGCGCAGAGCGGGCACGGTTGAACCCAGAGATAACCCGGCCTGCCGTTGCAGGTGATAGGTGGTCTCGTAGCCACGGTCCAGCAAGGACAAGATGAAGATGTCAAGCACGGATGGTTCCAACGTCGGCTCCTCAGTCACTATAAGGTATAGCTGGCACTATGCCGCGATTTCATTGCCCCGGCATATCCGGCGCCAATCAGATTGAAGATGCAGTTCAGGTCAGAACGAAGTGCCAGCATCCATCCAAGCAGCCAATCTATATAACCGTTAGTGCATTCACGAGATTCACTGGAATCGATGATGGGACGAACCTCCTGAATGAGATCACGCAAGGACTTCGATATCGTATGTTTCCGATATAAGCACGGAGAACGGATTACCTGATGTCGTGCCTCTTCGCATACGTCCTGCCAAAAGGTTGGATGGACATTCTCCGCAAACCACAGGCTGACCGCTTTGACTATCTCCTGATCGGTAAGACGAATTGAAAGCTGCGGCTTGGCTTCCTCTGAGGTGCTAGCTAGAGGTTTATCCGCAGTACTAACGTCGGTGCCATCCGTACGTAGAGAGCCGGCAACGCCTCGATCGGCCTGCTGCTGTCTTTTCATGGCTTGCCCAAGACGTTCTGCCCTCTTGAAATACTGTTCCCAATAGGTCAGCGGAGCATCGGGCCCCTTCTTGAGTTCAAACCGCTTCGTGATGAAGGCGATCAGAAAGTCCTTCGCCGCGTCTGAACCTGACAGTACAGTGTTCAGGGTCAATTCATGCCTGCCGCGCCGCAAACTAGGTATAACCAGTTGGCAAATCCGGTTCACCTGCACTTCATTGAGGTCAAAGTCGTAGCGTTCCTTGACGGCGACCTTGATAAGCTCTGCCATTCGCACACGATTATCACGCCACAAATATTTAATGAATGGGGTTCCTCTTCGAGGCACCTTCGAGTAGAGCGGGTTATACCGCGCCCAATCGCTGAAGCGCCTCCAACGAGCTGCGGCCTCATCATAGCTCTGCTTTCCATGCGCACTGATCGTGCCGCGCTTCGTTCGCTTCCGGAATCTTTCCAGTTTTTGAGCAAGTGCCGGGACGGTAGTGTGAAAGTCTTCCTTGGGAAGCAACGTATCCGCGGCGCGTAGTTGGCGGAGAGCGAACGCCAGGATGCTGAGGTCGATAAAGTTTACATAGATCCGGCGCGAAGACGGGAGATCCCAGAGCTTGGCTCGCACCTCGATCAACCTTGCGGCCATCGACTCGTCGAAGGCTCGATTCCGATAAATGTTCGAATCAAGAAAGTCGATCCTGTGCCAGGGATGACGATAGTGAAACCGACCTGCGCGGGCATCGGCAAGCCTATTCGCGAGCAGGTCGAGGCCCGGTTTGAGCAGGCTGTACTCAGCCGGGTTAATTGCGATGCGAAGAGTCGGCAACATCAGTCGCACCTCACCCGGTGTGGGAGAACGCAGCGGACGATGAAGTCCGTAAAGAACAGGTCCAGTTCTTCCTTGTCAGGATCGTGAAGAGCGGCGGCGAAGAAATGCCTCCGGCTCTCGAGGGCCTCTTCCACGATAAGGGTGAGACGTTGGTGATCTTCGAATTCGACACCGTGATCAGACAACGTTTGGAGAGCCTTCGATATATATGGAGCAAGTCGGAGATTGGCGGATTCTCCCGCACCATGGTCGACAATGGACGCGGCGTTGTGGAAAAGCGGGGTGCGGTAATGGCTCTGGGGCATAATCTTGGCGTTGTCATGGGTGGGTTAGTATAGATTTTCCTTTCGCATCGAAGAAGCTCGTTGTCTACTTACAGCGTGGTCAGCAATCGATCAGTCAAGTCGCTGTATCTGAATCGCCCGCACAGCGGCGCCACCATCAACTGTTGAATGTCGGCGATTCAGATACAGCCCTAAGACGTCCCGATACCAATCCGAGCTCCACGTGAGATTGCCGCTGGCAACCGCTGTTGGTTGGGGCACGTCCTGGTTTGCTCGCTCGCGCGGAGTGTTCTGTCAGGCGCCGTGGCTAATGCTGCCAGGTGGCACGTTTCGGAAATTCCTGCGCAGGTAGGGCCGAACTCCGATGAAGAGGCAGCTCGATCCGCGCTCGGCCTAATCCTCGAGCAGAGTGGCGCCGATGATGCGCTGACACACACCAAAGAAAGCTGTCGCCGCGAACGCGGATGAATGAGGTGTCCCCTAGACCTTAGCGCCGGTGGGCGGTGAAAAGTGCATCTTGCGATGCGCGAACTCGCAATACGCTTTGCTCTCGGGAAAATACAGAGTATCCTTACTTTACATAAACAATAAAGCCTTTGTTTTCTTTCTGATAAGGGAAATTATCGCGCAACGTGACTCCTCTGCCGCCATCCGCTTGTAAGGTTTACACCCCCCCCGACCTCGCCGGTGCGATGGTGCAGGCGTTAAATCCGATAGGGGACGAGATATGGCTCGATCCATGTATTGGTCCTGGTGCCTTTGTGAGGATCCTGAGGCTGCGTGGTGTTCCCCGTCAACGAATCGTGGGAATAGACATCGATCCCGTATCGAGCCGTGAGGACTCATCGGCAACGACCATTCGAGGCGTCGATTTCTTTGATTGGTCTAGGTCTGCTAAAGGACGGTTCTCTCGAATCATTGCCAATCCGCCATACGTGGCTATTCGGCGGCTCCACCCAAAACTACAAGCGAAGCTAAAAGACTTTGATAAGAAGGACCCCACCTTCTCTCTCAGCTCCAATTACTGGGCTGCTTTTCTTTCGGCATCGATTCGGCTTTTGTCCGAAGGCGGCAGTTTGGCATTCGTGCTTCCGGCTGCATGGGAGTACGCCTCGTATGCGAAACCGCTTCGGGAGACCGTAAACCTTAGCTTCGCGAGTGTAGCTGTGCATCGCTGCTTGAAACCTCTCTTTCCCGGCGTCCAGGAAGGCTGTGTCGTGTTAATCGCACAACGGTACAGAAGCGAGGGAAGACACTCCGTTAGCAAGACACATTTGGACGCACCCGCTCTGATCCGAGACCTCAATCAACCGGTGAGGCAGGTGGCGACGGAGCCGCGGAAAAAAACCACATCCGCGCGGGAAACATCGAGTTTCTCGAAACTTTTCAGCCTGCGCATCGGTTGCGTAACGGGGGACGCTCAATATTTTCTACTTACGGAATCCGAACGTGTGGAATTGCGACTACCGCTCTCCTCAGTTCAACCGGTGGTCTCGAAGGCGAAGCACCTTCAAAGCGATCGCCTTTCGCGAAGCGTTTGGACTAAGCTACTCCGAGCCAACGAACGGATCTGGATGTTCTCTCCAAACAAAACAGCCATGCGATCGAAATCGGTGCAGGATTACATCGAGTATGGAAAGAGCACATGCAATCTGCAAGGCTACAAGCTTCGAAATCGCGAATTCTGGTACGTCGTTCCGGATGTCAATACTAATGCCCTAGGTTTTTTGTCAGGAATGTCGAAGGTGGGACCGTGGATATCCTTCCGAGCAATGCGAGGGCTTGCTGCCACAAATACTCTATATACGATCGTAACGAATGAGACTATGGGCGCCCAGCAGCAAAGAGCCTGGGCCCTATCTCTTTTATCCACGCCGGTACGTGATCAATATCAGGAGATCGTTCGACGGTATGCGGATGGACTACCAAAGCTTGAACCGAGCGATATAAACGCGCTAGAACTCCCTCGACCTCCCAGTTGTACAGGCGCGATCGAGTCCTACGAAAATGCAGTCGAGAAGCTGTTACAAGGTGACCTGGATGGAGCTGTAACGATTGCAGATGCATTCATCGGAGTCTAAAAACGGCGGTGGAATCCTTCAAGAGCTGGCCTCCGCCACTTCGAGCGATGCAGTGCGGGTTCTCGCGTCTCCCATTGAGGATGGGCTGGGGTCCAGCGATTCGGATCTCCTTCCTCTTCTGGACGCGATAGAGCAAACCGTCAAAATGGGCGGCCGGAGGGGAATCCTTTCAGCGTGGAAGCACATCCCGACCTATCCGCTTATCGCATCGCACTTGCACTTGCGCTGGCCTGGCAAGGTTTCAGTACTGCCTCTAACCCCTCGCATTGGTATCTACCCTTTCCTGCATGCTGAGAATGAACTCCTTTCGCGGAGTTTCTACTCAGTTCAGACAGCGAGTGATGCTCGAAAAAAAGCGAGAACGAAGCGTCTGCACGAGAACACTCCTCTTGGGAAAGACTCATTTGCGGATTGGGAGCAAGCTGTAGATCGCCGTCGACAACGATTCTCATCACTCGTTCTCCCCGCTCAATCCTATATATCGATCGATCGAGTCTCTGCTAGCGGCGAGATCAAAGCGGGAAACCGAAAAGTGATTGGACGATTTGCACCCAGGAACCTACCCAAGCCACGTGTCTTGGTCCCGGCACGGACAGAAATTACGCGCCAACAGGTCAGAGCTTTCGGGCATGTGGACATCGTGCTCGTGAATATCCAGCAGATTGGTGGCAGACACCTAGCCGATGCAATCTCATTCTTTCTGCGGGAGTCCACTCATACACTTCCGGTCTTGATCATCGGATCAAGCCCGGCCGATTTCGCAGCGATTGAGGATGGCACATTCGGAGCTATACCAATCGACACTCTTTCTACGCTTCCAAGGTATCCAGACGTAGAGGTAATCACAATTGGCAAGGACCGAGCCTTGGCTGACAGACAATTCGCTCTTGCCACTGAAGGTCTTTCTGAGAAGTCTCTGCTACTGGCGCGCTTGGCCTCGCAAGCATTGAGGTCGTGGTGGGCTACAAGACAGTCACTATCCGATGGCACTCCTTACGAGGCGTCTGCTTTCACCGCACTGTTCGGAGAATTGACAGGGCGACCGAGCGGTTCAGACGAGCTCGAATTGCTCAGCCAAGCTAATAATCTGATCGCCGTTGAAGCTGAAAACTCTGGACTTCGTAGTGAGCGCCGAGATGCGGTAATCGACGCTGTCCTACACAAGGGAGGGTCCGGATCGCTCCTTGTTGCAGTCCGTTCAGAAATTGCGGTGGCAGAACTGCAGTGTCAATTTGCAAAATACCTGGACGTTAGCACAAGAGATCTTGTCGATTTAGGCATTACGATTCAGTCCATATTTGCGCCATGGCCAAAGACGCAATTCGATAGGTGTGTCTGTGCCGGATACTTCGGCACCCGTTCAATTGACGTCGTCTTTGCCAGCGGAGCCTCGGAGGCGCTCATGATTCTGGATCCGGTGGAGGCCAGAGTGGCAGTGTGGGACCTCGAGAAGAAGTATCTCTCTCTTCCCAACTTGCCGGCCGAGATCACGGCTAAGCTAAAGCTACTCACGTCGCGACTTGAGATACACGCCGCAGTACATGCGGACGCTTTATCGGTAGGGGGCCTATTCGGGGAGTCTCGGAATCGACCTCAGATCGGGAGCCAATCGGTTGAGCACATGCAGTCCGCGAGCCACGTCATCGCGTTCTTCACTGACGGATCGCACCAGCAATTCACAGCAAAAGCACGCATGGAAGTCCTTAGCAGAAAGAAACTTCGTTTACAAACAGTAGCTGCAAGAGATCTACAAATAGGCGATCAAGTTGTCCTTCTCAAGGAGGGGGAGAGAGAAGCATTTTCCGAGGCACTCCTCGACCTACTTGATGAGACATCCCTCGCAGAGTTCAGTTTGAAACGAAGGCTTTGGCTCCAGTCTGTTCAAGCTCTAGGTTTGGAGAGGCCTATCAACCCTGCAGAAGTCCGAAGAGGCTTGAGCATGCTTGGCCACGATATAGACCTGCCTACTATTCGTAGTTGGATACCACATCGAACCATCGAGGATTGCGGCGTGCCGGAACGCGAGGACACTTTCCTCGCATTCGCGAGCGCTCTCGGGATACTTCTGCCAAACGAAATCCTCGTTGAATGGTTTACAGGGATCCAGGACCTTCGCAAGAAGCATCGCCTCGTTGGACGTCAGCTTACAGCAGCTATTCGGGGCGCATATCTAGGCCGGCTCGAGCCTAGGACGGTAGCTCGATTAGAGAAAGACTGGGGCATTGAGACGCGAGCTCTCCTTGAGGCAGCTCGCGTCGCGATTGTCGACAACCTAATTCCATTGGGGATTGAAGAACATGATTGACGACCAAACCTTCAATAGATTCGCCTTACTGCTTTCAGAAGACATTCGAGGGCGCGCTAAGGGCCTCGATTCAGAAAGTGAAAGGCTCGTGCATAGCCGGCCTATGGATCACATTCTCTCTGGCTTTCTGACGCCGCGTTCCGAGGAAGTTGCGAATGCCATGGCGGATGAACAAGACATCGACGGAGCGATCGACCTGCCTCGGGATTCTTCGTTCACGATGAGCTCTCTGGGCCTTGAATGTATGGTTTCAGCTGCTGAGTTGGCAAAGTTAGACCATATTTCTGTGTCGGTAGAAAGCGCGATCTTTCTACGGACGCTGCCTTCTTTGGAGGAGCAGAAACGTCATGGCATTTGGAGCCGCCAAAAGATCGATGGGCTGCTGGAAACACAGAAGGCTCAATCGATAGTTGACGTCTGGCAACGCTTCGTCCTTCCCAGATTCAGTGTTCGGTTCTTGGTGAGAGAGCTCTTGGACAAGAGGAAGGCCAGGGTCGATGTCTCAGAATCCGTTCGCCCGTTGCCTGAACAGTTGGTTGTTGGCATTCATACTGCGAGGCGTCCGGTCTATCTGCACGAAGCAGATGTTGCGACGTCCGAAGCTTTCGCGACCGCACTCTTGAGGGCCTCGAGAGGTTCTCATCTATCACCGTGGAAGGTACTCGTTGACGCCCGTCTGATCCGAGTGCCTACTGACCCGAAGCTGTGGCGCCTTGCAGTACGTGTCGTCAATGACGCAGAAACGCCGAAGGTTTCGCAGGCAGATTACGTCGATCCGAATGTCTATGGCGTGAAGCTTTGCGTACGACTTCCAGAAGGTGTTCATCAGCCGACTATCTTTCAAGAGCTTCCCGAGAGTTTCCGATACGACCGGCGGATGCCGGGAGTAGGAATCAATTCACAGGTAGAAAGTGCAACTTTCGAAGGTTTTGTAGAACTGTCTGCGGAAAGCGTTCCAATCGCAGAGACCCCTCGGCTTGAGGCTCGGGAGTTCTCCGATGTGGATCCCAGCTTCGCCACGATGAGCCAACAGCCGCTCCCCAGTCTGAAAGCTCTCCTTGGCCACATGGAAACCTACCGTGATAAGGACTGGACGGAGAAGATTGGCTCCCTGGTCGGAACCGAAGAGGGCGATGCGATCAAAGCCGCTGAGGACTTCAATAAGGAAATTGTGCGCTTCAAACGTGGCTTCGAGCTATTAAGTGACCCCAAATATCCGGACATTCTGACGGCGTTTCTCCTCTTGAACAATGCGATGGGGAGAGCGAACAAGACTCATACGAAGTGGCGTCTTTTCCAACTAGGCTTCATCGTGTCTCAACTACCTGAGCTCGCTTCCCGAGAGTACGGAGGGCTGGCTTCCAAAGATGACGGGCTAGTGGAGCTTCTGTATTTCGCGGCAGGCGGTGGTAAGACGGAAGCATTCCTGGGCCTTATGCTTTGGCAGGCCTTCTTTGACCGGCTACGAGGCAAGACGTTCGGCAACACGGCGTTTGTTCGATTCCCACTCCGCTTGCTCACCTTCCAACAGCTCCAACGGTTGGCTCAGGCTCTAGCCGCTGCCGACCAGGTCCGAAAAGACGCTAAGCTCAAGGGCGCGCGCTTCAGCATCGGATATCTGGTGGGAGGAACAGTCACGCCGAATAAAATTTCGCCAGATTTACACCAAAAACTACAACGCGACGGAGTTGATTCTAAATTCCAGCGAATCTTTTCTTGCCCATACTGTTCTTCATCCGAGATCGAGATGCGCTATAACAGCTCTCTTTGGTTGATCGAGCATCGTTGCACGAACCGAGACTGCTTCTCTTTTGGCGAGAGACTCCCAGTTTACGTAACAGATCAGGATATTTACCGATTCATCCCGACCATCATTGTTTCCACCGTCGATAAGCTAGCTCTTCTCGGACAGAATCATCGATTCTCTAACATTTTTGGGAGATTTGATCTTGTTTGCGGTGCGCATGGAGCCAGTTTTCGAAAGTCGAATGAGATCTGCGAGGCGGCGCGAGAATTTTCGAGAGGGGGACATCCAGAAACCTGTTCAGGCAGCCCTGTGTTCTACGGCCCATTTTATGATCCATCGCCAGCCCTCTTGGTTCAAGACGAGCTCCACCTCCTGAATGAGGAGCTGGGAACTTTCGATTCCCACTACGAAACAGGGGTGATTGCGCTCCAGAGGAGCTATCGCGCTCGCCCTTGGAAGATCGTTGGTGCGACGGCGACGATTCAGGATTTCAGGCGTCAGGCATGGGAGCTCTATCTAAGCGGCTCCCGTCAATTTCCGGCTCACGGCACCGAGTCGGAGAGCTCTTTCTACTACAGAGCAAGTGAAGACCGTACCGGCCGCATTTTCATTGGCTTGCTCGGTGTGGGCAGGAAGCATACACCGTCCGTTACAAAGGCGTTGGCCATCTTTTACCAGCAGGTGCAACGGGCGCGTGAAGCTGTTGTCGATGATCCGGCCGGTCGCGGGTCCCGTTATGAGCTTGCTCACCTATCGGAGGAGGACAAGAGAGACCTTTTCTTCCTGTATGAACTTGCGCTCACGTATGTTCTAACGAGAAAGGGATCCGACCAGGTTGCCGAGGCAATCGAATCTCGCGTGCATAGTGATCTTCAGCACAGTTCCCCCAGACATGGTGAATTGCTCGTTGAGATGTTCAATGGAGGAGTTGACGTCTCCAAGATGATTGAAAGTATCGATGCTCTGAAGACGATGACAAGCGAAAGTGATCCAGCGAGTCGGACAAGGGGCATTGTCACCACAAACATCATCGGGCACGGCGTTGACGTAGATCGATTTAATGTAATTCTGTTCGCGGGATTTACACGACTGGTAGCTGAATACATTCAGGCTTCGGCTCGTGTAGGAAGAAGGTTTCCAGGCATATCGATTTTCGTACCCACGCCCCAAAGCGAAAGAGACCGCAGCATCTTCGATCGTTTTGCAAAGTTCCATCAGTATTTGGACCGGCTAGTGGATCCGGCGGCCGTAACGCGCTGGCCCGAACCGGCAATGCGAAGGACTCTTCCGGGTTTGCTATGCGGTTATCTCATGGGAGTCGCGTCCGCCGAAATCGGGCGCCCTCTGGCTACCGTAGAGGCCGTTCGCGAGGCTCATGGCGGTCAGGAGGCCGCATCTCTGACTCAGGATGCGATCGTCAGCTGGATGCAAGAAGCCTATGGGGTGAGGCACGCGCCTTCTTCGGCTACGTACAACGAGCGTCTTAGCATTGGGGTAAAGAATGCTTTCAGTTCGATTGTGAACGCCCCAAAACATCATGGAAGGGTGAATGCCCTCAACATGCAACTTGAGGCAATGAACAGTTTGCGAGATGTGGACGAACCCGCCTTCATTAGGGTTGCGAACTCAACGGAGGCGAAAATCCTTAGGAGGCTGATGGATGCCTAGAAGAACTTTCGAGCCCGATTCCACGGCCGATTCCGAGATCGAACGGCTCCCCTTCATGCAACGAGGAGTGTCACAGCTGCTCTTCAATTACCTCCCAAGTCGTACTGTAGATTGGGAAGACGGACTTGCAATCGTGCAGTTGGGCGCAATCCGGTTTTCGTCGATTTGGGACGAGGACAAGAAGTCGACATTACTCAACGAGATGGAGGAGTCGTTTGCCCGTTGGTCCCGGCGAGGTGGGCGAATCGATCCTACCTTCCCAAATCGCAAGCACGAGAGTACACGCTATACGGTCGGCATGCCAGAGTCGGTAGAGGCGACAGTGCTCGACGCGGCATTGATCTGTCAACGTTGTGGGCAGCTGATCTTTGAAAAGCGCGTGGACTACTCGAGTAAGCTCACTTGTCCCAACTGCGGTGGACTTCGAGTTCATCAGATTCCATTTGTCTTCGTGCATGGTTGCGGCGAGCTAGTTCCGATTACTGAGTGGCTGCCTGCAACCAAACGAAACACTGAAAGCGGTCGCATAGAACCGACGAAGCACCCGATACGCTGTCCCGAGTGCAATACCTCTGCAAACCTTTATATCCCCGGAAAATCTGACCGTGTGAAAGACATGAAAGTCTTGTGTCGCAAGTGCAACGCGGAAGCTCGCGACAGGCTCACGGCTCGTTGTCACCGCTGTCTAAGGCGTCTGATGCGCGGCCCTCAATTTGAGGAAGCCAAGGATGGTGGGAAAACGATAGTTCAAGAGATTGCGATGCGACTGGCGAGATATAGCGCAAGTGATGCGTACTATCCCTTTAGCATGTCAGTTCTGCGACTGGATAAGCCGAAACTGAACAGTGGAGAAGATGAAATGTCCACTGTGCTCTATAAAATGCTTCCGCAGAACCTACGGCCTGACGCCGACTTCTCTGTGTCGGACACCATCATGGCCTTGTCCGAGAAGCTGAAGCTGGCGAAGAGCATTGGTGATCACTCAGAGGAAGTGAGGATCATGAGTCGGATCGCGGAGATCGTGACCGGGAAGGCACAAGCGGCTCCCCCAAAAGTGGCCGGGTTCTTCCCGTCCGTTCCTCCAGAATTGGAAAAGGGTATCCGCGAGAGCCTGGCCTTCCGCACGACCGTGACCTCGCTTCCAGCAGAAGATAGGGCCGAGCGAGATGGTGGACTCTCGGACCTTCTGCGTCTCGAGATTGCGCGATTAAAGAACTCGCTTGGGATTGCGGAGCTTCAATACGTGGAAGATCTTCCGATCATTTCAGCAACCGTCGGTTATACCCGCCGTGATTTCAATCCGACTTATGAAGAACTGGGAGCACAAGATCTTCCAGTTGAAGTGCGGGCCTTTCCGTCCCTTCAGAAAGACGCCGCCCAAAGGCTGGCGCGGCCCGAATTGGTTGGCACGATTCCAATTCCTGCCCGTGAGGCGGAGCATGAGGGGATCTTCATTTCCCTTGATGCCTGCAGGGTGCTTGCGTGGCTTGAGGTAAATGGGATTAGGTTACCCTCTTCGGACATCCCGACGATTGCAAGGATCATGCAGGCGCTGGAACCGATAGATCATGACCGTTACTATGACTCAATTTGGCAGTGGGAAGTTCGGCGACTGGTCTTTGGGCTTATCCATAGCTTTTCTCATGCGGCCATGCGAGCGATCACGCGTTATGCTGGCATCGATCGGACCTCCGTCGCGGAGTATGTCTTTCTACCGATGTTGGGTTTTGTGGTGTACGACAACTCAAACACTTTCAAGCTCGGGGGGGTAGCCACGCTTGTGCGAGACCACCTCGCTGCTTTTCTAGAGACCATGGCGAATGAGTCGGTGGAGTGTCTCTACGACCCGGATTGCGCAGACCACACAGGAGCATGTCATGGTTGTCTGCACTCGCCGGAGATCGCGTGCAGAGTCTTCAACCACGGCTTGAGTCGGTCGTTCCTTATGGGCGGACATTCACCGTGGGTCGATGTCGCATCCGATTATCGCGTAACCGGATACTGGGAGACGATGTCGCGACCGTGAAGCGCTACATTCAAACCGTCCGTTCCCATATGTGGCTGCTTGACTGCGTAGAGGATGCTCTTGTTCGAATGAACCCGCCACGGACGGGCCTCGATAGGGCAATCAAGGCGCTGGTCGCAGGCTCGGGCAAGCCATTGTCAAGAGATGAAGCGCTCTTGGCGATATCCGCTCTGAGGGACATTGGCGTCCTAAGTGGACCCACCGAAGCCCTCTCGCTAGATCGCAGTCGACTCGCGACGACCGAAGAACTGCGACAAGCTATACGTATCGGTGTGGATACTTCTAGTTCAGTGACACAACATTCCGACTCGCAGATTTGTGTTTCCACGCCGCCTAGCCTTCCGCCCGCGGCAAATCACGTTATCCGTGGAGTTTGTATCGACCTTCGGAGTGCCCTACTTGACTTGATAGCCACGGCGGACAAAACAATCGTCATCGCTTCACCTTTTTGGGATGCGGCGACGAGCGACGAGCTAGTTGGCATTTTGGCAAAGCGTCTCAAAGGAGGTGTAGCAGTCTCAATTCTCGGTCGCTTTGAGAACGACCTGCCTTTTGATGTCCGCACCGCATTGAAACGAATCGAAAAGCGTTCCAGCTATAACGTTTTCTCTTGGTATGAGCAGTCGGACAGAGGGACGGAAACGTTCCACTTCAAGGCACTCACCATCGACAAGGGAAGGCGTGGCTATCTTGGTAGCGCCAATATGACAGCTTCGAGCCTTCGCTCCCGGATGGAGTTGGGCATCATATTGAGCGGTGAGCCTGCAATCCAACTGGATAAAGTGCTCCGAGTTGCTATGTCCGTTGCGAAGCCAGTCGTCCTTTGAATGACCTGACAAGCCAGATATGATTACCATCGACATGGAGAAAGCGAAGCTGGTATCAGAGTTCGAGGAGCTTGCAGTATTCTTTGATGGCCAACGGCGATCTGCACGTTTATAGCGTATCGCGGTAAAGCTGCTTTTAAGCAGCACGGGATGCAGACTCACCGTTATTTCCTTTAGTGTGTGTCTTTCTGTCAGGCCGGGGCGCGTCCTGCCTCGTGCGGATTGTGCTTGAGATAGGCGGTTGTTCATGTCTTCACCATCCATGAGATGGATAGTCTTGCATAGCTGCCTTCGCTTTGGGATCTGGGTTCGGCAACGACTCTCAGCAGTCATCCCTAGTCGGTCAGTTCAGGCGGGTGTTGTAGTCACTGGGATTGGTAATGCTAAACGCGCATGTGTGAAGTTGGTTTGCGGACGATCTTCTGTGACGCATCGGCGTGTCCGATATGGAACCTGAGGCAGTCATAGCACTGGTAGGCGAGGATGAGCTCTCCGGTCTTGTAGCTGGCTTTTTCGGCGGCGGTCTCGGCCAGAGTGATGGAAGGATAGCGGCGCTTGCCGTGGCAGCGGCGCTGTGAAGCGGGGTTGGTCCAGGGTGGTTGGATAGGCAGGGTGTTGTTCTCCTTTTTGGGAGGAGAGTGTGTCAGTGTTCGGTGTGTTCTCCAAAGGCCCACCCAGGCGCCTTTTTGAACGGGTGGCAGGGAGGAGGCGCGGGCGTAGGAAGAGTTCCTGTCCCACAACCCCTACGAGCAAGAGAACCCAGCTATATAGAGAGAACCCATCCCCTAACCCAAGCCCAGCAGCCCAGACCGAGAGCCAGAACCCCTCCTCCAGACTGTCGCCTAAGTCCCACAAAAATACCCCACCACCCACTACTCCGGCAGTAGATCCACGAACTCGGCAGGCATCTCAGGCCACCCAGGAAGCCAG